>CAZKAZ010000010.1:90534-91440 GCA_964550765.1 uncultured bacterium | reverse complement strand
CCAAGCAACCCACAAACACACCTGAGCTTTGCGCACAGCCAAGCTGGTTGCAAGCCAATAGTCAAGTGCTGTTTCTTCAGCAAGGGGTGGCAAAAACCCCACCGACGCTCCGCCGTCTACTGCATCACGCAACAACTCAGCAAAAGCATCAAGGTGGGTTTCGATGTCTTGGGCAGTGGCCCTTGCCACCACCATCGGCGTGTTCATCGGGTTATTTTACCCACCGTTCCAACCAGAGCGTCAGTCATACGCTGGTGCAACCTCACCGACAGGTACAGCAAGGCGAGGAATCAAACGCTTACCCTGCAGAACATCAAACGACGCTTCGGCAAAACGCACCACGATGTCACCTTCGGGTAAGTGATATGTTACGCCCGTGCTGTCGAGTTCTTCGGATGCTTCTTGGCGTGCCATAACAGGCGTGCGTATGGTGTCTACAAAACGCTTGCGGGTATCTTCAGGGAGATGCTTGAGGTGTTCGCGGTACAAGGGACTTTTGCGCAAAGCTACCTCGAGCCAGCGGCCACTGCGCCACTTGGTCTGAATATAAATAGCCTGTACCGTCGTGCCTGTGGCTAACGCCATCCACACCCCTTCCACACCCCAACCAAGTTGCAGCGCCAAAAAGTACGCTAACGGCACGACTACCACCAAACGCCCGATGCTGGTACCCACAAGTCCCGGGCGGGTATCGCCAGCGCCGCGCATGGCACCATTGGTGACAATGGCGATGGCCAAAAGGGGTTGCGCAAAGGTGTTGATGCGCAGGTAACTGGTGCCAGCAGCAATGACGGTAGGGTGGGCACTCGAGTCAAACAAACGAATAATCTGCGGTGCAAAAATAATAATTGGCAACGCAATCAACGTCATGATGATGACCACCAACACCATAGCAACATCACCATT
>CAZKAZ010000010.1:0-90524 GCA_964550765.1 uncultured bacterium | reverse complement strand
CCCGCCACGCCCCTAGCGACTGTCCCACGAGTGACGTCGCCGCCACATTCACCCCCAAGCCGGGCATGAACGCCAGTGATTCCACCTGAAAACCAATCGCCAAAGCTGCCGCACCGTAAGTACCCGCTGCAGTTGAGGTGACGATGCCAATCACTAACAACTGAGCACTGTTGCGCACCACCCCTTGTACCCCAGACGGTATGCCGATGGACAATATATCCCCAAACATCTGCCAATCCGGACGGTATGTACCCGGCAATAAGCGGATGACGTTTTTGCCCGAATAGATAATCAAAATACCCAACACGCAGCCCAAAAACCGTGCTGCTACCGTACCGAGAGCAGCCCCAGCCACACCCAGTGCCGGAAACGGACCTGGCCCAAACATAAACAGGTAATTGAAACCAATATTAAGGATGTTAATGCCACCGATCAAGTACAAAGGCGTCATGGTGTCGCCAGCGCCTTGCATCACCCGACCAACCACAATATTAGTAATAAGGAAAACGGTTCCTAAAAAGAGAATTTGCAAATAGTCGGTACCGAGGGCTACCGCCATAGGGTCACCGTCGCCATTGAGCCAGCGCAAGATGGGATTAGCCGCAAAATAGCCAAACACCGTGAGCACCAATGACATCAGTACACTCAGCGACAAGGTTTGCCGGGTGACGTAGCTAAGTCTTGTGTGATCTCCCGCCCCCCTCGCTTGGGCGGCAAGTGCCATTGCTCCGGCGGCTACCGACAAAAACATAATCAGCACCAACATGCGAATGGTCGTGCTCATGCCCACTGCAGCAATGGCAATGGGGCCTAGCCTGCCCGCCATAAACACGTCAACGACGTTCACGAAACTTTGCATCAAATTGGCGATCATCACGGGTAACGCCAGACGCCACATATTGGTCAACAAGGTGCGGTAGCGAGCAAGATTAGTCATAAATATTACGCTAGCACAGGTGCTGCACGGGTTTTTCAGCCACCGTTACCGAGCTCGAGCCAACTATTGACCGCACGTTCACCGTTCGTTTCACAACACCACAGATAACACATCAACGCAGATATCAACATGGGCATTGGCTCAGGCGTTGGTAGGAGACATTAGTTTGGAGGAAATTTGAACCAATCCAGAGCAAACGGTTACATCTAAAAAATCTTTACTCCATCCAGCAAAGCAGTCTGCGTTTGGTACCTTCATGGAGGTTATTCATGGTACTCTCATCTGCGTTTCACCTTGAAGAACCTCACACCCGTCACAAAAGGCATGATAAAGTAAAACATCGTATACTCACTTGCCTAGGGCGTTGCTAAGCTAGCGGGTATATGCGAGGTTGCGGTACCTGCTTAGTGCGCGTCTAGCACGCGACTCACAGGGGTCGGCTCGAGACTTTACAAGATAGCCTCAAGGCTTCTTGGTGGCAACCAAACCGATACTCGAGGAGTGAGTCTGTGAAAATCTATTTCGTGAGGCACGGTGAGACAGATTACGCCTCTGTGGAAGCCCGAGGTGTCAAAGGTTGGGCGCGGTCGTTTGCACCGCTTTCGCCTATTGGACGCGTACAGATCGACACCATTGCCAAAGATTATCGGCTCGAGGAAACCGAAGCCATCTTGTGCAGCAGCTACACGCGGGCGCTAGAGTCCGCTGCGCGGCTCAGTCGGGCACTCAACAAGCCCCTTTACGTCGAATACGATCTGCACGAGTGGCTACCCCAAAAAGACTCTTTGGGTAATAGCGACGCAGACACCATCGCCAAAGCCCAAGCCGCCCTGCGTTACTACACTGGCTTTAACTATTACAACGGCGACGTCAACCCAGAAGACATGATGTATGCCCCTGATTTTGACGAGTCAATACCCCCCGAAGCTCGAGAAGTCCCCCCTGCTGAAGCGCGCACTTGGGAAAGTTTAGAAGAAGTACGTGAACGCGTCGTGCGGGCGCTGCGCCGCTACAACCACCTCTCGAGCGTCGTCGTCGTCAGCCACGCGGTCGTGATTGCCAGCTTCTTGGGCGTAAAGAGGCAAATCAGTCACGCTGAAATTGTGGCGTTTGATCTTGACTTGGACACCACCGAAGCCACCCAAGTGCGGGCGTATTGACGTAAACCAAGATAAATTCAGCGTTATCACAGATATAACGTCACGTCATAGGGCGATTATAAAAACGCATGACGCAATTACACAAAACCCGTCCTAGACGATGATTTCCAAAAATTTGTAAGGCTGCCTACAAGCCCCTCGTGGGCTTGACTTTTTTGCGCTCGCAGACCTATACTTATACCCGATATGGGTATTTTAGAATTTCTCCAACAACCGTGGGCTTGGTACGTCGCTGGCCCCCTTATTGGCCTTACCGTGCCCGCGCTACTACTTTTGGGCGACAAAAAGTTTGGCATTTCTGCCAACTTCCGCCATGCTTGCGCGATGACGCCCAATAACGTGTCCTTTTTTCAGTACAACTGGCGCAAAGAAAGCTGGAACTTGCTGTTTGCTCTAGGGATTGTCTTAGGTGGCCTCGTTGGTAGCACCTTACTCAATAACGGTGAACCCTTACAGATTGCTACGCAGACAGCGACGGCGCTCGAGTCACTGGGCATCACAGTTGACGGCGAACTCGTCCCCCAACAAATCTTTGCTAGCTTCAGCGTGGGCAATATCGCCATCTTGCTCATCGGTGGGTTACTCGTTGGTTTCGGAGCCCGTTACGCAGGTGGTTGCACCTCGGGGCACGCCATTTCTGGGCTTTCTGACTTGCAACTGCCCTCGCTGGTGGCCGTCATTGGCTTTTTCATCGGCGGCTTGGTGATGACGTATCTACTCTTTCCCCTCATCTTTTAAGGACGCACTATGACGACACAAACCCCTTCACAAACCCGCCCTTTGTCACTTTCTTCTATCGCCGAAGGCATGCGTTACTTGCTAGCTGGCACGCTTTTTGGCATCGTCGCGGTCAAGTCACAAATTATTTCTTGGTACCGCATTCAAGAGATGTTCCGCTTTCACAGTTTTCACAT
Organism: uncultured bacterium; assembly: GCA_964550765.1. Taxonomy (GTDB): domain Bacteria; phylum Deinococcota; class Deinococci; order Deinococcales; family Trueperaceae; genus JBCCBI01. The sequence goes on along the minus strand of CAZKAZ010000010.1, from coordinate 87,513 downwards.
GTATGGCGTCATTGGTAGCGCCGTGCTGGTAGGCATCGTGTCGGTATGGTTGATTAAGCGGTTCAACGTCAAAACAATCTCCGGCGACCCTATTACTTTCCAAGACAAAGCACCGACCTACACCCGTTACATCGTAGGTGGTACCATCTTCGGACTCGGTTGGGCGCTCGTTGGCGCTTGCCCAGGGCCGATGCTGGCACTACTTGGTTCGGGGGTATTTGGCATCATCATCGTTATATTCGGGGCGTATCTTGGCACGTGGCTGTACGGGGTGCTGCGCGCTTACCTACCGCATTAACGCACAATTTTCAATAACCACTTGCAATAACGATTTGCTAACGACAACAAGGAATATGCTCGAGGACACGAACAACACGTGTCCTTTTTTGTTGGTGGAATTTTTTTGTTGATAAGACTTGTTGATAAGACAAAGACGACATCAGCTTGCAACAACACTTAGCGTCATAGGTACGTGTTGAATTATCTTGGTGGCTTGACGTTGGGCTTGACGTTGGGCTTGACGTTGTAGGTGAGAATAGCGAATCAGGTGCTCGAGCCAAGCAACTAACGACCTAAGACACCAGCTTACGTGTCTCTGCTGCAATCATGCCCTCTTCGTCAGTAGGAATCACCAACACCCGCACCCGACTGTCAGCGCTGGCAATATCACCTTCACCTTGTTGATTTTTGGCGTCGTCAAGATGAATACCCAAAAAGTCCAACCCTGCGAGTGACGCTTCACGCACATCACTATCGTGTTCGCCAATACCCGCCGTAAATACCACCACATCAAGACCACCCATCGCAGCCGCGTAACTACCAATGGTCTTTTTCACGCGGTAGCAAAACATCGCAAATGCTGCTCGAGCACGTTCATTTCCTGCTGCTGCTGCTTGTTTTATGTCCCGCATGTCATTGGACACATCCGACACACCGAGTAACCCTGATTGCTTATTGAGCAAAGTATCAAGGTCATCAGCACTCATGCCTTGGCGCATCAGTTGTAACACCACACTCGGGTCAAGGTCGCCCGAACGCGTCCCCATCAACAAACCTGCGAGGGGCGTAAATCCCATGCTGGTATCAACCGACACACCTGCGTCTACTGCGGCGGCGCTAGCACCGTTGCCCAAATGCAAAGTGATGATTTTGAGGTCGTCTCGCCCCACTATTTCAGCGGCTTGCTGGCTGACATACGCGTGGCTGGTACCGTGAAAACCATAGCGGCGAATGCTGTGCTGGTCGTAAAAACGCATGGGCAGACCGTATAGATATGCTACCGATGGCAGCGTGCTGTGAAAAGCAGTATCAAAAACAGCCACATGCGGCACACCAGCTAACACACTGCGGGCGGCGCGGATACCCTCGAGATTGGCAGGATTGTGCAGTGGGGCAAGGGGTATTAGCTCACTAATGCCTTCAATGACGGCATCGTCAATTGGCACTGCTTGGCGGTAACGTTCACCGCCGTGCACCACCCGATGCCCCACCGCTTGGATTTGCTTGCTGATGCCACTTTGCGCGTGCTCGAGCACTTTTAGCGCATAGTGAAACGCACTGGTGTGGTCATGTACGTCACTAGGTTTGGGGGTATCAGGTTGCTTAAGGGGACTGCTCAAGGCAGCTTCAGCACCAATGCGCTCGATAGTTAACGCCAAGTCGTCGGGCAGCAATTTGACCTTGAGGCTCGAGCTACCCGCGTTTACTACCAACACACGGCTCGCATCAGCATTCATGGTTGACCCGCCTTTTTTTGGCTTGCCTTGCCAAACACATTACCAAACGCATTCAAAACGTGAACTTGAACCATAATGTCAGCCTACCGCACCCCTGACGTGACCTTGCGTTCGGCTTGGCATAATTGGCAAAAAAGGGCAGGCGCAGGTACGGTAATTTTGCTGGCGTAAACTTACGCTTGCACGTCGCTGCGATAAATATGCTCAGCACCTGCTTCATCAAGAATGGTACTGGCTTGCTCGGCTTCGGTGCTGTCGATGATGAGGGCGTGCGCACCTTCTTGCACGCGGCTGCTAAAGATGTTGGCTTCACTGCCCAAAACCGTAAAGGCATCGTGTTGCAACTGGGGGCGGTTTGTCAAGCTGGTTTCGACGCTACCGACCTGTGCTTGTACGCTGCGGTTAATTTCAGGACGGTTGACTTCTGGTGCAGCCGGATTGGGTGAATCTCCCGTATCAACTTCAGATACGTGGGCGTCACCAGATGAGATGATGTCTCGAGGATAGATGCCATACGTTTCTAGTTGGTCAAGGGCAATGTGCATAGTACCGGGGTCAGCAAAAAGGGCGGCGATAACAGCCATAATACCTCCTGTAAAGAGAACGGAAGACGCTAAACGGTGCGGTGATAATCAAACATCACTGGAATTTGTGTTCTTTGTTCAGCATCGAGATTAGCTAGCATATCACTAGCAGAGTATGTCACTCCAACCTAGACAAGCAGGCCGCGTTATCGTGTAAGTCGCTTAACAATACGCTTCACAGCATCTTCATGTGACGTCTTGCTCAAAGCCTACAGAGACGCCACCTCACATCCCAACAACACCCAACAACACCCAACGACGCCCAATCAAAAACGCATCACAAAACTCAACCAAGCTCCGTGTGTGCTTATGGTCGCTGGTGGTGACTCGTGGTAAACTAATTACACGCCATGATAAAGGTTGTTCGTATCACCCTCGGTAGCCTTGGTGCTCTTTTATTGCTGTTGTCCCTTCCTTTTGTAGGTATGGCACTGTGGGAGCTTTTTAACCCACCTGAAGACGTCACGCGGGGGGTGAGCATTGCGTTGTTGTTTTTGTTTAGTGGCACGGCGTATGTGGGTTGGTTACTAGTCAAGCGGAATTTTTGGGTTAGCAAGCAAAAGCTCGAGCAACGCATCTTAGAGCTCGCCCACGCTCAAGATGGCACACTGACGGTCTATGACGTCGCCTTATTACCTGATGTCAGCACGAAAACCGCCAAAACCACCTTAGACGCTTTGGTGCAAGAAGGTCTCGCGACCAGCTACGTCAACACTGAAGGCACGATGCTTTACTTATTCGGCAATCGCCCCTTGCCAGAAGATATCTGATGAGGACATTAGCCACGTTATCAACCCCGACACTGGAAACATCGACACTAGGAACATCGACACTAGGAACATCGACACTAGGAACATCGACACTAAAACCGTCACTCACGCAGTCACAAAAGCCACGCAGCCAAACCCCTACGAAACACAAACATGAGAACAGCGCGTAACCAGCAGAAGAGGATATCAGTGAACGTGACCCAGCACGCCCAACACGACACACCAAGCACAATGAAATTTAGAGCGAAGTTTAGAGTGGCGTTTAGGACAATGCTTGGTATATCGCTTATTACTATCCAGAACATGGCTGATACGGAGTGATGTAGCGTGCCTGTGATTATTGGTTTTGTTATCTTTTTGGGTTATGTGCTGTTTATGTACAACCAACTCGTCGGACGCCGCAACCAAGTGGGGTTTGCGTTTGGCACAGTCGATGCGTTACTTAAAAAGCGGCACGACTTAATTCCCTCGCTAGTAGCAGTCGCAGAAGCGCACGCGAAGCACGAACGTGGTTTGTTTGAACGCATTGCTGAACTGCGCGCACGGGTCGATGAAACCAAGCAGCTCGAGCACCGCTCTGATGCTTACCGCCTCAACGCTGAAGTTGACCTCGGCCAACGTTTGGATAGTCTGCTTGCTGTGGTGGAAAGTTATCCTCAACTCACCGCCGATGCCAGTTTTCGAGAAGTGCAACACGCCCTCGTTGACAACGAAGCCCAGATTGCCGCCGCTCGCCGCTTTTACAACGCCGCTGTCAATGACCTCAACAACAGCATCGACATGTTTCCGACTAGCGTGTTGGCCAGTTTTATGAACATGTCGCCCAAGCCTTACTTCCAAGCGTCCTACCGTGAACGTCAAGCGCCTCGAGTCAAGCAATATGGCCGTCCTTGACGCACTTAGTCTGCTGCTAGTCTGCTGCATAATCGGTATAAATCTACAGTACTCAAGACGCTATCAACGCGCTCATAGATTTTGCGACAACCAACCCATCACGCCTGTCCTCGCTAACCCGTTACGGTACTATTAGAGACACAGGCTAACTAGAGAAACACCTTAAAACGCTGCTCGACTCGCTCAAAAAGGAGGCATCATGGCGCTCACAGCACGCGAAACCACCAGCAAAGCAACCCTCGATGCAACCGATGTGCTTAACGACAAAGCAGCACTGTACGACTTTTACGACCGCGAATTGCGCTACGTGTTACTTGCCCAAGAACGCATCCGCAAAGTATCCAAACGCAACTTTTTTATTGCCGCTGGTGTGTCGGTGGGCTTGTTGCTGTGGGGTGTGATGGCCATTTTGCCGTTAGCCGACCCAGCAGAACGCTGGTGGACGCTCCTTTGGGCAACCGTCATCGCAGTGGTTGTGGTGCGCTTTGTCTATAAGTACAGCTCGAGCTACTTTCGCACTACCTTCAAAGACAATGTGGTTAGTCGCTTGGTGGCTTTTTTGGATGAAGGTTTGCGCTTTTCTGCAGGCGGTTGCGTGCCTCGCATCAGTTTTGAAGACAGCCGCCTGTTTCGCAACATCCATCACTACCGTGGTGAAGACCTCATTCATGGCCAAGTGAGTGGTTTGGACTTTGCCTTTAGTGAGGTACACGCCCAACGGGAAAAACGCGATAGCAAAGGCCGCAAAAGTAGAACCACCGTCTTTCGGGGGATGTTTTTTGCCATCGAAATGCCCGAACAGGTACCAGCTACCACCATGGTGTACCCGCGTATGGCGTCACAACCACGCTTTTCTCGTGAGGTCGAGCGCATCAAACTCGAAGACCCTATCTTTGAGCGCACGTTTAACGTCTACGCTGATGACCAAGTAGGCGCACGCATCTTGTTGACCACGCGCTTTATGGAACAGGTCATGGCGCTGCGCGGTTTGTGCAAGCAAACGCCTTACTTATCTTTTTCACGCAAACATCTCTACATTGCTGTACCGAGCCGGGAGAATTTGCTCGAGGCATCCCTCTTTCAGAGCGTCCTTAATCCTTTAACCGTGCGTCGTTTTATTTCGGAACTTGATACGGTGTTGAACATGGCCAAAGAATTGCGCTTGCAAGACTTACGACAGTAACCGCGATAAATTTAATCATTAAACAAAATACACATAAATAGTAACATTAACAGCATACAGGGCACGAATCCGTCAATAAACCTGTTACACTGTCGGTAACACGTTGAATACGCGCCCTCACTTGCCTGAGGTGAGGGTGTAGCCAATATGTGCCACGTGGCCATTTGCGACGAGCGATTGTACACATATTTCTTTGTTTGATGTTGATAGCCGCATATGGTGATACGATTTTAGTAATAAAACACTTTGTTGAATTAAAATTGACTCGGTACTCATTTAGAGTACCCACACAACACCGAGTGATACCGCTCGAGCGGATACATGCAGGCAGATAGCGAGTGAATATGGATTTTGATGCCATCGACCAACAAATTTTGACCATTTTGCGTTCGCAAGGACGCGCTAGTCACGCCATGATTGCCAAACAGGTAGGCTTGTCCGCGCCTGCTATTGGTGAACGGGTACGAAAACTTGAAAACGCTGGGGTAATTACTGGCTACCGCGCCATGATTAACCCCCAAGCAATGGACTTAAACATTGCCGCGTTTATCGCCATCACGCCGCAACCACGCAAAGACGCCCAGGTGTTAGTCAAAGGTCTGCTGGCGCTTCCCCAAATCGAAGAAGTACACGGTGTCGCGGGCGATTACAGTTACATCGCCAAAGTGCGGGTCAGAAACACCCACGAACTCGATGCGCTACTTGATAAGCTTTTTATGGTCGAAGGGGTAGAACGCACCCACACCATCATGATTTTGCGCACGAATCTCGAGCGCCCTACCTACTTACCGTTTGCAGATGACCCCAACAACGACAAAAAAGATGCCCATCAGAACGATACCAAACCTACCCAAGCAGAGCAGGTAACCCCTCCCTCGGAGGATGCGACTTCCTTGACGAACTAACGCAACACATAACGTCATGAGAACGAGAGAACGAAACTATGAGAACGAGACTGTGAGAACGAAACTATGAGAACGAGACTGTGAGAACGAGATTGTGATTCGACGACTCAGCAAGGCCGACATGGTGCCCTATTGCGATTTGCGCCGCGACGCCCTGTGGCCAGCCCCTGACCTTAATGACCCTTATGAACGGGGGGTGCTCGAGCAACGCATTAAGCATATGTGGGGCTACCAAGAAGACGAACAACTCGTCAGCGTGGCAACGTTTCATCCGCTGCGCATGTACTTAGCTGGCAAAAAAACCAACATGGCCGGACTCGCTGGCGTGGTTACAGCGTTGAGCGCTCGCAGGCGTGGTTTTATCAAAGCCCTATTGCATCACGGGTTTAGTCACCTTCACGCCCAAAACCAAACCAATGAGGTAAAAAACGACCCCACGTTGGGCGTCGGCTGGTGTTTGGACTATCCGTTTGACCCGCGTTACTACGCCCGTTATGGTTTTCAGAGCATTCCTAACGGCAGTGAAGTCGGCGTCCCCCCCGAGCGCTTACGCATGACGGCCACCACGCATCTCCATCCCAAACGCGTTGACCCTGTGGGTGATTTGGCGGCGTATCAACCGTTGTACGCAGACATTCACCGCCACTTCGTGCAGCGTTACGGGTTTGCGTTGTGCCGCGACGATGACATGTTTATCAACTGGCGTCGGGTGGCTGATGAGCCGTTGGCGTTTATTTTCGGCGAAGAAGCCTATTGTTTTATCAAGCTGAGCCGCAAAAATGGCAAAAAAGTGTTAGCAGTTCAGGATTATGCTTATAAGTCTCGAGCCGGACGCACAGCACTGTTTACCTTTTTGGCCAACTTACAAGGACACATCGACATTATTTATCTGCACCTTCCTACTGACGACCCCCTACTATATGACCTTGGGGCGTTTGTAAGCGGACCAGAGACGCACTTCCAAGCTCGCGTCGTTGATGTGAGCGTGGCACTAGCCAGCTTGCCAGCACCAGCGCAGCTCGAGCACCTGCGCGTCAACATCCAAGATAACTTCTGCGCTTGGAATCACGGCACGTTTAACATTGTTATGAACCCCACGGGTATCGCGGTAACCCGCACAGATACACCTGCCGACGTCAGTGCGGACATTCGGGCGCTGCCGCTTTTGCTCACAGGGGTAAGTTCCCTGCAGCAACTAACTTACAGCGGGTTGATTAAGGGTGAAGTTGGGCTGCTCGAGCCACTACACGGCTTAGCATCAGGCGTACCCTTTATGCCCGGTGCAGATTATTTTTAGCGTTACCCAAGATTCATCACGCGTCTGCCCCGATAATCTCACTGAGGGCAAGCAGTTTTTCGGCTTTGACGTACTCGAGCAATTCCCGCTGCATCCGCCGCAGTAACCACGGGCCTTCATAAACCAAACCCGTATAAAGCTGCACCAACGTCGCCCCTGCCCGCATGCGGGTGATGACATCTTCAGGGCTCGAAATGCCGCCTACCGCAATCAAGCCCAATTCAGGCGCATGGTGTTTGATAGCACGCAGTTGTGCCAAGGCGCTATCCGCCAAGGGTTTACCAGAAAGGCCACCCGTTTCGTGTTGTTGTGGGTTTCGCAGGTTATCTCTTTTTACTGTCGTGTTACTGACGACGATGCCTGTGAGCCCCAAACGCCGTGCCGCGTTGGTGACGGCTTCAAGATGCGCGTCGGGGGCGTCTACTGTGACTTTGACGAACAACGGTTTACGCTGAGCGGCAAATTGGGCGATTGGCTCGAGCAATTCATCAATCATGCCCGCTTGCTGCAAGTCTCGCAAGCCGGCGGTGTTGGGCGAACTGACGTTAACAACGAAATAATCGCCCACGTCCCACAACTTGTGAAATGATGCCAAGTAATCATCTACCGCATTGGCTAGGGGGACAACTTTGGATTTGCCGATGTTGATGCCAACGGGCACGCGCAGGTGAGGCTGTTGGCGCTCGAGCCGCTCAGCGACGACATCTGCCCCATCGTTATTGAACCCAAAACGGTTAATAAGGGCTTCGTCTTCGGGCAAGCGAAATAGGCGCGGTTTGGGGTTGCCCGCTTGGGCGAGGGCGGTGACGCTACCTACTTCCACAAAACCAAACCCAAGTGCAGCCCAAGCAGGGGTCGCTAAGGCGTTTTTATCGAAGCCAGCCGCTAATCCTATCGGACTGAGGCAGTGCAAACCAAAACGGTGAATCTCGAGTCTAGGGTCGCGTTTTTCAAACAACCACGACGCCACCCTGAGTGCACCAGGATGATCGCCAGTCAGTGACAATAAGCGCATGGTGACGTCGTGTGCCTGTTCGGGGTCGCTGCGAAAAAGCCACGGTTTAAGAGAGTGATACATTGCTGCAGTTTATCGTGATTAGCTTGGTCTGGTATCTGTGCTGTTCGTTCCTGTGATGTTTGTGGCGTGAAGTTTGTGGCGTGATTTCTATTGTCTGACGTGGGGTGTCTGACGTCGAGAAGTTCTAGCGTTGCTCGAGCGCCAACCTGAGCCCAAAACCAATTAACACCACGCCAGCTACTCCCTCGAGCCAACGTCCCTTGCGTCCCTTGCTAATGACACTGCCAAAACGCCCCAACAATACCGTCACAAACGAAAGCCACATCATTCCCATGCTGAAGTGCAAACCCGCAAGTAGTAGCGACTTGGCTAGTACCGGATCACCCGGGCTAATAAATTGCGGCAAAAACGCCAAGTAAAACACTGCTACTTTGGGGTTCAAGATGTTGGTGAGTAGTCCCTCAAGAAACGCTTGCCGCTGCCGCGTGAAACGCAACCACACAGACGTTGGATGCTTGGTATCTTCAGCATTGGTATCTTCAGCAGTTGTTGAGGTGGGGGTAGGTGGCTCGAGTGTCGTCTTATCTGAATCGCCATTAGCCTGCGCCAAACGCACTAACGATTGAACACCCAAAAATAACAAGTATGCCACCCCCGCCCAGCGCACGATGTTAAACGCCAACGCTGAACGCACCAAGAGTACCGACAAACCCAACGCGGACACCGTCGCGTGCACGAACAAGCCCAAACACACCCCGAAGGTAGTAGCAAAACCCGCTTGCTGGCCGCGCCGCAACACGCTGCGTACAACTAACATGGTGTCAGCACCGGGGGTAGCAGTCAACACGGCGGCAACGAGAATAAACTGAATCACTTGCGCATCAAACATGGCACATAGTAGCGGACATTCTTAGTTAGCAAGTTATTGGGCAGGCTCGAGACTGTTACAACGGGCTTCACCTGCGACTGCCCCTACTGCTAATGTCCAGCGCGAGCCTTCGTCGGCTTGTGTCCACAGGGATTCGTCGACCTCACAGCGGTAGTCGTTGTCTTCGTTACGAAGCTCGAGGAAATAATCTGCGTTGCGTCCGGCTTCCCGTTCGTCACTGCTTAAGCGCACATTGGCCCACGCTGGGTTGCGGTCAGCGCCAGCGGTTTCTGCTGAACGGGCATATTCCCAGCGGTCAACGGTGTAGTTGCAGTACGTATCGTAAACGGGTTCACTGCGGTAGTTCGTGGTGCACACTTCCTCGCGACGAAAGGTACCATCTCCCCTATCCACGTTGCGAAAGGTACAGGTTTCACCATCAGGTACCTGCCGCGTTCCTCGCTGCCGTTCACTGCGACTGACTCGGTAAGCATCCCCCGGCATGCTGTCACACCAATCCCCACGACTGCGCGGGGCAAAGTCTTCGATGCGAATTTCCCGTTCCCAAGCATGCGCCGTCACCGCCACGGTGGTGTCCCTCGTCCACGTCATTAACACGATTACCACGACAATCAACGCCGCAACGCCGCCAAGAATAGCAAACAACGTGCGCTGACTCATTCCCCGCGAGGGGGCAGGTTTGGGGGGTGCTTGTTGCTTGAGTTTGGCTCGAGCCCCATCCGTTAAGGGCGACCCGCACTGCTGACAGAATTCTGCCTTAGCAGCGTTGGCAGTTTCACAAGCAGGACAGATGACATCTGCACCGATAAACGTGTGATTTTCCACGGCCACCATGTCTTCTTCGCTCGGAAAATAACGCCGCGTCGTGTCTTGGGGTGCACCGCAGTTGGGGCAAAAGCGGTGATTTAAGCCTAGCAGTTTATCCGTACCGCAATAAGCACAGTCCCAGAGCATTTGGTAGGTACCTGCGTCATAGACTCGAGCATTGCCTTCACGCTCGAGCAACTGCTTTTCCCCATCAACCGCCGTGATGTCTTCTCGAGAAGCCTGTTGGGAGGCAAGCGAGCTACCGACTTCACCCGCCCGAATCGCCCGCAGTTTATCTGAGGCGTAGCGCATGGCGTCGCCACCGTCGAGAATTTCAAGTAACAGTAACCACAAGGCTTCGTCATCAGGTACGGGTTGATGTTTTAAGAAGACATCGGCTTGTTCATCAGCCGCCGCGTCGTCGCCGGACTCAAACACGCTTAAGAGCACTCGCAAACGCCCCGCTTGCGCCGGATGACCCGCTGCCTCGAGTGCCTCTGCTAGTTGCACAATGTCATCATGACGGTCAAACATGCTTATCCTCCTCGCCTTTCACATCACAAATTTTTGCACGTATTGTTATACAGATTATTATGATGCCGCCAAGCGTGAAATTTCGTTGCCATTTTGTAGCAATTCCACATGTCGTTTCTACAGTTGCTGATTTTTGCCACTGTCATATCGACATCAAGCGCATTCAACCGTGTGGACGTCATTCATGGAAAAGCTATTTGCTATTAAACCCAACCATCAAGAAGCCGCCCAACCTTGCAGGCGGCATATTCATGTGAGATAAACCCAAGCATCTTAGCTAGCAGGCGGCGGAGGTGGCGGGGGTGAAGCTTGAAACAGTGACGCTAGTTCTGGCACGTCTTTGGCAGCTTTCCAACTCGCCATGCCCTCTTTCCACACCAGCGTGTCAGCACTTAAGTGACCCGACTGGGCGTATTGCTGCAAGGTGGCCATGTCGTAAGGGCCGTAATTTTGCCCGTTAATAGCCAAGTGAAATTGCACTTGTGGTAAGGGTGGCGGCGCTTGTCCAGGAGCGGGGGGTGGCGCTTGTCCAGGAGCGGGGGGTGCTTGGGACGGTTGGTTTTGTTGGTTAAACGCCTGATTCATTTGTTGCGCCATCCCTAAACCTGCGCCCATACCTGCGCCCATACCGGCCATGCCACCGGGGTTTTCAGCGGCTTTGGTGACGGCTTCGGCGGTTTGGTATTGCATATAGTTTTGCATGTTGCCGAGAATGCCCATGCTCGAGCGCTTGTCCAAAGCTTCTTGGACGGCTTCAGGTAGGGAGATGCTCGAGACCAACATCTCTAACAGTTCCACCCCGTAGGCTTCAAAATCCGGTTTCATTTTGTTGGTAACAAAGGTGCTCAAATCATCGTAGTTGGCCGCCATATCAAGCACCGGAATCTTGCTTTCACCTAAAGCATCGGCAAAACGGGTGATGACCAGATTGCGCAGTTGGTTACCGATTTCATCCACCGTAAAGTTGCCGTCTGTCCCGACGACCTCCTTAAGAAAGAGCACCGGGTCTTTGATGCGGTGACTGTACGCCCCAAACGCCCGTAAGCGCACCGGGCCAAACTCCGGGTCACGCAACATAATCGGTTGCGGGGTACCCCAACGCTGATCGGTAAAACGAGTAGTACTAAAAAAGTACACTTCCGCTTTAAATGGGCTTTCAAAACCGTACTTCCAGCCCTGAAGCTTGCTCAACACGGGCAGGTTTTTGGTTTCTAAGGTATATGTTCCCGGCTGAAACACATCCGCGAGGTCGAGAGTGCTGTCATCTAAATGGCTTTCGATGCGCCCTTCATTGACAAACACCGCAACCTGCCCCGGACGCACGACCAGCTTAGCACCGTACTTAATCTCGTTGTCGCTACGCTCAAAGCGGTACACCATTGTTTCATGCGATTCATCTGTCCACTCGATGATGTCAATAAACTCGTTTTTGATGCGATTCCACAAACCCATGCTGCCTCCTTGCACTTCCGACACACACCCGCTCGCATGATGGCGGCAAGCGAATTGGTGTCGTGGCTACAGATATAGCATAGACCAAACACCCACCGTAACAAGCCGCTTATGCAAATTTGGTCTTAAGAACATTCTGGCAAAGTCGTTGATGAGATAGGTCAACGCCTGCAACAACGTCAAGCATCATCGCACCACTCGAGCACAATATCTTCTTGTGGACTTGCTTGGTGCGCTCGCAAGGTACCTTCTTTGATGAGTTCTAACATGCCCGCAAAGTATACGGCTCGCAACAACCACCTTTCGGCAGACGTTTGCACATCAGCAGGGTCATCAGATACAGGATTATCAGATATGGGGTCATCGGATAAATGGGTTGCTACTAACTGACTGAACATCCCACGCCGCACACGCTGTAATTGGGTTTTCAAGGTGCGCATAGCTTGGGGAATGCTAAGGCGTTCGATGGCCACTTCAAAATAGTTGCTGATGCGGTGCTTAGAGGCAATACTGCGCAGATTTTGTAGGGTACGGGCAGTGAGCGGACGTGGTTTGCGGGGATAATCTGGGCGCGGCGTGTGCGCAGCCATGACTTGGGCGCGGCGCTGGCGCTGCTGACGCAAAAAAACCAAGGCGTCTTCGATGGCATCAAGCTCGAGCACCACTGCCACCACGTCCTCGGTAAGGTCATCCGTTTTGCCACTCGGTGGTTTGGGTAATAGCAAACGGGTTTTTATTTCGATGATGCGTGCCATGTCGGGCAGGGTTTCGGTGGCGTGCTCGAGGTCACTTTCAGCAGCAGCACGATAGTGATGCAGATAGTCGCGCACCAGTTGCAACAGGTCAATATCTTTGGCGTTGACGCGTGCGTCACGCAGTGCCTGCGCCAAGTCAGCCAACGAACCCGTGAAGGCTGCTAAGTGCACCTGAAAAGACTGCCCTACGGTCATACTGTTACACTAAATCGAACATCTAAAAAAGGCGTTTTGTACTCGAGTCGATGATACTGCCTTGAACACAATACGTTATTAATTAGCGAACCAGCGTGGTGATACAATACACAGTTTTCCACCTCACACAACACCTTGGGGCTTGTCACCTTGCTACCTTGAAACTGGGCAAAATAAGTAAAGACAGCGTAGGACACTTCACACACAATACAATCCCACTACCTCGATAGATAAACATGTCATGCATCATAATGTCCTACACCCAACCATTGCTTGAATATTGTCTCACGTGCTCAAGCCACTACACATAGCAGCACACAGCAACATGGCTAACACATCAAAACATTTTCTTTACAAAACAGGCTCAGTTATCACATTTAATGTGTCTACGGATACGTCTAATCTGTCGTCCTCCTGGTCACGCTCATCGTGGTTGTGCTTGTCTTGCTGGTCGTTGTTATCAGCGGTGCCACCAGTGACACAGCGCATCTGCTCGAGTGCTTCCTGCGATAATGTCACCTGTTGACCCTGTGCAGTCGGTTGGCTGATGAGTTCTTTAAACAACTCAGGCCACGTTGACAGTTCAACCACTTCTCTGGTGTGGATGTTTTGTAGGGTGATTTTCAATGCTTCATTCACCCACTTTATTTTTACAATAAAGGAGTTTGTCAAGGAATCTTTGGACATAAGGGAAGTGTAACTTACCAACGTCTCATAAACGTCCGATACACAGCCATATTCATTACAAACGTCAGTACGAACACCTTCCAAGCCGATAGCAAGCGATGTAACAAGCAATATCGCACAATATTGTGTGGGTTGCTATCACCCAATGGGAGCACATGGTCATACTGAAGCCCTGCTAGGGTCATGTTGGTGTCGCCCATCGTGTTACACCACCAAACCACATTGCCCATTAAGTCTGTCGTTGTAGCTTGTGCCTAAGACAGCATCTCAGTCAACATCTAAGACAACATCTCAGTCAACATCATCGCTTCGAATACAAGACAGCTATATTCGATGTCTATCTTGGTGGTGCAGTATTCGCAATCGCCTCAACACCATCGCCTCAACACCATCGCCTCAACACCATCGCCTCAACACCATCGCCTCAACACCATCGCCTAAGAAACGTCGCTTCAACATCATCGCCTCAAAAACACATCAGCGTGTGCCTAATTTTCCAAAAACAAAGCCACCACAACCCACATAATGCGCGTTAGCGATGGCTTGATAACAGCTTGGTGTCAACTTAGTAAGTAGCAACTTAGTAGGTAGCAACGTGCGGCGTTACGTTTTGTGCATGTAGCAAGCACTCAAGCCGTTATTTTTTGATGGAACTTAAGCACCTCGTCGGGTACGCACTTTTTTATGTCACCCCACAACGCATCGTATTTTTCTCGAGCATCAGCATTGCAGCGGCTTGGCATCACTATGCTTAACAGACTCAACGCCCGCGCATGCTCACCTGCGTGTAAACTACTCTCGGCAAGGGTCAACACCGTGTCGTACGTTGCCGCAATATCATCTTGCAACGTGATGACCATCGTGCAGTGCTGGTCATTATCACCGACTACGCTCACACTGATGTTGGGGTCACGCAGCAGTGCTTGGAGGTGTTCTCTAGCGTTGCCTTGAACGGCATTACTGTGAACGGCGTTGTGAGCAGCGTTGCGAGTGGTGTTGTCATGGAGGTCAACTTTGTCTTCAGCACGGCGGCCATACTTGCGCGATGACACCGCACGGGCAAGAGGCTCAGCAGCGTCAATCTGGGCAATCAAGCGTTCCGTTTCAGCGTCTGGCTCGAGAGCCAACTCGCGCTCGAGCAAGTCTCGAAATGCTGCCCCTTCTTTGAGCGCTTGTTCACGGCGACCGCCCATATATAGGTTTTTGATGTAAATGCGCAGCGCATCTTCAGCAAACTCGTCTTGTGAGAGGATACGCTTCACTGCTTCAGCAGCTTCCAAGTGCTGGCCACTGGCTTCTAAATCATTGGCATAGTTAAGCACCGCCGTGTACCACTTACTGGCCAATGCTTCACGTTCGGTGTCAATCCACGCGTCGTAACTTAACAAACCCACATCACTGACGCCTTTGAGAAAATCATCATCGTAGTATTCAATGGCTTCATACCAACGGCCACTTTCAAACGCCTCAAGAAAACGTGCTATGTCAGTGTCAACGCACCAGCGAAGACGCTCTGATTCCACCTCGAGGCCTTGCGCCCATGACATCTTTTTGGCACTGTTGAGCAGTTTTCGCACGTAGCTACGTGCTGTTGATTCATCCGCCTCAGGACGAAAAAAGAAAGCCAGTTCTTCACGGGTCATCCACTGCCCATAGTATGCCAAATAAAAAAGCAACAAAGCAGGTTTCGTGAGTGGTAGGTGCTCGGGGTCGTCGTGTTGGTAAGCTACAGGTGAACCAAGTAATTTAAGATTTAGCACAGATAGTTACGACAAAACTTGATTGTCTATCAAGACCAGATTGGTAGACAATGTTACTGCAAGGTGTTTTCGCATCTTTGTAAGTCAATGTCATGTTTGTAAGTCAATGTCATGGGTGGATGCGAACGTGCATTCAACAGAGAACACAACAACATTTGCCTCTTAATATATCACGGTCATTATCAGTAAGCTGTGCTGTAACCTTTGTCGCTGCCTTAGTTGCATCAATTTTGCATCAGTGCTGTTGTGATGACGTTTGTGATGACGTTGGTAAGATGATTGCGAATCAATCGTCGCTGGATACAAAAATATAAATAAGTCCGATGACGTGTATTCGCTTTTGCAGCATCAGTACAACAGTTACTTGGATACAGCGGTTACTTGAAAACAGCACTCAGAGTGACACTACGACGCTACAGGTTAGGACGTTACAAAGCAATAAAACGATATGTCGTTAACAAGCACATTGCAAGACTTGTTTATAAGACTTGAACACGCCCTAAGAAAAGGTAGGAAAACGTAGAAAGTCAGTTACACCCTGTTTGCTACAATTGTATGTGGTTTGTCACAACTGTATATGGTTGACATACTGATAACGTAAAATTTCACACACCTACTAAGCAACTAATGTGCCGTTACATATTCGATGTGCTTGACCGATAACGGTTGCACCAAGCGCCCAACTCGTGCAGCCAATGCGAGAATAGCACACGGTCATGGGCACAAAGATAGTGCAACTTACAACTCATCGCGCAACGCATCATTCCTTAATACAATGAAACTCAGTGCAATGAAACTCAGTGCGACCAAACTCAGTGCGATCAAACGACCCTCGAGTCAACCAAGCACCCCTCGAGCAAACATCAACAACACAACTTCATGATTTAACGTGGTCACTTCAGTTGCTTTGTTGCTCACACCAAAATACCCCTTGGCATGGTTATCTAACTGAAGAATGTCGCGCTCGAGCGCTTGCTTGTCTGCTGCGGTCATGTGCATTCTGTCGCACCAGCTCACAAAGTTTTTAGTGCGTGTCCAACGCGACAGGTATGTACATCCCAAACCCACTTCAGCCGCTATAGCTAACCACTCGAGCAGCGAAAGCGCCCGCACATGACTGGGGTCGCGGCGTTTTTCGATATCGTTCATCAGTAACGCCAACGCGTCATCTTCGGGGGCAATATTATCCACAATGAGCAGTTTACCCGCCGGACGCAGCACCCTGGCGGCTTCACGCATAAACGCAGCCACATCGACAAAGTGATGGGCGGCAATGCGGCACGTCACCACATCAAAAGACGCATCAGCAAAAGACAACTGTTCAGCGGCGGCTGTTTCGACTGTCACTGTTAAGCCTTTATCCAACGCGTGCTGACGGGTCACGTCCAGCATCTCAGGGGTAATGTCTGTAGCGATGACGTTCGCGCCAGCTTCTGCGAAGGTGATGGCGGTGTGACCTGCACCTGTGGCAATATCGAGCACATTCAAGCCGGGCACGGGGGCAGTAAGCTCGAGCATCACCGGCAGTTCATCCCCTTTAGCATGGTTGGTGCTGGTCAAGTAGCTGCGGGCGCTTTTGCCAAACTGAGCTTGCACGCGGGCGTGCTGGGTCGAAGCGGCATCGTCGGTGGGCATGATTATCCTCCGTTCGTTTGGCAGCATTCTACCTTGACAAATTAGCTGGCCAATGATGCGCTAGTGCCGTGATAGGCTGCTAGGGTGGATATTGACACCACGCCTTTTTTCGTTACTGAAGTCACCTGCGATGCGGCGGTGCTCGAGCACCTCACTACTGACCCCATCATGGCCAACCTCATTGACCGTTTTGGTGATTATCAGTGGCGCTGTCACACGGTGTTTTTTACGGTGGTGCGGGCAGTGGTGGGGCAGAGCATTTCTACTAAAGCGGCTACCACCATTTTCACGCGTCTTGTTACGGCAACATCACTTGATGCCAAGGTGATTGCAACAATGCCCGAAGCTGATTTGCGTGCGTTGGGGCTATCGCAGCAAAAGGCTCGAGCCATTCAAGCGTTAGCGCAGTTGGAGCTCGAGGGTCAATTTGATGACATCGACGCCCAAACCCTCGTTGAACGCATCATCCCCATTCGCGGTATTGGCATTTGGACAGCGGAGATGGTGGCCATTTTTTCGTTGGGTGCACTGGACGTGTGGGCGCTCGCTGATTTGGCGACAGTAGTAGCGGGGCGCGACCTTTACGGGGTGACGGGCAAAAAAGCCTTGCGGGAACTCGGTGACCGGTTTAGCCCCTATCGCAGTGTGGCGCTTTGGTATTTTTGGCGCTGGATGGAAGCGGGGCAACCAACGGTGAACATTGGGGATGCTCGAGCCTGAGCAAGACAAGCTCCAAAAAAAACAGTAGGCAGCTCGAGAACAATATGAAACAAACAACCACCTGCGCGTGATAAGATACCCAAACCATGAAAACCCATACCCTTCGTGTCTATCCTTCCAAGGAGAACCTTGCCAAGGAAGACCAACTCGCATGGAAACTGGCCGCCCTAGCCAGTGATTCCACCCCCATTGATGAAGACGTATCAGCAATGGTCATTAACCGCCTCATCGACAACGCGTCGGTGGCTATTGCCGCCATTAACCGCCCACCTGTTGCTAATGCCAGAAGCCAAGCGTTAGCCCATCCGCACGAGCGGGGCGCACAGGTATTTGGCATGCCGCAGAGCACCCGCGTGGCCGCTGAGTGGGCTGCTTGGGCGAACGCTACCGCCGTGCGTGAACTAGACTTTCACGACACCTTTTTAGCAGCAGATTACTCTCACCCAGGCGATAACATTCCGCCTGTACTGGCTGTTGCCCAACAAACGAGCCGAAGCGGCAAAGATTTACTGGCAGGCATCGTTACTGCCTACGAAATTCACATCAACTTAGTGAAAGCCATCTGCTTGCACAAGCACAAAATCGACCACATGGCGCACTTGTGTCCGGCGAGTGCTGCCGGAATTGGCACACTGTTAGAGCTAGACACCGACACCATTTATCAGGCCGTGCAACAAGCAGTGCACACCAGTTTCAGCACCCGTCAGTCGCGCAAAGGGGAAATCTCGAGCTGGAAAGCCTACGTTCCTGGCTACTCGGGCAAATTAGCGGTAGAAGCCGTAGATCGCGCCATGCGCGGTGAAAAATCGCCTTCGCCCATTTACGAAGGCGAAGACAGCGTGGTGGCGTGGTTATTGGATGGCCCAGATGCGCATTACGAGGTGCCGCTACCAGAAATTGGCGAAAGCAAACGTGCCATTTTGGCGTCTTACACCAAAGAACACTCAGCAGAATACCAAGCCCAAGCCATCATCGACTTGGCGTTTAAGATGCGGGAGCGCATTGCTGACACGGGCAACATCAAAGAAATCATCTTGCACACCAGCCACCACACCCACTACGTCATTGGCACAGGTTCCAACGACCCCCAGAAACAAGACCCCAACGCTAGCCGCGAAACCTTAGATCACAGCATCACCTATATCTTTGCGGTGGCGCTGCAAGATGGCCGCTGGCATCACGTGGACAGCTACAGCCGCGAACGGGCGACACGGTCAGATACTGTGACGCTATGGCATAAAATCCGCACCGTCGAAGATGAGACATGGACCCGTCGCTACCACAGCAGCGACCCTAGTGAGAAAGCCTTCGGTGGTCGCGTCGAAATCATCATGGAAGACGGCAGCGTGATCGAAGATAGCCTAGCGGTTGCCAACGCCCATTCCCTCGGCGCACGCCCTTTTGAACGCGCTGATTACATTCGTAAGTTCGATACCTTAACCGAAGGTGTCATCGAGACCAGCGAACGCGACAGGTTCTTAGAGGTCGTGCAACGTCTGCCTGAACTTTCTGCAGGCGAGGTACAAGAACTGAACGTACGCGTGCCACTAGACAAACTGACCCAGCACGAGCGCGACAATCGGGGGATTTTTTAGTGCTTTTTACTGACACCACCCCCGAACAAAAACGGGCTGCTTTGCGCCAAGGGCTTGATAGTGGCACGTTGCTGCGCTTTCCGGGGGCATTTTCGCCTTTGGTAGCCATGCTGTTAGAAGAACAAGGCTTTGACGGTATCTACATTTCTGGGGCGGTGCTCGCTAACGACTTGGGACTGCCTGATATTGGCCTTACGACGTTATCGGAAGTCAGTCAGCGCGGTAGGCAGATTGCCAGGGTCACCAAACTACCTTCTATCATCGACATCGACACTGGTTTTGGTGAGCCGATGAACGTGGTTAGGACAGTGCTCGAGCTGCAAGAACTCGGCCTCGCCGGCTGTCACCTCGAAGACCAAGAAAACCCCAAACGCTGCGGTCATCTTGACCACAAGCAAATCGTAGACATCTCCACCATGACCCGCAAAATCAAAGCCGCCAGCGATGCCAAACGCGATGCCAACTTTTTGCTGATTGCCAGAACCGACGCACGGGCATCCGAAGGGTTACAAGCTGCCATTGACCGGGCAAATGCCTACGCCGATGCGGGCGCGGACATGATTTTCCCTGAGGCGCTGCAAGATGAAAGTGAGTTTGAAGCTTTTCGCAAGGGCGTAAGTGTGCCCCTGCTTGCTAACATGACCGAGTTTGGTAAGTCGAAACTGTTGGACGCTCAGACGCTCGAGTCACTTGGCTTCAACCTCGTTATCTATCCGGTCACTAGCTTGCGTCTGGCGATGCACGCCGTCGAACAGGCGTTTAATGACATCAAACAAAGCGGCACGCAAGCGCACCTGCTAGAACACATGCAACCGCGTAGCCGCTTGTATGAAATCTTGCGCTACAGCGATTACAACGCCTTTGACCAAGATATTTTCAACTTTTCGCTCAAAGAAGACCAATAAGGAGCATTTCGCCAATGTCAGAAACTGTGAACGTTAAAAAAGGCCTAGAAGGCGTCGTCGTCGACACCACCAGCGTTTCCAAGGTGATGCCGGAAATCAACTCGCTTACCTATCGGGGCTACAAAGTGCAAGACCTGTCTGAACACTGTTCGTTTGAAGAGGTCGTGTATTTGATGTGGCACGGCGAACTGCCGACGGCTAGCGAACTAGCAACGTTTAAGCAAGCCGAACGCAACTTACGCCCCATCGGTGATGACCTCAAAACCCTGATTAAGACCATCAGCACGGACGCCCACCCGATGGATGTCGTGCGCACGGCGGTCAGTTTTATTGGTGCGAACGCCAACCCCGAAGGCTCGAGCCGCGAAGACAACTTGGCGTGGGCCACCGACCTACTCGCTAAACTACCCACTATTGTGGCAGCAGATACCCGCCGCCGCAAAGGACAAGACCTGATTGATCCTGATCCCAGTTTGGATTTTTCGGAAAACTTTTTTCACATGTGCTTTGGTGAAATTCCTGATGCGGAACTGGTCAAAGCCTTTGATGTGTCGCTGATTTTGTACGCCGAACACAGCTTCAACGCCTCAACGTTTACGTCAAGGGTCATCACCTCGACCCTTGCTGACCTTTACAGTGCCGTCACGGGTGCAATTGGTGCCCTTAAAGGTGCCCTGCACGGCGGAGCCAACGAGCAAGTGATGTACACCTTGCAAGAAGTGGGCAGCCCCGACACGGCTACGCAGTGGATGCAACAAGCCCTCAAAGAAAAACGTAAAGTGATGGGGTTTGGCCACCGGGTGTACAAACAAGGTGACTCGAGAGTCCCTACGATGAAAAAATACGCCCTTGCCATCGCCGAAAAAACCGGTAATCAGGCTTTGATGCAAACCGCTCAAGCCCTAGAAGACGTGATGGTCTCAGAAAAAGGTATCTATCCCAACTTAGACTTCCCCACTGGTCCGGCGTATTACATGCTTGGGTTTGATATCCCTATGTTCACGCCCATCTTCGTGATGGCTCGCATCTCCGGCTGGGCAGCACACATCATCGAACAGAGCGAAAACAACCGCATCATTCGCCCGTTGAGTGAATACATTGGTGAGGGTGAACGGCAGGTGACGCCTTTGTCAGCTAGGGGCTAATGTCAGCTAGGGGCTAAACGGCCAGCAGCAATGCCACATGTCGTTTCTACAGTTACTGATTTTTATCAATGTCACATCAACATCAATCGCGTTCAATTATGTAAACGTCAACTATGTAAACGTCAATCGTGGCAATGCCACACTTAGCAAATTCGAGACAATCATGGCGGACGCGCGTGCGTGTCCGCTTTTTTGTGACTCGAGTCACTTCACGTCGGCGTCATGAATTCGTCAGCATCACTTAAAAAAGACTTGACGCTCACACACATCAACATTCACTGCGCTTATGCTGGTAGCCACAGTTGAGGTAGTCCACGTCACCTTTTTTAATATAGTCTTATTTGACTATCTGCAGATAACTACCTGCAGATAACTATCTATGGATAACTGTCCACGGATAGCGGTGAGGATTGCTAACAACGACCCCATATCAACGTATTTCCGAAAGGAGATTTGCCTTGCTATCTTCACTAAATAACAAATCACAAGATGACCTCGAGCCAACCCATAACCAACCGAACGGTACTCAACCACATACTTTGCCGCCTGACCTTCACACTGCCGACTACCAACGCAGGCAAGCTGTGTTGGAAAGTTATGGCTTACTCGACACTGAACCCGAAGCGGTCTTTGACAAAATCACCCGTTTGGCTACCGATGTGTTTGATGTGCCTGTTGCCCTTATTTCGTTGATGGACTTCGACCAAGAGCGCCAGTGGTTTAAGTCGTGTCACGGGATTGATACCCGCCAGAGTGATTTGAGCACCTCATTTTGTTTGCACGCGGTGCTCAACGACCGCACGCTGGTCGTACCAAATACCCTACAAGATGCCACGTTCAAACATTACAGTATGGTGCAAGGTGAACCACATTTACGTTTTTATGCCGGTGCGCCCTTACGTACCCCTGAAGGCATCGCCATTGGTGCGTTGGCGCTGATTGATTTTGCACCCCGCGAGGCGCTATCTGACACGCAGGTGAACATGCTCGAGACCCTCGCAAGCGTGGTAGTTGATGAGATTTTGTTGCGGCGTAACCTCGAGGAGCAGTGCCGCATCGAAGCCGAATTGCACGAATTTAAGCTCAAACCCGCCCAAGCCAAGCTCGAGCGTTACGAAGCCGAACTGCTCGCTGCCAATACTATGCTCGAGGTTGCCCGCTCCGTACAAACCGCTTTGCAACCGCGCCCAGAAGATATTCACGCTGCTGCCGACCTTGATATTGCTACCTATACTAGACCCGCTGAAGACGTGGGCGGAGACTACTTGGATGTGATTGCGCTCGAGGATGGCGTGCGTATTGGCATTGGTGACGTTACCGGGCATGGCTTTGAAAGTGGCTTAGTCATGGTCATGGCACAAACGGCCATCAATGCGTTGGTACATAGCGGCATTGACGACCCAGACGTGATTATTGCTGTATTGAATAAAACCCTCTACCACAACTTGCAACGCATGGGTATCGACAAGAGCGTGACCCTGTCGCTGCTTGACTACGACCAAGGCACCATGACCGTTAGCGGCCAACACGAGCACCTTTTGCGCGTTTCTCCTGCGGGCGCGGTCACGGCTGTTGACACGTTTGACTTGGGTTTTCCACTTGGTTTAGAACCAAATATTGACCAATACGCGGAGCAGATGCGCTTTACGCTCGAGCCTGAAGCTGGCGTCGTCCTTTACACCGATGGCATCACCGAAGCCGAAAACGAACACGGACAGTTTTATGGGCTTGCTAGGCTCGAGGCCGCCATTGACCACGCTTGGCAGCATGCGACCTCTGCTGACAGCGTGACGCAAAGCATCCTTGACGACTTGCAAGCCTTTACAGGTCAACAAGCCATTTTTGATGATATTGCGTTGGTGGTCGTAAAAAGGAAAAGCGCTTAGCTCGAGCCGACACACTCCCAAACCCTCGCAGGTGTGTTCATCCCCTTGCTAGACGCAAAGGTGGCACTTTTCTAAACATACACCACGCCAGCCACCGTGATGGATGCGCGAACAGATGTGACTTGGGTGATAAAGCGGGGGTGATAAAGCAGGGGTGATGAAGTGGGGATTAAGCGGCTTGTTCTGGTTTGGCGTTGAGTTCGCGCAAAGTCGAGTTGGCTTCCTCGAGGCGGTTGGCTAGCACCCGAATGACCCCAAGGGCAAGGCTGGGTTTGATGGCCAATAGCTCCCAAAAATCTTCGTAGGTGAGGCGCAATGCAGTCACTTCAGACACACACACACAATCTGCCGAACGCGGTTCGCGGCTGATGATGGCTAGTTCGCCAATGGTGCTTCTCGAGCCGCGCTTGGCGACTTCTCCTACGCCTTCAATGACGATACTCACGTCGCCATCAACAATAATATACAGTGAATCACCCATGTCACCTTGGCGAATGAGTATCTCCCCGCTGGAAAAATACACTTCTTCAGCGATGTGTGCTACCGGTGCTAGGTCTTCGACTGGCACATGTTGAAACAATTCAGCACACTGCAAAAACAAAATACGCTCTAAGGTTGATAAACTCATGTCACACGGCCTTCGCGGTGGTGCTGGCGTGGCGGTGGTGCTGGCGTGCTTGCCTCGCAGAAGCCATACCAAGCAAAACGCACTGGCACTCGTACAGGGGAACGTGCACGCATCGGGGCATAGTTACAGTGTAGTGTAGCATGTTTAACTTTTTGTGAGGATGGCACGAATGGCGTCTTCATCGGCTACCAGTTGTGCTTTCAGGGTATCTATGCCTGAAAAAGCACGCTGCGAACGCACAAAAGCTACAAAGTGCACAACAACCTCACGGCCATACAAATCAAGGTTGACATCAAACAAGTTCACTTCAAGGGCGGGTGGTTTGGTCTTAAAAGTAGGACGCTGCCCAACATTGACCATGCCCATAAACCGCCCCTCGGCAATGTCTACCCAAGCGGCAAACACACCCTGCGGCAACGCCTTTTCAGGCGGTATAGCTAAGTTAGCAGTGGGGTAGCCAAGGGTGCGTCCACGTTTGTCGCCTTCAATAACCACCCCCCGCGCACTGTAGCGACGCCCCAAAAAACGCGTGGCGTCTGCTACCTGACCGTCCTCGAGCAAACGGCGAATATGCGAGGATTTCACAGTTTCATCCTCGAGGCTATACATCCCTACAACCTCCAGATAATCTGCCACATGGCTGAGGTCATCGAGCCCCCCTTGACGCTTGTGACCAAAGCGAAAGTCCTCCCCGACGATAATATGACTGGGGCGCAAGGCATGCAATTCGTCAATGAACACCTGCTTGTCCGTTTGGGCATAGGCTTGGGTAAAGGGAATCATCACGATGGCATCGACGGCAAAGGTTTGCAATAGGGCGATTTTTTCGGCGCGGTCTGTGAGGTATTTTTGGCCGTGAAAAAGCACCTTGGCAGGTGGGTCAAAGGTGATGACAATGGTTTTGGTTTTTTGCGGTGCTGGTTGCTGGCGGGCTACCTCACACGCATGATTGAGCACCCGCTGATGGCCAAGGTGAACACCATCAAAGTTGCCGATGGCGATGATGGTGTCGCGCGTACTACTGTCACTGAGGTGAGACCACTGTTGCAGTAGTTCAGGGATGCTCGAGGTCACCAACGCCTTCTTTACAGTCACCGTGCGTCCCCCTTCTGCTGTTTATCCCTGTGCCGTTTATCTCCAGGCTGGTCCGATGATGGTTCAGCTAGCTTCTCACGAACGTACTGCCACTGATTGGTGATGCTCAAAGCGTAACTTAACGCCAGTCCAGTGTGGGCACTGGTGATGATGCGCCCGGCACGAATATCGCACCAAGTATCAACTAAATCTCGCCACACGATGGTGATGTCTTCACTGTCTTCGGGTTGTCCGACGGTCGGGGTTGTGTGTTCAGCTTGAAAAATATAGACCTGCTCAGTACAAAACCCAGGGCTGGAATAGACTTGGCTGATTAACGTTAGCGCGCCTGCCAGTTGAGTTTCTTCGGCCAGTTCTCGAGCTGCCGCTTGTGCGGGCGTCTCGCCTGGGTCAATCAAGCCTGCGGGCAGTTCCCAGGTGCGCACGCCCAACGCAGGCCGAGGTTGTTCGACCCCGAGTACCCGCGTGCCAGCCAACACCAGCACACACACGGCGTCACTGTGCTCAATCACTTCCCAATGGTCATCGAGTTTGAGCAAGTCGATGATAGCACCTTGATACAACACTTCACGCTTCATAGTTTAGTTTTCATGGTTATGTCCTAGAATCAGACGGATGTCAGCAGACGGGCTTGATTGACGTGATGGAGACCCTGCGCATATTTCCAGAATGGGGCAGCATATACACCCGAAGCAAAACAGCTAAACGCTGACGGAGATATCTGCACGATGGCATGTTCTCGAGGTCTTATAGGCTCGAGCCATACAACCCTAAGTCGTCCAGCAAGGGTGTTAAGCAGGGCTCGAGTCACCCCTTACGATAACAAACCCGCACCATAAAAAACGCCTGACGTAAGCACAAACCTACGACAGGCGCACAGGGCAAGGTTAAAACGAAACTTAGTCGCTGCTTTCGCTGTAACGCAAAAAGGCAGGGATGTCGTAATTGCTCGGGTCATAGTTACGACCAGCAGCATCAGCGCGCAGTTGGGTGGGGCGCAAAGGTTTGACTTCGGGGGCATGGTCAAAGCCAGCAGCAATCACCGTGACGCGCACTTCGTCGGCAGCAGCTTCGTCGGTGGCCACCCCAAACAACACGTTGACATCATCTACATCAGTCGTAGCACTGATTTTTTCGACGATTTCGTGGGCGTCGAACAAGGTCAGTTCTTCAGAACCAGTGATGTTAATAAGAAGCTGACTAGCACCTTCAATACCACGCGAAAGTAGCGGGCTGTGCGTAGCACTGTCGGCGGCTTCTTCAACTAAGCTTTCACCGCGACCCGCGCCAATACCCATGAGCACCGTACCAGCGTTAGAAAGCAGCGCCCGCACGTCGGCAAAGTCAACGTTGATGAGACCCGACATGTTGATGACATCGCTAATGCCTTTTACGCCGTGATAAAGCACCCGATCTGCCACTCTAAAGGCGTCATTGAGTTTGACTTTGCGGTCCATAGCAGACAGCAACCGCTGGTTTTCTACCACGATGAGGGCGTCAACTTTATCTTCAAGTTTGCGCAAACCCTCTTCAGCCACACGCGCCCGCTTGGGACCTTCAAACTGAAACGGGCAGGTAACTACAGCAACAGTGAGCGCACCTAATTCTCGAGCCACTTCCGCTACCACATGGGCGCTCCCTGTTCCAGTGCCGCCGCCCATACCAGCAGTAATAAACACCATGTCCGAACCGCGTAAGGCTTCGGAAATGCGGTCACGGTCTTCCATGGCGGCTTTTTCGCCAATTTCTGGGTTGGCACCCGCACCAAGGCCTTTGGTGAGATGATCGCCCATTTGAATGCGGGTATCGGCCAAGCTAGTCGCTAACACTTGAGCGTCGGTATTGGCAGCAATAAATTCCACCCCTAGCAACCCCGCTTCTATCATGCGGTTGACGGCGTTGTTACCGCCTCCACCTAGCCCGATTACGCGAATAACTGCATTGTCTACCTGACTCATAAACTCATCCCCTTTTGCCCTGTTGTTCCTTCTAGGTTGTTCCTTTTTAAGTACCCTTGTGCTTGATACCGTCGTAGATACCTTAGTACATTTTGCTTACTTGTTACAACATTACTTAGGCTTATAAAATTTTTGTATAACCATAAGTTATGTTGCTTTCTATCGCTGAAATGAAGATTACATACTACCAAGGCGATAGATTGAGGCGTATTGTCTGTGTTTGCTTATTGGCCACGTAGCCTTGTTTGCTGCATAGTCTTGTAAGTTTTTTCGCTAGTACACAATAGCCACTTTACCAAAGTAAGATTAGAAGTCTGTGTTACAGTTACTCACGTTCGCACCCTATCCAAAAGCGTCCTTAGGTCAAAACTTGGGTCAAAAAAAGTCCTTAAAAATATCGCGCATACCCTGCCACAGTTTGTTGGTGCTACCACTCGAGCCACGCGGTTGCAGGGGCGGTTGAATATTGTTGTGCAAAACCCCGTAGCGCACCAACCCTACTGCTGTGGCGTGGGCTGGGCTGGCTACCACATCAACCAAGCCAGATACGCCCACGGGTTTACCGATGCGCACAGGCAAACGAAAACGCTCAGCAGCCACCCGTTCCAAACCGGGCATAAGCGACGCGCCGCCCGTGATGACCACACTGCCTGCAAGCAATTCTAAGGCACCCACGCGCTGTTCTAGGGTGCTTTTGACCATGTCTAAAATTTCTACTACCCTCGGGCGAATGACCTGGGCGAGTTCAAAAGTAGAAAGTGACGCCGTGTAGTTGGGGTGAGCCACTTCAAGGGCTACTTCCCTATCAGCCAAGTCCGGCACTGCCACGCCATATTTTTTCTTGACCCGTTCGGCTTCATCAGGTGGAATGCGCAACAATTGACTAATGTCTTGGGTGATGTGATCGCCACCTAAGGGAATCACCGCTGAGTCTGCCAAGTTGCCATGCCGAAACACGCCCACATCGGTAGTACCGCCACCAATATCAATCAGCACAGTGGTGAGTTCTTTTTCGTTGTCGTCAAGTACCGCTAGGCCAGAGGCTAAGGCTTGCACTACCGTGCTACTTACATCAACGCCTGCATCTCTAGCGCAGCGTTTGAGGTTTTGCAGCGGACCTTGCGCCCCGGCAATAATGTGCACGTCAGCTTCTAAGCGCACCCCACTCATGCCCACGGCGTCTTTGATACCGTCTTGACCGTCAACCACGTATTCTTGCGGAATCACGTGCAACACTTCCATGTTGGCTTCAAGAGGCACGGCAGTAGCGTTTTCGATGGTGCGCTCAACGTCAGCAGCGGTAATTTCTTGCCCGCGGCGAATGGCCGCCATACCGTGACTAGTGAACGCTTTGAGGTGACTACCAGCAACACCCACAAGGGCATGGCGCACTTCCACGCCAGCAACCCGTTCGGCGGCGGCAACCGAGCGTTTGACCGAGGCGATAGTGCGCTCGAGATTAACCACCACCCCGCGCCGCAAACCGTCACTAGGGACAGTACCTTCGCCGATAATATCGAGCACGCCGTCACTAGCAAGTTCACCAATGACGGTACAAATCTTGGTCGTGCCGATATCTAGTCCTACGATAATTCGTTCATCTGCCATGACTCACGCTCACTCCCCAGGGATAGACAGCCAGACGGCTCTCTTCGCGGGCAACAGCATTGCTAATCGCTTCTTCAAAACTCGCCCAGTGCGTTCTTAAGTCTTCGACACTAGGCGTAAACACACGCCCGTTACTCAATGTAATGTCAAACCCGTAAGGCGAATACGCCAACGTGCGCAAGCCGTAGTCAGCGAGTAATTGGTGCAGTTGCAGTGCTTCTGTGAGCCGCACATCACCCCAACCTCGAACTGACACCAGCGCTTGTTTGGTTTCTGCTGACACGCCGTACAAAAGTGTACCATCATAAGCGTACACATGTTCACCATGAGCGTCATGAAACAGCAGTGCTGGCTGTCGCTCATCTATATCAATATGCACTTCATTGGGCCAGACCCGGGCAATATTCACCCGCTGTACCCAAGGGTCACTAGCAAGCGCCATCACCCGACCGCTGGTGAGCCACAAAAAGGAATCACCAGGGACGACATTGGCCAGTTGCAACACGTCAGCCTCACTGTGATGAACGTTACCAGTAATGGCAATAGTGTCAATTTGCGGGTAGTAGCGGGTAGCAATCATCGTCCCTGACAATAGCATGAGCAGACTCAACATCACTATGCGGCGCACGTAGCATCCTCTCCTTCTACACTCGGCACACCCCACATACGCCACTCGGGTTCGAGTTCAGGCAAGCGCGCCCGCACGCGTTCTAAGAGCGCACATATGTCGCGGGCAGTGGCTGTGCCGAGATTCACAATAAAGTTACCATGTTCTAAGGCAATCATGGCGCCCCCGACCCGCAAACCTTTGAGACCGGCTTCATCGATGAGCTTGCCTGCGCTGTCTTGAGGGGGGTTTTTGAAAGCACACCCCGCAGATTTAACTTTGGGCTGACCGCGCCGAGCGGCATCAACGTGTGTCAATATGGCTTGCACCGCAGCGACTGAAGATGCTTCTAGGCGCACCTCAGCAGCCGTGATGATGGCACCGGCGGGTAAGCTGGCGTGACGGTAAGCAAAGGCTAGGTCGCTAGCGGGGAGGCGCTCGAGCTTCCCGTCCACAAACATTTCTACTTGCGTTACTACGTCACTCATTGCCCCAAAACGGGTACCTGCGTTCATGGCAATCGCCCCGCCCAACACCGCAGGCACGCCTAGCAAACCTTCAAAGCCAGTTACCCCGGCGCTAGCGGTGCGCCGCACCACACCAGGTAGGGGCGTCGCAGCGGATAACCACACCTGTTTATCGCCCCGTGCTAATGCCTCATCCAAAGCAGACAAACTGTTAAACGCCCGCCCAAACTTGACGATGCGCTCGAGCACCCCCGCGTCAGCCGCTAAAATATTTGACCCTGCACCAAGTACGCGGTAAGGGGCAGCGGTGGCTTGCTCGAGGGCGGCATGCAACCGCTGCGGGTCACGCAGTTCCCACACCTCGGCTTCCCCGCCTACGCCTAATGTCGTGAGCGTCCGCAGGGGCATGCGCTTAATGTGCACCGCATCTTGGCGGGTGACGTGGGTAGCTTTTGGGGGTGCGGTTTGTGGGCGTGCAGCTTCAGGCACTACCATCATCTCCTCCACACGCGGTGAGCAGGTTACGGCCAACTTTCCAGACGTCTCCTGCCCCCAGCGTAATAATCAAGTCGTTGTCAGCTAGCGACTGCGCTAAATAGCGTTCTGCTGCTGCTGCGTCATAGTAACGTGCTGACACGCCCGCGGCATGTACCCGTTCGGCGATGGCTTCGGAAGATACCCCAGCGATAGGCGTTTCACCGGCAGCGTAGATATCGAGCACCAACACTTCATCTGCCAAACAGGCAGCATCTGCCAGTGCTCGCCAATGCCGCGCGGTACGCACCCAACGATGCGGTTGCAACACCGCTCGCACCCGCTTGCCCGTGCGTTTGGCGGCTTCTAGGGTCACGCGCACTTCAGTCGGGTGATGGGCATAGTCATCAATGATGAGCGCCCCGCGATGGCTGCCAAGTCTTTGCCAGCGCCTGCCGACACCTGCAAAACCAGCCAGTGCCACCACTGCTTGGCTCATGTCTACGCCAAAGATGTGCGCTGCAGCCAAAGCTGCCACGGCGTTTTGCACGTTGTGTTTGCCGGGAACAGTGAGTTGTACGGGTAATTGCCCGGTGCCGTTGTTGGTGCCGTTGTTAGTGCTGTTGTTAGTGCCGTTTGTGGTGGGATACGTCAAGACGAAACGACTGCTCGTTGGCTCGAGCACCACTTCCTGCGCCTGATAATCTGCCCCTGCTGCAAAACCGTAACTAAACCTATCGCCATGGCCGTCAATATGTGCTGCCAACTCTGGCCAGTCAGCACAATACAAGCTGCACTTGGCTTTTTGGGTAAACGCCCGCACAGCAGCTTCTAAATCTGCCAAACTCGCGTGGTAGTTGCGGCGTTCATCAAAATCACCAGCAATGTGGTCGTCTTCTAGGTTGGTAACGAGGGCCAGTTCAGAGGCCACTTGCGCAAACCCCGGGTCAGATTCGTCAATTTCGGCAATAAACACGTCATCTTGCCCGTAATAGATGTTACTTGCCAAGCCTTCGTGGGCAGCACCCTGTTCGCAGTTGCGAGCTTGCAAGTAAGGCGAATGCCCCCCTACGAGCGCCGACGCGTCCACGCCAGAACCCAAAAACACCTGCGAAACCATGGCTGTGGTGGTGCTTTTGCCATGCGTACCGGTAATGGCAATAGCGCGCCTGCTAGCGAGCAAATCAGCCAACGAATCAATGCGGTAACGCACCTGCACGCCCCGCGTCCTTGCTGCCACAATTTCTGGGTGGTCATTAGGCACAGCCATGCTGCACACCAACGTATCAACGGGAGGTAAGCCTGCTGGCGTAAGGTGACTGGCGTCATGACCCACGTAGGTATGAATCCCTAGTGCCTCGAGCGCTTGCATGGCGGCGTTATCGCTGCGGTCACACCCCGACACCGTAAACCCATCGGCGTGCGCCCACCGTGCCAAGCCGCTCATGCCGATGCCTGCAATGCCCATAAAGTGAAGGTGTTTCATGGCGTCTCCTGTGTGCTGGTGTTTGCTGTGATGTTTGCTGCGGTGTTTGCTGTGGTGTTTGTGGTGCCGTGAGCATGAGGCGCGTCGTCCTGCGGCTCGTCGTCCTGCGGATAAGACACATTAGTGGGATGATCGTTGTTACCGAAAGTCGTATTGCTGTCATCCGCTGACAATCCCAACGCCAGCAACAAACGTTCTGCTGCCTGCGGATAGGCTCTGGCACGTGCTGCTTGTCTGGCTTGCTGACGGTATTCAGCTTCAGCCAAACGCTGCCACGCGTCAATCAAGGGGTCAACACTCACACGCAGGTGCTGTTCTTCAATGACGATGCCTGCGCCATTAGCTTCGACGGCTCGAGCATTGTGTAACTGATGTTGTTCAGCAGCAGCAGCAAACGGCACCATAATAAGCGGCACACCGTAAAACGCGGCTTCAGCGAGGGTACTGCTACCTGCTCGAGTAATGGCCACATCCGCTGCTGACCACGCCAAAGCAGCGTCAACATACGGCACAACGCGGTACGTGTTAGCAGTGCTGCGAACCTCAGCTTCGCGCCCTTTACCTGCACTGTGCAACACCACATGCTCGCCCGCGTTAGCAAGCTGAGTATTGGCAAGCTGAGTATTGGCAAGCTGAGCGTAGGCTTTTGGCACGTAATCGTTAAGAATCTTCGCCCCTTGACTACCGCCCATCACCAAGGTAACGAGGGCGTCTTGTGGCAAACCTAGTTGGCATCTAGCGTCTTCTTGGCTGATTTGCTCAGTGCGAATGGGTAAACCCACGGCTACCACGTGAACATCAGGTAGACGCGTTTGCACGGTAGGCTCAGCAGCAGCCACCACTCGAGCCACCCGCGCCATCACCTTCGTCACCAACCCCGGATAGGCATTGGCTTCGTGTAAAGCAATAGGACGGCGCAACAACCACGCGGCAGCTAGCGCGGGAAAACTGGCAAACCCACCAAAACCGATGACCCAGCTAGGTCGCGCTCGAGCCACCTGCCACACGGCTTCCATCACACCCCAGATAACCTTAAACACCGCCAACGGATTAGGGCGCTGACGATCAAATTTCCCTGCGCTCACACCGACAAATGTCACCCCGGCAGCAGCTACGAGTTGTGCTTCTAGGCCATGTTTTTGCCCAATGACCAGTACGTCATGCCCTGCGGCTTGCAAGGCTTTGGCCACAGCGATGGCGGGGTAAATGTGTCCGCCTGTGCCGCCTGTGGCCAGAACAACGGTTGAGGGCGTTGGTTGTATCTGAGTAGGCGCAGTATTGGCCATGTCAGACGGATGTGACGGGTCGAAAACGGTTTCGGGGGTGTGGTTTGTTGTGACATTGTTTTTGCTTGTTATTGGAATAGAGGGCGTGCTCGAGCCGCCCTGCCCCACGTCACCCTGCCCCACGTCAACTTGCGGCACGTCAACTTGCGGCACGTCAGCTTGATGTACTGCAGTTTGATCTGTGCGGTTCATGCAGGCACCTCAGCAGGCGCAACGTCTTGGTTGGCTTCTTTGGCGGCACTGTGAATGAACCCCATGGCGATAGACACTGAGATGAGGCTGTTGAAACCGTAACTCACAAACGGCAAAGGAATCCCCGTGACTGGCACTAAACCGGAGGCTACCAGCAAGTTAAGCCCCGCTTGCAGACATATATATATGGTCGCCCCTACTGCTAACAGCGCACCCGGACCGGTGACGCTCGAGGCTACGGCAATACCCCTTGCGGCAATCACAAAATAAAGCGCAAATAACGTGGCTACCCCTAAAAGCCCTAACGCGTGCCCAATGGAAATCACCACCATGTCAGTATCGGCTTCTGGCACATACACCGGACGCCCCGGCCCTACCCCCACGACGCCAGCGCGCATTAAACTCCTTTGCGCTTGTACGGCTTGATAGCTGCTACCTCGAGCATCAGCTTGTTCACCACGAAAATCAAAATAGCCCCCAAGGCGCTCACCGATGTAGCTGTATTGACTCAGATAAGGCCCTGCGAAAATTACCGCAATTAAAGCGGCGGTAATACTGATACTAAAAAGGCGCACCAACGTGGTGCCAGCGGCAATCATAATCACAAACGCCAATAAAAACACAAACAGCGCCGTGCTCACATCCGGTTCCGCGACAATCGTCCCGGCAGCCAGACCCAACACCAACATGGGCCGCCAGATTTGCCAGTCGCCAAGGTGGTTGTAGAAAAATCCTGTCAAATAAGCAATGACGGTCACTTTCATCAGTTCGGAGGGTTGCAAAGTGAACCCACCAATCGCCAACCAGCGGCGGCTGCTACTGCCTTCGGGAGAAATACCAATAAATAACGTCAAAATAAGTAAAAACAGCACCCCAATATAAGCATAAGGACTCAACTTGACGACGTTTTTAGCAGGCACTTGGGCGACGATCACAGTGATAACCAAACCAATGGCGACACGCATCAGTTGGCTTGTCCACAGTGACGGTTCGCTCGTAGCTACCCCCACGACCCCCAATGCCCCCAAGACCAGTTGCACGAGAATTAAGAGACCGTCCACGTTGCCTCCTTGTTTGGTGTTTCATTTGGTTCTGTCTCACTTAGTTGGGAGCGTGCTAGCGCAGCCACAACGCGGCGAAAGGCTTGCGCTCTGGCGTGATAGTCCGCAAACTGATCAAACGACGCTGCTAGCGGCGCAAGCAGTACTGTTCCCAACGTATCGGGGCTTTTTGCAGGTGTCTCTCGAGCCACTTCCCGCAGCGCCTCCAACCCCCACTGACAGGCTTGAGCTAACGCTCGTTCCCCGTCAACTTCTTCACAGACTCGTACAAGGGTAATATCGGCAAACGCCTCCGTAAACGTACTACCTGCTTCGCCAATCCCAATCAAAAGCACCACTTTGTCGCGTACCAGTTCTCGCAAGCTCTCCGTCTCAGCGCCTTTATCCTGTCCGCCCGCTAGCCACACAATGGGCGCGGCAGTCGCTTCTAAGGCAGCTTTAACTGCCAGCGTGCGCGTAGCAATAGAATCTTCCACGAAACGCACGCCGGCAATGTCTGCGACTTGAGCGTAGCGTCCGGGCACGCCCGTAAACGCTTGTAGACCCTGTTTGATAGTGTCTCTCGCTAAACCACACACCTGACCCACGAGTGCCACAGCCAACGCGTTGTGATGTTGGTGACTACCTTGCACATTAAGCTCGCTAGTATCGAGCAGCGGGTGTTGCTCGAGCCACAACCTTCCTTCCTGCTGATACGCGTGATAACGGCTAGCAGGAGATACCCTTGCAGGAGATACCCTTACAGGAGATACCATCGTGTCTACGTGATGCACGGGTTGATGTGTACTGCTAAACCCCAGTGCCCTAGCCGGTGTCTCTTTTGCCCACGCTGCCAGTTTGGGGTCATCAGCGTTGTAAATAAAGGTATCTTCTGCCGTGAGGTTGTTGAGCAAGTTCTTTTTGGCAAGGTGATAGTCGCGCACGGTGCCGTGCCTATCGATGTGGTCAACGCCGAGGTTGAGAATAACGGCAATATCCGGACGAAGCTGCGGGCAGCGCTCGAGCTGAAACGACGACAACTCGGTTACCAACGTCACCCCAGCTAGCGCACGCGGATTCGCCACGAAGCCCGCGTCTAAGACAACATCTGCTAGCGCCGTACCAGTATTGCCTCCGGTGAACGCCCGTTTACCTGCGTGCTCGAGTAGCGTGTGCGTCCAGTGGGTGGTGCTGGTTTTGCCCGCAGTGCCAGTAATACCAATGAACGTAACATCACTACCTGCTAACTTGGCGGGGGCGATGAGGGTGCGGTAGACCCATTCAACTTCACCGATAGTTTCCGTGCCGCCTGCCCGTAAGGTGACCAGGTCGGGGTGTTGCCAGGGGACACCAGGGGCGGCAATGCATGTACTGATAGCACCAGCACTGATAGCAGCGGGAAGATGCGTCCCTACCAGCGTCCCCCCCAAAGCAGTGACGAGTGCCACATCATCTCGAGCAGCCTCAGGGTCTTTGGCAACCCGTTCATCCATCACCACAAATGCATGCCCTTGGGCGGCCAACAAACGGCACACCGCTTTGCCGCTGCGTCCCAGACCATATACCAAAATTGGCTTGCCCGTTTCTCCCTGGAAAGAAGCGAAAGAAGCCATCACAGCCCCCCACGCAAATGCCACGTCAAGCCCACACACAGGGCAGTCACGAGCCAAAAACGCATCACCACTTGCGTTTCTGACCAACCAATCAGCTCAAAATGATGATGAATGGGGCTCATCTTGAAAAGGCGCTTGCCGTCAGTCGCCCGAAAGTAGATGACTTGCGCAATCACTGAAAGCACTTCAATAACGGGTACTAGTGCGATAAGAGGCAACCACCAGGTGGCATTGGCCAAAATGGCTGTACCTGCTAACGCCGCGCCTAGGGCTTCTGAACCAACGCCACCCATAAACACCCGCGCAGGTTTGGCGTTGTACCACAGAAAACCACACAACGCCCCCACCAAACACACCACGATGGGCACGTGCATAAATAACAAAAACATAATCGCGCTCATGCCTGCTGCTAGCCCGTCAAGGCCATCACTAAAATTCAAGGCGTTGATGCTGCCCACAACCACAAACGCATACGCCAACACATCTAACCAAGCCACACCCAACAAACTGCGCCCGGTAGATACCACATACAGTGCAAAAAGAAGCGCA
Organism: uncultured bacterium; assembly: GCA_964550765.1. Lineage (GTDB taxonomy): Bacteria > Deinococcota > Deinococci > Deinococcales > Trueperaceae > JBCCBI01. The sequence continues at coordinate 51,158 of CAZKAZ010000010.1, read as the reverse complement.
AAAAGCCCTTGTAGTAGTAGCCGATAACGCGCCAGCAAGCCTGTTGAAGCGTCTTTTTGACCGGAACGTTTGCGGCGCAAAGAAATAATGTCATCGTACCAACCCAAGATGCCTGCCAGTACAATAAGACCAACGAGGGCCAGTTCGTCGCTCGAGGGTTGACTGGTAAAGCGCCACACCAACACCCCAGCAATTAAAAACGCCACCCCACCCATGGTTGGCGTCCCTTCTTTGGCAAGGTGGCTTTGTGGGCCGTCGCGGCGGACGGCTTTACCCCATCCGAAGCGTTTGGCAAACTGCACAAACATGCCCACCAAAAAAAACGACAGGAGCGCCGCATAAACAAATCTCACGAGGCCACCGCGTTTGTATTTGTGTTTGCGTCTGCGTTTGCATCTGTGCCTGCCGATGATTGGCGATTAGACAAGGGTTCGGCGTGATACTGCCGGAAAGCCTGCACGAAACGGGCTAAATTCATACCCAGTGACGCTTTGACGAGCAGCGTGCCTTCTGTGGGTAGGTTATCAAGGTGCTCGAGCAACCCACCTACCGTCGCAAAATATTGCGCTTGACGGTTCTCCTCGGCAATAAACCGCGCTTCTTCACCCACGGCAATCACTTGGTCAAGCTGACGGGTGGCTCGTCCTAACTCGCGGTGGCGCAATTCGCTCTGCGCAGCTAGCTCGAGCATGTCGCCGAGCACCACCGTGTGCGGTTTGGGATAGCTTTGTAATACGTCCAAGGCATTGGCGACTGACGCGGGGTTGCTGTTGTAAGCATCATCAATAAACGTCAACTGACCAAATTGATGTACCTCGAGCCGCCTGCCTTCAGGGGCTGCGTGCGAAATGCGCCTTGCTGCTTGCGAGAGATTAACCCCTACTTCTGCTGCACACACTAGCGCCGCAACGGCACTGCGGGCTGCTGCCATACCGAGCGTTTTCAGCGTGATGCGCTCATCTAAAACTTCAATGGTTTGACCGTGTGTATCTTGGTGAATAACACGGCCATACACGGTGTCTTCGGGCAAATCGCGCTCGCTGTCAGCGGGCAGTAAACCGTAACAGCGAGCAGCGGCTGCTTGTTCAGCGTTCAAAAAGTGCCACGCTTCGGCACTGACAATTTTGCGGGGACTGGCGTCAATGAGTTTGCGTTTTTCCCTCGAGACGTTCTCGAGCGTTCCCATTCCCTTGAGATGACTTTCGGCAATCAACGTCAAAATGCCAATATCTGGTTTTGCTAAATCCGTAAGTACATCCATTTCGCCACTGTGGTCGATGCCCAATTCCAGCATCAGGGGGGCATCAGCCAGACCATTCAACGTGTTGTCAATGAGGGTTTTAGCGAGGGCTAGCGGGGTGTTGAAGTTGCCTTGCGTCTTATCACAAGCAAGGGCAGCCGCTACCAGCGTTTTGGTGGTGGTCTTGCCAGCAGAACCTGTTACACCCAGCACAACCCCTTGACGCTGCGCCCGGGCAGCCTTACCTAGGGCAATGAGTAGCTGCGCCGGGTCACGCACTACCATGCCTTGCGGATGGGGTCGGTCGGACACTACGAACGCTGCTCCCCTCGAGAGGGCGTCATCAGCAAAGCGAATGCCGTGGGCATGTTCGCCAGCAAACGCAAAAAACGCATACCCCGGACGCACCTGCTGGCTGTGAAAGGCCACACCTGTAGCTGCACGGGCATGTGAAGACGCAGCAAGGGGTTCAGCAAGGAACGAAAAGGTGCTCGCGGGGTTGCCTTGCTCGAGCCACTGCGCCATGTGAAAAATCGTCTGTTCAGTTAACACGGGTTTGACCCCCAGCCTGTGATTGTTGACACCTCATGATGATTGACACCCTTGGTTGACAGCATCACCTTGGCATTTGTCAAGATAGCTATTTTGACATCAGCAGATTGCACTGTTTACAAATTGCACTGTGCACAACACGATTATCACGCTGTGCACATCTGATGATGCTAAAGCGTAAAACTTACTTGCCACAATGTTTATTAGCATTAGAGTTTATCAACATTAGACATTATTGGTATGATGCGCTCAGACAATCTGAGATGGATGATGAGCATGTGAGCAACACCCATACACACGGTATAAGCCGAAATGGTTGTAACAACCACACGTTACACACTGTCAGTATTATACATGGCTACCTTACGTTACACGCAAGTTGTCGAGTAACACCTTCACTATTATTGTCAAGGTTGGCGCTTACGCACACAATGAAATCGTTTATATGCAACATCGTTTATGGGCGGCGTTATTGCTACTACAGCAAGGTGTAAACACGACAGTAATCGTGTCTCTAACAAACATATCGCCATGTTGCACTGACATGACAACATGACGCGCTCGAGCCAACCACCTCAGCCACCCTGTTAATCACCGTGACACTACAAACATTATCAACGTTGATAGCAACGTACAAAAAAACACACAAACAAACAAGCGCAAAAACAAACAATTGTCAACACTGCGCCATACCTTAGTGGGCTACTCTGTGGGCGCTAACCCCCAGCGGGCAATAGCTTCACTGCTAACAACACGGAAAATGGGGGTAGCTACCAAAGAACTGGTCGTACCAACGCGGGGTTTTTGTAAGTAAACAAGCGCGGTCACTTTGGGGTCATCAGCAGGGAAAATACCAGCAAAACTCATGGTGTAGTCACCCTCGATGTAGCGTCCAGCGCGGTAGTCAAAGATATCTGCAGTGCCGGACTTACCAGCAACAGCAAACCCCGGCACTTTGGCTCGCACCAAGCTGCTTTCTTCGACGGTATACACCAACATGTCACGCACTTGCCGGGCGACTTCCGCCGAAATCACCCGCCTAGCAGGGCGCCAGGGTTCGTCTTCGATGAGACGCGGCGGTACATACACGCCGTCATTGGCGAACACGTTATAAGCAGCTACGAGTTGCAGTGCCGTCACTGACAGACTTTGACCGATCGATGCTGACGCGTGGTCTTGGGGTACCCAACTTTCCCACGCGTTGATTTGACCCGCCCGCGTAAACGCGCCATCTAGGTCGACGGTGCGCCCAAACCCGAAGGCTTCAAACCAGTGATAGAGCGCCTGAGAGGTAAACCGCTCACCAAGTTGAATCATGCCGACGTTGCTCGAGTACCGCAAAATGTCAGTGACACTCAACAGCGAATCGTGCTGCGCCACGTCTCTAAAGGTTTGGTTGCCTACCCGCAACGACATATCGACCTCGAGCACCTCATTGACATTGAGTAAACCACTTTCGAGCAAAGCGGCTACCACAAACGGTTTCATGGTCGAACCCGGTTCAACCTGCTGCAAAAACGAGCGGTTAATCATGCTGGCTGTTGTGGCGCTCGAGGGTTCGTTGGGGTCATAGTCAGGATAATTGGCGGCTGCCAAAATTCGTCCTGTTTTGGCTTCTAAAATCACAAAGGTGCCGTTTTCTGCTCCTCTGGCAATAGCCGCCCGCCGCAGCGCATCTTGGGCGGCTGCTTGCAGCACCGGGTCGATGGTGATGGTAATCGTCTCCCCGCGCCGCAACCTGTCATCAAGGGTGAACTCTAAACCTTCTAAGCCGTAACGTCCATTAGGCTGCCTGCGACCACTAAAACCCACCACATGCGCCGCCAAATCACCCTGCGGATACACCCGCTGATCGACATCGCCTTCGGCAAACACCGTGCCTTCACTGGCCACAATGCGACCACGACGCACCCCTTCAAAGGGCGCGAGCGGCCAATCGGGCATGCGAAGTTGCAATTGCAAAAAACCTAGTAGCGCCAACATCAACGGCGCTAACACAATCAACCAAATCAAACCGCGTTTTTGTAAGCGAAGGGTATCCGTTTCTGGCTCAGGCATAGGGCACTCCCTGTGAGATAGTATCTTATAAAATAGTTACACATCTTTGTATCGACTTCTCGACTAAACTCAAGCTATTTTTTATTTTTGTAAATAACTAAGATAAACACACATAAAACATTGGCAAAACATTGGCAGCATATGTATTTTCTCGCCATTTTAACGCCAACAACATGAGGATATTTTATAGCTTTGACACCACCACTATCGCACAAAAAACAACCCAATCAATTACCAGTGAGTGCTGATCTCGAGCTCATTTTGTGGCGTTGGCACGACAATCTCAGGGGCGGGTCGTGCGAAGACTAATTGACGGCTAGCACCTTCCGGCGCGGCAATCATGCCCCTAGCAATCGCCCAATCACGCACCGCAGGCGCACCAAAGTGCTGACCGTGCGCCGCTCGCAATTCGCTCAGCTCGAGCAACAACACTTCTTTTTCGTCAATCATGCGCCACTGTTGGCTGTGCAAACGCTGGTTGTTGGCACCCATAGCAGCCAATACCAAAAGTAGCACCACGTAATACATGGCATACCGCCTCAGACGTTTCATGGTTGTGCCTCTCTCAAATGTTCCTCTTTTAAGTTTTCAGTAGCTAGTTTTTGGGCAGCACGCAACTTGGCGCTGCGGGCGCGGGGGTTGGCGGCAATTTCTGCTTCGCTGGCGGTGAGGGGTTTTTTGTGCAGTGGCTCGAGTAACTTGTTTTGTTTACCCTGTTTCATAAACACCTTGACAATACGATCCTCGAGTGAATGATAACTAAGAACCACGACTCGCCCCCCCGGAACAAGCACGTTGGCGCTGCCCTCAAGAGCTTTTTCTAGGGCGTCAAGTTCGCCGTTCACCACGATGCGCAGGGCTTGAAAGGTGCGCCTAGCAGGATGGTCGTGGCGGTTTGTGCGCGGGTAAGCAGACGCGACTACCTCAGCGAGCTGCTGGGTGGTGGTAATGGGGGCATCTTCACGGGCGCTGACGATGGCTCTAGCGATGCGCCGACTGTAGCGGTCTTCGCCGTACTTGTAAATCAGAGCCGCCAAGTCTTCTTGTGAAGCGGTGTTCACCAGCGTTTCAGCAGACATGTCGTTCAGTCCCATGCGCATGTCCAAAGGGCCTTGTTGTCGAAAAGCAAACCCGCGTTCGGCTTCGTCGAGTTGCATGCTCGAGACACCCAAGTCCAGTAACACCCCCTGCGGCGCAATACCTTCAGCAGCCACTACCTCAGCCAGCTCAGCAAAATTGGCACGCACAAAGCGAAACTGTTCGCCGTATTGACGCTTCACTTCTTGCGCCAGTGCTGCAGCGCGTTCGTCTCTATCGACGGCTAGCACCTGCGCGCCTGCAGCCAACAACGCCCGACTGTGACCGCCTGCGCCAAAGGTACCGTCAACGCACCACACACCTGACACATCCCCGAGGGCGGTTAGGGTTTCCTCGAGCATCACGGGCACATGGGGGGCGGTTTCGGTCACAAACACATCACACTTTCACTCGGGCATACGAGCACGGGCATACAAGCACGGGCATAAAAACAGGAATGAAAAAGCATTACACAACTCCATCATAAGCTCACCGCCTCACACCATATCAGGATGCGAAAATTCTCACATGCCCTGTCAATACGTGAGACAAGGCGCATGGATATTTTGTTTGCTCGAGCCATAGCTCGATGTGGCTGTCGATTGTAGCGGTTGATTGATGTGGGGTGATGTGGGGTGATACGAACACATTTCCATGATTGACGCCCACACATTTGCACACATTTGGACGCATTTTATGTCGATGTGAGGTTGGTAAATATCAGCAACTGTAGAAACAGCACATGGCATTGCTAGAACAACCAAAAAAACCGCCCCATCAGGTAACGAGGCGGTCAGACAAGGGGAATAGTATTGCGTTTAATTCAGATGCCAACGGCTGCCTTCGGGGGTGTCTTCAAGGATGACGCCAAGTTCTGCTAGGCGGTTTCTGAGGGTGTCGGCAGTACGAAAATCGCGGTCTGCTCGAGCTTTTTGACGCTGCTCGGCAATCATGCTGACGAGTCCCTCGAGGGTATCCAAATGACCACTTGCCCCTTCAGTACTGTCTGCTGGCAGTCCGAGCACCTCGACAAATAAATCCTCGTAAAAGGCTTTGGCGGCCGCTAAATAGTCTTTGTCAGGCGATTTGGCGAGGTTGGCGTTGATGTCACGCGCGGCATCGAACAAGGTGGCGACGGCTTGCGGGGTGTTGAAGTCGTCGTTCATGGCGTCCGCAAAACGGCGGCGATACTGCGCCAAGGGGTCTGGCGTTGCCGCTTCCGGCGTCTCGTCACCGAGTAGGCGTAACACTTCGCGGTAACTGTCCTGCAAGCGTTTGAGGCCTTGGGTGGAACCGTGCAAGCTCTCGGGGCTAAAGTCGCTGAGGCTGCGGTAGTGGGTGCTGAGCAGGTGAAAGCGCACCGCCAGGGGGTCGTGTTCGTCAAAGAGTTCTGTTAGCGTCACAAAATGCCCTTTGCTTTTGGCCATCTTTTCGCCAGAAAGGGTGATGAAATTCCAGTGCATCCAGGTGCGGGCGAAGTTTTTGCCAGCAGCTTTGGCTTGGGCAATCTCGCACTCGTGGTGCGGAAACGTGAGGTCGATGCCGCCGCCGTGAATGTCGAACTCGTCACCTAAGTATTTGGTGCTCATGGCGCTGCACTCAATGTGCCAACCCGGAAAACCCTCTCCCCAAGGGCTATCCCAACGCATGATGTGATTGGGTTCGGCGCGTTTCCAGAGGGCAAAATCTTTGGCACTGCGTTTTTCCGAACGTACTGAGACCCTAGTACCCTCGAGCGCATCCTCAGTATCCCGCCCGGAAAGTTCACCGTATTTGTCCCACGAATCCACATCAAAATAGACGCTACCGTTCACTTCGTAAGCGTGTCCGGCGTCAATTAACGCTTGGGTAAGTTCAATTTGTTCAGGAATGTGACCACTGGCACGCGGCACAATATCGGGTTTGCGCACGCCCAACTTGCTCATGGCGTCAAAGTAGCGCCAAAAGTATTTTTCGGCAATTTCCATAGGCTCGAGCTTTTCCAGCTTCGCCCGCTTAGCCAGTTTGTCTTCACCCTCGTCGGCATCATCGGTCAAGTGACCCACGTCGGTAATATTTGACACCAAACGCACCTGATAGCCTTCGTGTTCAAACCAGCGCCGCACCACATCCAAAACAATAGGGCCACGGGCGTGTCCTAAATGCGGTTCGCTGTAAACCGTAGGCCCGCAAAAATAGATACCCACTTTGCCTTCGACTAAGGGTTCAAAAGTTTCTTTTTTTCGAGTCAAGGTGTTATAAATTTTCAAACGCATTGCATCTCCTCGAGGGGCAACGTGCATGAGAACATCCTGCAAGCCATCTCGCAAGCCATCTCGCAAGCCATCTCGCAAGCCATCGCACACGCTGCCAAACAATCCACTGCTAACACGTCAACACGCGCTAGCCAATATCACCGCTATTTAACTGACAAAAAGGGAAAATCAACCCACACAGGGGAATCGTCACGCCAAAATATAGCGAATCACGTCGGCAACAAGCTTACCCACGACATCGCGAGAAGATGACAGCGTTTTGAAGGTTGGCTCGAGAAAGTACAGCAAAAACGCGTCTCATACCCAAAGCCTAGCAGAGTGATGAACGTTTGTCACCCGTTGGTTCACTATCCGCGTGACCCAAACATTCGCGTTACACTGAACACGTGCCCGAACCCGACACCTACACTACACTCATGCGCCCTGTTCGCTTTGAAGAGATCATCAAAGGTTCTACGTTCATCGCTTCCGTTGCCCCCGTAACCGGCGAAGACGGCGCACGGCAGTGGTTAGCACAATTACGGCGCGAATTTGCCGATGCCACCCACAACTGCTGGGCGTATGTCACTGGCGCGGTGTACCGTTTTTCGGACGATGGCGAACCGGGGGGAACAGCGGGCAGGCCGATGCTAGAAGTGTTGCAACGCCGCGAGCTAGATAAAGTGTGTGCCGTCGTTACCCGCTACTACGGCGGCACCAAATTGGGCGCGGGGGGTTTGGTCAGAGCCTATAGCGGCACACTTGCTAAAGCTTTGGATGCAGCCGACATCATGCAGGTTAAACCCAAAAAGACGCTGCACATCTTCGTGCCGTTTGATGAGATGGATGTATTGCACAGGTTGCTTGGTGACTGGGAAGGCCTTGAAAAACACGAGCCTGAATACGATGCTAGTGGGATGATTGTGCCGGTGACGCTGCTGGCTGAGGATGTTGACGCCCTAGCTGATACGCTGCGGGAAGCGACTCGAGGACGCGGACATCTGCAAGAAAAGCAACGCGACTGATTCGTATGGCTACACCGAGCATGTAAACGTTTCATCACTACACTACATATCAGAGTATGGTAGTCAAACAAAACAATCCTCGAAAACCTTTATTGTATTTACATGCGTCAACGTGCTTGCGTTAGCCCAATGTATTGCCTAGTGATTAGGCTTATAAAGCCATCTTTCTACGTCATGTCTTACAACCATATTTCAACTTCACCTGAGCAGGAACTCACTTATGGGTTGTAAAAGTAAGTTTTGTGGCAGTCACACACGAGAACGTGCAGAAACTATCATGAAAATTTTGAAAAGGGGTGCTAAGTTTGAGGATGGCAAATTAGTAGGTTACGAAGGACTTGAGGTACTGGCCGCAAACCGAAATTTGCCTTCATTGATTAATTGGCACAAAGACATTCCTGACGAAATCAGGCCTAGACTTGCAAGTCAAGCTGTTGATACCGCAATTTCATTGCAAAGATACAACATTGATGCCGTTTCTGAAGAAGTGAAGCGTGTCGAAAACGATTACCTGAATCAAGAACCTGTCACATTTAGCCTGCTGACTAGCCTCTCCATAATGTACTTCCCTGAGCTAGAGGATATTCATGTGGAGGACGCGCATGTTACCTTTTTCGAAAATCCTCCAAACGGCTTCTCCCAGCAACACACCAATTTTGCTGATTTGTTATACCCAGCACAACTTCCTACGCGTTACACATGGGTCGTCGTAACCGTCAAAGCACGGTGTCCATACTCCGCCTACACACAAGCGGCATTTGCCCTTGATTTGTTGAGAGGGCTTTGGAATTATGCACTTGACCGCCGTCGGCAACGTTTCAGCAATTTGCGTCCAAAACCGCTCAACAGTATTGTTTTAGGACCCATCCATACAATGCATCATCAGGACGGTACACCTGCACTAGACGTGTATTGGTATGAACCATCATACATAGAAGAAAGTTCTTTATGTGACTTCAAAAGAAATTACAATGGTGTCAAACGAATAGAAAAACTGTACTTAAGCAAGCTCCAAAGGTGTACTTATGGTCAAGAAATACGCGATACCATAGTTCAGTACGCAAGATCGCTTGACCTCTCAGACTTACATGCCTCATTAATCCAGCTTTGGACTGTACTCGAGAGAGTCACTGGAACATTGCCCGGAGACACTTACGATGTCACCATTCATCGAGCACTTTTCCTATTTAACGATAAAGATTTTCACGGTATGGCGTTGGAAAGGTTACGGCACGAACGCAACAATTTTGTTCATGCTAATCAACAAGTTTCTCACATTGAGGAGTCTCTCTGTGAGTTACGTCAATATGTGTGTGCTTGTCTCAACTTTGCCATCACTTACAGCGCAAACTTTACAAGCTTCGCACATTACAGTCAATTTCTTGATTTACCTTTCAGCCTTGAGGAAGTCGTTAAGAGGAAAAAACGAGTGCAGGAAGACATGGACTTGTTGAATCTGTATGAATATCTCGCTTCACTCTGAACACAATTCGTTTAGCAATGGTCATCAGGTGCTTAGAAGCACGGCATCTGCGTTTTAGTTGTATACGTTGTGCAAAGAGAAAAAGCTAGGCAAGTGAAGAAAAGAAAAACCAGCAGCAGACGCTACTGGCTCGAGGTTTACACTACTCGTTATCGTTAGCTCAGGGAAGCCCCGTGCACACCACCCCATCACCATTACGGTCAAGCTGATGAATATCATTGTCTGTGCCGCCTGCGGCATCAAAAAAGGCTTGTGCTTCGGCTTGCGTCGTAAAGTCGCTGCAGTTGCGGTCAGGCCCTAGTGGGTCATAGCGGAAGGTAGCGGCTTCGGTGGGAATAACGCGGGGCGTACTGGCTTGCGGTGCAGGTTGGGCAGGGGTGGTCATGGTTGGTGCGGCCATCGGTTGCGGGGACGCAAAAGGATTGGCGCTAGGTGCTGACGGCTGTTGCCTTATCCTTGTGGTGGGCATGGGTGCAGCCATGTTTGAAGTCACAATCCCCGTAATAAAGGCGACGTTTAGACGTTCATCGCCACGCACGTTCAAACTGCCATTAACCGGATTGAATTGCCGTTGGGCGTCGCTGACGGTGTAGCTGTAAAGCTGACCAACGGGTAAGTTGACGCTGATGGGGGTATTGCCAACCAAACCACCATCAATCCACACGAATGCGCCGCTGGGTTCACTGCTGAAGGTGATGCTGGCGGTGCCGAGCATGCCTGCGCCGCTGGTCATTAGCGAGGGTGCGCCCATGGTGCTGCCTGCCATGTTGCGCCGCGCTAGTGATTGGCTCATGGTGGGGCTGAATAATGCCATGCGTTCTTCGGCGGTGGTAGCTTGCGAAAAAGACGAGCCAGCAGGGGTTACCATTGGGGCGTTCATGGTGTTGCCGGTGTTCATTTGGCTCAACAGGGCTTGGACGTTGTTTAAGGTTTGCCCCACAGCCATAGAGGGTGCAGCAGGGCGCGCGCCTGCTCTTGCCAAATCCCCTGCTCTTGCTAAATCCATGGTGCCATCGGCGTTGATGGTACTTGCCATCATGCTGCTCGCTGGTGCTACCCCGACACGAGCAAAATCCGCTTGGGCAGTGCGCAACCTATCAAGGATGTCTTGTTGATTGGTGCGGCTTTGGTTCAGTGACGGCAAGGTGCGGGTGGTGTCTAAACCGCGCTCAGCGGCAAACTGTTGCACGTCAAATTCGCCAGCAGGTGCGTCACTAGCAGCTTCGTCGGTTTCTGTGCTTTGTCCGAAGGTGTCGATGAGGGGTGGGGCTTCGCCGTCGGGAATAAACCGCCGATAAAAGGCGTTTTGACTGAGTTGTGCCCCCCTAGGTTGGCGGTCACCATCGCGCCAGATGCCGCGTTCGTTGTCCCTAGCGTCTTCGAGTGTGGCAATGAACAAGTCCACGTAAGGAATGTCTGGGGGAATGGCCAGCACGTCGGCAAGGCCAACTTTGAGTAGCTCGAGGTTCACTTGGGTGTAACGTTGACCGTCTTGTTCCCAATCGCCCCGTGGGTCAGGCACGTAGATATAGGCAAAAGGTAGCGGGTCGTAGAGGAGCGGGTTGGCAACGTCGAATTCTAAAAAGACGCGTCCGCTAGAGACAAGCCGCTCGAGGTAACCAGCGGCTTCTTCAGGGGCGTCGATACCGTTTAAGAGCACGTCGCGTTCGCGGTCATTGATGCGCACCAACAGAGTTTCCCCGTCGACAACATCAAGCACCGTCGCAGGTCCGCGCAGCCGCCCTTCGATGGGTAACCCCACCTGAGCAAATCCTACGCTGAACCCACCTAACACCATGCTCACTGCGAGCAGCATAAACCGTTTCATATTCACAAAGTATGGCACGATGGCAGCGGGGGTTTTGTAAAAAAATAGCCTAGCACGGTGTGAGTGAACTTTTTGGCGTTAGGTAGTGCTCGAGGTCATGGTGCTCGAGGCTAGTGCAGCATGCGGTTGTCCGTTCACCATCATCGTGTGCAAAGAGTAACGCTGCAAAGGTTCAGTGCGGTCATTTTTCTCGATATTCAGCGCCACAATGCCGCTTACCTGTGCTTGCTGGCGTTCAATGAGCGACACGGCGGCGATAGCTTGCACGCCAGTGCGAATCCAATCATCTACCAACAGCACCCGCTGAGAAGGCGCAAACGCATCAAAACGCACTTCTAAGCCACCCCTCGGCTCGGGCAGGGGGGCGGCATCCGTTTTCACAGGTAACTTGCCCGGTTTGCGAATCGGCACAATGCCAACGGCCAACTTTTGGGCAACAGCAGACGCCAGCAGCAACCCCAAACCATCTACCCCCGCGACAATATCAACCTCAGACGGGCGTACCTCTCGCAGAAGATCATCGAGCAAAGCGTTAAACGCGGTGGCATCAGCAAAAATTGGCGTGATGTCGCGGCAACGCAGACCGGGTTTTTTGAGGGTGTTTGTGTCGATTAACTCCAGATAATGCATGTCATCACTCTACCGCCCACGCTACCCTAATGCCCCGATGCGGCGGCTACTGATATGCGTGAGCGCAAGCGCGAGGGCGTCAGCGGCGTGACTGCTGTCGGGCATTTTTTTCAGATGCAACAGGGCACGCACCATGTAGGCAACTTGGGCTTTACTGGCTTTACCTGAGCCTACTAGGGCTTGTTTGACTTGCATAGGCCCGTAACTGACCACGTCCACGCCGTGATGTTTGGCAGCAAGGAGACACACCCCGACGGCTTGCCCGACTTTGAAAGCAATATCGCCGCGTTGGTGAAAATACTGGTCTTCGATAGCCAGCGCGTGCGGGTGATGGCTGTCGAGAAAGTCGCCAACGGCATGATAGAGGTGCTCGAGCCGTTCGTCTTGTGCTTGTTTGCTGCTGGTTCTAATTAACGCACTATCCAAATACACGGCGTCTTTGCCCGCTTCGCGCACGGCACCAAGTCCCAAATTGGCCAAACCCGGGTCTAAACCGACGACGGTGATGGGGTTTTCGGAAGCAGTAGGGGTTCTGGGCATGAGGCTCAGCATAAACGCTTGGCGCTGACGACGCTGTAGGAACATAGGCATACGCCAGCGATATAGTCACAGCGATATATCAACAGCAGCACACGCGGTGGCTCGAGCCACTTGCCAACTGTCTAAACCCATCAAATGTGTTTAGATAAACCATGACGCAAGACTCGTTAAATATAGGTGTGATTGGTTGCGGTAACATCTCCGAAATTTACTTAACCAACATCCGCCGATTTGCCGCTTTGAACCTCGTCGCCGTGAGCGATATGGACATGGACAAAGCCAACGCCAAAGCCGCCGCCCACGAGGTAGCCGCTTGTTCGGTGACTGAGTTGTTGGCAAGAGACGACATCGACTTGGTTATCAACTTGACCATTCCAGCCGTGCACGCCGAGGTGAGTCAGCAGATACTAGCAGCAGGCAAACACGTCTACAGTGAAAAACCCTTAGCTACTAACCGCCGTGACGGACAAGCGTTGCTCGAGACAGCTCGAGCCAATAACTTATACGTTGGTTGCGCCCCCGATACTTTTTTAGGCGCAGGCTTGCAAACCTGCCGCAAACTCATCGACGACGGTTGGCTCGGGCGTCCCCTCGCGGCAACAGCATCGTTTGTCAGCAGTGGCCCGGAGAGTTGGCACCCTAACCCGGACTTTTTTTATCAACCCGGTGCCGGGCCTTTGTTTGATATGGCACCCTACTACCTGAGCAGTTTGATTAACTTTCTCGGCCCGGTGAAGCGGCTCGTGGGCATGGCCAGCCAAGGGTTTAGCGAGCGCATTGCCACTAGCCCCAGCCGCTTTGGTGAGCGCATTCCGGTTAGCACGCCTACGCATGTGAGTGCGCTGTTGGAGTTTCACAGTGGCGCAACCACCCAGTTGCTGTGCAGTTTTGACGTACCTGCTTCAAATTTACCCCGCATCGAAATCTACGGTGAACAAGCCAGCTTGAGCGTTCCTGACCCCAATATCTTTGGTGGTGAGGTGTACATTCAAGGCCGTGACCACAACGACTGGCAAGCTATCCCACACGCATTTGGCTACGCTGACAACAGCCGCGCTTTGGGCGTTGCTGATATGGCACACGCTATTCTTTCTGGCCGTCCGGCTCGAGCCAGTGGCGAACTGGCGTTGCACGTACTAGACATTATGGAAAGCATCTTAACGAGCAGCCAAAACGGACAGTACCTCACCTTAGAAACAACCTGTGACCGCCCGGCTGCCCTGCCGTTGGGACTGCTTGCAGGTGTGCTGGATTGATTGGTTTTTTGCACACAGCCGAGCAGCATGTGGCGACGTTCGAGGGGTTACTAGCACAACAATCACCAACGACGCCACGACAGCATGTGGTGAGAGAAGACTTACTCGAGCACATCCGCACTCAAGGTGACACCCCCGAACTACATCAGCACGTCTTTGCGGCTGTCAACATGCTTGCCAGAGATGCCGAGGTGATTGTGTGCACCTGCTCGAGCCTCGGTGCTATCGCGGAAAATCTTGACCTGGCTATTCCTGTCTTGCGCATTGACCGCGCTTTAGCAGAAGCTGCCATCAAACAGGGAAAACGGATTTTGGTGTTGGCAACCCTCGAGAGCACCGTTGAACCAACCTCTTGCCTATTTTCCGAAATCAATCAACAACGAGGAAATCAAGTGGATATCAACATTGTGCTGTGTAAGGGCGCGTGGGAGGCGTTTGCTCGAGGTGATTCAGAAACGTATGCCAAGCGCATCGCAGAAACAGCACAGCAACACTGTCAAAAACACCCTTGCGACGTCATCGCCCTCGCCTAAGCGTCTATGGCTATTGCCCTTAGCCAGTCCACCTTTCCCGCTGTAGCAACCTTGACCAGTCCCCCACTCGGCATCAAAGCCGCGTTGGATTGTCTCAAACACGAAACACGCAAACACAACCCAAAGGAGTCATCATGTTAGACCTTGCCGTACAACTTTATAGCTTGCGCACCTTGCCGGATTTAGCCACCGCCCTCGATGCCGTCTCAGACGCGGGATATGGCTTCGTAGAAACGGTTCATACGCAGGGTATGGACGCCCATGAACTTAAGGACATGCTGGCTGCTCGCGGGCTCAACGTGTGTTCGGCGCATGTGGCGCTCGAGCACCTTGAAAATGACCTAGACGCCACCTTGAAAGCACACAAAACGCTCGAGACACCGCTGTTGGTGGTGCCGTTTGTACCTGCCGAACGCCGTCCCCAAGACCGCGCTGGCTGGCAAGCGTTGGGGAAGCACTTAGCAGGTATTGCCACGCGGTGCCACAAAGCTGGGTTTGACGTGGCGTATCACAATCACGATTTTGAATTGGTGGATGTGGGGGGGCAACTGGCGCTTGATGTGCTGCTAGAAGCATCGCAACTAGGGCTCGAGCTTGACCTTGGTTGGGTGGCTCGAGCTGGCCATCATCCGCTCGAGAACCTGCGGCACTACGCCGACACGTGCGTGCGTTTGCACGTAAAAGACGTTGCTGTGGCTGGCGAAAATACGGACGAAGATGGCTGGGCAGATGTCGGTGCGGGCGTGCTGACCTGGGGAGAGATTTTGGCAGAAGCCAAGCAGCTCGAGCTGGCCTACCTCATCGTCGAACACGACCTTCCCAAAGACCCCGTCGCCACCATTCAAAACAGCGCCACCTTTTTACGGGATGCCCTGGCCAGTCTGTGAGTGTATATCCTGTGAGTGCATACACGCCAGATCAGTACAAGCCAGCGGCTGAGCACACGTTATGGTGCTTTTGAGGTGATTTGATGGACAAGATTCGCTGGGGCATTATCAGTACAGGCATGATTGCCAAACAGTTCGCTGAAGACTTGCCCTATGTAGAGGGCGCAGAACTGGTCGCTGTCGGTTCGCGTTCGCAAGAAAGTGCCGATGCGTTCGCCAAAACCTACAACATTCCCAAAGCCCACCCCAACTACGAAGCGTTAGCGAGTGACCCCGATGTCGATGTGGTCTATGTCGCGACGCCGCACCCTTTTCACGAGGAAAACGCCCTTATGTGCTTAGAAGCGGGCAAAGCGGTGCTGTGCGAAAAATCCTTTACCCTAAACGCCACACAGACCGAAAACGTCATCCGCAAAGCCAGAGAAAAAGGCCTCTTTGTGATGGAAGCCATGTGGACGCGCTTTTTGCCGCACATGCGCAAACTCCGTGAATTGATTGAGGCGGGTGAATTGGGTGAGTTGCAACTGCTGAATGCTGACTTTGGGTTTGCTGCGCCATATGACCCCAAGCACCGTTTGTTTAACCCCGACTTGGGCGGTGGGGCGCTTTTGGATGTAGGTATCTATCCGCTATCACTGGCTTGTTGGTTACTAGGCTTGCCAACGGCTCAACACAGCATCGTGAAACGGGCAGACACGGGTGTCGATGAGATGTTTTCGGTCATTTTGGAACATGCAAACGGCGCACAATCGCGGTTGTCGGCAGCGTTGCGCACGCAAACACCACAAACCATGACCTTAGCAGGCAGCAAAGGACACATCCACGTGAGTGCGCCGTGGTGGGGGATTCCTCGAGACCCTAGTCAGCAAAAACACACGTTTACCCTCACCCGCACCGTACAAAGTGACGTACCCACCGCTGGCAACGTTGAGGTGATTGAAGTGGTCAACAGTGGGCATGGTTATCAGTACGAAGCCGCCGAAGTAGGGCGCTGCTTGCGAGAAGGGCTGTTGGAAAGTCCCGTCATGCCCCTTGATGAAACGCTCGAGATTATGCGCCTCTTGGATAGCATCCGGCAAGATTGGGGACTGGTCTACCCACAAGAGCAATAAGCACAAAAAAACTGCGCAGCAACTAGCCACGCAGTCTCAAACGTTTAGAGAACAACTTTACACTGTTTAGGACGCGACGGGTTCACCTTTGGCGCAGGCGTTGACAATATCCTGTGCTAGGGGTGCTAAGTCTTCGCCTGCAGCCAATTTTTTGATTAACGCTGAACCGACCACCACACCGTCGGCAACTTGGGCGATGGGGCGGGCAGTTTCGCCGTTTGAAACCCCAAACCCCACCGCTACGGGCAAATTTGTTACGGCTTTGGTACGCCTAACAAGGTCAGGTACATCCGCAGGTAACGCGCTGCGTGCCCCTGTTACCCCTGTCACCGACACCGCATAGACGAAACCGCGACAGTCCCGAGTGACGCGGTTCAAACGTTCGTCGGTAGACGTTGGGGCTACCAAAAAGACAGTATCAAGCTCCGCTTCCCGCGCTGCAGCGATCATCGTTTCGCCTTCATCGGGCGGCAAGTCTGGCAAAATCACCCCATCAGCACCCGCCTCTTTGAGGTCACGGACAAATTTCTCTTCGCCGCGCACATAAATGGGGTTGTAGTAAGTCATCATCACGATGGCTTTGTCGCTGTTTTGGCGCAGTGCTTTGATGAGTTCTAAGGTCTTATCCATGGTCATGCCTGCTCGCAAAGCGGCTTCGCCAGATTGTTGGATGGTAGGGCCATCACCGAGGGGGTCGGAGTAGGGCATGCCAACTTCTAGCACATCAGCTACTTCCAAAAGTTGACTCGCTTGCTGCAAAAACGTCTCTGGATCAGGAAACCCCGCCGTCAAATACGGCACAAACGCCGCCCTATGTTCTGCTTTGGCTTTGGCAAACGCCTTATCGATACGAGAAGTAATCCGACTCATGACAACACCTTCTCTTCTTGCATTTTCAGTACCCGCATGGCTTCGTTGACGTCTTTGTCACCCCGACCCGACAAATTCACCACGATCAATTCATCTTTGCCCATCGTAGGTGCAAGTTCCATGGCGTAGTGAATGGCGTGGGCAGTTTCAAGTGCTGGAATAATCCCCTCAATTTCACTCAAACGCCGAAACGCTACTAGTGCTTTGTCATCATCGACGCCAATATAGTCCGCGATACCCGCTTGGGCGTAGTACGAATGTTCTGGACCTACCCCCGGATAATCCAAGCCTGCTGAGACCGAGTGCGCTGGGGTGATTTGCCCGTTATCGTCCGACATCAAATACATCAAAGCCCCGTGCAACACGCCTGTTTTACCAGCAGAGATACTGGCCGCGTGTTGACCCGTTTCTACCCCATGACCGGCGGCTTCGATGCCGTAGAGTTTGGGGCGTTCACCTTCGGGCAAATAGGCATACGGCGCAAAGATACCAATGGCGTTCGAGCCACCACCGACACAGGCAACCACTGCATCAGGGACACGGCGGCCTTCGGCTTCTTCGAGTTGCCACATGGTTTCTTGCCCAATCACACTTTGAAAGTCGCGCACCATCATCGGGTAAGGATGCGGCCCTACGACTGAACCAATAATGTAAAACGTATCTCGCACGTTCGTGACCCAGTCGCGGATGGCTTCGTTGGTGGCATCTTTCAGGGTGCGCGTGCCACTGGTGACGGGTCGCACTTCTGCGCCCAAGAGTTTCATGCGAAAGACGTTTAGTGCTTGACGGCGCACATCTTCTTCGCCCATGTAGACGACGCACTCGAGATTAAACAACGCCGCCGCCGTCGCGCTGGCTACCCCATGTTGCCCGGCACCCGTTTCTGCTATCACCCGTTTTTTACCAAGTTTTTTGGCTAGCAGTGCCTGCCCGATGGTGTTGTTGATTTTGTGCGCCCCCGTGTGATTGAGGTCTTCGCGCTTCAGGTAAATCTTCGCCCCGCCACAGTGCTTGGTCAAGTTTTCAGCCAAATACAACAAACTGGGACGACCTACAAACGTCTTGAGATAATGGTGAAATTCACGTTTAAATTCAGGGTCGTTGGCGGCTTCGCGGTAGGCTTGCGCCAATTCGTCAAGGGCAGGAATGAGCGTTTCGGGAACATAACGACCACCAAACATGCCGTAACGCCCACGTTCGTTGGGCAGTGGATAAAGCATAAGTTTCTCCTTAAAGATGATTACACAGAATACCGTCAATCATCATGGGAAAGATATAGCAAGTTAATTGTAAAATTGGGTAAAAAAGACCGTCAGACCCGTCTCACCAGTGTTGGTGATGCCACTTGAAGCTGCGCGGTGTGCGCACGCGCTGATATTTGGCTTTACGCTTGTTAACGGGCACGCGCTGAGCATACAAAAAAAGCGCTGACTTGTCCAGCCATACGCTTGAGAATACAGGCAGATTTTAAGAATGTTCAGGACTGCTGGCGGTTAGCGTACAACGCCCGCAAGTCGCGTAACATCTCATTCATAGTCTGATAGCGGTTTTCGGGTTTTTTCTCGAGCGCCTTCATAACAATATGCTCCACATCAGCAGGCACGCCCGGGCGCAGCGCCGCAATGGGTTCAGGTTTTTTGGTGGAAATGGCGCTGATAGTAGCAATAATGTTGTTGCTGCCGCTAAAGGGTTTAGCGCCCGTGAGCATTTCGTAGAGCACCACGCCCACTGCCCAAATGTCACTGCGGGCGTCTACTTCTTTGCCGCGCACCTGTTCGGGGGACATGTAGCTGACTGTGCCCACTAGCGTGCCTTCTTGGGTGGTGTTGGTGTCGCCACTGCGCATCGTCCACTTGGCCACACCGAAGTCCAAAATCTTGATGACGCCATCGGTTTCAATGAACAAGTTGGCGGGTTTGATGTCGCGGTGAACAATACCTTCGGCGTGGGCAGCAGATAGCCCCCTGGCGGTTTGCACAGCATAATTCACAGCGCGGCCAATTTTCATGTTGCCTTGGTTGATGCGGTCTTCTAAGGTCATGCCTTGCAAAAAGGGCATCACCATAAACGGTTGACCGTGATCGGTTTCATCAACCGTGTAGACGGTACAGATGTTGGGGTGAATGAGCCTCGAGGCCGCTTGGGCTTCTCTAATAAAGCGGGTTTGCTTCTCAGAATCCTTAAACTCTTTGGTGAAAAACTTTAGGGTAACAGTACGCTCGAGCTTCGTATCGGTTGCTTTGTAGACAATCGACATGTTGCCACGTCCGACCTCGTCGATGATGTCGTAGTAACGCACCCGCTCACCCGCTAGGGCATCGACAGGTTTTTTGGGTGGTTTGGCAGGCGTCATGGCGCTGCGGCGCAGCAGGGCGGCAATGCGCGCTTCGAGTTCTTCGGGGTCAAAAGGTTTGTTGAGATAGTCATCTGCTGATGCTAGCCCCCGTAAGCGGCTGTTGAGGTCGCTTTGGGCGGTGAGCATCAAAATGGGCATAGCAGAAATATCGGGCGACTTGCGAATATTTTCGGCAATGTCGAACCCGCTCATGCTGGGCAAGTTGACGTCTAAAACCGCAATATCGGGCGGTTCGCTGAGAATGCTGTTTAACCCCTTGGCACCGTCGACGCAGATGGTAACCTCGTGGTCTTCTTCTTCGAGTGTCATCGCGATGAGGCGTGCTACGTTGGGATCATCTTCGACCACGGTGATGATTGCCATGTCCTACACTATAAACCGATAACGGCTTCGCTGGCTCGAGTTCGTAACACGCATCACGCCGACGTTATCAAAAGACCTCATGACACTCAGCAAACGCGTCACGACAGCACCCGCCTTGCTGATATTTCTGTATTTTTGTGGTCGTTTTTTATTGTCGTGTAAACGTTCGTGGGTGATTTGTCTCGGTGCTTTGTCTCGGTGATTTGTCTCGGTGATTTGTCTTGGTGCATGATTTGCTCAGCAAAGGGGCATCTCATAAAGCGGGCATCCTGCCGATACATCATAGCGATTCCGTCTGTCGTTGCTACAGTGACCGATTTTCACCAACCTCACGCTGATATTCATTCGAGTGAACTGTGTAGCCGTCAATCACTGTGTAGCCGTCAATCATGGACATGCCAATAACTATCAGGGGAGCTGTCAGTATAGACACATCTCACACTGCGCTAACTTACACTTCGCTAAGTGACGGCTCAGGAGGGGCTATAATGTGCGCTATGGCGGTTTTGGACGTGCCCGGTTTCGATGCGATCACCTTGCTCAGCGAAAACAAACAAGGGGCGGTGTATCGAGCCAAACGCGTTCATGATGATGTGCCGGTGGTGCTTAAACGGGCATATGGCGAGGCAGCTAATGACAAGCTCGAGCACGAATTTCAGGTGCTACGTCAGCTCGGCTCAGCCCACATCGTGCAAGCCTACAGCTTAGAAGATGCCTCTGGGTCATTACTGTTGGTGTTACAAGACGTAGTGGGAACGCCTTTTGCAGATATTCAAGAACCCGCAGCCGAGACACTGCTCGAGATGGCAAGTGGGGCTACGTCTGCACTATGCACTGTGCACGACGCTGGGTTTATCCACCGCGACATCACCCTTGCCAACCTTATTTGGGACAGTAGTAACCAGCACACCACCTTGCTTGACTTTGGTATTGCCATTGAAACCGATTGTTTTACCGTCGAAGAAGATGACCGCTTGCCAGGGACGCTAGCGTATATGGCACCCGAACAACTCGGTGGACAGGTTGATTGTCGGGCGGATTTGTACAGTCTGGGCGTGTGTTTGTACGGCTTGCGGGCGGGACAGTTGCCGTTTAATAGCACCCATCCCATGATGCTCATTGAAGCGCACAAATATCACATGCCACCCCCGCTTGCTGCTCGAGCTGACCTACCAGAAGCCTTTGACGAAATCATCTTGCGGTTACTCGCCAAACATCCTGATGACCGTTATGACTCGAGCCACGACCTACTCGCCGACCTACAACACATCACCTGAGCAGAAACACTAAAGCTGGTCATTGAACGAGAAACATTGTCAGAACAGCTATTATAAAATTGTAAGAACAGGTTTTATAGATTAGATTGTTGTTTTATCGTAAGTTAATAAAGTCAATACAGTAAAATCAGATGACTAAATCAGACGACCTCGAGCTTGAGCATGCTGCGCAAGTTTTCGGAAATGTCACTAGCCACGCTGTGCAGTGCCACCATGTTGAGCGTCTCACTTTGAAACAGCACGCAGGTGTCACCGTGTTTTTTGTCTTGTTTTTCCGACACTTGAATGGTCTCAGTGCCACCCATACCTTCCACAATGTCGAGGGCTTCGGAGAGACCTTCAACGACTTGGTAGTTGCCGCTTTCGGGATCCAAGCTGCCTGCTTCGGCATCGTGACCGACTTCGTCCTCGAGCTTACTGGCTTCCAAAAGAAGCGACATGGGGTCGCTGTTCATGGTTTTGTCGTCGGTAGTTACTTGCGGGTCAAAACGAAAAAAGCCCTCTTTGCGGTTCATGATGCGCAAAATAGAGGTGCGATCTGACTTACTTGAGGGGTTCACATTGACCAAACGCCCACCAGAAAAAAACAGCACCGTGCGGTCATCGAACACCAAACCGCCCTCGAGGTTGAGCATGGCCACCATCTGCACCACGGCATTGGCACCACCCACAAGTTCTAAGCGCCCGCGCAGACGCCCATCAAGCGAGGTCTGATTTTGCGCCATACTGTGACGCCGCAACATGGCTTCGACCCTAGCGAGCAATTTGTCGCCATCGGGTGGGGTTTCGATGTAGTCATCAGCTACTTTGAGGTCGTTACCTCTAGCCTTGATAGTATCGGGGCTGGCCAAAAGTAATAACGGCACATCGCGCAACAAGATGTCTTGGCGGATTTTGTAGGCAATATCGAATCCATCCATATCGCCAAATTCAACATCCAAGACGATAAGGTCAGCGGATTCATTCTGAACGGCGTTCAGGGCTTTGTTACCGTCCCGATAGACTTGCAACGCGTGTTTGTTCGTCTTCAGCGCACTTTCGACGGTAGAAATAACTTTGGCTTGGCTGCCTACAACGATTACATGTGCCACGCCGCCCATTGTACCTTAAAGTGAGCGGCGTGGTAGGGGTTATCACGTTCGTGTAAGCCTTTTAACGTTTGCTTGTGCTTACGTGCTTGGGTTGATGTGCTTGGGTTGATGTGCTTGGGTTGATGCTTGTGCTGGTGTCTGTACTAAACGCTAACTAGCGTAAGCAGGGGGCGTGTGCCACTTGATGTTGCACCCTGCACTGGGAAACTGCTCAGCAGATACGTCTTGGCCAGCAGTGACTGCCTCGAGCGCCGCCCGCAAATCGTGCCCGTCAAGGGGGGCATCATTACCAGGTCGGCTTTCGTCTAAGCGCCCGCGATAGACCAGCTTATGCGTGTCATCGAACAAGAAAAAGTCCGGCGTGCACGCTGCCGTGTAGGCTTTGGCGACACTTTGGTCGGCATCAAAAAGATACGGAAAGCTAAACCCCACCCGCTCCGCTTGGGCTTTGAGGTGTTCGGGGGCGTCACTTGGGGACAGTTTGGGGTCGTTACTGCCGATGGCAATGATGTGCACCTGCTCACCGTAGTCGCGTCCTAGGGCGGCCAATTCACTTTCCACGTGTTTGACAAACGGGCAGTGAGTGCAAATGAACATCACTAGTAGGGGTTTGCCGGTTAAGTCACTTTTGCTGACTTGCTCGCCTGAGACGGTATCGGTCAAGCTGAAATCGGGTGCGGGGGTCGTCAGCTCGAGCATCGTTGAGGGCGTCAGGGCCATATGTTTCTCCTTACATCATTCAGAAATACAAGCTTCAGAAATACAAGCTTCAGAAATACAAGCCTCGTGCGATCAACGACAATCATCATTGCGCTCATCATTGCGCTCGTCACGTTACGTTTATTGTGCCAAGTTACGCAACACGTCTACCAGTGCGGCCATATCACCAGCATCGTTGTAGACATTCGGCGACACCCGCACCGCGTCACCGCGTACGGACACGGAGATGTTAGCTTGCTGCAAAGCGTCTTTGAGGGCGTCTAGGGCGATACTTTCGGGTAAGCGGATACCAAATAAGTGATGGGCGCGGTAGTGGGGCTGCTCGAGGCGATACCCATCGGCTTGCAATGCGGTAAGGGGCGCTTCGGTGAGGTGTTGGCAGTAAGTTTGTACCCGGGCAGGGTGGCGCGCTAACACCTCACGCAACGCGGCAATCATCATCGGTAGCAAAATGGGGTTGCTTTTTTCGCCCACATCAAAACGGGCTGCACCGTCCGCGTAGGCGTCTTGATAGTTCACTAAGCCGGAAAAATCTTCGCTACCCGCTCGAGCAACCCAGTTGTCTTCTAACGGCACGCCATCATCAAAACGCTCACCATAATAGGCATATCCCAAACCATAAGGCCCCATGAGCCACTTGTAACCCGCACAAATGAGCGCATCCGGCTGAATTTCAGCCACATCAAACGGCAACGCCCCTACCGACTGGGTGCCGTCAATAATAAGTGCCGCGCCAACGGTTTTGGCTTTTTGGCTGATGCGCACTAGGTCATACAGCGTGCCATCTGCCCAGTGCACATGCCCCAACGCCACCGCGCCAGTGTCTGGGGTGATGGCCTCGAGAATGGCTTCGTTCCAATCCCGCCCGCGCTGCTTGCTTTGTGGCGCTGCCACCGTATCAATGATGACGCCGCGTTCACGCAAGTTGCGCCAAGCATAGACGTTACTCGGAAACTGCTCGTGCAATAACACCACTCGCTGCCCCGCTTGCAAATGCAAGTTATTGACCGCCGTAGCAATACCGTAAGACACCGCCGGAATAAGGGCAATCCGCTCTCGAGGGGCGTTCACTACCTGCGCAAACAAACCTTTGAGGATATTTACCTCACTGAAAAAGTCCGCTGGGGTGATGCGGGTAGGCACACTTTTGCGGGTGATGCCTTCGTGACCTGCGGCGGTAACCGCTTTGGACAGGGGCGACATGTAGGCACCGTTGAGATAGTGCAAGTCGGCTGGTAAGTCGAACGCGTCGCGTTGGCACGTTAAGGAGGGTTGGGTCGTTAACATGCTTCACCATACAAGGTTTGATGGTTTTTTGACCACATCACATGTGAGGTGATTGGGATGCTCGAGCCACCTTCACCCCACCTCACCCAAAAAGTACCCTCACATCACCCGAAAATGGACGAAAAATCAGCACAAGATAGCCTTTTTAGCTACTTTATTTAGATAGCACCGACCTACACGCTTCGTCAAACTCACAAAAACGTCATAACCCCAAGCTAACAGAAACACCCGTGATAGGCTTTCATAACGTAACGAATATCATCAACCGAAGGAGTCACGATGAGCCAAA
This sequence comes from uncultured bacterium, assembly GCA_964550765.1. Taxonomy (GTDB): domain Bacteria; phylum Deinococcota; class Deinococci; order Deinococcales; family Trueperaceae; genus JBCCBI01. The sequence continues at coordinate 26,450 of CAZKAZ010000010.1, read as the reverse complement.
TGGTGAGCGAGATATTGCAAGGCAAAGTAGCCGTTGTCACAGGCGGCAGTGGTGTACTTGGTAAAGAAATGGTGCGCACCTTAGTGAGTGCTGGTGCAGAAGTTGCCCTATTGGGTAGCAAACAAACCTCAGCGGATGCGGCTGCCCAAGAACTGGGTTTAGATGTGTTGGCGTTGGGTTGTGATGTGCTGGAAAAAGCGTCGCTCGAGCAAGCCAACCAAGACATCTTAGAGCGCTACGGCAAAATTGACATTTTAGTTAACAGCGCAGGCGGCAACCGACCTGAAGGTACGACGTCAGACGAGCGGACGTTTTTTGATGTGGACGTAGACGCGGTTAAGTATGTTAGCGAACTTAACTTTTTGGGAACGCTGCAAGCTTGTCAGGTATTTTGCAAAAACATGACCGAACGCGGCGAAGGGGTAGTCATTAACATCAGTTCGATGGCATCAACCTTGCCGCTCACAAGGGTGCTGGCTTATAGTGCCGCCAAAGCTTCGGTTAATAACTTTACCCGTTGGTTGGCGGTGCACATGGCGCAAACCTACAGCCCCAGCATCCGCGTCAATGCCATTGCGCCAGGCTTTTTCTTGACTGAGCAAAACCGTTACTTACTTACTCAAGAAGATGGCTCGTGGACGCCAAGGGCAGAAAAAATCATCGCCAACACCCCACAACAGCGTTTGGGCGAAGCCGATGAAATCGCGAGCACCTTGCTGTGGCTAACTGATCCGCGTTCGCAGTTTGTTACTGGTACCATCATTCCCGTGGATGGCGGTTTTTCTGCGTTTGGTGGGGTATAAAAGCCAAGCCCCTCAGACCAAATCGCTTAGACCAAGCCGCTTAGACCAAGCCGCTTAGACCAAGCCGCTTAGATTAAGCCCCTCAGACAGTGTGCTCGAGGGGCATACATCGGTACAACGCTCAGCAGTGAGGTTGATTTTTGCGGTTACCGACGCGTCCTGCAAACATACAGTGACACTCAAATATTACTTCAAAATTACTTCACAGCGCTATTACTTCAAAGCACTAAGCCACTTGAAGATGTCGTTGACTGAAGGGGTGTCGTTAGCGTAACGACCATAGTAGGCGTTGGCGACACGGAGCGCAGGACTCACTAAGAAGGTTGCGGGCATTCTCGCGCGTTCGCCCTCGAGGTCACCACCTGCCGTACCTAAGCGCATCCCTGCTAAGTAACCTGATAAGTTGCGGGGATCAAATAAACCCAGCATCGAGGTATGGGTGCGGTACAGGTTGTGGGCTTTGTGCTCAGCATCAGCGAGCAGCAAAAAGGGTGGCTCGAGCTGTCCGGCATGTTCTTGTACGGTGCTGGTCATGGTGCTAAAAATACACACCACTTCGATGCCAGCTTCCCGAAAGCGTTCGTGTTGTTCAGCCAGTTGGTTGACGCGGTGATTGGCATAAGGAGAACCCGCGTGACCTAAAAACGATAGCAAGGTAAATTGTCCGCGCCTAGTAACAAGCGAGAAGGCTGTGCCCTCGAGCGACGGCAACAAAAAGTTAGGCGCACTGTCGCCCGTTTCAAGTTTGACGTCGTCATCAAGGGCGTATTCTTCGCCCGTTTCGGGGTCAATATCGACTTGTTCAACGATACCGCGTCGCTCGAGTAGCAAGAGCACCCGGAGCAAACTATCCCAGTTGAGTACCAACTCAGTGGACAGTTGTAGCAGCGTACGCGGTTTGAAAAGGGCTGCTAGAATGCGCCACTCGAGAATCGTAAAATCGCTGGTGCGCTTAGAAAAATCACCCACGTCCCCCACGACCCGAAAAGCATCGTAAGGACTCAAAGTAAACGCGCCCAAATCAGCCAGGGCATCTAAGCGCTGGGCAATGTCTTCACCAAGTTTTTGCGGGTCAGCCCCTGGTTCAATAAAACCCACCGGTTGTTCGCCTTCTTGAAATTCGTAGCGCCCGCTGGTGTTGCTAAAAATGGGCAGTAACGCCATTTCTACGCGGGCTTCTAGGGCAAGCGTCAAAAACTTGGGTTTAACTCGCCCTTCTGCCAACATAATCTCGCGGGTGCGCTTGTCGGCTTTGAGGTAGGCTTGTAATTCTTTGAGACGCTCCGAAGACGCCCCTAAGCTGATCAAAAAATCACTCAACTTGGGGGCAAACGGGGTTAGCACCCGACCAATGCGTCCTTCTGCAAAGGAAAACGCACTGTTTAAGCGCTCATCGGGGTAGTTAAGCAACAAAACGCCCGTCTTTTTCTCACGGTTGAGACGCTGCAACAACGCAGGCAGGGGCGTGTCGTGCAACGTACCCGTTTCAGTGTTGGGAGGAAGAGAAATCTCAGTTACCATAGTCACGCCCGTTATACCGCTTTCGTAAGACGACTGCACCCATCGCCGCAAGGTCGGTTGAGTTGGCTTGCACCAGCAGGTTTACACCATTACAAGGCGCAAAACTGTTTTGTCCTGTGTGCTCGAGCATCGCAGTATGCGCAGCGTGTGTCGTCATCACGGTCGTCACAGTGTTCGTTCCAATCATAAAAATGCTCTAATGTCGCTTCCAAAGAGGCTTCTACAGTGGGTTATTCCCGTTTATAAGCATGACACTAACAAGCCCTGATGGCGCACTAACGACCATGCAAACCAACCCTATGCAGTATCCGACGCTATGTAGTATACAGTCACGCTAGATTGTCGACCTTAACAAGCAACCTCAACGATTACCTTAGACAACCAGTGCCAGTGCAGATGATTAAGTCAGACGGTCAATCAAAAAACAGCCCCTCAATGGACAATTAGTGGACAGTTAGTAAATTAGCAAGCGAAAAGTGTGCAGCGCGTTATGAGAAAATCACACCCTTTGTTGCCCTTTGATGTTGCTCTCTACCCATACTGCTCTGGCACGCTTTTTGCGACCCGCTCACGCACTTTTTCACCCGTTAACGTATCACAAACGCCTAGCAACATGTGCGCCCGCTAACCTGTGTTGATAGTTATTACTTCTGTCACAGCGTTTTGGGCTACGCTTAAAGTATAGCACGCCGCTAAGGTCGGTCAATATATGTTTTCAAGGCCCGTTCTCGCAGTTAGTTATCGCGTCGAGCACGTAGTATTCGGGCATGTAGTATGCAGCCTCACAAGTACGTCACAGAGCGAAGATGACCCACTAATGAATGTACACTGTTATTGACATTCATTAACGCACGTAGTCAGACACATGTGGTTAGACGCATGTGGTTAAGTGTAGCGTTTGGGGCGGTGACGCAAGGCAGCAGCTCGAGGCTACGTTGTGCATGATAAGATAATGAAGGTAAACAACCAATCTTGTGTTGTTGATGCAGTAGTGAATATTAGCAGATATGCAGTGTTTTAGCTTTATAGTGGCAGATTCATGCCCATGACATTACTGATACACGAGGCCAATACACGAGGCCAATACACGAGATTGGTAGCGAATAGTTGATAGCTAATACACGAGACCAACACACGCAGCCAATATATGCGCTGAGCTGTCTTCGTGCATTACCACGACACCGACGCACGACCCTATGCTGCAGGCAAGAAGCTACACAATAGGCAGGAAGCTACACAATAGGCGGGGCAATAAGCACGGTAATGCGTTATGCTAAGCAGGCTGAGCAGCATCATAGCCAAAGCTTACAAATGACGAGGTTCAGAGTGACGAGGTTAGCAAACGTCTTATGAAAACTTCGCTATCGAGAGGTTGGGGTGATGGCATGCTTACACGCACTTTTTTGCGCTGTCACATACCCACAACAACACTTACAGCAACACTTACACGTAAGTTGCCTGAGCGTAGGGGGTTGCCTGAGTGTGGGTTGCCTGCACGTAAACTGCACGGGGTAACTACAAAGGGTGCTGCAGAGGTTTTTTTGATGGCTTGCATTGATGGTTCAGCAGCGATAATCAAGACTTATTCATTGGCCAAACGGTGACAAGACCTGTGGTATTCACAAAAGTGGCATCAACGATGACGATCACAACAGTGATAACAACAGTGACCACAATAGCGGCAGCGACGCTATTGTCATTATTGAAAGGACATCGCAAACGCGTGAACACCAACCTTTTGGCTTGGAGCGGGTGATAGTGGAACGCTTTTTAGGAAACTATAAAATCTTATCGCAACTCGGAGCAGGTGGCGCAGGCGTCGTCTACACCGCTCAAGATTTGCGCTTAAAACGTCACGTGGCACTCAAAGTCCTCTCTGGGCAATTCGGGGCAGATTCACAAGCCAAAGATCGCTTTTTGGCTGAAGCCAGGGCGGCGGCTGCCCTAGACCATCCCAACATCGGCACCATTCACACCGTCGAAGAAACGCCTGATGAACAGCTTTTTATCGTCATGTCGTTGTATTCGGGTAAGACCTTAGAAGCCCTTATCAAAGACGGTAACGTCCCTATCCAACAAGCCCTTGATTATGGGTATCAAGTGTTGCAAGGACTGCACTACGCCCACGAAGCGGGTATTGTACACCGCGACATTAAACCAGCCAACGTGTTTGTCACCGACAGACAACTGGTAAAAATTTTGGACTTTGGTATCGCCAAGATGCAAGACTCCAAACTCACGCGTGACGGGGCGGTGCTCGGTACTTTGGCGTATATGTCCCCTGAGCAACTCGTCGGTAAAGAAGTCGATGGGCGCAGTGATTTGTGGTCGTGGGGATTGATGCTTTTCGAGCTACTGACGGGGAATTCTGCGTTTAACGCGCAGGGTATGGCAGTGGTGAACGCTATCTTGCAGGGCACGCCGCGCCGCTTAGATGAATTTTTAGAACCGAGCAGCGAACGCGACGCCATGCAGGCTATCCTCGACCGCATCATCACCAAAAAACCCGACGACCGTTTTGCCAATGCCTTAGAAGTTGCTGCTGCTCTCGAGCCACTTTTGAGCGACATGCGCTACCAGTTAACCGGTTCTATGCCTACAGTAGCGAGCCAAGCCGTCAAAGATTCTAGTGCAGAGATTCCCAACAACCTACCGAGCCGTAACCGAGGTTTTTTTGGCCGCGAACAAGAACTTGCCCGCATTGCTGAATTGCTAGAAGACCAAGATACCGCCCTGCTGTGCTTGGTGGGTCAAGGGGGCGTGGGTAAAAGCCGCTTGGCGCTGCAAGTGGCCATTGAACAAATGGCCAAAACCAACTTTCCTGACGGTATTTATATGATTGCTGTTGACGGCTTGAGCAGTGCTGATGACGTGCCTCTGCGCGTCGCCGAAGCCCTCGAGATTGACAGCCACGATAAAGGTTGGGACGACATCATTGACGCCGTTGAAGATGAACAGCTTTTGTTGGTGCTCGACAACTTTGAACAGGTCATCGAAGCTGCTGATGAGTTAGATGGCTTGCTCGAGGCATGTGCTGGTGTCAAGGTGCTGGTGACCTCTCGAGAAAGGCTCAACCTCGAGCAAGAACAAGTCCTCGACCTTGCAGGTTTTCAACTGCCAGCTAGCGTCCAAGATGACTTTAGTGCTTTTCCAGCAACACGCTTTTTCATAGAAGTTGCCAAACGGGTCAAGCGTTCTTTTGCCCTCGAAGACAGCGACAAACAACATGTGCTTGATATCTGTAAGCAACTGCAAGGCTGGCCGCTCGGCATTGAACTAGCCGCTGTGTGGGTCAAACACATGCCCGTAGCCGACATTGCCCGCGAAATTAGCCAAAACATCGGTTTTTTAGAAACGCGCACTCGCAACATCAGCGAACGCCACCGCAGCGTGCGGGCTGTCTTTGACTATTCTTGGCAACTTCTTAGCGGCAGCGAACGCGACGTGCTGCGTAAACTTTCGGTGTTTCGCGATGGTTTTCGACGCGAAGCCGCTTCCGCTATTGCTTCGGCAAGTTTAGCGTCACTGGCATCACTGGTAGACAAATCACTTTTGCAAGTCAACGAACACGGACGCTACGAACATCACCCGCTCATCTATCAATTTGCCGCCGAAAAATTGGCCGAAGACAGCGAAGCCTTAGCTGCCACCGAGCGGGCACACGCCCTTTACTACGCGCAGTTATTAGGGACACTCAGGCCAAGTTTGCGCGGCGAAAACCGCAAACGCGTCACGAGGATTGTCAGTGAAGAGCTCGAGAACGTCCGCACGGCGTGGCGCTGGTCAAAAGAACACCGCGACCAGAGCAAAGAAGAACGGGCAGCTTTCAAGAACTTCTACAGCTTCTTGTCGTGGTTGGTATAAGGTTGTCTAACTAAGCGTTTTTGATACCCCTATCATCACTGGTATTAATTGGTACTGGTATTAATTGGTACTGGTATTAATTGATAATGGGGACACATCACTGGTTGGTTGCATCATGGCTACTTGTGTTGATGAGACTGATTGCAACAGTGCTTGAGGGATACGGCGAGAGCGGATTGTGTGTTTGGCTCGAGCATCCACACACAGCAAACTTGCTACAATCATCCAAAGCGGTGAGGGGAACCTAGTCGCGGCGCAAGCTGAGGAAAGTCCGGGCACCGCAAGGCAGAGTGCCAGATAACGTCTGGGCGCGTAAGGCGACGGCAAGTGCAACAGAAAGCAGACAGCCCTGCACTATCTTTAGTGTGTCAGGGTCACGGTGAAACGGTGCGGTAAGAGCGCACCAGTGCCTGTGGTAACACGGGCAGCTAGGTAAACCCCACTCGGTGCAAGGTTTATAGGAGAGAGAGCTTGCCTGGTTCGTATCTCCACTGAGAAACCGCATAAGGCGGTTGGCGACAGCCGTCTCAGATAGATGACTAGGGCGCGCAAGCGCACAGAACCCGGCTTACTACCCCTCCCGCTTGATTTTTGTTTTGACGCCAATGGTGACGTGTGTTCATGGCAATTTGCTGTAAGTTGGCGCCACATCACCACGACGAATATGGATAAGTGCATGAGGTCTCAAAATCTCTATACGGCACAACAATTTGCATAGCGTCAAATGACATCTACACCAAAACGACAAAAACCGCCACATCACTAGACGGGCGGTCTTTTTTATTGCCTCAAAACGCAGTGAGCTTATTTCTCAGCTCTATTTTTCAACGATGTAAACCTGCTCCATCACGTCAGGGTCGACACCACTCGGGCGTGTTGGGTCGATGCGTTGCAGTTTGTCGAGGACATCTGCACCTTCAATGACCTTGCCGAAAACAGCATGACGGCCATCTAAGTGCGGGGTAGCGGTGAAGGTGATGAAAATTTGTGAACCGTTGGTGTTGGGGCCAGCGTTGGCCATCGATAGGATACCTTTGCCCTCGTGCTTGAGGTTATCGGCAAATTCATCGGCAAATTGATAACCAGGGCCACCGCGTCCGCTACCTGTTGGGTCGCCTGTTTGCGCCATGAAACCCTCGAGCACCCGATGAAACACCACATCATCGTAATACTTGTTGCGTGCTAGAAACACAAAATTGTTGACGGTATTAGGCACGTCATCTTGAAACAAATCAACCACCATACGCCCTTTGTTGGTTTCAATCACCGCACGGTAGTCTTTGCCGTCTTCTAAAACATAATCAGCACCCGAAAATTCACGCTGAGGGGTGTCACTTAGGGGTTCGGTCAAGGTGTAGCCATCAGGAATATACATAAAACGCAGCTTACCTTAATTTGTAGCAGGGCGCTCGAGAATATACAGCGCTTCAATAAAATCTGGCTGGGCATAAAACCCAAACGCCGGGTCTTCACCGATGCGGCCAGACACACCCGTCACCCCATCAATTTCAAACGTCTGACCAATATCAGGCAGCGCCCCAAGGGTCGTTTCTAGATATTCCGCAATGCTCACATCATCTTCACCCGCTAAGTCAACACCCTGTTCACGCAGCACAGCTAAGGTGTCATCTGGGTTAACAATCGCCGAAGGTTGACTGGGATCAACGCGCTGCAGTTCATCTAAGACGTCCATACCTTCAAGCACTTCACCAAACACCGTATGCCGTCCGTCTAACCAAGGGGTTTCGGTAAAGGTGATAAAAAACTGCGACCCGTTCGTACCGGGGCCAGCGTTTGCCATCGACAAGATGCCTTTGCCGCTGTGACTGAGGCCTTCAACAATTTCATCTTCAAACTCATAACCAGGGCCACCCGAACCTGTGCCAGTAGGGTCACCCGTTTGTGCCATAAAGTCTTCTAGCACGCGGTGGAACACGATACCGTCGTAGTACTGATTGCGACCTAAAAACACAAAGTTATTAACAGTAGTAGGCGTTTGCATTTCGTATAAGTCCACCACCATACTGCCTTTGTTGGTGACAATGAGCGCGGCGTAGTCGGTGTCTGGCTCGAGCACCTCTTCGGGCGCTGTAAACGCTTGCTGTTGGCTTTCTGACAAATACGGTGATGGCGTAAAGCCTTCAGGAATAGTGACATCAAGGCCGTCAGGCAAGCTCACGTCCACAACTTGGCTAACGTGCATGCTCGTAATAGCAGGAGCGGTGTCTCTGGACAACCAAAACCCACCTGCTAGCAGCAAAAAGACCATGGTAATTACGGGGAAAATGCGACTAAAAGCGTACATGTGTTTATTGTAACCACCTCGAGGTGTGAGTGTTTGGTTGTGGTTACTACATCTCATGTTGAGTACCTTGATGACGCCCTTAAAGCCCACCTAAGAACCACACCATACACCGCTTGTTTACGTTACATTAAACGCCATGACAGTAGACCCCATCATCTCTGTAGACACGCTTTCTGTGAGCCTACCCCAAGACCAACGATGAAACCCATGACATCGCTCTACAACGAACACGCCTGCGCCCCCATCTTGTTGGTATGCGAACACGCAGCTAATTACATTCCTGACGAATTGCAGCAGTTAGGACTCGACGCTGCCGCTTTGGAAACGCATATGGCGTGGGATATTGGCGCACTGGCACTGGCTAAAAAACTCAGTGACGCCCTTGATGCCCGTTTGCTCTACAGCAACGTGTCGCGTTTGGTCTATGACTGCAACCGCCCACCAGACGCGCCTGATGCCATCATCGAACGGGGTGAAGCCTACGTTGTGCCGGGCAACCAACACCTAGCTAAAAACGCCCGCCAAGAGCGCGTACAACGTTTTTACCAGCCGTTTCAAGCGACGCTGTCGGGGTTACTCGAGCACCACCCCCCACAATTTTTGGTGACCGTTCACAGTTTTACCCCTGTCTATTACGGCAAGTACCGCGAGGTTGACGTAGGCATCTTGCACGACGCTGACAGCCGCTTAGCAGACCGGATGCTGGAGTGTGCTGAGGGCAAGTATCCTTATGTGGTGCGCCGCAACGAACCCTACACGGCAGCGGATGGCGTGACACACACCCTGAAAGAACATGCTGTGCCGAGGGGCTTGCCCAACGTCATGCTCGAGCTAAAAAGCACCTTACTGACTGACCCCAAGCAGCTCGAGCAAGTAGCAAACGACCTATGTATAATGTTGCGTTGTGGTTTCAATGATTCAGTGGTGGGTGATATTGCTAGTGAGTAGTTTTAATAGTGGTTTTGATAGTGGCAGGTGGTGTTGATGGCAAGCGCAAACCAGAAACGGCAGGTGAATTGTGATAACGGCACTTAGACGCTATATCATAGTTGTTGATACGTTCAACTATCGGCTCGGCAGGCTCATGATGTACGGCATTTTTGTGCTGATGGCCATTTTACTGTGGTCAATTGTCTCCAAGGCGTTTTTTAACCCTTCACTGTGGACGCTCGAGATGGCACAATTCAGCATGGTGGCCTATTACATTTTGGGTGGCCCTTACTCTATTCAGCTCGGTGCCAACGTTCGCATGGACTTGTTTTATGGGTCGTGGTCACCCAAAACCAAAGCTTGGGTGGATATTTTTACGGTTTTCTTTTTAATTTTTTACCTTGGCGTGCTTCTTTATGGGGGGTTTGACAGCCTGTTTTATTCCCTCAGGTACAACGAACGCAGTGCGACTTCGTGGCGTCCTTATGTGTGGCCTATCAAAATGGCTATGTGTCTGGGATTTGTGTTGATGATTTTACAGGCACTGGCTGAATTTTGCCGCGATATTTTGATTATTCGAGGACGTGAAGATATGTTACCTGCTCGAGCTGCCAATGAAGAAACAGGTGTCCAATGAGCTACGAAATGATTGCCATGTTGATGTTTTCATCGATGATGCTGATGCTGATTACCGGACAGCGGGTGTTTGCGGCCATCGGCTTAGTGGCGTCCGTTGCAGCCATTACCCTGTGGGGCGTTGGCGGTTCGACGATTCCATTTTCGGCAACCATTCGCTTGATGCGTTGGTATCCGCTACTCACGCTCCCCATGTTTATCTTCATGGGCTATGTCATGTCTGAATCAAAGATTGCCGATGACCTTTACCGCATGTTTCACGTCTGGATGGGCGGCATTCACGGCGGTTTAGCCATCGGTACCATTGCCCTGATGGTGCTCATCTCGGCAATGAACGGCTTATCAGTAGCCGGTATGGCTATTGGCTCGACGATTGCCCTGCCCGAACTGCTTAAGCGCAACTACGACAAGCAGATGGTCACAGGTGTCATTCAAGCGGGGTCGTCATTGGGAATTTTAGTACCGCCTTCGGTGGTGTTGGTGCTCTATGCCATGATTGCCCGTCAACCCGTGGGGCAACTTTGGCTAGCAGGCGTTTTGCCGGGCTTGATGATGGCGGGGTTGTTTGTACTGTATATCGTCATTCGCTGCAAATTACAACCTAACTTGGGGCCGGTACTTGACAAACAAGAACTCGAAAGCGTCAGTCACGCCGAAAAACTGCGCTTACTGCGAGCAGGACTATTACCGCTGTTTATTTTTGCCGCCATGATGATTCCCTTTTTGCGCGGGTGGACGAGCTTGGTAGAAAGTTCTGCCATCGGGGCAATGGCGGCGTTTGTGGCGGCAGTGGTCAAAGGACGCATGACCCGTAAGGTGTTTGAAGTGTCCGTACGGCAAACGTTAGCCATTACCTGCATGTTTATGTGGATTATTTTGGCTGCCCTCGGTTTTGGGGCGGTGTTTGACGGTCTTGGAGCGGTCAACGCCATCAAAGACTTGTTCACCAGCGAAATGGGGTTAAACCCATGGACGATTTTGGTGCTTATGCAATTGTCGTTTTTGGTCATGGGTACGTTCTTAGACGATACTGCCATGCTGGTCATCGTGGCACCCTTGTACATTCCGCTAGTAGCCGAATTGGGTTTTAACCTCATCTGGTACGGTGTCCTTTACACTATCACCACGCAAATTGCCTATATGACGCCACCGTTTGGGTACAACCTCTTTTTGATGCGCGCCATGGCACCACCCGAAATCAGCCTCACCGATATCTACCGTTCGATTGTGCCGTTTGTGTTCATCATGGTCGTGGCACTCGCCATTTTGATGGTGTTCCCACAAATTGCTTTATGGTTACCAGAACAGGTTTATCAAAGGTAAAACACATTGCTTCTAATGCATCTTGGTTTTTAATGCACCTTGGTTTTTAATGCATCTTGGCAAAGTTGACGATACATGAGTGAGTTATGGTATAAGAATACATTTAGTGGCATGGTTAGCCCGCTGAATGGTTGTATACCACCTGCTAACCCCTGAGGAGGACACGTGGCAAATCCCGATAATCCCAAGCGCAAGCAAGACGACCCAGTAGTCAACACGCCTGCTGAAGACGTCACCAACACCATCAATATAGACGCAGTCGATGACGTCACCGACACAACTGACCGTCGTACATTCATCAAACGCGCAGGTACAGCAGCAGCGGCGGCGGGTGTTTCGGCGTTGGGTTTTCCTGCAGTGCACGCGCAAAGTGGCACGATTCGCTGGCGACTGCAAACCTATGCAGGAGCGGCCCTGGCCGAACACGTCATCAAGCCCGCTATTGATTCGTTTAACAAAATCGCTGGTGACGAAATGCAAATCGAGCTGTTCTTTGCTGACCAGCTTGTGCCTACCGGTGAGCTTTTCCGCGCTTTGCAACGGGGTACCATTGACGCCGTACAATCTGACGATGATTCGATGGCTTCACCTACCGAAGTCACTGTTTTTGGTGGTTACTTTCCATTTGCTTGCCGCTATTCGCTAGATGTGCCCGTGCTGTTTAATCAGTATGGCCTCGCCGAAATCTGGGACGAAGAATACGCCAAAGTAGGCGTCAAACACCTGTCGGCGGGTGCGTGGGATCCTTGTCATTTTGCAACCAAAGAACCCATCCGTAGCCTTGCCGACTTAGAAGGCAAACGCGTGTTCACCTTCCCAACTGCAGGTAGGTTCTTAGAGCAATTTGGGGTCGTGCCTGTGACGCTGCCTTGGGAAGACATCGAAGTGGCGTTGCAAACGGGCGAACTCGACGGCGTAGCGTGGTCAGGTATCACCGAGGATTACACCGTGGGTTGGGCAGATGTAACCGATTACTTTTTGACGAACAACATCTCAGGGGCTTGGATTGGGTCATTTTATGCCAATCAGGACAGCTACGACGCCTTGCCCGACCACCTCAAAGAACTGCTTCAACTCACCATGGACAGTTCGCACTACTACCGTCAGTGGTGGTACTGGGGCGGTGAAGCGTCTTTACGCGTAAACGGCACCAAGATGCAACTCACCTCGATTCCTGACGCTGAGTGGGCGCAAGTGGAAAATGCAGCGCTCGAGTTTTGGGACGAAATTGCCGCCCAATCACCAACCAAAGCCCGCGTCGTGGACATCATCAAACAGTACAACGCTGACATGCAAGCAGCAGGTAGACCCTACCGTTACAGCTAATTCGCTTGTTGCGTCAATCAAGTAACCGTAGTAAGTGAACAACGGATAGCAACAGGCAAACGTGACAGAAAACAGGGTGTGCAGATTGCATGCCCTCTTTCTATGGTATTTTTCTGTGCTGCATGGCTTTGTTCATGGCTTTGTTCATGGTTTTATGGTTGTGGTTTTGTGGTTGATATATTTGCGTGCACGACGTCACCAAAAACGCCTCATCAGATTGCCCAGACAACCAAAATCATCACTCAAAATCATCGCTCAAAATCATCGCTGTGTGGAGGTGGCTCGAGCCACCTTACCTTCAATCTATTTATAAGAAAAATTTTTACCACAATACATCCACACGCAACCTTCCCCCCCAAGGAGGCCACATGTCCGCTCCCCTCAGCTTCGAGCAACTCAAACAACACGTCCAAGAAGGCAATATTGACACCGTTATCACCGCTATTGCCGACATGCAAGGCCGCTTGATGGGCAAACGTTTTCAAGCTGAATATTTTATTGATGCCGCTTGGGACGAAACCCACTGTTGTAAATATCTATTAGCTACCGATATGGCGATGAACACCGTTTCCGGCTACCGTTCGACCAGTTGGGAAGCCGGTTATGGCGATTACATCATGAAAGCCGACTTGGAGACGCTTAGGTTGCTGCCTTGGGCGGCAGGAACTGCCTTTGTGATGTGCGACTTGATTGACCACGACAGCCACCAAGCCGTGTCCGTTGCGCCTAGGGCAATTTTACAAAAGCAACTACAGCGCGTAACGGACATGGGCTTGCGTACGGCGGTAGCAACTGAGCTCGAGTTTTTTGTTTTTACCCAAAGTTACGACGAACTGCGCGACAATAACTTTCAAACGCTGACCCCCATCAGCAGCTACAACGAAGACTATCACCTGTTTCAAACCGCCAAAGAAGAAACCCTCATGCGAGCCATTCGCACCGGACTGCAAGGGGCAGGTATACGGGTGGAAAACACCAAAGGTGAAGCCGAAGCCGGGCAAGCTGAAATCAACGTCTATTATGCTGACGCGCTCACCACAGCCGACAACCACTGTTTGATTAAGCAAGCCGTCAAAGAAATCGCTTTTCAACAAGGTAAGTCGGTGACGTTTATGGCCAAGTGGCATCACGAGCGGGCGGGTAGCTCGAGCCACTTGCATCAGTCCCTGCAAGACCCTGCTGGCAAATCCGTTTTTTTTGATGCTGATGCGCCTCACGGCATGTCACAAACCATGCAACACTACTTGGCAGGTTTGCTGAAATACGCCCCCGATATCACCTTGGCGCTAGCGCCCTACGTCAACTCCTACAAGCGGTTTGCAGCAGATACCTTTGCCCCCACGACCTGCGCGTGGGGACTAGACAACCGCACAGCGGGGTTTCGCTTGATTGGGGCACATACCCAAGGAGTACGCGTCGAGTGCCGCATTGGTGGGGCGGATCTCAACCCGTATTTGGCCATTGCTGCCAACCTTGCAGCGGGCTTAGCAGGTATTGAAGAAAAGCTCGAGCTACCCCCTGCTTTTGAGGGTAACGGTTACACCATGGGCGGCTTACCGAGCATTCCTAAAAATCTACGAACCGCTACCACTCACTTTGACAACTCGCAGATGTTGCGCAACGCTTGGGGTGATGAGGTCGTTGACCACTACGTGCGGGCAGCAACCTGGGAACAAGAACATTTTGACAATGTGGTTACAGATTATGAACGTCAACGCGGATTGGAACAAAACTAATGTCAGATACCAAAACACGCACCATTCAGTGCATCTCCCCCATTGACGGCAGCTTGTACGCCGAACGCCCCGTGATGGACATGGCGCAACTCACCGATATATTCAATGCGGCCAAAACCGCCCGCTACGACTGGCAACGGTTGCCGTTAGCAGAACGCTGTGCCAGGGTTGTTGCGGGTGTCGAACGGGTCGGGCAAATACCTGAGGTTGTGCCGGAACTGGCGTGGCAAATGGGTAGACCCGTGCGCTACGGCGGCGAGTATCGAGGTTTTCACGAGCGCGGCACGTACATGGCGAGTATTGCCGAAGCCAGCTTGCAAGATATGATTGTTGAAGACAGTGACAGGTTTTTGCGGGTCATCAAACGCGAACCCTGCGGTAATGTGTTGGTGATTGCCCCGTGGAATTACCCTTACATGACTGCTATCAATACCATCGCCCCGGCGCTTATTGCCGGCAATGCCACCTTCTTAAAACACGCCTCGCAAACAATTTTGGTAGGTGAACGCATCGAACAAGCGTTTCACGAGGCAGGCGTTCCCAAAGACCTCTTCCGGCATCTCATCCTCGACCACGATACGACCTCGGCGTTAATTGGCAGTCGGACGTTTGATTTTGTCAACTTTACCGGCTCAGTAGGCGCAGGCAAAACCATCGAAAAGGCTGCCGCTGGGCAGTTTATTGGCGTGGGTACGGAACTAGGTGGCAAAGACCCCGCGTATGTAATGGACGATGCCAATCTTGCAGCGGCTGTTGACAATGTCATTGATGGGGCGATGTTTAATTCTGGGCAGTGCTGTTGCGGCATTGAACGTATTTATGTGGCAAGTAGCGTATTTGATGAATTCGTAGAACGGTCAGTGGCACTCGTGGAAAGTTATACGCTGGGTAATCCTTTAGAGCCAGCTACTACCCTCGGCCCTATGGCACAACAGCGCTTCGCCGACGAGGTGAGAAGTCAAACTCGAGCCGCCGTGCAAGCGGGTGCTACAGCCCTCATCGACCGCAAACATTTCCCGGCAGACGGCGGTACGTACCTCATGCCGCAATTACTGGTAAACGTCACCCATGATATGGATGTGATGCGCGAAGAGTCGTTTGGCCCTGTTGTAGGCATTATGAAGGTCAATTCTGACGAAGAAGCCGTCAAGCTCATGAATGACAGCCGCTATGGCCTCACAGCGTCGCTGTGGACGGAAGATGCCAGCAGAGCCGAACAGTTAGGCGCTCAGATTGAAACCGGGACGGTCTTTATGAACCGCTGTGATTACGTCGACCCGGGCTTGTGCTGGACGGGTTGCAAAGACACCGGACGGGGCGAAGGTTTATCCCCTTTGGCTTACAACAACCTCACCCGTCCTAAGTCGTATCACCTCAAAAAGTCTTAACGGCTACAAAACGGCTAAAATTTCCTCAACATGATTCACCTTCCCATCCGAAAGGCGCTTATCCAACGTGACCACCCTACACGCTAACTGGAGCTATCCCACAACTATTCGTTTTGGCGCGGGCAGACTGGCTGAACTCGCCGACGCCTGCACATCAGCCGGTATTCGCAACCCCCTACTGGTGACTGACCGGGGGTTGGCACGTTTACCAATTACCCAACGGGCGCTTAATTATCTGCGCGAAGCAGGCTTGGGTGACGCTTGTTTTGCTGATGTTGACCCCAACCCTACCGAACACAACGTGCAACAAGGCGTGCAGGCGTTTCATGCTGGTGAGCACGACGGCGTGATTGCTTTTGGTGGTGGTTCGGGGTTAGACCTAGGCAAGATGGTGGCGTTTATGGCCGGTCAGAGCCGCCCCATTTGGGACTTTGAAGACATTGGCGACTGGTGGACTCGTGCTGATGCTGCTGCCATTGCGCCCATTGTGGCTGTACCGACGACTGCAGGAACAGGTTCTGAAGTGGGGCGAGCATCGGTGATTACCAACACCGACAGCCACGAAAAAAAGATTATCTTTCATCCCAAAGTGCTACCGAGTGTGGTGATTGCTGACCCTGAATTGACCGTTGGCATGCCCCCAGCGATTACAGCAGGAACAGGCTTAGACGCGTTTGCACACTGCTTAGAAGCCTACTGTTCGCCGCACTTTCACCCACTCAGTCAGGGCATCGCCTTAGAAGGCTTGCGACTAGTGAAAGACTACTTACCGCGTGCGCACGAGACACCTGATGACCTTGAAGCTCGAGCCAACATGATGGCCGCTGCCACGATGGGCGCAATTGCCTTTCAAAAAGGTCTCGGCGCGATTCATGCCCTGTCGCACCCACTGGGGGCGCGTTTTAATATTCACCACGGCACCACGAACGCAGTAGTGATGCAACCTGTGCTCGAGTTCAACCGCCCCGCCATCGAAGCCAACATTGACTTACTGAGCCGTTACTTGGGCATAGACGGCGGATTTGACGGGTTTTATGCCTTTGTGGGCGAGCTTAATGCCAGCCTTGGCATTCCCAAAACCCTTACGGCGTTGGGCGTTCACGACCCTGATATGGACGCTTTGGTGGAAGCCGCTTTGCGTGACCCGAGTTGTGGTGGTAATCCGGTGGCGCTGACCCGAGAAAATACTCGGGCATTGCTCGAGCGTTGCCTGTAATCCTGCCCGCGTAAACCTGCCCGCATAAACCTGCTAGGGCAACGCTCGAGCGGTTTATTACGCTTCAGCCAACGCCCGAATGCGGTCAAGGTGATATTGCACTTTTGCGCCTTCTTGCAAGGTAGCCGCGTGTTGCAAGCGTGGGTGCTTATGAATAGGGATGGTGCTGTCATCAAATGCATCAGCAAAGGCTTCAGCTAGGAGCACCGTACCAGCAGCAAACGGGTTGGCACGAAAGCGGTTAGGGACGCTGCCGGGCAGCATAGTGACGTATTCTTTGAGGGCAGTACGCCCTTTACCGAGGTACAACTTGAGCGAGTTGTCAAGCACTAACGTGCCTTCAGTACCGCGAATGGTCAACAGGTCGATGGCTTCATCCGACGCCGCCCCGTGAATGAGCATGGTGCCTACTGCCGAACCCATACTGAAGGTTGCTGACACAATGTCATCGGCGGTAACAGGACGTTCGACGCCGTCTCGGTCACGCCGGGTGGGGTGCACTTGCCCAAGGGTCGCCCCGCGTATGGTGAGCGCCTCAGCAAGGTTAGCGTCCCCCTCGTGAACATCAGCAAATAGCCATAACAAACCGTCGATAGCATGGGAACCAATCGCCCCTAGAATGCCCCCACCCTGATGGGCATCCGACCACCACGACCACGGTCTGTCGGGGTCTAGACGCATGTCACGCGCAATGCGCACGTTGATGGTTAGCACGCGGCCAATGATGCGTTGCTCGAGCAATTCCTTGGCCTTAAGGCGAGCAGGCACGAAGCGCAGTTCGTGGTCTACCAAGGTGAGTTTGTCGGGATATTTTTCGGCCAGTTGTGCCATTTCAGTGGCTTCTTGACTGTTGAGTACTAAGGGCTTTTCGCACAAAACATGCTTGCCCGCTTGCAAGGCCGCACGGGTTTGTTCTAAGTGCAGTGCAGGCGGCGAGGTGATGGAGATAAGGTCGCACTCGAGCGTTAACAGGTCGCGCCAGTCGTCTGTGGCTACTGCCACATCATGCGCGTCAGCCACTTCTTGAGCGCGGCTTTGCCGGCGGCCAGACACCCCTACGACCTCGAGGCCACCTGCTTGAAACGCCGGGATTTGCACCGTGTCTGCCCAGCCTGTGCCAATCACGGCTACTCTCACGTGTCACTCCGGGGGCTATTACAAAACTGGCAAAAAACACTACCTAGTAACCAAAAAAAAAGTAACTGATAACGATACGTCATGGCTGTTAGTTTAGCCTCGAGCCACCCTTTTTATGCGTGTTCTAGCCGTCCTTTCATCACTTCAACATCACCTCGGCAGCACCTCAATGTCGCGTTGACATCACCTCGACACAACATGCAAACAAACGTGAGAATAAACATGAGCAAAGGCGCATCAGCACACCTCGAGCGTATGAATCCCCTCGTTATAGTGCCATCATGAAGCGTTACGTTTTAGGTATCTCCTCACTGTTCATTCTCGTGCTAAGCGCTTGCATCCCCTCGGTGTACGACGAACCTTACCCCGTCGAAGCCGTACAACTCCCCCGCGACGAAGCCGCCCACCGCGCCCCTATCGAATGGTGGTATTACACCGGCCACCTAACTGACGAAAACGGCCAGCAATATGGCTTTGAACTGACTTTCTTTAAGGCGTATACTCCGCCCAACTTGCCCTTATTGGCAGGCATTCCAGCGTATATCTTGGTCGATAAAGGCCACGTGGCGCACTTTGGCATCACTGATATTGACAACGAACGTTTCAGCATGGCCGAACGCACTGACTTTTGGGGTTATCAAGCGGATGCCGACTATGAGCAGTTTGATGTCTTCGTGGGCGGTTGGCGAGCACGCAGGCAAGGCGATAGTCATGTGATTAACGCCAACAACCGCGACTACCGCATCAACTTGCAACTCACACCCACAAAACCTGTTGCCTTACACGGCGACACCCCAGGGATTCAGTCGATGGGGCCAGGGGGCACGAGTTATTACTTGTCGTATACCCGCATGGCGGTAACGGGCGAACTAGGCATAAATTGCGGTTTGCTCGGTTGCGACACCCTGCAAGTAACAGGACAAGCTTGGCACGACCATCAGTGGGGAGATTTTGATATCTCGAGCTACGCCGGCTGGGACTGGTTTAGTTTGCAGTTTGACGATAACAGCGAACTGATGCTGTACCTGATTCGCGAACCCAGTGGTAATTACCTCACGGTAGAAGGCAGCTACGTGAATCAAGCAGGAGACGTACAGTTTTTGTCTGCAGATAGTATCCGCGTAACACCTACGGGTTACACCTGGGAAAGCCAAAGCACGGGGGCAGTGTATCCGCTCGAGTGGGACATTGCCATACCTGAACTGGCTGTTGACGTGCGGGTGTCGCCCGTATTAGATAACCAAGAGATGGACACTCGAGCATCAACCGGTATTGTCTATTGGGAAGGCGCTATGGATGTCACCGGGTCACATCCTGGCGTAGGTTATATGGAACTGACTAACTATGACCTGTATCCCTTTGGGCAAACCGACGAAAACACCCCCCTCAAACCCCTGCGTAATCCTCTCACGGGAGGTTCATAAGTGCGTGCTGGGCATCCTGTAATATTTTGTGATGTTCCCTAGCACCAAAATGCGCTATGATTAGAACGACATGAAATTTAATGACCTGCTTGCTCAAATCGTCTCTGAAGGCAGCTCGGACATTCACCTGCACGCCGGCATGCCACCGATGGCACGTAAAAGCGGTCGTATGGTACCGGCTGCCGACATGAAGTTATCGCCCAAAGTCACTGCTGCCCTCGTCGACATCATGTGCAACGAAGAGCAAAAGCGCATGTTTGCTGACAGGCGTCAAGTTGACTTGGCGTACGCCGTTGAAGGCGTCGGACGTTTCCGCGTTAACCTGTTTCGGCAGCGGGGCAGCGTCAGCGCCGTGTTGCGGGTCATTAACAGCGATGAGTCACAACTGCAAGTGGTGAACTTACCCGAAGACACCATCAACTATTTCCGTGACCAAGAAAAGGGCATTTTGCTCGTCACTGGCCCAACGGGTTCAGGTAAGTCAACGACCATGTGCCGCATCATCGATGAAGTTAACAAAAAATACGAAAAGATGATTGTCACCGTTGAAGACCCTATTGAATACTTACACCGTCCCAAAAAATCGGTCATTGTACAACGGGAAATCGGCCCTGATGCGCTGTCGTTCAAAGATGCCCTCATTGCGGCCATGCGCCAAGACCCCGATATTATTTTGATTGGTGAGATTCGCGATCAAGAGACAATTTCAGCCGCCATTGAAGCCGCCCAAACTGGCCACTTGGTGTTTGGTACGTTGCACACTCAAGATACCGTGCGCACCATCAACCGCTTGTTGGACTTGTTCCCACCCGAAGAACGGGCAACCGCTCGAGTGTTGTTTGCTGAATCGTGTGTGGGCATTTTGTCGCAAATGCTCTTACAGCGCAAAGGCGGTGGCCGGGTTGCAGCTATGGAAGTGCTCAAGGTTAATTTGCGGGTACGCGACTTAATCAAAGACGAAAACCGCACCACCGAGATTTACGAAGTGCTCAAAGACTCCAAATCCGACGGCATGCAGTCGTTTGATGACCACTTGGCTGAACTGTACGAACAAGACCTCATCGAATACGAAACGGGCTTTATGGCAGCAACCAGTGCCCAGAGCTTCAAAATGGCGGCAACCCAAGTGCACGAAAAACGCAAAATGGCTGCAGCCAACGCCAACAGCTAATCACGTATGAGGTGTCCCGGCAGCTAGCAATATCAATAGATGCAACATTTTTTTGAACTTGATGGCAACCATGGAATGATTGTATCGGCAATTAGCGTTAATTAACAAGAAGGTGTTAGCGTGCCAACCCGACAGCGAGCCGAGCTGCCTTAGCGTGTTGAGTATGAATACTTCACGCAAACCACGACTGCTCAGGTGGGGGTTTTTGTGGGGTTTTGTCGCCCTGACCTCGCTTTTGACGCTACTGATTAACGTGTTTGGGTTTGGTCAAAACTGGCTTTCGCATTACTTGTTGGGTGGCTTGATTAACCCAACGTTGCTCGCCAATATGGTGCTGTTGACTGTCGTTGTCGGTGGCTATTTGTTAGGCATCGGTAGGTTATCGCTGCGGCAGCTAGGCGTACGACTCGAGCAGCTACCTCGCGCGTTGGGTTTCACGTTCGTTTTGTGGTTACTCGGTAATCTCATCACAGCAAGCATTGGTGTGCTCACCGATAGTTTGCAGTGGCATCCCATGTGGACACAACAAGGTCTCCTTACCATCTTGGGGTGGCTCGTTGGTCAGCTTTTTGGCAATGCCCTGTACGAAGAGATCGCTTACCGAGGGTTTTTACTCAGCTACACCGTATCACTCAGCCTGACGGCACACCGCTCACGCCAGCAATCACAACAGCGTCGCCTCGTATTCGCTGTCTTGACATCACAACTGTTGTTCGCTCTCGCTCACATTCCCAATCGACTTATTGTTGACGCTTTGCCCCTCGGCCATGCCCTATTAAGCTTATTGCCCCTTTGGTTGTTGGGGGTGTTGTTCGCTTGGAGTTACTGGCACACAGGCAATTTATTGTTGGTTGTCGGCGTGCACGGCTTACTCAACACACCAACCCTGCTCGTTGCCAACGCAGCTAGTACGATTACCAGTTATCTGCTGTTGGGTTTGGCGCTTTTAGGTATTGCCCTCTATCCTTTGTGGTTTAAACGCAACAATGACCGACCGACGGCGCTCGAGACCAGCACCCGCGAGCATTCTGAGCACACAAACCCGCAAGACACAAACCAAAATAACGGACGTGCTTTTGGGGCTTAAAGCTTTATCGCTTTGTTGGCAAACCGAAAAAGGCGCTTCATACTTGCTTGCAAAGCATCTCACGGATTGTGCGGGAAAGCCTGTGTGTTAATTTTATGTGTTAATTTCCTGACAATCTCGTGCCAATGGGGGTATGATGCATTAACACTGAAAGACGCTGTTGCGATCGTGACGACCATAAGGGTGCTCTAGCAATGACGTTGTGTAGTGACACTTATTAGTAACACATGGTAAAAGCAACAACGCTTACTATTGTCTCGGCGGTGCTGCGCGACTGCGGTTAATGATGCGTGACCCTATAACGGCGCCTCCCAGCACAAGCACCTTTGTCGTCGTGTAGCGAGGAGGTCGAAAATGACTCCAAAAATTTTGTTAGTTGATGACAAGCCTGCTAACCTCTACACCCTCAAAGTGGTGCTAGCTGAGTTGGATGCAGACCTCATTGACACGACCTCGCCTGTGAGCGCCTTAGAAATGGTGCTCGAGCACACTATTGCCCTCGCCATCATTGACGTGCAAATGCCTGAGATGAATGGTTTTGAACTGGTCAGTTTGATGCAAGGGTATTTTGGCAGCGACATGCCACCGGTGATTTTTGTCAGCGCTATCTACACCGACAGCAGCAACTTTTTGCAAGGCTACCAAGCGGGGGCTGTCGATTTTATGTCCAAACCGTTTGTGCCAGAAATTTTGTTGAGCAAAGTAAAGGTGTTTTTGGATTTATACCAACAAAAGGTGCAACTCGGCGAACTGGTAGCCACCTTAGAAACCCAAAAAAATCACCTCGAGCACGAAGTTCAACAGCGTACGACCGCCGAAAGCGCGTTGGTTGACGCCAATGTAGTGCTAGAAAAACGCGCCTCGCAACTGGCTGCCAACCAGCAAATCAGCGCCCATGTCACCTCAATCTTGGACCTTGATCCTTTGCTTGAAACCGTCGTTGATGATGTCTTACAAGCGTTTGACTGTCACTTTGCCGGCATCTGGCTCACAGAAAACGAAGAACGCTTAACCCTCAAAGCCTACGCAGGTTCAGTCGCGCCCAACGCTGCTACGGTGCTACCCCTTGTTGACAGCCCGCCTGCCCATCATCAAAACGCCCATCATCAGAGCAGCGTTATTGCTGTGTTTACTCAGGGCATTCCCTACATGGGCGCTATCACTCAGGACAGCAGTCACCACACCAGTCAGCAAAGTAGTCAGCAAAGCAGTTATCAAAACAAGGCCAGTGACGCCAACAACAGCCAACCTCATATCAGCGCCAACGACAGCAATGACACCAACAAAGCATCTTCTGATAGCGCATCTACTAATAGCGCGTCTTCTGATAGAACCCCCCTCGAGAGCAGCAACGTCGCTACCCAAACAGACGTGCAAGCTGACATATCAACAAGTATGCCCACAGGTGCACCAGCAGACACGGCAACCATGTTGGCAGTTCCCCTATATGTGGGTAGCGACCGCCTAGGTGTGCTCGAGATTCACAGCCAAACGGCACTAGACAGCGAAGACGAAAGTACCCTCGAGGGACTCGCTCAACAAATCGCCGTCGCCATTCGCAACGCCCAACGCTACGAACTCGAACAGCACTTGCGGGTACAAGAAGGCCAAGAAAACCAAGCCTTTTTGCGCAGCTTGACTGAAAACGTCCCTGCTGCTATCTATGTGCGCGATCTTGAAGGCCATTATGTGTTTACCAACAGCTACATGCACCACCTTTTGGCACTTGAAAGTAGCGTCTTAGGTAAACGAGACAGCGACGTGTGGCCAACGAGTGTGCACGAAACCTTTACTGGACGCGATGACAAAGTGGTCATCGAAGAAGCCATCTCGAGGCAAGAAGTCACCATCGAAACTATCGAACCCGCCAAAGACCGGGCCACAGAACAGGCATGTTGAGCCCCGGCCCCGCCAAAGACAGCCAAGACGGTAACCAAGACGGTAACCAAGACGGTAACCAAGATAGAGGCCGAGCGGCCAACTTTGCCAAACGCACCCTGCTCGATATCCGCTTTCCGATGTACAACGCCGAACAGCAGTTACACGCCCTCGGTGGGGTAACGACCGATATCAGCGAACTCAAACGCACCTCCGAAGCCCTCGAGATTTTTAAGACCCTCGTGGAATACGCGTCTGACGGCATCTGCATTGCCTCCGATGGGGGGGCAATCAGCTACGCCAACCGCGCTTTTTATGACATGTTTGGTTTTAACTATCAACAACACGACTTGCACGATGTCCCCTTGGCGTCACTCTTTCCCATGCCAGAAGGACGTTATGTGTCGCGCATTATCGACGGTTTGCGTCAGGGCAAAACCAGGCGCGGCGAATCGCGTCAGCAACGTGCTGATGAGAGTATCTTTTTCAGTGAATACACCGCATTTCCGCTGTCTTTTATTAACCCAGACATGCAAGCTGCTGATATTGATGTACCTTTTCAGTTCACCATCTTGCTGCGCGACATCACCGAACGCAAGCAGTTTGAAGAAGAACTCGAGAACCTCGTCGAAGAACGCACCAACCAACTCGACCAAGCTCGAGCTGAAATCAACGTCGCTCAACAGATTCAGCACATGCTCTTACCTAGCCCAGAAGAACTCGCCGCTGTTGAGGGCTTAGATATTGCCGCTTACATGGCACCGGCTGCCGAAGTCGGCGGCGACTACTACGACGTGCTCGTACACGAAGGCAACGTCAAAATTGGTATCGGGGATGTCACCGGGCACGGCCTTGCTAGTGGGTTGGTGATGTTGATTACCCAAACGGCGGTGCGTACCCTCCTCAGCAGCCATCAAGCCGACAGCAAGCGCTTTTTGGAAGCCCTCAACCAAACCATTTACAACAACGTCGAACGCATGCGCGTCGATAAAAGTTTGACCCTCTTGCTGCTCGATTACCGCCAACAACACGACCGCCGCGAAGATGCTACATCTAACGAGGGCACGCCTAGCAACCTTGGCCGGGTGACGTTGTCGGGGCAACACGAAGAGGTGCTGGTTGTGCGCAGCAGTGGCGAGGTTGAACGCATTGACACCATGGACTTGGGTTTCCCACTCGGGCTAGAAGCCAGCATCGAGATGTTTGTTGCCGAACGCAGCGTGGTGCTCGAGCCAGGCGACGGCATCGTCCTCTATACCGACGGCATCACCGAAGCCGAAAACCCTGCTGGCGAACAATTCGGTCTAGACCGCTTACAAGCCGCCGTCAGCCAACACTGGCAAGGGAGTGCCCAAGACGTGCAAAATAGCGTCATTGCCCAATTGAGTCAGTTCATCAGCAACGCTACTGTCTACGACGACATCACCCTACTCATTCTCAAACAGCGTTAACGCCAAACCAAACCTCATATCGCTGGCACGCAAACCACTAGTTTAGGCAAGCACGTTTAGGCAAGCACGTTTAGGCAAGCACGTTGACATCGCGGACGTGCCACGCTAACGTCTCACCGCCAGCAAACACCGTCACCTTGTCATCAGCTGGGGCGTCATCGAGGGCGTCGTTGACTTGCCAGGCTTGACGCGCCAACGTCACCTGCTTGCGCACGGGCGTGAGGTGGTAGATGCGCTGGGCGTTATTAGATACAAACGCGGGCAAATTGGCAAGCGCACCGTGTTGTTCAAACAGTTGCACCAACAAAGGCAAGGCTACAGGCGCACTAAACACCCCAGCAGCACACCCGCAGGCTTCTTTGGCATGACGCGGATGGGGGGCGGAGTCACTACCAAACATCACTTTAGGGTGGCCGTTTAAGGCAAGGTTCAGCAATGCCTCCCTATCTTCTGGACGCTTGGCGATGGGCTTACAAAACAAGTGCGGGCGCAGTAACCCCCCGGCTATGTCATTGAGGGTGATGAGCAAGTGATGCACGGTGATGGTCGCGTGCAAATTTGGGTAAGTATCAAGCAACTGGGCGGCTTCTCGAGTGGTGATGTGTTCCATCACAATCGTCAACTCAGGAAACGTCTCCGCCAAATAGCGATATTGCGCCAAAAAGTCCCGCTCGCGGTCTAGCACAAAGCCATCGGTTTCGCCATGCACCAACAAGGGAATCCCCAAATCCGCCATGTCAGCAAAAGTCTGATGATAGTCCTGCAAACTGCTCACCCCGCCGGCGCTGTTGGTCGTTACGCCGTCAGGATAAAGTTTTATACCAATGATGTGCTCTTTAGCAGCAGCCAATTCACTGTGGCTGTAACCCTGAAAAAAAAGCGTCATGTAAGGTTCAAACGCGTCCCCCTGAGCCAGGGCCACAATCTCATCGCGGTAAGATAGCAGTGCGCCTACGCTGGTAATAGGCGGTAGCAAATTGGGCATGATGACCGCCCCTGCAAAGTGTTGGGCGCTCGCAGGCAGCACCCGCTCGAGCATCCTCCCCTGCCGCAGGTGTAAGTGCATGTCTAAGGGTGCTTCTAAAGTGAGCGTATCTGATACGGGCAAATCCGTATCCATAACCGACGACGTCGACATAACCACGTCCTTTCTACAGCACAACAACCAACCCGTGCCCAAAACCTCTTCAGACAACTTCAAACCAACAACTTCAAACCAACAACTTCAAACCAACAACTTCAAACCAACAACTT
>CAZKAZ010000009.1:51425-92090 GCA_964550765.1 uncultured bacterium | reverse complement strand
CAAACCTATTCTCGCCTAGGAAGCCTTTCCTTTGCTTTTTGTCCCGTACTAAGCACACAAACACAAAAAAAGCGGACGCTGTGGCATCCGCTAGGTACGCTGCTTGGGTAGCAACGAGAGAACGAGTGTTTAGTCTAGTCTGAGCACGGATTGTGCACTTGCGGGTACTGGCTCGAGTGCCCCTGTCGCGTGCGAACCCTGTCGTGTGCGAACCTTGTCGTGTGCGAGAGTCCTTAGCGTAGAAACGTTGTTTTTGTGTACGTACTACATGTTAACGAGCTACGTGTTAACGAGCGGTTTACTGACACCTTCAAGATACGCTTGCCAGAGGTCTTCAGCGGCTTGGCGCACATGCGGTTCTTGGGTGGTGCGAGCGTAACTGTAGCCCATCCGCAAGTCGCTTAACGCCAGTTGGGAATCGCTATCGCACTCGAGCGCTGCCTGATAACGCGACAAATACACTTGTGCCAAAAGCACATCGCGCATGCGCTGGGGTCTTACGGCGTGAAGATCGCGCAACGCTTCTCGGTAGGCAGTAAGCGCCTGCTTATAATCTCCCTGCTCAGCTAGTGCCTTGCCGTGCTTGAAATGCTTTGCAGCATTGTAAAGTAAGTCTCGCAAGGAATTAGCCTTTCTAACCTCGAGCATCCAGAATCTTGCACTCACGCTATCTCGAGCCAAGCTTTCTCGAGCCGAGGTGTAACTGTTAATTATAGCCTTAATCTCCCCGTCACACTGTGCGACATGTATCATCAAAACTCCACAAAAACGCGTAAATAACCGCTGGTGACGCAATTTGGCACGTCATGAAGCATTGCGGGCGTGTTGCATGTGTACCCGTGCGACGCACTTGAGGATAAGGTGCTCGAGGAGGGGTCAGCAACCACAACAACAGAGCCGTGCTTTGCGCCTAGACGCACATATGCCAACATTAAACCCTTTGATATGAACCCAAAAATACCCCCCTGTTAGTGATACACTGTCCGCTATGCCCATCCGCGTTCGTGTGTTTTTGGTGTACTTTTGCGCTTACTTTTTGTCGTATTTTTTTCGCTCTGCTAACGCCGTCATTGCCGAAGACCTAATCGTCGACCTTGGCCTCAGCGCCGAACAACTCGGACGCATGACCAGCGTCTTTTTTGTGACGTTTGCTGCCGCTCAGTTACCCTTTGGCGTCGCCCTTGACCGCTTTGGCGCGCGCCGCGTGACGCCCACGTTGATGCTTGCTGCGGTAATGGGTAACGCCATTTTTGCCACCGCCCCGTCGTTTGGGATGTTGCTGTTTGGCAGGGCGCTCATCGGCCTCGGTACAGCAGGCATTTTGATGGGCACGTTTATGTCCTTTAGTGGTTGGTTCAATACCCGTCAGTTAGCGTCGGTGTTTAGTTTATTGGTGGGTCTTGGTGCGTTTGGCGGTATCGGCGCGGCGACACCCTTGGCGCTACTGAACGATGCTTTTGGTTGGCGCATGGTGTTCGCGGGCGGCGCGGGCGTGTTTTTGGCGAGCAGTGCAGCCATTTACATGTGGGGTAAAGACGCCCCGCAAGCGGCGCAACATCACGACACCCCAGCAGGACGCTTTGCAGACATCTTTAGCAACCGCATCTTTTGGCGCATTGGCCTACTTAACTTTACGACCACCTCAGCACTGTTTGCTTTTCAAGGTCTGTGGGCAGGACCTTATTTGTTCGATGCCATCGGCCTCGATAGCGTGCAAACGGGCAACATCCTCACGGCGCTAGCGTTGGGCGCTATCACAGGTTTTTTTGCTTGTGGCAACGTGGCAAGGCACGCGGGTATTGCGGTGAGTTTTGCAGTAGCAGCAGCGGGGTTGAGCGGGGCACTTTTCGTCATCAGCGTGTTTCCGAGTGGTGCACCCCTATGGTTACTAGCAGGCGTGTTTTATCTCTACGGCATCGGGGGGGCGTTTTCACTGTTGTCGCTTTCCGAAGTGCGGCGGGTGTTTCCAGCGCATATGACTGGGCGAGCTGCGACGGCCATTAACCTGTTTGGCTTTGGCGGCAGTGCGTTGGTGCAGTGGGGGGTCGGGGCATATGTCAGTTCATTTTTTGTCACCAACGAACTCGGGCGCTATCCGGGGGAAGCTTATCGCAGTGCGTTTGCCATCATGGCGCTGCTCAATACGGCGGCGTTGCTGTTCTACTTGCCGAGGTTATACGCCCTCGTCATGGCTCGAGAGTAATCATGGCTCGAGGATGATGACTCCCTACCGGCAACTGCGCCACACATCGCCATACAGCCCGTATCAATGCACCTCAATACTCACCTAAACACACATTAGACTTCGAGTGAAAGTACCAATTAATCTATAGAAAATTTTTTTCAATAAATTGATTTTTATAATTGATTGACTAGATACTTATCCATTGAATACTTACAACAGTATCTCCAGAAAGGACAGCCATGAACGCAGCCAACACCAACCCAAACAGCTACAGCAAAGATCATAGTGACAATCACAGCAGTAGTCTTGGGTTCGCCATCGTCGGTACGGGCAGCGTGGCCGACTTTCACGTCACTGCCATCAACCACACGCCTAACGCCCACCTTGCAGCAGTGGTGCACTACGACCCCAAACAATTTGCTACGATTGCCGCCCGTTTCGGCGTGCCTTGCCTCAGTTTTGATGCTGCCCTCAACCACAGCGATATTCACGCCCTTAGCCTCTGTACGCCCAGTGGTCAACACGCCGAACAGACTATCGCCGCCGCTAACGCAGGCAAGCACGTCATGGTGGAAAAACCCATCGCCCTTCATCCAGCCGATGCAGACGCCATGATTGCTGCTTGCAAGCAGGCGAACGTCACGTTGGCAGTGATGTTGCAACGGCGCGGTGAGATGCTTTTTCAAAGCGTACAACAAGCGGTTGCTGCCGGAGACTTGGGGACGCTGCGTATGGGACTGATTAGCCTGCCATATTTTCGCAGTGCTGCTTATTACCAACAAGCGGCGTGGCGCGGTACGTGGGCGCTCGATGGTGGGGGTGTGTTGATGAATCAGGGGATTCACTTGCTAGATTTGTTGGTGTGGTACTTCGGTGACCCAGTGAACGTGCAAGCGCGTGCAGGAACGCTCGAGCACCCCATTGAAGTCGAAGATACGCTAGTGGGGGTGCTCGAGTTTGCTTCGGGGGCAAAAGCCACCATCACCGCGACCACCACAGCTGCCCCTGGGTTTGCTCACCGTTTAGAACTCTACGGCGACAAAGGTGGCATTCAAATCGAAGGCGAACACGTGCGCCGTTGGACGCTTACAGAACCGGGGCAGGTTACCCCCATGATGCCAGCAGAAGGTGATGATGCAGGGGCAGGCGCAGACCCCAGAGGCATTGCTGCTACTGGCCATATGGCGTTAATGCAGGATTTTGTCTCGAGCATCCATCAAAAGCGTACGCCTTTAGTGAGCGGCACTGAAGGCAAACGCAGCTTGCAAGCTGTTTGGGATATCTACCGCGCCGCAGGTTTGCGTTAATTCCTTACAGCCTCCGTAAAAGTCTCCGTAAAAGTCTCCGTGAAAACTTTGGTATTTTTCATGGCGAGCAGTCTCGTTTTAGGCGAATACAACGTTAACCACGAACCGAGTAGTACCTCGATTGCGCTTGCAGTTAACATGTCTGCTTTGGGAGGCAATACGGTCAACACGTTTCTAGAAGACACGAACGAAGCAGCGCTCGAGCCACGAACCCTGTTCCGACTTGCTCGAGCACCCCTCATCCCAAGCCTAACCTTGCACCTAGCCTGATGCCCAACCAGCCTGATGCCCACGTCTATCTTTTGACACGCACAACACTGTTGACGACGCTATGCAACTGAGCTAAAGTACAGCAATGCAACCTGTGTTTACCTTTACACACTAGCGTGACGGAACATCCCCGCTTCACGCACTTTCGACGCTGCCTGTTCAGGCGGTGTTTTTTTATTGGTAAGATTGGCACGTTGCCAGCCTATAGCTAGCAAGGGCAACCCGATATCAACACGTTCAGTGCGTTTTCATACGTACGTGATGCCAATACCTATCAGCCTGATTGTTTACACACAAGCAACTATCAGAAATTTAAGTGATTATTAACTTTCATTAAGAGGAGAATCATGCGAGAAGAAGCGCTTACCGCGATTGCTAACGCACCCGACTTAAAAAGTTTGCAAGACGTGCGGGTAGCGTATCTGGGCAAAAAAGGTGCGTTGACCCAACAACTCAAAACACTTGGCAATTTGCCAGCTGACGAACGCCGCGAAGCCGGGCAAGCCATTAACGCCCTCAAAACCGAACTAACCGAGGCGATTAGTGCTCGTAAAGAAGCGCTCGAGCAAGCCGCTTTAGATGCTGCCCTCGAAAAAGAACGCGTTGACGTCACGCTTCCGGGTGTACCCTATTCGGTCGGGGGACTGCACCTGATTACCACCATCACCAACCGCCTCATCGATATCTTTGCCAGCATGGGTTACGACGTAGGCACCGGGCCAGAACTTGAAGACGAATTTCACAACTTTGACGCCCTCAATACCCCGGATTATCACCCCGCAAGGGACTTACAAGACACCTTTTGGACCAGCGATGGGCGCGTCCTTAGAACCCACACCAGCCCCATGCAAGTGCGTTATATGGAAACCCACGAACCCCCTTTTAAGGTGATTGTCCCCGGTAAGGTCTACCGCAACGAAGCCGTTGATACCACCCACGAAGCCATGTTCCATCAACTGGAAGCTTTAGTGGTAGGTGAGCGCATCACCATGGCCGATCTCAAGGGGGCAATCACCCAAATGGCCACGGCACTGTTTGGCGAAAACACCCGCACCATGCTCAAACCGTCGTATTTTCCCTTCGTGGAACCAGGCGCAGAATTTGCCATCTGGTGGAAAAACCCCAAAACAGGGCGCGAAGAATGGTTAGAACTAGGCGGTTGCGGCATGGTGCACCCGAACGTGTTTAAAGCTGTCGGCTATGAAAACTGCACCGGGTTTGCGTTTGGGTTTGGCATTGACCGCTTGGCGCTCGTTAGTTACAACATTCCCGATATTCGCTACTTGTACAACAGCGACATGCGGGTGCTGCGCCAGTTTGGGAGGTTGTAATGCGCATTCCCTACAGTTGGCTCGAGCAACTCCTCCCTGACTTGCAAGCAGGCCTACTAGAGCGCTTCATGCAAGGCACGAAACAAGACACCACCACCATTGCGTTCAATCCCATCAGCGAGATTAGTCAAACGCTTAATAGCTTGGGGCTGGAAGTAGACGTGGTAGACGTACAACCCGGCGCACCTGCGGGTACGTTTGTCGCCGAAGTCACTGATGTTTCTCCCATTAAAGACAGTGACCACCTGCTGCGCACCAAAGTCAGTACGGGCGATAAAACCTACACCGTAGTAACGGGCGCACCCAACACCCGCAAGGGCATGCTTACCGCGTTGGCGCTACCGGGGACGCACCTCCCAGCTGTTGATTTGCTGGTAGAAAGCCGCGAGATGGTGGGTGTACCCAGTCAAGGGGTGTTGTGTAGCCCCAAAGAACTGGGCGTGTACGACTATGCAGCGGGCTTGATTGAATTTGGTCGTGATGTCACCCCTGGACAAGCTTTAGAGGACGTGTGGCCGCTCGAGACCGTCTTAGAGCTAGAACTTACCCCCAACCGCGCCGATGCGTTTAGCGTTTTGGGTATCGCCAGAGATTTGGCCGCCAAACTTAATTTAGAACTTCATCACCCTGCCCAAGACAGCCCCCGCTTAGACAGCCAACAAAGCAACGGTCTGACAGTCAAGGTTGAAGATACAGACGGTTGCCCCCGTTTTACCTTGGCGCTCATTAAAGGCGTCGAGATTGCCCCGAGCCCGCTGTGGTTACAACGCCGCTTGGCAGCACTAGGTTTGCGCCCCCGTAACAACGTCGTGGACATCACCAACTACGTCACCTTTGAATTAGGGCAACCCTCACACGCTTACGACCGCGACGATCTAGAAGACGATACGATTGTGGTACGCCGCGCCCACGAAGGCGAAACCTTGCGCACCTTGGGCGATGAAGACGTGACCTTGAGCGAACACGACCTGCTCATCACCATGCCGGGCATCACCCCAGAAGGTGCAGACACCCGTCCGATTGGGGTGGCAGGTGTCATTGGCGGTTTGCATCACAGCGTCAAAGCCAGCACCCAAAACGTGGCTTTGGAAGTCGCGCACTTTGAACCGGTCACTATTCGCAAAACCGCCAAACGCTTGGGGTTATCGACTGATGCTCACTACCGTTTTGAACGCGGGGTTGACCCTAACTTGCCACCCATTGCGGCAGCTCGAGCTGCCCAACTCATTGCTGAGCTGGCTGGCGGTACGGTGCACGCTGGCTTAGTCGATACGGGTGCTGACATGCCCGCCCGCACTGTCCCCTTTCGCCCTGAACGGGTGGCGTTTTTGATGGCGATTGACGTACCCGAAACGGAACAACAAGCTGCCCTCGAGGCACTTGGTTGCACAGTCGACAGCAGCCAACATCCTTGGCAGGTGCATGTGCCCAGTTGGCGTTTTGATCTTGCCATCGAAGAAGACTTAATTGAAGAAGTGAGCCGTTTGCACGGTTACGACGCCATTCCTGAAACCATCCCGCATATGCACTTTGTGCCGCCCCAAGCAGACATTACCCACCGTCACTTGCGCAGCACCTTGGCGGCAATGGGCATGCAAGAAACCATCACCTACGCGTTTACTGGCCCTGATGAACTCAAAGCAGCGGCTGCGCCCGAGGCCATCATCAAACTCACTCACCCGCAAGGGGTCGAACGCAGCGTTTTGCGCACGGCGCTCTATCCGGGCTTATTAACGGCAGCACGCAACAACCAACGGGAAAGTGGCCTCGCCATGTTTGAAATCGGGCGCGTGTTTAACCATCAAGAAAGTGAACGTTTGAGTATTCTACTGTCTGGTGATTGGGTGGGAGCGTCGTGGCAAGCGGCCAGCAAGGTAGACTTTTTCGTCTTCAAGGGACTGTTAGAAACCTTGGGGCACTTTTTGGGCAGTCACTTGCTGCTCGAGCCAGCCTCGGCTGATTCTGCGCCACATTTGCACCCGGGGGTATCGGCAAGGGTCTACTGGCTAGGTTCAGACGGTGACTATCATGACGTTGGCTACTTGGGTCAAGTGCACCCGCGCATTGCTGCTGCTTTTGAACTGCCGGACACCTTTGTTGCTGAACTTACTTTGCCGCTTAAGCGCGCCACGCAGCGCTTTGAAGACATCAACCGTCAGCCATATGCCGAACGCGATTTGGCGGTAGTGGTGCCAGAAACATTGGCCTATGCCAGCTTGCAAAAACAGGTACAACAGGCTGCAGGAGAGAAGCTCGAGTCACTGGTGCCTTTCGATGTCTACCAAGGTGACCGCATCCCCGAAGGCAGCAAGAGTGTGGCGTTGCGGTTACGTTTTCGGGATGCTGAGCGCGCCCTACGCGACGAAGAGGTCGATGGCTTCATGGCAAATATCATCACAAGCGTGCGCCAAGCAGGGTATGATATTCGCAGTTAATGTGGCTTGATGCGCTTTTCTTCCTCACCATCACGGTGATTACCGCCTTGGCCGCCCAGCGCAATGTGTCTGGGTTGGTCGTTGGGGTTGGTACGCTTGTGGTCTACCGTCCGCTTTTGCTGTTATCGACGCGCAACATCGGGGCGAGTTTGATTGCTGGCGTGGTGATAGCGGTTGGTTTGGGGTTTGCTGGCCGCTTTTTGGCACGCGCCCTCAAGCTTAAAACCCTCCCCGGCAGTATTTTGGGGGCTGTTGGGGGGGTGCTGTTGGGGTTGGTGGTAGTACTTAGTTTTAGTGTGTCACTGCCCATTCAGCGTGACATCAACGGTATCGTCTACCCGCCGAGCAACGTATCTCGTCCGCTAGCGCAAGCGTTTGTGCAATCTCGAGTCATCCAACTTGGCCGCACGGTGCTCCTCTATCCCCTGTTTGATCCGGCACAGTTTGCCTCTACCGAACGCCCGGTGCTAGAAGGTATGCACAACTATTTCGTGGTCGGTGAACCTTGGCAACAAGTGCAGTAATCTGTAGCCCTTCACTTCAAGTAAATATGCGCCAGCGTTTCTCGCATGCCTTTGGATAAGCAATAACCATTGGCTTGACGTCTTACTGCATTTGTACTTGTCGGATGCGTCACTTGTCTCACAACACGACCAGCATGTAAACAGCATCGCACCAAAGACAACAACGGAGACCTCAGCAGATACCACGGCAGATACCACGGCGTAGCGGTTACACTGACGCATGACTACGACAACGTCTCACACCAACAAAAACAAGACGTTTTTTGGGCAGTTTGTCTTTCCAGAAACGGGGACGCTCGAGCGCGGCCACCTCACTGTCGAAGCCGGACGTATTACCAAGTTTGCAGCCGCAGACAGTGCCTATGATGACGCTATGTCGCTAGAAGGCTACGTTACCCCCGGCTTGATTGACGCCCACGTGCATGTGTGTTTGGATGGCAGCGCCGACCCGGTGAGCAACTTAATGCGCTGGTCGCTGATTGAACGCACCTTGCACGCCCAACACCACCTCAAACAACAACTCGCCAAAGGCGTCACTACCGTGCGCGATTTGGGTGGGCCTGACAACTTGGCGATTACCCTTGCTAGCGCCGCTGAAACGGGTTTGCTAGTGTCACCACGCATCGTTACTTCAGGGCACAACATTACCATGACAGGGGGACACGGGTATGCCTTCGGACATGAAGCTGATGGAGTAGATGGGGTACGGGCAGCCGCCAGAGACGAACTCAAACGCGGCGCTCACCTGCTGAAATTCATGGCCACAGGCGGCGTGGTGACTAAGGGCGTCAAAGCAGGCGCAGAAGCCTTTACTGAAGACGAATTGCGTGCTGGCATCGAAGAAGCCCACAAAGCTGGCAAACACACCGCCGCCCACGCACAAGGCATCGCTGGCATCAGTAATGCTTTGAGAGCTGGCATTGATACTATCGAACACGGCGCGTTTGACCACTGGAGCGACGAAGCCTTAGACCTGTTACAGCGGCGCTTTTTGGTGCCCACCTTGGCCGCACCCGACGCCATCATCGAAGGGGCAAGCCACATCCCTGCTTGGATTGTTGAAAAAACCGCCCCCATCTTAGAGGTACACCAACGCAACACCCAAGAAGCATGGCAAGCGGGCGTGCCTATTGTGGCTGGCAGCGACGCGGGTACGCCCCTCAATCATCACGGACGGTTAATTGACGAACTGCGCTTACTGCACGCTATTGGGCTTTCTTTACTAGAAGTCTTGCAAGCTACGACCAGCACCGCCGCCAAAGCCATTCGCCTCGAGGGACACGTCGGCACGTTACAAGCAGGCGCACAAGCAGACTTGGCCGTGTGGGAACAAAACCCGCTCGAGACATTTGCTTATGACCATTTGCAGGCTGTGTACGTAGCAGGAAAAGAAGTATCTAAAGCAGTATCTAACATTTAACTGTTCGAACACACAACATCATCAAACCATCACCAAACGTTATGAACGCATTCTTTTGTCAGGGTCTTTTGTCGTCAGGGTCTTTTGTTAGGGTCATCAAAACAACACAAGGATGCCTCAAAAGCAGTCACCCAAGCTGATATACCCTGCGAAAAATCGCGTTAGTTAGTTTTTTATAAGATGACATGAAAACTCGTTGAATATAGCGTAAGTGTGTCTCTGACACGCTCGAGCTCATCACCATTTGCTAGGCTTGATGCTATGAGTGATTTTGCCAAACGTGACCTTATTATCGTTGGCGCAGGACCTATCGGTTTAGAAGCCGCCATTTTAGCCAAACGCGCAGGCCTCAACTACGAGGTCGTTGAAAAAGGTACTATCGTCAACGCCATTTATAACTATCCGACCTACATGATGTTTTTTACCACCTCAGAACGCTTAGAAATTGGCGGCCACCCGCTGATTACCGCAACGGATAAACCCACCCGCAAAGAAGCCCTCGACTACTACCGCAAAGTAACCGCTGCCGAAAACCTAAACCTCAGTTTGTACACCGAAGTCACCCGCTTAGCGCGCAGTGGTGATGGGTTTGTGGTTGACGTTAACTGCAAAGGGCAGTCCCGCACGTTGTATGCGGATAAAGTGGCTGTGGCCACGGGCTATTTTGACAACCCCAAAATGCTCGGCATTCCCGGTGAAGACCTGCCCAACGTCAGCCATTACTACAGCGAAGCGCATCCCTTTTGGCAGCGTAACGTCACCATTATTGGTGCCGGCAGTAGTGCCGCTGATGCCGCGCTGGACTTGCACCGAGGCGGTGCCAACGTCACCATGATTCACCGGGGGGAAGACTTTCGCCACAGTTTGAAGTATTGGATTCGCCCTAACCTTGAAAACCGCGTCAAAGAAGGTAGCATCACCGCGCACTTTAAGACCACCGTGCAAGAAATTACCCCAGATGCTGTCATCGTTCAAAAACAGACCGACACGGGCGTGGAGACGTTGCACATCCCAACGGATCAGACATTTGCCCTCACGGGTTATTACGCTGAACCAAGTTTGCTCGAGCAAGTTGGCGTGCGCGTCGGCGACAATCACGTGGCAGAACTCAACTACGACACCTTTGAGAGCAACATTGCCGGCTTGTATGTGCTCGGTTCAGCAGGGTTCGGTACGCGCACTAGCGATGTATTCATCGAAAATGGTTTGGTGCACTCGCGCAAAGCCATCGCCGACATCATTGCCAAGCGTGCAACGCGTGCCGACAAAGACCCCACTGACGCGGTTTTAGCCTAAAAGACGTGGTTTTAGACGTGATTTTAACCTAAAAGACGTGGTTTTAACCTAAAAGTTTTCACCTAAAAGTAGAGAGGCAACAGAAAACAGAGAACGACATAAGATTGCGAGCACAAGCCATTACAGCAGCAACAGTTATCAGAGGGTATACGCAACGCCTCTACCTGCGTTAAGATTACGCCTACATTGGACGCGCTGATGCCCTTGACCTTTTTCTTTGTCACCCTTGCTAGGCTGGCGTGACCCTCGAGCTAACCTTGCTATCTGCCCAGCTGTTACCGTGAACCCAGCCATGAACCCACTACCATGAACCAACAAAGCCTTCCCGAACGCGGTATTCGCGTGGACACCGTACAAGACCGCAGCATTCAAGCGGTGGTGTCTTTGCTTGATGATGACACCAGCAAACGGGTGCGCAATATTTGGGCGGAGCTCGAGAGCGAATTCGGCTTGCAAAAAATCTACGCTGCACCCTTTCCGCATTTTTCCTATCACGTGAGCGAACACTACGACGACGACATCGAAGACCGCTTAGCGCGTATTGCTGCTAACACTGCCCCTTATTCGGTGCGTATTTCTGGCTTGGGGGTATTTGCTGCCCCGCGTCCCATTATTTATTTGTCACTCGTGCGCAGCACGTTACTGTCAAAGTGCCATCAAGAACTGTGGAGCGACCTATCAGAACACGCTTACAGCACCAACTTGCACTATCACCCTGAAGCGTGGGTGCCGCATATCACCTTGGCGCAAGGCGACTTAACCACCGAACAGATGCCCGATGTGCTGCGCTATTTGAGCCAAATGACCTTTGATTGGGTAATTGAGGTCAACAACTTAGCGCTGGTGTTTGCTGAAGGCCTCGAGCAAGGCATCAAACGCGAGTTTCCCCTCGGTCAAGCGCAAGCCGTAGAGACACCTCCCGAAGAAACGCATGAAACCATGACCCAAGACGCAGAAAATACCGATGACACAAGCAAGGACACCCCATGAGTGACGCTCGAGTAGGCGTATTAGCACTGCAAGGTGCTTTTCGCGAGCACCGTCACGCCCTAGAAAGACAAGGCGCAGACGTACAAGAAGTGCGCTTACCCGAACAGCTAACGGGACTTGCTGGTTTGATCATCCCCGGCGGTGAATCAACGACCATGGCCAAACTGATTCGTAACTATGGGTTTGACGAAGCCTTGCCAGCGTTTTATCAGACGGGCGCAGCCATTTGGGGGACATGTGCGGGGGCAATTACTATTGCTCGAGAAATCGTGGGCTACCCAGAGCAGTTGCATTTGAACCTGATTGATATGGCAGTTGAGCGCAACGCTTACGGGCGGCAGGTGGCGTCGTTTGAAGTGGAGGTGACGCTCGAGGAAGCTTTTCATGCGGGCTTGTCAACCTCAAATAGCCATCCCTTTCACACCATTTTTATCCGTGCACCGCGCATCGCTAGCGTTGGCAAAGACGTCACCGTACTTGCAGAACATGCAGGAGATCCCATCATGGTGGCACAAGGGCGGGTCATGGCCACGGTGTTTCACCCCGAACTCGCTGATGACGACCGCATCCATCAATATTTTCTGGCACAACTCGTCGCAAACTGATTACCACGAACTGATTACCACGAACTGATTACCACGAACTAACCACCTAGCAAACTGATTACCTTAACCCAGTGACTTTGCTGTAGGATTATCACCGCGCTTTGCTCGGCTACATGGTATTTTGAAATCGCTGCTGTGATGGCTTACGTATGCGCATAATGTTGTGCCCATACAGTCCCAACACAATAAATGTATGGAAACATATGAAAACGTACGGCTGCAAAAATCCCATATTTGAAATTTCGTGTCTATGCTTTGTTTTTATAAAGACAATTTTACGCTGCGTCATAAACGCCAGCGCCAGTACGCTGGTGAGGTCAAGCTGTGAAAACGTCCGTTTTTAGAGAGATACCCACAGTACGTAAGCGCACGCAGGTGAAGTGGCTCGAGTGGCTCGAGGCTATCCTCGTCATCTTGTTGGTGGTCGGCGCAGGCGACATCCCCCGCCGCTTTGTGATGCTAGAAGCAACTGACATCACCTTTTACCCACTCAACGGTTCATTTCAAACCTACAACCCCTTGCGCCGCATTTTGGCGGGCGAACTACCCGGGCGCGACTTTCAAACCTATTTGGGACTGGGCACAACTTACACCATGTACGGCATGTTTCGTTTATTCGGTAGTGATTTGGCAGCCTCCGAAGCAGCTACACATTTACTGCACGCGTTTGCGTTTGCGTTTTCAGGGTATTTGCTGGCGCGACTTGCTGGGTTTAGGCCGCTTGCCTCGAGCCTTGCCCTGCTTGCTGCTTTGGTGGTAGGGCGTTACAGCATTGGGTTCACGTGGTTTTTGTTTTATCCCGGTAATTCTATGCTCGGTTGGCGGGCGGTGCTTATCTATTTTACTGCTGTTGCCTTGTTGCACGTCGCACGCCTCCCCAAACCTTGGCAGCGCGCAACCGTGTTGGGGGTGATTGCGGGTTTGCAACATCTGTGGAGTAATGACTACGGCACGGCGTCACTGTTGGCGCTGACCCTCGGGGGGGTGTTGTGGTTTTTGCCGGTGCGTTCATTTTGGCAACTCTTGCGGCGTTACGCTTTGTACGTATTCACGGCAGCCACTACCTTCACCATTGTGGCCAATCTGCTCACAGGCGGACATGCTTGGGCGTGGTTAATCTACAACTGGCGCGACGTGCGTCATGATCAGTTTTGGTACTTTGGCGAAAGTAACGTATATGCCCTCAGCGATATTTTTGTCAGCACAGGTTGGGCGCTCCTGTTTGCGGTACTGGCGCTGCTGGCTATCGCGCTGATTGTCATCGGTTGGAAACGCAGTGACGTGCGGGCGTATGTGTTGGCGTATTTGTTAGGTACAGGTTTAATCGCTTGGGCGGTCAGTACAGTAGGCGGGAGTGTCAGCGTGCGTTACGCTTCGCCGACGCTGTGGGCATCACTAGGGGCAGTCGCGTATGTCTTGCGCTTGGTTGGTAGCAAGGTAGCTCGAGCCAAACCCCTGCAGCACCTACCTGCAAAAATAGGCCCCCTATGGCGCTACGCTGTCATGCTCATAGCAGCAACCCTGCCGATGGCGTACGCGGCACTGCTCAACAATAACAGCAGCAACAACATCCGCTTGATTGAAGCAAGCACTGACATGTCGCGGCATATGTTCGTGCCCGAATTGGGCGGTTACATTGTGAAACCTTACAGCGAAGCTGCTGTACTAGGACGTGCCATTGCCCAAGAACTGCCAGATATCCCTGCTCAACAGCGGGTATTTTCTACTTACACCACCGCCCTTGATGTGGCAGCGGGCGCTAACAATGCCGCCGGCCACGACTACATCATTCACGCGCTAGGGCAAGAACGCCACCAGTATCTCGAGGTACTCCAAGACAGCCAACCTGCTTACATCACTACCTTGCGTGAGAGTTTTACGTGGTGGGAAACGTGGAATCGGCGCATTAATTGGTGGTTTTATCGGGCTTTTTTGCCCCAATACGAACCTGTTGCCCTGAGTATGTACAACATCGTCTGGGCGCGTCGTCCCGAACCCTTGCCTGCACCGCACTGGCAACTGCCTTGTCAGATTGAACAGGTAACACCTTCACAAACACTCTTGCGTATTGGCAGTACCGAAGCGCCTTTCGTGGAACTTGCGCCTTACTACGTCGAAGTTGATTTTGCTTATGAGGCGACCATTGATGCTTCGGGTATACCGCTTATTGGTGACCGCGCCGTACTTGATATCAGAGAACGGCCTTCGGCAGCAGCAGGCAAACAACCCCGAAGCAAAGCACCTGTAATCTTTGGGGGGTTGCAACGTGAACGCACGGCTATCGAGCACTTTCCCGGTTTACCGTCAAGCTTGCGTTTGCAGCTAGAACCAGCAGAGCGCACGACGCTCGAGGTGAGCGCCTGCCGTGCCACGGTATACGCCCCTGCTCACGCCCAAGTTGACGGCACCACCATTGACCCCAACCTCATGATGCCCACGTGGTCGAGTACCTTTGCAGCTGGTCAGTGGGGGGACATGAACAACCAACCATGGCTCGAGCTCATCACCACGACGACACCCACAACAGTGCGCCGCGTCCCCGATGCCGCCTCCCCCGAAGCCCTCGTTACCACCATACCTGAAGCATTCATCCCCCGCTTTGAGCGCCACCCGTTAACAGCTGATTTGGAAAACGCCCTGCAACTGAGCGATTTACCGCCGGTTGCAGACATGCCCCCATTAACCCGCTATTCGGCCACGACCCGACGCCGTCACGACTATGACCTAAGCGCCCTCGCACTTGACGCTCGAGATATCGACGGTATTTTTGTGCAGGTGCGCTGCCGCTTTATTAACAGGCAGGTTGATCTGGTAGGTGGACCTATGGTGCGGCTTTCTTGGCGGGGTGAAAACACCGTTGACCGCGACGCCATGCTACATTTTCGTGCTAATACGGGCAGTGTGTTTGTGCCACTACCGCACGCCGCGTGGCGCAATAGTGGGATGCTCGAGCAACTCAGCTTGGAGCTGGTCTACGCCCAAAATTGCAGCGAGTTTTTTGCAGGCGAATTGCGCTTTTACCGTGCTAGGCCTGCGCTACTCAAAATTGCCGACCTCAACGTCCCCAACCGCCCCCGCCAAGACCTCGCCCAACTGGCATCTGGCTACTATCGCGTTACCGGGAACGACCCTGGCGTCGTCTACGACGTCAGCAGCTTTGAACTTGATACCGATGATATCCATGTTTTAGGCATGACCGTCTCATGCGAGAACCCACAACCTGGTATGCCACTGTTGTTTGATGTTTTTTGGCGCGACGCCCAGTCACGCTTTAGCGGCGAGTCCTTTGTAAGGCAGCAAGCACACCGTCAGCGGTTATATTTTGACCTTGCTGAGCACCCCAACTGGCAAGGGCGTGTGCATGCTGTGCGGGTCGATTTAGCTCGAGCCAACGCTTGTGAACGGGTGCGCATCTCCGAATTGGCCTTTTTTCAGCGCTTTGAAACCGCCAACAACACACTCATGTATCCCCTTATGAATCCTTAAGGTTCATGTATGCGACCTGATATATCAAGCACTACCTACGTGTCAGCTGCGTGTCACAATGGCTTCATGAATAAGCAAACAACAACGGCTACGGACTACCTAGAAACCCATCACAAACGATTTTTGGATGAATTGATGTCACTGGTGGAAATACCGAGCATCAGCACCCAACCCCAGCGTACTGAAGACGTGCGGCGAGTTGCGACGTGGTTGCAAGGTCGGCTCGTTAACTTGGGGTTAGAAGCAACGTTACTCGAGCACTCAGATGGCAACCACCCCTTGGTCTACGCCCACCACCACGTAAAAGACAATGCCCCTACCGTGCTGCTCTACGGTCACTACGACGTGCAACCTGCTGTCGTTGAAGACGGCTGGGATACTGATCCCTTTAAGCCGGTCATCAAGGGCGACAAACTTTATGGGCGCGGGACAGCAGACAGCAAGGTCAACGTGATGTCACAACTTGCGGCGCTCGAGGCACTGATTCGTACCGATGGGCTGGATGTCAACGTGATTGTGGCCTTTGAAGGCGAAGAAGAATCCGGCGGGGCCACCATTGCAGGGTTACTTGCCGACGAACCCGACAAGTTTGCCGCCGATATCGCAGTTATCTGCGATGGCAGTGTCATCGACGCTGAGTATCCTTCTTTGCCCGTAGGCTTGCGAGGGATCATCACGATGGAACTGGAAATCCAAGGCCCCATTCGCGACGTGCACAGTGGGCAATTTGGTGGCACCTTGCACAACCCACTGCAAGCCCTGTGCGAATTGATTGCTACCTTTCACGATGACACGGGCAAAGTGAGTATTGCGGGTTTTTATGATGACGTGCGCACTTTATCCGCAGAAGAACGTACTCGTCTGGCAGTGGCTAACGCTCAACTTGAAGAAACTTGGCAACAAGTCGCCGCTGCACCTGCCTACTGGGGTGAACCCGGTTATAACGTGCACGAACGTTCGGGCGTGCGTCCGACACTAGAAATCAACGGCATTCGCGGGGGTTACGCCGAAGAAGGTTTCAAAACCGTCATCCCCAGCCGCGCTTTAGCCAAAGTCAGTTGCCGCTTAGTAGCCGACCAAGACCCTGAAGACGTCTTTGCCAAAGTCAGCGAACACGTGCGCCAACACACACCAGACACAGTCAAAAGCGAACTGCGCCGTTTGGATGCTGGTTCGCCTGCGGTGCTACTATCTACCGACGCGCCCGCCGTAGCGGCGATGAAAACCGCCCTCGAGGCCAACTGGCAGCACGACATTGTCTTTGAGCTTGTCGGCGGCAGCGTGCCCATTGCCAGTTTGATGAAACCGCATGCCAAAGATATGGTGTTTGTGGGGTTTGCCCATCGGGGGGCGCAAGTGCACGGGCCCAACGAGCATATTTTTGTCGAGAACTACTACAAGGGTATGCGGGCGATGTTGCATTTTTTGCAAGCGTGCGCTTAGTGTCAAGCAGCTTAGACACGTCAACTAACCGCTCACATTGATTGAGTAGATTGATAGAAACGGCTCGAGCCACTACCAACTCGAGCCGTTTTTCATTGCC
The DNA here is from genome assembly GCA_964550765.1 of uncultured bacterium. Lineage (GTDB taxonomy): Bacteria > Deinococcota > Deinococci > Deinococcales > Trueperaceae > JBCCBI01. Next base: position 74,698 of record CAZKAZ010000009.1, on the reverse strand, counting down.
TTTAACTGAGCCTTCAACTGATAACTGAGCTTTCAACTGAGCCGCAACACTAAACCCTCATCGGCAGCAAGATGCAGGTGCTCGAGCGACACCTTCCCCTCCCGCGTCATGCCACTAGACAAAGCAATCTCTGCTTCACCAGCAAGGCTACTCAGGTCTAGCGTGTAAGGATGGCTGCTAAAGTTAAGCACCACCACCCACGTCACCCCGGCGTCGTGGTCACGGCGATAGGCAAATACCGCGTCTGACGCATCTCCCACCTCTACGGTGGCGTAATCACCTGCGTGCAAAGCGGGTTCTTGGCGGCGCAACTGCGTTAAGGCTTTGAAAAGTGCCAGCATCGACGTAGGGTCATTTTCTTGTTGAACCACGTTGCGGGTATCAGCATCCGGCGCAAGTGGCAACCACGGTTCTACCTCAGCAGGGCAAAAACCCGCATGAACAGAAGCGTCCCACTGCATGGGGGTGCGTTCGGGGTCGCGTCCGAACAAGTTGGCAACCTCGGGTTGATTGATGGCGGGCGGGTCTTGAATCTTGTGCGGGGGAATGTGCACATCGCTCATGCCGATTTCGTCGCCGTAGTAGCAGGTGGGTGTACCTCGCAAGGTAAGTAGTAGCATAGTGGCGATGCGGGCTTGGGCGTGTGAGCCTACTCGAGTAGCCATGCGGTGCTGGTCGTGGTTGCCGAGTACCCAGTTGCCCCAACCTTTACCGGCAATGGCGGCTTCGTAGTTTTCCACCGTGTTGCGAATAACGTCAGCTTGCCAGTCGTAGTACTTACTTAAGGGCGGCATGTCCATCTCACCCTGCATTACCGCGTCTAGGTCGGCTTTGGCTTTGCCTGCCCGCCACGGATGATAGATAAGGTTGAAGTTAAACGGCAAATGACACTCGTTGTCTTCCCCATAATAAGAAGCGATGGTCTCATCAAACACGAAAATTTCACCGATGAGCACCCGATCTTCAAAACTGTCTACGACCTGGCGCATCTGCTGAATCAAGGGATGCACGTCGTGTTGGTTGCGTGAATAGATATGCTCGAGCTGCCCGTAAGGTTCAACCTCGTCCCAGTGGGGGTCAACGGGTTCATCGGGCAAGTCGGGGTGTTTGCTGATAAACTCAATCACATCAACCCGAAAACCATCGACCCCGCGCTCGAGCCAAAAACGCATTACGTCCAACATGGCCGCCATCACCTCGGGGTTGCGGTAGTTAAGATCAGGTTGCCGCCGCTCGAAACTATGCAAGTAGTATTGCCCGGTGCGTTCGTCATATTCCCAAGCAGAACCACCAAAACAACTGAGCCAGTTATTGGGCGGTTGGCCGTTTACAGGATCGCGCCAGATGTACCAGTCTCGTTTGGGATTGTCGCGGCTGCTGCGGCTTTCTTGAAACCAAGGATGGTCACTGCTGGTGTGGTTGGGGACTAAATCAAGTATGAGTTTGAGACCCCTAGCATGGGCTGCCTCGAGCAACCTATCTAAATCCGCCAGCGACCCAAACAACGGGTCAACATCGCAATAGTCCGCTACGTCATAACCAAAATCGTGCATGGGCGAAGGATAGATAGGGCTCAACCAAATGGCGTCGATACCCAGGTCTTCAAAGTAGTCCAAGCGGTCAATAATACCGCCAATATCTCCGACCCCATCGGCGTTACTGTCTTGAAACGAACGCGGATAAACTTGATAGATAATGCCTTCTTGCCACCAGTGACCTGATTTACGTTGCATGCAATAACCTGTACTTTCTCGAGTTGTCTTAGATACGTAACGGGTGCAAACACTACCAAGCGTCGCTGCCAACAAGCCATTAACACCACCGCAAACACGTCAGTGATGGTTCACAGAACGCTTGCTCCAGCTAAATGACCCCGCCAGAATGTCAGCCAATACAAATACCCTACGAAATTCTTGGGCACGGCTTCCGACAGTATGATGGCATTGTTAAAACCGTTATTGAAGGGTGTTAATTAGTCAAGTAGCTCGAGCTTAAGCAGTTCAGATGTCTCTGGCGAAATATTGCTGAGGTGGCTATTTTGGGAGACAATCTTAACGTCGCCACTATCAAACAGCAAATACGGCGCGTTGGTGTCGGGGTCGACGTGTTCACTGACCCGAAAGGGTTGCTTGCCGTGCAAGCCTTCGATGTAACTTAACGCTTCGGCGAGGCTTTCGACGACGGCAAGGCTCGAGAGGGTTAAGTTAGAAATATCAACGTGGCGCGGTTTGCGTTTTGGGGGTGTTTCAGATGAAGATAACTCAGAGGATGTTGTAGGACTGTCCGCCGCTTGCCGCTGGGTGACGTCTTGCCTATAGGCTATGTCTTGGGTGGCGATGAGCCGTTCTGAGGTGTTGAGGGTTGATACCACGTCATTGCGGTTGATTTCGTCGTAGTGGCTGGCGGCTTCAAGGAGTAGCGCGGTGGGTTCTCGAGCCATGCTGTTGGCCACGGGGCGCAAACTAGGATCAAAGTGAAACGCGCCTTCTTCGCGGTTAAAAATGTTTCGCAGCACCTCCATTGGGGTAGCACGGTCAGGTTCAGTGCCGTGTTCAGCGTGCACTACAAAACCCTTTTCAAAATAGACGATACTGCCATCATCAAACACCAAACCGCCATTACCACTTTTGGCGACGGTTTGTAATAACGTCGCTGCCCCGCCAATGTGCTCGAGCCGCCCCTTGAGGCGTTGGTCGTCGTGATGGCGGCGCAAAAGCACATCGACTCGAGCAAGCAATTCGCGTTTTTCAAAGGGTTTCGTGACGTAATCATCAGCGACTTGCAAACCCGCCACCATATGATCGGTACTGCTCAAACCAGTCAGCATCAAAATGGGCAAATCGCGCAAAAGCGGACTCACCCGCAGTTGTCGGGCAACCTCAATACCGCTGATATCAGGCAAACCAATGTCTAAAATCAATAGGTCAGGCGGTTGGGCGTTGGCTTGCTCGAGGCCTGCATGACCTTCACGGGCTTCGCGGACGCTGTGGCCTTGCCGTTGCAAGACGGCTTTTACCAAGTGGCGGATACTAGCGGTGTCATCAACGATGAGAATATCGGCCATCAATACGCCACCCGCAGACGCTGCAACCCGTCGCTGACGTCATCTAGGGAGCTGTTCAAGGCTACGATGGTGAGCAGGCGTCCCTCGAGCACCAAACAAGGGCGCTGACGGCGGCTGTCTCGTCCTTCATAAACATTAAACGTTTGCACGTTATTCATCATTTCTACGTAAGTATAAGCAAGCTTAAAACTGGGAAAAATCAACATACCATCGCGCTCCAAGTCGATGGTAGGGATGCTGCTCGCACGCTGACGATTGCGGCGGGCTTCGTCAGCTTCTTTGGCCAGTGCCAGCAAAAATGCCTCGAGGCGAACATTCAAACTGTCTACAGGCGGGGAAACGTGCGGTTCAAAGTGAAACTTGCCTTTGCGACGCTTCACCACTGCCCGCAGGGCATTTTCGCCGTCTAAGCGCGGGTGCATGATGTGTTTGATCATGCCATGGTGCAAATAAATCGTCACGTTGTCATCGAACATCAGCGCCCCTTGTTCGTAAGAGCGCGCCAAGATAGGCAGTACACTTTGCGCCCCGCCCATAGTCTCTAAACGCCCTTCGAGGTTACTGAGTTGCTCTAAGTTAGGCTGGGTCATGCTGTCGAGGAGGGTGCTTTTCTCGAGGGTATTTTTGGCAGGCATGCTGTCGATGTCGTCTTCACTTAAGCCAGCACTGTCTTGATGTAGTTTCAGTAGCAACGTCAGCGGGTCGATGTTCATGCTGGTGGTTTCTGGCATGACATAAGGCTGAAAGCGAAACGCCCCCGACTGCCTACGAATGACGTTTTTGACGATGGTTTCACCGTGTAAAGACGTGTGTAGGGCGTGCACAATGCGGCCATTGACAAAGTAAAAAATCGTGCCGTCATCAAACATGAGTGCCCCATGCGGGTGAGCAAGGGCAATGATTTGCACGGCCACTTCTACCCCACCAATCACTTCAAAACGCCCTTGGAGGCTCGAGGGTTTAGCGTTTTTGCGCAGTAACACTTCGACGCGAGTGAGCAGTTCTTTGGCACCGAGGGGCTCGAGCACAAAATCATCAATAATTTCTAAGCCGCGCATGCGGTAGGTCACGTCTTCAGCCATCATCATGAGAGGCGTACCAAAGTAGCTAGCGTTTTGCCGTAAGCGGGCGGCAAACTCAATGCCATTACCATCAGGTAAATTAGCTGAGACCAGTACCAAATCGACCATGGCACCTTCACGCACAGCTTGCAAGCCTTCTTTGGCGGTTTTGTACACCGTTACCTCATGACGATTGGACGTCAGCATGGTTTCCACAAGTCGCGCTTGCGCTTGTCGCGCTTCTACAACAATGATGTGTGCCACACACCCATTGTAAAGGATGAACGCGCGGTGAGAAAGGGGTCATCCGCCTAGCTACGCCAATAGCGTCAGCAAAGCGCAAAATATCCACACCTTGCAATTTACTTTAGAGAATGAATTATATACTGAATTTACCGTAGATTAAATTTATTTTTTTGTTTTAACAGAGAAAATTACTCATATGTTTATAAAAATTACTTTTTACAATATCGGTCATACACATCATTTATTGGCGAAATTGTCTTTAGATAGACTAACATTTCCACAACTGGTATCTACATAATTGAACGTGACAAGTTTTAGTGTGACATTAGTAACCGCTAGCAATTGTAGCAACGACATATGGAATTGCTATACATGGAATTGCTAAGACTTATCGATAAACATATAGATAGGTATAGAGTATACAGATAATGTAAAAATAACACTAATTATAAAAAAATTTTAACAGGTGTCAGACTGTACCTCTCGAGCAAAACATCACCTAACGCTGAATATCTTGCCCTTGCGCCAGTAGCGCGGTCACATCTGCCATGCTCGCCCAGTTAATGTCGCCGTGATTGGTAAGTGACAGTGCCGACAGTGCCGCGCTCATCTGGGCGGCAAGCGTACCATCCGCTTGCAACACGCCGTACAACAAACCCGCCGCACTGCTATCTCCCGCCCCAATACGGTCAATGACGTCAACGTCAAATGCTTGCCCGTGATACACCTGACCGTCAGTCCATGCTAGCGCATTGGCATAGCCGCATTGATTACGGGTGGTTTCGCTAGCAGTGATGAGCACACTTTGTAGGTCGTAGTTGGTTTGCAAACGCAGAGCCACATCTTCTAGGGGGGCATTTGCCCAAGTGTCTTCGGGGTCAAATAGCACTCGAGCATCCCGTTCTGATACGCTCATAATGTCAATATCGGGCAAGATGCGGGCAAAGTAAGCTCGAGCTGCCGCCACATCCCACAATTTCGAACGATAATTAGGGTCAAACGACACCAATTTGCCTAGTTCTTTGGCGTGTTGCACCACCGTTTCGCACAGCATCGCACAACTTTCACTTAGCGCTGGCGTGATACCCGTGAGGTGCACAATGTCGCTCTCGGTAATCATTCTGCGCCAATCGCGGTCAGTTGTGTGCATGTGACTTGCCGCCGCGTCAGCACGGTCATAAATCACTTGGGTAGGACGGGGTGGCTGGCCATTTTCGGTAAAAAGCAACCCCAAACGGGCATCGACCCAGCTGACGGCTGAGATGTCAACGCCGTGCGTGCGGGCGGTGTTGCTGACCATGCGCCCCAACATGCTATCGGGCAAACTCGACGCCCATGCGCAAGATACCCCCAAACGAGCAAGCAAACAGGCTACGTTTAGTTCGCTGCCTGCCACATAGACATCCAACTGCTGGCTTTGCTCGAGCCGATAGCCGGGCGCAGCCGCAAGGCGCAACATGGCCTCGCCAAAGGTAAATACCTGCCAACTCACGTAGAGGTTTCCTTATCTGATTGAACCGTGTCTGATTGAACCGATACCCGATCAACAAAGTGTTTGGCTCGAGCCGTAAGTTCTTCCCAGGCGTGTTGGGCAATGAGCCTATCTGACACCAGCGCACTGCCTGCTGCTACCGCTATTGCCCCTGCTGCCAGATAGTCAAGGGCGTTATCTACCGACACGCCACCGACGGCTAACAAGGGAATATCGGGTAAAGGAGCAGCAACCTGTTTGAAGTAGCTAGCCCCCATGCTCGAGGCTGGAAACACCTTAACGGCATCCGCGCCAGCAGCATACGCACTGAATATCTCAGTAGGCGTAAGCGCCCCACACAGCACCTCTAGACCGGCTTCTTTGGCGGTTGTGATGATGCTAGGAACGTACACCGGGGTGACGATGAACGACGCGTGGCTCGAGCGCACCCTGGCTACCTGGCGCGTTTGTGTCACCGTACCGACGCCTACTTGCATCTCCCGCTGGTGGCGCTGTTGATAGTGCTGCAACGCGGTTAAGGCGTTGGGCGTGTCGATGGTGATTTCAGCTAGGCGTATGCCCCCGGCTGCCAAAGCGTCAAGGGCTGTTAGCAAGGTATCGGGGTGATGGGTTTGGCGTAAGCGAATAATGGCAAGTAAGCGGCTTGCCCGCAAGGTCTCGAGCATAGGCAAGTCTACCGCACCCCCTTACTGAGTACGGGCTTTTATAAGTATGGAGGGCAGACTTTTGTAGGCTCAGCGCACTTGCACGGCCATCAAGGCATTGTTATAGTAGAGCAACACTGAAAAACGTGTTTGTTTGAAACGGCAATTTTGTGCTCGAGGTTCGTGGCATATTGCGTTTCACGTCTTAATTTCTACAGCATACTTTTGCCTATGTTTTTGCATGAATATGCATTTTGGAAAGATGCGCTCAGCATATGAAGTCGTTAGTGACAGCCTTACTCACTACCTTGACTAACTATCTTGGAATGGACTTGCGAGCAGCACAAGCGTGACGCACCCATGAACCGACGTACATGGCTTACAAACAACACAACAAAGGAGGCAACATGCGAATTCGTTGGTTAACAGCAGCGCTCACCGCTCTCATGGTGACGGCGCTTTCCTTCGCTCAAACTGACCTGTCGATTGCAACAGGCGGTACGGGTGGCGTGTATTACCCGTACGGTGGCGGTCTCGCTGAACTGATCAGCAACTACATCGACGGTTACAGCGCCGCTGCCGAAGTAACAGGCGCGTCTGTCGAAAACGTGGGCTTGATTGCAAGGGGTGATTCTGACGTTGCCCTCGCCCTCGCCGATACCGTCATCCAAGCCTACACAGGCACGGGTCGTTTTGACGGTTCGGAAGGACCGCGCCAACTGCCTAATCTTAGGGCGCTTGGGTCGGCCTATCCTAATGCCGTTCAAATCGTCACCTTGGCAGATTCGGGGATCACGTCGCTGTCAGACCTTGCTGGTCAGCGGATATCAGTCGGTGCCCCCGGTAGTGGCACGGAAGTGTCAGCACAAGCCATCTTGAACGCCAACGGCATCACCTACGACGATATTGACGAACAGCGTCTCAATTTTAACGAGACGGCAGCAGCACTCCGCGACGGGCAAATTGATGCTGGTTTTTGGAGTGTCGGTCCGCCTACGAGTTCGATTCTCGACTTAGCAACGACGCGGGATATCGTCATCATTCCGCTTTCAGAAGCAGAAATCGCCAATGCGCTCGAGTTTGAATCAGCGTTTGCGCCCTATACCTTACCTGCTAGCACCTATCCAGGTGTCGACGAAGCCATCAGTACCATCGGTACTCCCAACGTACTCGTCGTGGCCGCCGAGATGGACGAACAACTCGCATATGACATCACCGCTGCCATCTACGAACACGTCGAAGACTTGCGGGCAATTCACCCAGCAGCCAATGACACCACTGTCGAATTCAGCATGGCGGCAACACCCATTCCCCTGCACCCTGGCGCACTGCGCTACTATCAAGAAATCGGTGCAGACATTCCCGATCGGCTCACTGCTGAATAAATGAATATCCATGCGCACAAGGGGCTGCTTTTGGCAGCCCTCTTTTGGTGGTTTGGGACGGCGCAAGGGCAATGTTTGCTGGTAAGTCAAGGCGATACCCACTTGCTGGCGCTAGATTTGCAGCTCGAGCCACACTGGATTCTCGCTTGGAATCACTCAGTTACCGGCATCGTCGTGCGTGATTTTTACGCGTTACAAGACGGCACCATGACCTTGACCCAAAGCCATGCCCCATCATTCGACGCTGGCCTTGGTCACATTCCCGGACGCGGGCGGGTTGTTTCCGATGATAATCACGGTTATTGGATCAAAGACATCAACGAACCTGTTTTGGGTAACCGCTATTTACTTCGGGTCGGCAGTCCTACTGTCAACCACCGTATTATTCATGGTGGAGAAATCTATTCACTCAGCGACCTTGCCTCTGGGCAACGCGTGCGTTTAGCCGTCGTCGCCAACACGTCCCATCACACACATGAGGAGCAGGCATGCCAGAAAGCCTTAAACCGGAAGAGATAAACGCCTCTGACGCTACCCCCGCACTCACCAAATGGGTGCTTATCGTTGTGGCCGTCGTTGCTGTGGGTCTATCACTCTTTCAACTTTATACCGCAGGTATTCGCACGCTCAATCTCTTTTATCAGCGCAGTATCCACTTGGCGTTTATGCTCACCTTGGCGTATCTGTTGTTTCCGGCATTTGGCAGAAGGCGCAAGCGGGGTGTACTCGGGTGGGTGATTGACGGGGCGTTTATTGCTGCTAGTATTTTTTCGGGTTTTTATCTTTCTTATTTTCTTGATGATGTCATTAACCGAGCGGGTTTTTGGACACGCACCGACATTGCAGCGGGCATTGTTGCTATTGTGACACTGCTCGAGGCTAGCCGCCGGGTGATCGGTGTGACCATCACCATTATTGGCGTGGTGTTTATTATCTACGCGATGGCGGGTTCACGGGGTGCACTTCCTTGGCTTGGTGAATACCTGCCGGGCATCTTAGAACATCGCGGTTACAGTATCGACCGCATTGTGGCGCAACTGTATTTGGGTCAAGAAGGCATCTTCGGGATTCCTTTGGGCGTTGCAGCCACGTTCGTATTTATCTTCGTGCTCTTCGGGGCGTTTTTGGAAGTGACTGGCGCAGGTAAGTTTTTTATCGACCTAGCCTATGCTAGCGCCGGCAGGCAACGTGGTGGCCCGGCCAAAGCGGCTGTGGTGGCGTCCGCGTTTATGGGCTCAATCTCAGGTAGTGCCATCGCCAACGTGGTCACCAGTGGGGCGTTCACCATCCCGCTCATGAAAAGCTTGGGGTACAAACCAGAAGAAGCCGCAGGCGTGGAAGCCGCTGCCAGCACAGGCGGGCAGATCATGCCACCGATTATGGGGGCAGGGGCGTTTTTGATTGCTGAATACACCCGCATGCCCTATACCGAGATTGTGCGCATCAGCATCTTGCCTGCCATTATGTATTTTGCCACGGTGTACTTGTTTGTAGACATTATTGCCGCCAAACGGGGTATGAAAGGTATGAGCGCCAAAGACCTGCCCCAAATGCGGCAAGTGATGGCAGATGGTTGGCACTTTTTGTTTCCCCTTGCGTTGCTGGTCGCGTTGCTGTTTCGCAATATTTCCCCTGCCATGGTGGGCTTTTGGGCAGTGCTAAGCGTCGTTGCCGTAGCAGGTATTCGCTATCTTATCGAGACAATCATCATGGGGCGTCCGGCACCTGCTACGACGTCCGAGGTGCACACGGATACACCTACTGACCCACAACTCACCGAAACGCTTAATGAACGTGATGACATTGCCCCTGTCGAACGCAACCCGCTAAAGCTATTTGTGGCTGCGGTAAAAAGTATCTTGGAAGCGCTCGAGACAGGAGCACGTAACGCCCTACCCGTCAGTATCGCTTGTGCAGTTGCTGGGGTTGTAGTTGGCATCGTTGGGTTGACGGGCTTAGGACTTAAGTTCTCATCGATGATGATTGGTTTTTCGGGCGGCAACATCCTCTTGGCGCTGCTGCTCGTGGTGATTGCCAGTTTGATCTTGGGGATGGGTTTACCAGTGACTGCCAGTTATATCGTCCTCATCGTGCTTACTGGCCCTGCTTTGACCGAACAATTCGGCATCCCTCTTATCATCGCTCACCTGTTGGTGTTTTGGTATTCGCAAGATTCCAACGTCACCCCGCCTGTGGCACTAGCAGCGTTTGCAGCTGCAGGCATTGCTGGGGCTGATCCTATGAAAACGGGTTTCATTGCCTGGAAGTTTGCCAAAGGGCTATACTTAGTACCACTTTTTATGGTGTTTAACCCTGAAATCATCTTGGGTGGGCCTGTTTTGGTGGTCGCTTGGAACGTATTAATGGCAGCAGCAGCATTGGGGGCATTTGCAGCGGCGCTCGAGGGTTACTTGTTTACACACATGCGCTGGTTCTCGAGAATCCTGGCTGGCATCGGTACGATTGCCATTTTTTACCCCAGCTTTCAAATCGAGGTGCTTGGTTTTGTTTGTATCATCGCCACGTTGGCACTGAACTTTTTGCACGCCCGCCGCGAAGAAAGCAAAGAAAGCATCGACGCCGTGAGTCCTGCTGAAGCATAAGCATCACAAAACATAAAAATAGCAAACGCCCCTATGCACATTCACGTAGGGGCGTTTTTCTTGTTGCAGCATTGCCATAATTGATGTCTATCGATCGATATCTACTATTGATTATCGATATCTACTATTGATTAATGTCTACAAGGTTGAACGCGGTTGATGTCGCTAAGAGGTTGACAAAAATTAACAACTGTAGAAACGACACGTGGAACGGCAACTGGTAACGGGGATTAGTCCTCGAGCACTTCCTCAACCAACATGCTCCGCAGTGCCGTCCACTGTTCTTCCAACATCGCTTTTACTTTAGACACAACTTCATCGAGAGAAACATCTTGATTGCCCTCATCGCGGCGGGCTTTCACTTCGGCGTTGCCAGCGTCCAAGCCTTTTTTGCCAAGGGTAATGCGTACCGGCAAACCAATCAAATCAGCATCATTAAACTTCACCCCTGGGCGTTCGTCACGGTCGTCATAAAGCACTTCGATGCCAGCGGCTTGCAAGTCCTGATAGAGCTTGTCGGCAGCAGCGGCCACCTCAGGATTTTTTGCACCTGCAAGAGCTACGAGCGATACATGATAAGGGGCAATCGACACTGGCCAGATGATGCCGTTATCGTCGTGATGGTTTTCTAACACACTGGCCATCAACCTACCCGGGCCAATGCCATACGACCCCATGACGATGGGCTTTTTCTCGCCGTTTTCATCCAAGAAAAACGCCCCTAAACTTTCGGCGTAACCACTACCAAGTTTGAAGATGTTACCAATCTCAATGCCGCGCACAGCTTTCATGGGCTTGCCACTGAGCGGACAAGGGTCGCCGTCTTGGGCGGCCACAATGTCTGCCACATAATCGGCACTGTAGTCACGTCCATAGTTGACGCCTGTGTAGTGATAACCAACTTTGTTGGCACCGGCTACTAAATTGGGACTTTCGGGAATCAAGTCATCTACCACCAAAATGACGTCCTCGCGTTTGATGCCAACAGGCGAGCCGTAGCCTGGTTCTGCACCAATAGCCCGAATTTCTTCTGGCGTTGCTGGCCGCATGCGACGGGCTTTAAGCAAATTGGTGAGTTTGGTTTCACCCAAGTCCATATCGCCGCGAATGACGGCAAAGACAAATTTTTCATCAGGTTCAGACACCGACCCCACATCAGCCACCAAAAAGATGGCTTTGGCGGTTTTGCTTTTGGGGATGTCTAAAAACTGTGCCAAACTTTCGATGGTGGTGGTATCAGGCGTGGCAATTTCAGTCAGTTCGGCGGTGTCTTCAGCTTCGGGAGCGGGTTTCTGAAAGCGGGCAACTTGGCGGTTGGCTTTGTAACCACTGGCCTCACAGATGAGCAGGGTATCTTCGCCAATGTCTGCTAGCGCCATAAACTCATGCGCCATGTTGCCGCCCATCATGCCACTGTCACTTTTCACCGCTACAAAGTTAGTAAGCCCGCAGCGGCGGAAGATATTAAAATACGCTTGATACATGCGCGGGTAATATTCGTCGATGCTGTCTTGGTCAGTATGAAACGAATAAGCATCTTTCATGGTAAATTCGCGCACCCGAATCAGACCACCACGCGGGCGGGGTTCGTCACGGAATTTGGTTTGAATCTGATATAGCATAAACGGCAGTTGCTTGTAACTGCGCACAACTTGAGCAGCAAGGTCTGCCATGACTTCTTCGTGGGTCATCCCCAAACACATATCGCGTCCGTGACGGTCTTTGAGACGTGCCATGTCGCTACCGATTTTTTCCCAGCGGCCACTTTTTTGCCACACTTCTGCTGGCTGCACCACAGGCAAGGCCACTTCTTGACCGTCGATGGCATCCATTTCTGCGCGGAAAATATCTTCAATTTTCTTTTTCACACGGTAACCGAGCGGCATATAGTCAAAAATGCCCGCTGCTAATTGCCGCACCATGCCCGAGCGCAGTAAGAGCTGGTGGCTGACGGTGTCGGCTTCGGTGGGTACCTCACGGAGGCTTTCAAAAAAGAGTTGACTCATTCGCATGACTATCATCCTCAACTAACTGATTAATACGGATTCCGACTAAACACTTCACAAAGCTTTACAGACTTTCTTCTGTTCCCATTGGAATCCGTAGCTTTCCCTACGCGCTCTGCGCGAATTGATCCCTTCAAGAATCAATTGAAATGGGTATAGGTGTAATAAGGTTGTGTCATAAGGCGTAACACAACCTACCGAGGCAGCTTGCAACCTCGTCAAGGTTTGTAACATACCAAAAATCCGTCGCCTACGCTTGCTACCTGCGTGCGAACTCAGGTACGTAGCTATAAGGCGTGCTTTGCGCTTGATGTCAGCAGCAGTATCAACAATATGCATACTAACAATATATTGCTAGTATGCGCGCTTCTTCAGGGCAATTTTTTAGTCGGGTCGTACCCATCTGGCTTGTGGTGAGCTGAGCTTTGTTTTACGCGTTTTGCAGGCTACTTTTTAACGAACACCCGCACGCTGTAGGCACCAAGTAAATAGGTTATGTCCTCAGCTTGGCGGTCAGTAACGGGCTGGTCAGTGACCATTTCGTACCAGTCACCAGGGGCGTTAAAGCGGCATTCTAAGGCATCATTGGCAAGGTTGAGGGCGACAACCACGTCTGAACCGACATCGTCCCAACGCCGAAACGCTAGCAGGGAAGCATGGTCTTGCTCGAGCCACGAAAGGTTACTACTTTGCAATGCCCCATTGGTTTTGCGCAGATGAATAAAACGCTTGTAAAATTCGAACAGGTCACGGTTTTTTTGGTGCTCTAACAGACCCCATTCAATCTTGTTGATTTCCAAGTTTTTGGCTTTGTGTTCAGCAAATTCTTGCCCCATCCAAATCTGCGGAATACCAATCGCGGTAAATAACAACGCCGTACCCAGTTTGAGGCGCTCAAAAGCCACATCACCAAGTAGCTCGACTTCACCCAAGCTTGCCATGACGTGGTCTTTGTCGTGAGTGCTGAGATAATTTACCAAGTCTGTCGACCGATAAAAACCACGTTCTCGAGCATCAATCGCTTGTTTAATGGCGTCTACATCAGGTTTGCCTTGCATCAAGCCCAACATGGCGTGATAAAACGACTCGTGCCAAGTGCTCTCCACGGGGCCATCTTTGCCCACCCAGTCAGGGTTTTCGGGGATGTGTTCGGCAATGGACAAAAACGGTTTGGGCATCACGATGTGTTCTGCGTTGTCAATAGCCCACGACACCACCTCGGGGTAGCCCATCTGCTTAATAGCATCGAGCCTCACCCCATCTAGGTGAAACGTGCTGACCCAATAACCGAGCGCGTCGTAAAAGAAGGTTCGTGCGGGAAAGTGATCCAAGTGTTCGTCATATTTGCCGTAATCGAACTTGGGCCCCCAATGGTTGTCGGGGTCTTCAATGTCTTTGTGAAACCAATAACTGTAGTCAATTTGACCTAACGGCGTTTCGGACTCGGCGTGGTTAAACACCATATCAAGTAGCACCCGAATACCGCGCTCATGGCAGGCGTCAATCACTGTTTTGAGGTCGCTGATGGTGCCGTAATTACCTTCTACGGCAAAAAAGTGGCGCGGGTTATATCCCCAAGAAAACGACCCCGGATAGTCAGCGAGCGGCAAAAACTGAATGGCATTAACACCCAATTCGCTGAGGTAGTCGAGCTTATCAAGCACATCTCGCAGGGTACCTCGAGCGTCTTCATCCCCTTCACCACCCGAAAAATTGGTGACGTGCATTTCGTAAATGACCAATTCGTGATTGCTCGGTAGCGTTTGACCGTCGGCTTGCCACTGATAGTCGTCGACAAAACGCTGACCGCCTCGCACGTGCAACACGCCGTTTTCTTCACTGCTGTTTTCCGTTTCAGTAGCCCTAGGATCCGTCACGGCTAGCCACTGATCGGGGTCGACAAAATAACTCTTTGAACGCACCTTAAACTTGTAGCTGTAGCTACCATCGTCAAGCTCGAGCGACACCCGAAAGGTGCCGTTCTCGTCTTTTTCCATCGGCAGCGGTTGCCAGTCTTTGGCATCAATCAAAAGGGCTGCTTCTTCGTTGTAGGGGGCAAATAAACTAAATTCAATCGCCATAAATCTCCTTGTGGTGAATTTTTGCTTTAAAAAGTGAGGGTTTTGCGCTTCGCTTTGCTTAAAGTCAAAAGTAAGTAACTAGCCAATTGACAAAACGCGTCTGCCTCTAGCTTGACTTAGGCACGCCAGTTATTTTTGTATGCTGTTATTTAAAATTTTTGATAAAAAAACAAAAAAAGCCAGTAGGTGCTTGACGGTATTTAGTTAGAACTCGTATTCAAGAGTCTTTTATTGGCTAGTCTTTGTGCTTCCGAATATTACTTACCCATCTACGAACGAGCATATGCCTATCTTAATGACATTGGCAGCGCTCGAGCGTTGCGGTTATACTTTCTCCTTCATGCATTTTTTACTGTTGCTACTTGCTGATGCCCTATAACATACAAAAGCTAGCTGATTAAGCAACTGCTTTGAGGACGTCTTGTGGGTTGACTTTGCCCTTAAACCAGATAATCTTGGCAGGTACATCCTCGAGCTTCACCCCGGCTGCTTCCAAGTTAAGCCGTTCGGACACCGCCAAAATAAGATCATCACGACCTGATTTGCGCACTTGGGCAAACTTTTTTTGCAAGTATTTGGGTCGCCAGTAGCCGACGATTTCCAGCAAATACGTCTTCTCTTTTTCGGGGTGCACCAAGCGAAAATCCGGTACCATCACACTGCCCGGAATGGGTAGCAGGTCTACTTCGCGCTCCAAACGCCAGTCGGTTTTGGTCTTTAGCCAACGCTGGGCAAACGCCTCTTCGATGGCAGAGTCAAACACGGCACCCTTTTTGTAGTGAGACACCAAAGGGCAGCCTGCCTCGAGCGTAAAGTGCACCTCATCAAGATTTCCCGAATAGTTACTCGGCGGCACCAAGGTGGCATCCATCCGCCAACGGCTCACGTGTAATAGTGCCGGCAAAAACTTGGCTAAATCCGTCCCGTAGCGGGTGCTCGCCCGAAACAAACTCGCTGGCCCGTCAATGGTAATCGTGAAACCCGTGTCGGCGTCGCCTTCAATATACGCCATCAAACCAAAAAGTTTTAGATAGCGAAACAAGAGTTTATACTCTCCCGGATCGTTGCGGTAGGCGGTGATGACGATGTGACTGGCGCGGTACAGCACCCCTTGAGCTTGGGCGAGGTTGTAGCGGTCAATGAGCGTGTCTGGTTCGGGAGCGTCAAATTGGCTCAAAATGTGATTGGTTTGCAAATCTGCGTATAAACCTGCTCGCACCATGTCAGTCGTGACCACTTTGCCGAGTTCGCGACTGAGGTTATCAGCAACATCCGCAAGCACTTTGTCGCGGTTGGGTTCTGAAGGGACAAGCGCTGCTGAAGCGGTAAAGACTTTCTCACGCAAGGCTTCTGGCTCGAGTGGACTGACCACCTCAAAATCACTAAAACTGTTGGTAAGAATGTGCGCAAACCCCCGTTTGATGCGGTAGTCGGTGTCTGTTCCTTCAAGAAGCTGCAGGGCACTTTCCAACTCGCCCCGCGTTTGTCCCACATGGGCACTAAACACTTCGATGATGTCACTAGCCGTCGATTGGTGTTTTTTGTTGTGCGCTAGGTGCTTGGGAATAATCTCGCCACCTTGAATGCGGCGCATCAATAAATCACTAGGTAACATGACCGCTCACCCCGTTCATAAGTCTTCAAACGACAAACTATCGTCTTCTGAGATGGGGGTAAGCTCGAGCCGACCCTGAGCTGCTTTGGGAGATTCAGAATCGGCTTCCTGAGACTTTTGTTGACGTTGGGTTTGCTGCTGCGATTGATGCACGCCCCGCCGCCGTTCGGACACCCGTTCTTCGCTGGTATCTGCGGCAATCACTTCGTACAAACGGGCGAGTTTGCCTTCTTGCTTTCTCAGGATGCGCCCCAAACGCTGTACATATTCACGGGTGGTGCTCGAGCCCGATAACACAATGGCGACGTTGGCAGCAGGAACGTCCACGCCTTCGTTGAGGACTTTGCTGGTGACTAAACGCGGGTAGATGCCCTCACGAAAACGCGTCAGCGTCTCGTGGCGTTCTTTAACTTTGGTTTGATGGGTAATCGCCGGAATGAGTAGTCGCTCGGAAATGTCGTAAACAGTGTCGTTACTATCAGTAAAAATCAGCACCCGGTCACTGGCGTGTTCGCTGAGTAAATCAATGAGTACGCGTAATTTGGCTTGGCTGGCAAAGGCCAGTTGCTTGGCTTCGCGGTGGGCGAGCATGGCAGCCCGGCCTGCGCTCGAGCGGGCACTTTGCGCCACAAACAACTGCCATCCTTTGAGGCTACCAAGAGAAATTTTCTTATCTCGCAAAAAAGCGTTGCGCGTCTCCAAACACTGCTCATAGCGTTCCCGTTCAGCATCCGACAGTTCCACCCGAATTTGCACAATGTCGTGCTTGGCCAGCGTCTTTCCAGCTAAATCCTCGGGGCGTTTGTTGTACACCACCGGACCAATCAGGGTATCCAAGTCAGCATCTTTACCATCCGAACGTTCCGGCGTAGCACTGAGACCCAGTCGGTACGGGGCAATGGAATATTCAGCAATGCTGCGCTTAAAGTCAGCAGGCAGGTGATGGCATTCATCAAAAATGAGTAGCCCGTAGCGGTTGCCCAGTTTTTCTGCAAAGATGGCAGCGCTGTCATACGTTGCAACTAAAATGGGCGTGTCGTCTTTAGCACCGCCGCCTAATAGCCCCACGGGGGTATCGGGAAAGGTGACCTCGAGCTGCGCATACCACTGATGCAACAAGTCCAAGGTCGGTACCACAATCAGGGTCGAACGGGGCGTCACTTGCATGGCCATGTGTGCCAAATATGTCTTCCCTGCCCCCGTTGGTAACACCACCACCCCCCGCATCCCCGCATCTTGCCATGCTCGCAAACCTTCTTGTTGATGGGCAAAAGGTTCTTTAGCGCCTGATGCTGCCAGGGTCAACTTCTGAAACTGCGCCGCCTTATCGACAATCTCGGTACCCTCACGGCGCACGGCTTCCAAAAACGCCCGATATTGCATTGCAGGCATCCGAAACTTTTCGATGCGGTCATCCCAAGTGACAAACTCCACCCACACCTTGCCCTTGGGCGGAGGGTGCAAAATGAGCGTCCCTCGGTCAAAAGACAGGGTAGCTTGACGCGGCACAACTCACGCTATCACGCCAACCTCGCTAGTACCGTTTAGCATTCAACCAATCGCCAGTTAGACAGCATTATCACCAGCCGAATCATCATCACAGACGTTGACTAAACGCATCATCACCGACACTGACTACAAGGAAGTAAGTCGCATCATTGAATGATTTTTTTAGCTTTTAGAACGCTGGACACTTTGCTGACTGTTGTTAGGAAATACCTGTCGCTACCTGAATATGGCGCGGGTTTACCCTAAAAGGCAACATTTACCCTAAAAAGCAACGTTTACCCTAAAAAGCAACAAGGGCGCTCATGCAGGCGTGATAAACTAATCCTAATGGAAATTGAAGGCGCACTCAGGCCGCGTACACTTGAAGATTACGTTGGTCAGCGCAAACTTAAAGACAAGCTCGAGGTCTACTTGCAAGCGGCCAAAAACCGCAGTGAAGCCCTCGATCATGTGCTTTTGTATGGCCCGCCCGGGCTGGGTAAAACCACGCTAGCGCACATTATTGCTTACGAACTAGGCGTGGGCATTCGGGTCACCAGTGGGCCTGCTATTGAAAAACCGGGAGACTTAGCGGCCATTCTCACCAACGCATTAGATGATGGGGATGTGCTGTTTATCGATGAAATTCACCGCCTCAGCCGCATCGCCGAAGAACACTTGTATCCGGCCATGGAAGATTTCAAGATTGATATTATCCTCGGACAAGGGCCGGCGGCGCGCACCATTCGTTTGGATTTGCCCAGGTTTACCCTTATTGGGGCGACGACCCGTCCGGGGTTGATAACCGGGCCTATGCGTTCGAGATTCGGCATTATTGAACACCTCGAGTACTACAGCACTGAAGAACTCGCCAAGGGCGTCTTGCGGGATGCTGAACTTTTGGGGTTTAGTCTCAACCCAGACGCCGCCCGTGAAATCGGCCAGCGCGCAAGGGGCACCATGCGCATCGCCAAAAGACTGTTGCGGCGGGTGCGCGACTACGCTGAGGTAGCAGGCGAAGATACCGTCACCCTCACCCGCGCCCAACAAGCCCTCAATGAACAGGGCATCGACCCGCTCGGGTTAGACAGGCGCGACCGCACCATTTTGGACGCCATGATTAGCAAGTTTGCAGGCGGCCCTGTGGGGCTAGATACGCTTGCTACTGCTGTCAGTGAAGACAGAGCCACCTTAGAAGAAGTCTACGAACCGTTTTTGATTCAGCGGGGGTTTATTCAACGCACCCCCAGAGGACGCATCGCCACGGCGGCAGCGTATGAACACTTGGGTTACGCCCTGCCGCAACATCTCACCACGCAGCAACAAGGGCTGCTGTAGACTGACGTGACACCACGTCAACGATGAGGCAACGATAAGGTAATGGCATGATTGAAGGAAGTTTGCGCGATGCACCCCTGTCCGACGTCTTGCAAATCGTCGTCGCAGGGCAAAAATCAGGTGTGCTGACCTTGCGCAAGCGCTCGAGCCGCGCCCGCATCTACTTCGATAGGGGTCGCATCGAATACGCCTACTTGCGCCCCGGCATTCACTTGGGTGAGATTTTGGTGCGTATGGAAATGCTTACCCACTTAGAAGTGCAAAAAATCTTGCTCGAGCAAGACCGCGAAAACCCCGGTACCCCCTTGGGGCTGATGGCCGTACAACGCGGCTACTTAACCGACGAAGAACTGCGCGACGCCTTAAAGGCACAAGTGCTCGAAGCCCTCACCGAACTGATGAGTTGGCGCAGCGGCACGTTTAGTTTTTCAGAACGCACCCAAGAAGCCTCGCAAGTGCCTACCGCACATACGTTAGACACCAACATGATCATGATGGAAGTCGTCAAGCGCATCGACGAGTGGCAAGCCAGTGATATTAAGTCCAATATGCGTTTTACGAAAACGGGCGACCCCACCAAAGTGACCCTTCCTGACGGCGCATGGGACGTGCTCGGTTTGCTTGATGGTAAACGCAGCACCAGCAGCATTGCCGCTGAGTTGGAATTGCCCGAACGGCAAGTCTACCGCATCTTTCAAGACTTACAAGACCTCGAGCTCATCGCGCCTGTTTCACATGACCTCGAGGATCCCTTGGTGCTAATATTTTCAAATTCCGAAGCCATGCAGCGCCTCATGCGGCTTTCCTTGCAACGCGCCTCTTTGCGGGTCGTCACTGCCGTAGAAACCGACAACCTCGCCGAACTTATCGACAAGTATCACCCGCAAGCTATTGTCATTGAAGACGTTAACGGCGCCGGTTGGGAACTAGTGCGCGACGTACGCAAATTACCCGCTCAAGGGCACTTGCCGATTTTGGTACTCAGCAGTGAACAACACAGTGGTTTGCTTGGTCGTTTGCGCCGTCCTAAAGCGACAGTGTTAGAAAAACCCTTTTTGGAAATCGAATTTCAACAAGCGGTAACGCAACTAGTAGGGCGCAGTTTGTAAGCTCGAGTAGCAACCTACCTCACCCTACCCAGCGATAAAACCAACCTTGACGCCATAAAAAAGAGGGCATTGCGCCCCCTTTGGTGAGTATGTTTGTCTAGCAAATTGCCCTCAGTCCGATGCTGATGCCGTTCTGGGGTAACGGATGTTTTCCACAAATGCCTGCATCTCCGCAGAAGGTGCTGCTGTTTGCCTCGAGACCACCAAGGTCACGATGAAGTTGAGCAACATGCCAATGGTGCCGATGCCTTGTGGACTGATGTCAAACAACCACGGCCCCATCCCCATCATCCCCGGTGCTGCTGTGATGATGTAAATACTGGTAAAAATCAAGCCGATGCTCATACCAGCTACCGCACCTGTGCGGTTGGTGCGCTTATCAAAAATACCCAGCACGATGGTCGGGAAGAAACTGGCCGCAGCAAGTCCAAACGCAAACGCCACCACCTCACCGACAAAACCAGGCGGATTAAGCCCCGCAATCCCCGAGGCAATCACCCCAATGACCACACCTACGCGGGCTACCATCAATTCGTTTTGCTCGCTGGCGTCTTTGTTAATAAAGCTTTTGTAGATGTCGTGCGAGATGGAACTCGAAATCACCAGCAGCAACCCCGACGCCGTCGATAGCGCCGCAGCAAGTCCCCCGGCTACCACAAAACCAATCACCCACTCGGGCAAGTTGGCAATTTCTGGGTTGGCCAACACCAAAATATCGTTGTTGACTGAAAGTTCATTCTCAGGGCCTGCCACATACTGAATTAAGCCGTCACCGTTAAGGTCATTAAACGACAATAAGCCCGTGCCTTCCCACGTTGTAAACCACTCAGGCACTTCAGCGTAGGGCGCATTGCTGACGGTTTCAATCAAATTATACTTGGCAAACGCGGCAATGGCTGGCGCGGTGGTGTAGAGAAGGGCAATGAAAAACAGCGCCCAAAACCCCGTCCAACGGGCACCTTTCACACTGCGCGCCGTATAAAAGCGCACAATCACGTGGGGCAAGCCTGCCGTACCACACATGAGCGACATTGTAATTAAAAATACATTTAGCGGACTCAACGAGTTAAAGGGGCTGGTATAAGGACCAAAACCCAAATCCGCTTGAATCTGGTTGAGTTGACCAGCAATCTCCATAAATGACAATTGCGGAATGGGATTACCCGTGAGGGTCGACCCAATACCTACTGCTGGAATGATGTAGGCAATAATCAACGCCGTGTACTGTGCGACCTGCGTCCAAGTGATGCCTTTCATGCCGCCCAACACAGCGTACAGCGCCACAATGAACATGCCGATAAACAGCCCGACGGCAATGTCTACTTGCAAAAAGCGCGAAAAAGCAATACCGACACCACGAATTTGGCCGATAACATACACATAAGAAATGACAATCACACAAATAGCTGCAACGAGACGCGCTGCATTCGATTCGTAGCGATCACCTACAAACGCAGGCACGGTGTACTTACCAAACTTACGCAAGTATGGTGCTAGTAACAGCGCCAAGAGGACATAACCACCCGTCCAACCCAGCAGGTAAATCATGCCGTCAAAACCGTTGCGCGCTAAGGCAATCAACCCTGCCATCGACAAAAATGACGCCGCACTCATCCAGTTAGCAGCCGTCGCCATACCATTAAAAACCGCAGGCACCCCTTGGCCAGCTACATAGAACCCACTTGTCGTCGACACACGTGACCAAATGGCAATACCAATGTAGATACCGAAGGTGACAACCACAAACGCCAAGGTAATAAAAAACTGGCTACTCATTATTCGTCCACATTGAATTCTTCATCAAGACCATTCATGCGAATGCAGTAGACCAAGATGAGCAGAACGAACACGTAAATGGCACCGTTTTGGGCAATCCAAAACCCAAGCGGACCACCTAAAAACGTGATGTTGTTGAGAACGGGCGCGAGGATAATGGAAAGAACGTAACCAAACACGAACCAGATCGCGAGCAATGTCAACGTCAAGTTCAAATTGGCTTTCCAATAATCGACCCTTTCCTGCGCGCTAGACTCTTGCTTGGCTTGGTTAGGCTGCTGTGCGTCCACGCGAGACCTCCTAAACAGTCGTGAAATTAAGACGCCACAGGCCGCAATGTCACCGCCGACATTACAACTCGAGAGAGGCTCGTGAGCCACAAAACGGTTGCGCGTTCACACATTCAGCATAACGCGTCGCGAGCAAGACATACCCAACGACACAAGTACACCCCATGCCTATATTTTGCAAGTGCTTATACCCTACTGTGCAGATTTATGCATTAACAACACACATAGTACACCCACACTAAATGGTAAAAACCACTCACCAACACACGCTAAACGTGTTGAGAACACAACAGCGTTTCGTCACTCACTTCTTATGACTGCAGAGTAATAATATCGTGTTGCCGAAGTCTTTGCAAGGGTTACAGACCCCGCTACCGGCCAAGGATGAAAAAACCAGCGCACTGGCTTTGGACAAGGGGCTAACGAATACCTGGCGGCACCTGCGCGGGGGGCGGTTCCGGTAGGTTTTTTGGCATAGGTACACCAGCAAGGCGTTTACGCATACCGTTTTCGTTGCAACCCGCAAAAAATGGACAACGCAAACACTCCGACCACACTCTAGGGTGTAAGTCGCGGGTTTTATCGACGGGTTCAAAACCGCACTTGGCAAAAAAACCCACCGAGTATGTCCAAGCAAAAAGTTGCGGAATGCCGATGCGACGGGCTTCTTGTTCGCAAGCAGACACCAGTTTTTTGCCGATGCCTCCCCCGCGCACACCGTCTTTAACAGCGAGACCACGCACTTCAGCAATGTCGCCCCACAGCACATGGAGCGCCGCACAACCAACAAATTCACGTCCCTCGTTTGTGACGATTTCGGCCACAAAAAAATCGCGCAAGTTTTCAAAGATATTGGGCATGGGGCGCACTAACATTTGGCTTTTGGCTGCCCAGTAGCCAATGAGGTTAAAAATCTCCGGTACGTCACTAGCGGTCGCCGGGCGCACGTGTACTTGACTGGGGTCTAAGGTGCGTTCAGGGGTAGGGGCTACTGTGGTCATGATGCCGCCAGCGGACTCTGGATCGTACTCGCGTAGCTCGCGGACCTCTTCGGCGTGCTCTGGCTCTAGCCGGC
>CAZKAZ010000009.1:31256-51415 GCA_964550765.1 uncultured bacterium | reverse complement strand
GTAGGGGCTACTGTGGTCATGATGCCGCCAGGATGCCCTTGAGACGCTCGAGCTGCTTTTCTACTTGCGCTCTACCCGTACCCCCATAACTATTGCGGGTATTGACCACCGTCTCTAGCGCCAAGGCTTCATACACATCGTCTTCAATCAAGGGCGACACCTCGCGCATTTGCGTTAAAGACAAATCTTGTAAGTCTTTACTGGCATCCAAACAACGGGCAACCAACGTCCCGACGACTTCATGGGCTTCACGAAACGGCAACCCGCGCCGCACCAAATAATCGGCTAAGTCAGTGGCATTGCTAAACGCTCGTCCAGCGGCTTGATGGGTGCGCTCACTATGCACAGTCATTTTGGGAAGCATGTCGATGTAGAGCAACAAAGCGACGCGTAAGGTGTTGGCGCTGTCGATGGCACCTTCTTTGTCTTCTTGCATGTCTTTGTTGTAAGTGAGCGGCAAGCCTTTCATCACCGTTAGTAAGCCCATTAAATTACCGTAGACACGCCCGGTTTGTCCGCGCACTAGCTCGCACACGTCGGGGTTTTTCTTTTGCGGCATGATGCTGCTGCCGGTGGTGTGGCTATCGGGTAAAGTGACAAAGCCAAACTCTTGGCTCGACCAGAGGATCAACTCTTCACTAAAACGCGACAAGTGCATCATGGCGATGCTTGCAGCACTGAGAAACTCGAGCGCAAAATCTCTATCCGATACCGCATCGAGCGAGTTGTGGGCAACGTCAGTAAACCCCAACAAATCAGCAGTACGCTGCCTATCAATGGGAAACGTCGTCCCTGCCAGTGCGCCAGCGCCAAGCGGCGACACATTGAGGCGCTTTTGGGCGTCGGCTAGGCGGCTCGCATCACGCTGAAACATTTCTACATACGCCAACAGGTGATGGGCAAACAAGATAGGTTGCGCTACTTGCAAGTGGGTGTAACCAGGCATAATCACATCGATGTGGCGTTCGGCGCTGTCTACTAAAACCCGACATAGCTCGAGCAGTAGCGCCTGCAAATCATCACTTTGCTTGCGCAAATACAAACGAAAATCGGTGGCCACTTGGTCGTTGCGGCTTCTAGCTGTGTGCAATTTGCCGCCTACCGCGCCAATGCGCTCGGTGAGCGCCCGTTCGATGTTCATATGCACGTCTTCAAGGTCAACGCGCCAGATAAACTTTCCAGCGGCAATATCAGTACGAATGGCTTCGAGGCCGTCAATAATAGTGTCTTTTTCTTTGTCTGTGAGGATGCCCGTTTCGGCCAACATGGTGGCGTGAGCAATAGAACCGTCGATGTCTTCAAACGCCATGTGCTTATCGACGTCAATCGAGGCATTAAATTCCTGCACTAACGCGTCGGTGGCTTCTTGAAAACGCCCCCCCCACATGCGCTTGGTGGTTGCTTTCTTTGACGTATCTGAACTTGATGTATCTGAATGATTTGCCATAGTGATGTCCTTTGTGCTGAGTGCGTACGTTGTATAAGTAGCGCGTATTGTAAACGCTTTTATTGTGTGCTCATACGATCGGTTGTGCTTATACAAGCTGTTGCCCGTTACCGTTGGAGCGCGTTAAGGGGGCTAGACATGCTTCATCAAACAAGAAAAAGGCATGCTCGAGCTGCAAGCATACCTGTTAACGTTGTGACTTGGCGCTAGCTTAGTGGTATTGCCACATGCCGCCAACTTGCTTGGCGAGGGTTACGTGAATGCCGTCACCTTCGCGGGTGTAACCCATACGCAGATAGTATTGCTCGAGGTGATGTTGCTCTTCGGGTAGGAGCACGCGCAACATGGCCACATTGCGTTGAATGGCCAACGCTTCTACTTTGGTCAGTAACCAACGACCATAGCCCATATTGCGATAGTTGCTGTCGGTGACGATGTGGTCAAGTTGCCAGCCCTCATCAGACTCACGCCAACGCAAGGCACTGACAATATCACCTTCGCTGTTTTCGACGACCAAAGCACCACCGTGCTCGAGCCACTGTTCCATGCTGGTCACTGACTCTTCTGCTGTCGGTTCGACATCGTTAAAAAAGCGGCTCAGTTGGTCAGCATCGACAATGTCTGCTAGATGTAAACGGGCAGCCTCGTAACTGTGTTGAGTGTGGCTATTGGCGATCATGCTCCTCTCCTTCTCTGCGCAAAGCGCTATTTCACGGGTTCAGGGTCGCGCTCGAGCTGCTTGCGAATGCGCAAACGCAACGCGTTCAGTTTGATAAATCCATCAGCATCGGCTTGGTTGTAGACATCATCTTCTTCAAAGGTGACAACATCTTGGCGGTAAAGGCTATTGGGTGACTTGCGACCCAGCAAAATGGCGTTGCCCTTATAGAGCTTGAACTTAGCAACACCCGTAACAGGCATTTGCATATCGTCAAACAGGCGCTGCATAGCTTCGCGTTCGGGGGCATACCAAAAGCCGTTGTAAACAGCACTGGCATATTTAGGCGCAAGTTCATCACGCAGCTGCAACACTTGCCTGTCTAGGGTGATGGATTCAATGGCTTTGTGGGCGTGAAACAAGAGCGTCCCACCGGGGGTTTCGTAGCAACCGCGTGACTTCATGCCAACGAAGCGGTTCTCGACGATGTCCACCCGACCGACCCCGTGTTTGCCAGCAATCTCGTTGGCAGTAGATAGTAACGTCACCGGATCCATCTTTTGGCCATTGATGGCTACGGGCGTACCCGCTTCAAAGCTGATTTCTACGACTTCGGGCGTATCGGGGGCGTCTTCTGGGTCAACTGTCAACTGCCACATGTTTTTAGGGGCTTCTGCCCAAGGATCTTCTAAGATGCCCCCTTCATAACTGATGTGATACAAGTTGGCATCGGTTGAATAGGGTTTTTCTTTGGAAACCGGTACGGAAATACCATGTTCACGGGCATAGGCAATACAATCTTCGCGCCCTTTTAAGTCCCACTCGCGCCAAGGGGCAATCACTTTGATGTCAGGGTTGAGTGCATAGCTTGACAGCTCAAAACGCACTTGGTCGTTGCCTTTGCCCGTCGCCCCATGTGCCACCGCATCAGCACCTTCTAGGGCAGCAATTTCCACCATACGCTTGGCAATTAAAGGGCGGGCAAACGACGTACCCATCAAGTAGTAACCCTCATAAATCGCCCCAGAGCGCAACACCGGGAAAACAAACTCACGCACAAAGGCGTCGCGCAAATCGTCGGCGTAGGCTTTTAGCGCACCTGTTTGCAAGGCTTTTTCTTTGGCTTCAGCTACTTCTTCGCCTTGGCCGATATCGGCAGTAAAGGTAATCACTTCGGCGTTGTAATGGTCTTTAATCCAACGCAAAATTACCGAGGTATCCAGACCACCCGAGTAGGCTAAAACGACTTTGTTAATTGTCATAACAAACCTCTTTCATCACGTCGTTTGTAAACGTCATTCGTGTTTGTAGACGTCATTCGTAAACGTCACTTGTAGGACGTTGTTTGTAAAACGTCACTGTACGTTACGATTTGACGTCACCTCATAACGTCAAGTCTCGCAAGCCTACACCTTTACTGCGTAACTATACAAGCGCCCTGCCAACATCGTGTCACGTCACATCCTGTCCTCGTCATTCAGCACACGTGCGATCACACATACGACGACAAAGTAACTCGAGCATCTCCCAACCAACACATGTACGCCCTTGTCACGCACCTTGTCATGGTGTGTAAATTTTCGCACAAAAAAGCACAAAAAAGTCTCATAAGCACCGCACTCAGAAAGCTAACACTGCCACAGCCTTGCTTGCAGCCATTCGCACCACACCAACACAACCAAAACATGCGTCAACATCAATGTAATTAAGCCAACTATCATTAGCGCGATTGCCGTAGATGCTAGCATGCAAAAGTTTGCAGGTCAAGGGGTCTTTTTGCATCACCATACATAACACCACAATCCCCAACCTCATACCGTCAGGCGTTTGACAAACATACTTTCACAGAATTTTCATGTGATTGCTTTTAATTTTTTAATAACTTTGATGTAATCTTTGACGCTTTTCAGCTGTATTCTCTTAGACGAGCCTCTCGAGCAAAGCAGCATAGGTCAGCATGCTAGTCGCCTTAAATACTGCAAGACACCAGACCCTTCACCAAACCCTTCGCAGTGCCAATCAGGTAGGCTATAGCAGATGAACACACCAGCTACTAAATCTGACACGAACCCTGATACCAACCCAGAACAACAAGGACACCTCGAGCTGTGGCTCATCCGCCACGGTGAAACCAACGGCAACCGCGCAGGCAGCATTCACGGTCAAACCGACAGCGAACTAAGCGAGCTAGGCATCTCCCAAGCCCACAAACTCGCCCGCCGCCTCAAGCACGAACCCTTCGACGGCGTATACAGTTCCGACCTACAACGCGCCCGCATCACCGCTGAAATTGCCCTACCAGACGCTGATATTCAACTTGACACTCGCCTCAGAGAAATTCACTTTGGCATCTTAGAAGACAAAAGCTGGGACACACTTTCCACAGAGGAAAAAGTCATGACCCGCACCCGCCGCTACTACCTCGATGACTACCGTTTGCCCGGTGGCGAAACCAACGCCGACGTGCGCAGCCGCATCGGTTCGTTCGTTCGCGATATGCCAGACGGCAAGTATGCAGTGTTTTGTCATGGTGGCGTCGTGCGCAACACGCTGTTGTGGGTGATGCATCAAACCATGCCCCGTTTTGACGATTGGTGGTTTTCGGTTGATAACACCAGCATCACCATCGTCCGCCGCAGTCCAGACAAAGTGCGCATCAAACGGGTCAATGACACAGCTCACCTCGAGAAAGACTGGTGAGAACACTGCTGATAAATCGCGTCTGATGTCGATATTTTTTGTTATGTATCAGCTTAACATCAACACCATTGTTAGTAAAAATTATTGTCAGTAATCGAGTAACGTTATAGGCAAAACGTTGCATGCAGCATGACGTGTTGATGCATGTTGATGCACCTATTGATGCACCTAGTCTTGCTCGAGCAGCAAACGTCACCAAAACCAACCGTGACAGCCCCTAGCAAACTGATAAGCTAACGCATGTTTTTACTCGTTGACATCGGCAACAGCCACATCAAAGTCGCCCTCGCCGAAGGCCGCGACATCAAGCAAGTGTGGCGCATGGAAAGCCGCACAGGTCGCACGACCGATGAATATGTGGTGTTGCTACAACGTTGGCTAGACGCGTCTGAGACGTATCAACAAGGGAGGCTCGAGCGCCTCATTGTCGCTTCAGTCGTCACACCCATTCAGCAACAGCTATTGCCTGCGCTTGAACGCGTCACCGGCCACACGGCGGTGCATGTCTCGAGCGACCTACTCATCGAACTGGGTTTGCTGCATTTTTCAGTGGATAACCACCACGAAGTCGGCGCAGATTTGTTGGTGTCCGCCGTCGCCGCACTGGTACTCGATGAGCCTACTGAACATCGCACTAAACATCGCTTGGTGATTGATATGGGCAGTGCCACCACGTTTAACCTGCTCACCTGCCCCCATCACTTTGGCGGCGTCAGCATCGCCCCAGGCTTAGCAGCCAGCGAACGCGCCCTGCGCCAAAGTGCACCCGCCTTGCCACCTGTGCCTTTGCACGTTCCCGACAGTCCCATCGGACACAACACGGTGACAGCGATGCAAGCAGGGGTGGTGCTAGGGTATATCAGCATGCTAGAAGGGATGATTGCCCGCATCGACAGCGCACAAGGCACGCGCACGCTGGTGATTGCCACAGGTGGCTCGAGCAGCCTCCTTGCCCCGGCTTGCCCCCGCATCGACCACACCCTCCCCAACCTTACCTTGGACGGATTAACCGTCATTGCTGGGGCACTTGCCAAAAATTAGCCACAACCAGCGGCGGAAATTTTCGCGTGAACACCCCCATACTATCGCTTACAATCACGTCATGGCGAAAAACACGGCGAAAAAGAAGTCTGATACACCCAAACCTTACGCTTGGCTTATGAAAAGTGAACCTGACGTGTACGGGTTTGCGGATTTGCTGGCAGAACCCGAGCAGACCACCCTTTGGGACGGCGTGCGCAACTACCAAGCTCGCAACTTTATGCGTGACGCCATGCAAGTGGGCGATCCGGTGCTGTTCTATCACTCAAATTGCCGACCGCCCGGGGTGGCTGGTCTGGCTAAAGTGGCATCTGAAGCTTATGCCGACCCTACCCAGTTTGATCCTGATGATGCCCATTTTGACCCCAAAGCCAGTGAGGACAACCCGAGATGGTTTTTAGTGGATGTAAAAGCCGTGCGTGAACTTAACTTTGTGCCGCTCGAGACGCTCAAAAACGAACCACGCTTAGCAGAACTGCCCCTGGTCAAACGGGGTAATCGGTTAAGTGTCATGCCTGTGACCAAAGAACAGTTTGAGGTGGTGCTCGAGCTCGCAGGCGACACCAACGCTTAGGGTCAAATAGGCTGCGCTTTCACACGTTTATACCTCCGCTGTATCCAAGGAACACATGGCAAAATGGCGTCTTTATAGCGTTTTGTCGAGGATATTTTGTGAGGGATGTTTTGTGAGGGATTTTTTACCGCCAGCGCTACTTAGATCACGTCGACATTACTCGAGTACGCAACAGGTAATACCCCCGTACCGCAACCGTACTGCAACCGTATCACCACCATGCTGCAACGGTAATGTAATTGTAATCAGTGTCAGGCAATAAAAACCCATCCTCCGCCGTGTTATAATGGAATCATGGAAGAACGTAAAGCACGCATTCTCGATATGGTCATTGATTCCTACATCGACGCTGCGCGTGCGGTTCCTTCTGCAGCTATCGCGGCCCAACTCGGTGTTAGCAGTGCCACGGTGCGCCACGAGTTAAGCGCACTCGAGGAAGAAGGCTACTTGCATCAGCCTCACACCTCCGCCGGACGCTTGCCAACCCTTAAGGGCTATCGTCTTTATGCTCGCAAGTTCATCCCGCCGCAGCGCCTACCTGAGTCGCAAAAGCAATATCTTGTAAGCCGCTTGCAGGGCGTGCACGGGGAAGCCTTGTGGCAACAAGTCGCTAGCTTGAGCGCCCAACTGTCGGGATATGCCGTGGTGGTAAGCTTGCCCGCAGATGATAGCCTGATGACGCTCGAGGTGCACTTGTCTGCCCTCTCGAGCAGCCGCTTATTAGCGATGGTGGTACTGGAAACTGGGCTCATTCGCCAAGTGATGTTAGAACTTGACCCCACCCCTTCCGATGCCGCTTTACGTGAAGCCGAAAGCAGTTTGCGGCAACTGGCGTTGAGCGTGCGCGATATGCCCATCGCCCTTGAAGACATCGCCAAACGCGCCGAAGCTGACGTTGCTCGCACCTTTCGGGCGCTGGCTAAAAGCTGGCAAGCGGTGCAACCACCACGCATTTTTACCGAAGGTCTCAAAAACTTACTGACTGAACCCGAGTCGAGTGACCCAAACTTTGTGCGCAGCGCGTTTGAACGGCTCGAGCAACCCACCCGCGATAGCGACCAAAGTTACGCGGTTAGCAACGCAGACCTCGAGCAAGCTTTAGCGATCATTCTCGAAGAAGCCTTTGCGCTCGTGTCGGCGCGTTTAGCTGTTGGCACAGGACAAGGTGAGTTGTTGTTGTTAGGGCCTACCCGAATGCGCTACCCCGACGCGCTCATGGTCGCCCAAGGCATGTCGGAAACGGTGGCCAACACCTTCAGCTAATCACCTTCAGCTAACCACCTTCAGCCAATCTGCAATGTTGATACCAACTTGCGATAGCAGCTTGATTGTGACTTACTGCAAGCTACTGCGCGGGTTGACGTTGCTGCCGCAGCACTGACGCAGCGAGGCCGATTTTGTCTTCAACAAGGGATAACCCCAATAGACACGCCCCCAAATCAGGGTCTAAGTCAGCGCGTCCCAAACGGCTTTCTGGATATGTGTGTAACAGGTGACGGCGCAAACCTCGAGCTACTTCCCTACTGGCAAATAACTTACCGCCGAAAGTGACCTCGAGGGGCTCTGGCATGTCAATGCGTGTTAGCACGTCTGTGAGCGCGTCGATGACATCGCGCAAGGTGTATTCAATCAAGCGGCTAGCGACAGTATCACCCTTGTAACTAGCAGCGATTACCTCTGGCACCATATCGACGGTTTCTCGCGGGGGGATGCCCACGGTGTAGACATACCCAAACATATCCGCACTACTTTGCACGGCATACGCCCTAGCCACTTGTTCAGCAAGTAACGTCGCTTCGCCCACCCCATCGAGTGCCATGTTGGCAGCACGCATGGCATCACGCCCTAGACTGTAAGCACTGCCAGCAGTTTGGGCTTTCGTGCGACGTTCGCCTACGTCGTTTTTGGCGTAAATGCGCAAGCGGCGCTCGGCGTTAATCAGCACCCCGGGGCGTCCCGTAAAAGCTGCCATGTGCAAGGCTTCTAAGTCATCACTAGCGCGCACCACCGGGGCCAATTCAGCCTCTTTGACGAGGGCTTCAATAACCGCAGCGTCGCGGTCAAAGGTGACACCCTCGAGCGCCACAGCCACAGCTACGACCTCAGCACGTTTGACATGGGCGCGGTTACGGGCGCGGTCTGCTAAGCGCACAATGGCACGGCGGGTTTTTTGCAGGTCACCTTCCCACGTAAGCGCCCCCGCTTTGGCTTCACCATATAACCTGCCACTGCGGTCAATGACCGCTGCCGCACTGCCCTGTTCGTTTCCATACACTCCGACGATCATTACCTGATGCTACCGCGCTTTTGGTGAAGATGCTACCGCCTGTGCGCACTTTGTCGCCATGCCATACCGCTCTGTCATGACATCTGTTGATATGGTGAATAAAGCTTGGCTCGAGAAGATACTCTAAGAGTAAGGCGTTTGCAGGTGCTAAAGCAGTCATTGGCTCAGGTGGCAAAAATGACACATACCTACTATAGTCAGGGCAATGTTTTTTTAAGAAAATAGCTTTTCCATGAATGATGTCCACACGGTTGAACGCGATTGATGTCGATATGACCTTGGCAAAAATCGGCAACTGTAGAAACGACACTTGGAATTACCAAAAAATATTATTCCTGTACAATACACTAAGTAGAAAGTGTATTTTGGCTGATACTGGCAAAGAAAAACTGCACAGCTCGAGCCATGCAGTCTTCTATTAACGTCTACTGATGACGTCTACTGAAAAATCTGCGGCTACGAACCCGGTTCGTACAACGCCAAGCGGCGGCTGCCAAAAAGTAGTGGCAACACCGTCACAAACAACGTTAACAGGGCAATGGCCACCAGTAGCCACAAACCTTCCGGCTGCCGCCAGTAGAACAACCACGGACGGCGCAAGGTAATCCATGCCGGATACGCTAGCAGCACCGTCATAATCGTGGCGTAACCCAGTGCCAAGGTCATGTACAAAAGGCCACCCGGCGACAAGGGAATTTCAGAAGGGTTGGTGGCGTCAAAACGGGGGAAAGCCGCCCCTAGACCAACGCCTAATCCGGTTACGACGATGGCACTACTCAAACCAGCAATGGGCGATACGAACGCCAGCGTGGGCGATACGTCAATGAGGCGGGCAGCCACGTAGCCCAAGCCTGTGCCTAAAATCACCATAATCGGTAGGGCATGCCAAAACTTGGTCATGACAATGCTGAAACTGCCCATAGGCCCAGTGCGAAGCATCCAAAAGCCTTCACCTTCCATCGACACGGCTGGGTAAGCAATGCGCACCCCCACGCCTGCCAGCAAAAAGCCCAAAAAGGCCACGTTCATGGTGCCAAGCACATCGCGAAATTGTTGCAAGGTGACATCCACGCTACTGGTACTGACCAAATACACCCCTGCTAGGGCAACAAGCACCAAAAGTTGCGACCATTGGGTGGGATCGCGTAGTAGCAAGCGGGTGTCTTTGATAGCCACACCAGCCCCCTTGCCAAAGCGGTAAGCAAAACGTTCCCAAGCTGGGGTGGGTTTAACGGTAGAGTCCAGTTTGGGCTGGCCGGACTCGAGCGAACGAATCCACCCCTCGCGGTAAGCAAACGCCGCCAAACGGGCAATCGACCAAAGCAGAATCAAAGAAATAAGCGCTAACGCATACGCCCCCACGGTGATGTCACCCTCGAGCGCCCCCCACACGGCTTGCGACGCCCAACTTGACGGCAACCAACCGATTTCAAATTCGGCAAACTGCGCCAAAAAACCCCGAAATTCTTCTGGGGTCATATCCGCAACTTGCTCAGGTCGAAGCGCCCGCAGAGCAAAAATCAAGCCCGCTGCCAAGATAACGCTGAGGGCAGTCGCCAGTTCTTTGACCCTGCCCGCAGGCGACACGCGCATCAAGATGAGCGCCAAAAAACTCCCCAATGCCACCGGGATGGCGTACAAGGTTAACAGCGCGGCAACAGCGATGGGATAATAGGCCACAGGGGCACTGTTTTCTAAACCAATGCCAATCAGTACCGGCAACGTAAACACCGCCGGAAGTAACGCCGCGTTGAGGTAGGTTTCGGCCACTTTGAGGTAAAATACCCTAGCAGCAGACACCGGCAAACTGAGCAAAAAGGGCAAGTCTTCTGAACTGTACAGGGTGGTAATGGCAGTCGTAAGCACACTGAACGCCACACCCAACATGAGCATCAAAAAAAGCCCCTCGAGGCTTCTTTGGGCGATGGCATCAGTAACATTCAGGTCGATGGCCACATCATAGTTGTTTAAAAAACGCACCCCCCTACGGGTGATGGTGAACATCCCCCAGTAGACGAGCGCCAAAAAACCAAACCCGACGAAGTACCTTTCAGGATGGCGAATGACACTGTTAATGGCACCCCGAAGGCGCATGGCAAAGAGCATTACATCAACCCCACTTACGCGCTGACCAATTCGCGCTCGAGGGCTTTTTCGCTGTCGCTCGCTTCGGTGGTAAGGCGCAAGAAAATCTCTTCTAAGTCAGCTTGTGCTTCACCTAGGTGCAAACGCAACTCTTCTAAATTGCCCCGTGCGGCTACTTGGCCTTTGTTGACCACAATGACCGTATCAGACACCGCTTGGGCGACCTCCATGGAGTGGGTCGTGAGTAGTACCGTGTTGCCTTTTTTGGCGTAGTCGCTCATGAGTTGGCGCACTTGTTTGGCCGCTCGAGGATCTAGTCCGACCATCGGTTCGTCAATAACGAGCACTTCAGGTTGATGAAGTAGCGCTGCAATAAAGGTGAGTTTTTGGCGCATCCCGTGCGAATAGGTCTCGATGAGTTCGTTGGCAAAATCTTGTAAGGAAAAGAACTCGAGCCACATTTGTGCTTTTTTGTCGCTGTCTTCCACATCCCGCAAACGCCCCAAAAACCGCAACAGTTCGCGCCCCGTTAATTTGGTGTATAGATATGGCCGGTCTGGCACATAGCCCAAACGAGCTTTGGCAGGCACACCGTCTTTGACCACATCAAAGCCAGCGAGGCGCACTTCACCTGCTGTGGGGCGAATGAGTCCCGTGATGGTTTTGATGGTCGTCGATTTACCCGCCCCATTAGGCCCCAACAGGGCGAGCACCTGCCCAGGCGCCGCCGTGAACGAAATATCGCGCACGGCGTGCACCCGACCATATTGCTTGACGAGATGCGAAACCTCAATCATGAAGCTAGTTGCCCACAGGCGCAACTGCGCTGTTGTTGAGTAGGGTATCGTACGCTACTTGCAGGGCGCTGTCACTGGCTAAGTCAACAATGGCTTCACCTTGTACAGCACTCATCTCAGAACGAGGAATGGTCTCGATAAAACGAAACACACCGTCTTCATCGGCAATGGCACTGCCCACTACTTGGCCGTCAATGACGATTTCAACGTCCGCACCGGGGTTTGCGCCGCGCCCTTCTAGGGTGACGATATTGCCAAAACGGGTGTCTTCGGCGGCAATATCTGGGGTGATGCCGCCGTCGTTGATACTGCGACGATCCGGCGTGAGCCATTCAAACGACAAGTAGACGAGTTGACCGCCATTATTGAGCGACACCACACTTTGGCCGACGCCTTTACCAAACGTGCCTTCGCCAACCACCAACGCCCGCTCGTTATCTTGCAGGGCGCCTGCAACAATTTCTGAGGCTGAAGCGGAGTTCTGGTTGACCAAAACCACCATAGGCAGGTCAAACGCGGCACTGTCTGCTGAAGCCAACCGCTGGGTGATACCCCGCGCCCGCTGAAAGACAATGTCACCTTGGCTCAAAAACTCATCGGCCACCAAGATGCCTTGGTTGAGCAGACCACCACCGTTATCGCGCAAGTCGAGCAGCAAAGAGGTGATACCTTCTTGGCGCAGTTGCTCGAGCTGTTCTGTCATCTGTTCGTATACCCGCTGATTGGCAAAGGTGTTAATGCGCACGTAACCAACATTGTTGGGTAGCACGGTTGACTCAACGCTTACGATGTCGATTCTACCGCGCACGATGTTGAATTCGATGGGATCGTCTTCACCGGGGCGCGACATGATGATATTGACCGTTGTACCCGCTGGACCGCGCACCAGTTCCACGACCTCATTGACGGTGGCTTCTTCGACAATGGTGCCGTCTACTTCTAAAAATACATCCCCTCGGCGCACGCCTGCGTTCCACGCCGGACCGTCGCGGTAGACGTTGATTACTTCGACAATGGTACCGTTCACCCGGTCTTTGGGCGAGAGCACTGCGCCGATACCTTGAAATGAACCACTGCGGTCTTGCACGGCGCGCGCAGCTTCTTCGGGTTCGGTGTAACTGGTGTAGGGGTCTTCAAGAGCTTCAAGCATGCCTGCAATGGCCCCTTCAATCACCACATCATCGTCGATGTCATTGAGATAGTTGGACTTAAGGGCACCGTATACTTGCAAAAACGCCCGTCCTGCGGGGCTATCAACAAATTCATCACTAAAATTACGCGAAAATTGTGCGTTGACCCCAGCGAGCGAAAGTGCTACCAAGGCGACCAGCAAAAGCCATCTGCGTGGGATGTTCATGTATTCCTCCTCGTTGGTTGCAGCCCCAGATTGAGCAGCAAGGCTGAGCAAAACGCCAATCTCTAGCGTGCAAGCACCAGCATAACGCGTTCAGCAGCTTGTCAGCACATCCATCTGCTTGTCAGCATGCACGGCCTTCTTGTTCTTGTTGCGGCCTATGAATCCACCTATGAATCCACTGCACCTATGAATCCACTGTAGGCAGTGCGTGCTCAGAACCGGGAACTGCTCGAGCAAAGTCGCAAGGACATCACCCTCGCTATCTGCATCATTATCCTGTGAGTATAAAGACAGAAAGCCCCGGCGTCCGTAAAGCCAATTACGACTTTTCAGGCGAACTTTCACGTCACCATCACGAATTTAGTCACACGTTACTATCACGCCTCACTACCACGCGTCCCTACCGCTAAGCAGGTTAGATATTTTTGTTACATTTTAGCGCGTTTTTTATTTTTTAGAGCAGTTTATTTATAAACAGTACATGCCAGTTGATATGTGGCTCGAGTCAAGCTGTCGTGTGAATCAAGTTTACCCCATTCACCATGACATTAACCGTGACTGCCTGCTCACCATCCCCCCAAGCCACGTTATACTGAGCGCAATGCGTATCTTATTTGTCAGCAGTGAAGTATATCCGTACAGCAAAACAGGCGGCCTCGGAGACGTCGCCGGGGCACTGCCTGAAGCCCTGGTGCAAGAGGGTCACGAAGTGCTCGTGGTATCGCCTTGGTACAAAACCCACAAAGGCCAACAACCCCTGTGGATTGGCGACGTGCTCGTGCCTTTTGAAGATGGCGACATGTCCGTAGGCGTCGGTGAACTGACCAAAAACGGCGTGCGCTACGCATTTGTCGGACACAGCGACTTTAACCGTGATAGTTTGTACGGTTTTGAAGACGACGGCAGGCGCTTTGCAAGGTTTACCCGCGCCATACCACAAGTAGCCGAGCGGGTGAATTTTTTTCCCGAGGTAGTGCACGCCAACGACTGGCACACCGGTTACTTGCCGATGCTACTAGAATACGGTTGGCAACTTCCGCCTGGCTTTGTCCGCTTGGGAACGGTTTATACCTTGCACAACGTGCAGTATCAGGGTCACTCGAGCTTAGACGATCCCTTAAACTGGTTACGCCTCCCCTACTGGCTACGCGACAGTTGGATGAACTACTTTGGCGGCGCTAACGCCATGCAAGCCGGGGTGGGTTTTGCAGGTCATGTCACCACAGTTAGTCCCACATACGCGGGCGAAATTCAAAGTGACTTGGGTTACGGCTTAGATGGTACCTTTCGCAGCATCAGCGGGAAACTGTCGGGCATTCTCAACGGGTTAGACACAAACGTGTGGAATCCGGCTACCGATACTTACTTGGGACACAGCTACAGCGCCCTTGACCTCTCTGGCAAAGCCGAAGAAAAACGCACCCTGTGCGAACGCTTTGGCTTAGATACTGTCCGCCCCTTGGTTGGCGTGGTATCACGGCTCGTCGATCAAAAAGGTATTGACTTGGTTTTGAACGCCATTTACCGCCTTGTTGAACAGGGTTGGAACGTGATGATACTTGGTTCTGGCGATGCGGCGCTAGAAAGCATGATTCACGAAGCCACCAGCAGTCGCCCTGGTAACGTCGGCAGTTATGTTGGCTACGACGAAGGTTTTGCCCATCATATCTATGCTGGTGCAGACGCTCTACTGGTGCCGAGCCGTTTTGAACCCTGCGGACTGAACCAGATGATTGCCATGCGCTACGGCACGCTGCCCATTGCCCGTTCTACCGGTGGTTTACGCGACACCATCGAGCACTGGCGCACGGGTTTTTTGTTTGACCATCCTACTAGCGACGGCGTGCTGTGGGCGTGTCATGAAGCCCTCAAAAGCTATTATCAGGGTGACCACTGGCGTTACATGGTGCAACAAGCCATGGCGGAAGATTTTAGTTGGCAACGTTCGGCGCAAGCCTACGGGCACATTTATGAAATGGTGAAACGTTCGTGAGTGCGTCGCAGCACCCCAGGACATCCCAACAAGACACAAATGCACCAGATCCACCTACACCAGATTCACCCACACCAGATTCACCCATGGATACCAATACCACTATGATGGATACCAGTATGGACGTAAGTGCACGCAGTTGGCAGGATTGGCTCGAGTACGGCAACGCTAGCGCCGCTTTGTCAGCTTACTTGCAAGCAGGTGGCGATAGCCTCGAGGTCGAAGACGCCCTGCGGTCGTTAGTGGACATGCAACGGGCGTTGCGAGCCAAGCTTTGGGACAAAGCCAGCAGCGAACTGCACACCCCCAAAGAAGACGTCCCCAACAAAGACACGTTGACTATGACTGCCATCGTCAACTGGCAGGCGCTCAAAACGGGCATCGAACAGTTGTCTGCAAGTCACGACGCCCTCGAAAGACGCGATGCTGAGGCAGCATTAGCAGCCTTAAACGGGCTTGACTTGCCCCTGCTCGAGGCTGAAGTTGACACCCAAAAAGGCACGGCATACATCTTCACCAACCAACTTGACGACGCCCAAACTGCCTTTGAAACCGCTTTAGCGCGCGACCCCAAGCACTACCGCGCCCGTACCAACTTGGGCAACGTCGCCCTCGAGCGCGGTTACATCGACGACGCCATCAGCCACTACCAGCTAGCCCTACGCATCAACGAAAACTTTTCTAATGCCCTGCACAACCTCGGCGTAGCCTACAGGCGCAACGGCGAAATCGGCAAAAGCGTGCAAGCCATCCGCAAAGCCCAACGCGCCATGCAACAAGAAGACATGAGCAGCGCGAGGCAAACCATGAAAAAAAGCGTGCAAGGCGGTAAATATACCAAGTGGTTTTGGTACGTGGTCATCGGGGTGGTGGTGTATTTTATTCTCAGCTCGAGGGGCATGATTTGAGCATCACATCCAAGCACCACAGCAGACACATCACGCGTCTTGTTGCCAGAGGGTTGTGCTTAGATAAGCCCGCGTTTAGCAAAACCTAGCCATGATTGATACGGATTCCAACTAAACACTTCAAGACCCCCTACGGGCTTTCTTACGTTCCTGTCGGAATCCGTCTTCCTACGCGCCCTGCGCGAATGAATTCGCGGAATCAAACGGAACCCCAAGCAACAACACGTGAGCAACAACACGTGAGCAACAACACGTGCAATGGCCAACTATTGACCGTCGGTACGGCGAACAAGGAGGCCACGGCTCGAGACACGCACTTCAAAAGTTGCCCCGTCGTCCATGGGGATGAACGTGGCTGAACCGTATTCGGCGTCGTAAAGGCGCTCTAAGGGTGCAATGCGCTCGGTTAATTCAAACAAATCCACCTGCCGCTCTGGTGCTAGTGAATAGATAGTGCGCGGTTGGGTTTGAGCGTCATCCACAAAGCGGTAACGGCCTTCAATGCGGTCGAGTTCGTAGACCGTCCGAAAACCCATCATGTTGGCAAGCGGATGCCAAGTAAGCACGTAACCATCGACATAAAGCTGATCACCAAGCAGTTCAAAAGCTTGTTGTGAACCATCGGGAAAGGTGAAAATGGCGCTATAACGCTGTTCGCCTAACCTGCGCGTGGTGACAGACGCAGCTAACGTCTCTTGGGTCAAATTGCGGTAGCCCTGCAGTGTAAACCCTAGCACCCCAATCACCGCAGAAAGCGCCACAAACACCACCCCAACGAGCATGCGGCTGATAAACCCCAAATACGAACGCTTGCGCAAAGCACGGCTACCGAACGCAAACAACAAAAGCGCAAAAATCAGCGGCGCGATGACAAACAACGCAAAAAACGGCAAGTCCAAACCTGGAAACTGACTGATGTCGATAAGCGGCGTCACGTTTGTCACAGGTCTTCCGCACCTTCTGCTGGTGGCCACTTGCCGCCAAGCGCACACCAAGCTTGCACGATGTCGGTGGCAACTTGGGCTTTGAAGGTGATGGCTTGGTTGTCAAACGGATGCGGCAAGGTGAGACGGTGAGCGTGTAGGGCTTGACGCGCTAAGTATTGCGAGGTTTTACCATATGTAGCGTCTGCCAAGATGGGGGTACCCAAGTGCTGCAGATGGACGCGGATTTGGTGGGTGCGGCCACTGTGGGGTTTAGCTTTCACCAAAGTATAGGTTTGCCCTTTGAGGTTCGTTCTAGCAATCACTCGAAACTGGGTCGTAGCAGAACGCGGTTTGGTGCCGCCTACTGTCATCTTGTGACCATGATGGGGGTGTCTGCCGATAGCACCATCAAAGTGAATGTCATCGTCCAAGTCACCAACGGCAATAGCCACATATTCTTTTTCGGTGAGGCGCTTTTTGAACGACAAACTCACGTGCTTGTGCGCGTCATCTTGCTTAGCGACCACCATCACCCCAGAGGTATCTTTGTCGAGGCGGTGCACGATGCCCGGGCGGTAGTCGGCTTCGCTGGGATCAAACAGTTTGTCTTTGGCAAGCGGCATCCGTCCCAGTAAAGCATTGACGACGGTTTGCGTGCGCACGGTAGCGGTAGGGTGCGCAGTTAGGTTTGGCGGTTTGTCGATAGCCACCAAGTACGCATCTTCGTAGATAATATCCACGGGAATATCTTCAGCTTCGACTAACATTGGTTTGTGTGGCGGCAACGCTACTGACACCACCTCACTGCCATCAAGTTTGAGTGATGGCTTGGCAACGGGTGTGCCGTTGAGTTGGACATACCCTTCTAGCACCAAGTTTT
Organism: uncultured bacterium; assembly: GCA_964550765.1. Classification (GTDB taxonomy): domain Bacteria; phylum Deinococcota; class Deinococci; order Deinococcales; family Trueperaceae; genus JBCCBI01. The sequence continues at coordinate 33,762 of CAZKAZ010000009.1, read as the reverse complement.
TGGCATATGTACGACTTGCCTCCAAAGCGGCGGCTAAAGCAACATCTAAGCGTTCGCCACAAGGGGCTTCAAAAACGTGAAAATCCACAAAGTTACTTTAGCTCAAAAGACGCTTGCAGCGGGTTGGCTCGAGCATGCTAGCCTGCAAGCTATACTTAATGCCATGAATAACCAACTCCCCATCGCCCTAGACGCCATGGGCGGCGACCACATGCCCGAAGCTGCTTTAGCTGGCGCGGCCCAAGCTGCCAAACGCGGTATTCCTTTGCTCTTAGTGGGTGACGAAACCATCCTCAAACCCAAACTGGCCGAACGGAAGCTCGAGATTGCCGTGCATCACGCGGCGGATGTCATTGGCATGGATGAACATGCTTCCGACGTAAGAAGACGCAAAGACTCGAGCATCATGCAAGCCTGCCAACTCGTCAAAGACGGGCAAGCCTCCGCTTGCGTGTCCATGGGTCACAGTGGCGCAACTATGGCGGCTGCCCTGCTTAAGCTTGGCCGCATCAAAGGCATCGACCGCCCTGCTATTACCGCCAATATTCCTACTGCCAAGGGGTTCGTACTACTCCTTGATGCCGGTGCTAATGCCGACTGCCGTCCACGCTTTTTGCAGCAGTTTGCCCTCATGGGTTCGCTCTATTGCCAAGCCATGTACGGCATCGACAGCCCTAGTGTGGGTTTAATGTCCATTGGCGAAGAAGATGACAAAGGCAACGAACTCAGCAAAGGCGCGTTTGCCCTACTCAAGGAAACGCCTAACCTCAACTTTTACGGCAACGTCGAAGGGCGCGACCTCTTTAAGCACACCACTGACGTTATGGTCACCGATGGTTTTACCGGCAACGTCATGCTTAAGCTAGCCGAAGGCGAAGCCCGCGAACTGTTTACGTGGATTCGCGACGCCCTCATGAGCGATTGGCGCAGCAAACTCGGCGCTATGTTGGTTAAACCTGCCCTCAAAAGTGTCGCCAGCAAACTTGACCCAGCAGAATACGGCGCTCAGCCGCTTTTGGGTATTGATGGCAATGTCTTCATCGGGCACGGTTCAGCCGATGAACGAGCGGTACTGAGCGCCCTCAAAACTGTGCAACAAGCCGTTGACGCGGGCGTACTTACCCACCTCAAAAACGAGTTAGCAAAGACGTTAGTCGCTTCCTGACCGTCAGCATCAACTAACCAATACAGGCTGTAAGTGTCTTCGATGACGCTACAGCCTGTATTTGTTCAAGAAGCAATACCCTAAGCCACCTTCATATCGCAAGTCACTGACCGTGACGCAATAACCACGACCTGCTAAATAACCACAACCTGCTAACGGAAGTAACTCCGCAAAATCTCTTGATATTCCACCGGAATGCGTCCTTCGCTGAGGGCTCGTTCGACGCCTTGTTGATACTCAGCGGGGGCGCTACCACCGGGCAGGGTAACGTCATCGTCGCCGGGTAAGCGCACTTGACCGCCCGTGTTGATTACACCTTGCTCGAGCATGCCCTCGAGCTGCTCCGGGTCACTCATGTTGCTCAGTTCTTCGCCACCTTCTTGGCCAAATCCCCCTTGACTGCCTGCGCCATTACTGGGTTCACCAAGGGCTTCTTCGGGGTTTTCGCCTTCGCCTTGCTGATCACCTGACTGGGCGCTGCTGGTTTGTCCTTCGCCGGCTTCATCAGGCGGGGCGTTGGGGCTGCTTTGTGGTTGGTTTTGCGCGCCTGCTTGGGGGTTTTCGTTGTCGCCTGCTTGTGGGTCACCACTTTCGGCTTGGCTTTCTCCTTGCGGGCTATCATCGGGCGATTCGCCGCTGTTGACGCGCTGTTCGCCTTCACCCGTTTCCCCTTGACCGGATTCGCCTTGTTGCTCTCCGTCTTGTGAGCCTTGCGAACGCTGTTGGCCGTCGCCACTAGCCGGGGGTGTCTCGCCAGATTGGGCGTCGCGGCTGCGGTCATCGGGGGGCACTTGGCGGAATTCTTGGTCGCCTGCTCGAGGGGTTGCCCGTCCCCCGGTTTGCGGTTGATTACCCTCGTTTTCTGAGTTACTGCTATTGCTTTCGCTGTTGGTAGGGCTGCTGCCGCCTTCGCCCAAGTTATCGACAAAACGACTCAAGGTGTCACTTTCACTGGCTGGCGGTGCGTCATCTCGAGCAGACGTAGCATCGTCACCGTCTTCGGTAGTAGCGCTGCTAGTATCAGCGGGCGAACGGTCTCCGGTAGGTTGCGGATTGGCGTCTTGGCGCGGAGCTGGTTGGTTGGCAGCTTCTTCGCTACTACTCGCTAAAGGACGGGCAGCCGCCACCGGGTCGCGCATGTCCGCGTTGCGACGGTTTGTCCCCGGCACGTTGATATCGGGCAAAATCAGCAAACTCAACGCCAAGGCGAGTAGCGGCAACCACCACGGTTGTAACTTGGGCGCTTCCAAACGGCGGATACGGTAATGAGCCCGTTGCAACACGGACTGATACAAACTTGCTTGTACATCTGGTTGATTAACGTGAGATGCGTCACGAGAA
>CAZKAZ010000009.1:0-31225 GCA_964550765.1 uncultured bacterium | reverse complement strand
TAGCGTAGCGCCCGCGTGAGGCCGTCGCGGTTCATCCAAAAGAATCCCGCTACAAACCCCACAACAATCACCAGCGCGTGCCACAAAAGCGGGGCGGCCAATAGATACGCCAACACCGAGGCTGCCAACGCAGTCAGCGAACAGTGCAACAGTTGCCGTTGCCAAAAAAATTGCTTGGCGAGGTGCAGGTGCTGCTCGAGCTGCCCCTCTGCCGTTAACTTATCGCGTTGCCGTTTGCTTGCGCGGATCATTAGACTCCTTCAGGCACTGTTTCAAGTTGGTTCTATCTCAGGTTGGTTCTATCTTAGATTTGTTTTCATCGAGTTAAATTTGTTCGTACTGATTCGTATTGACTTCGTTTACTCATGTGTTCGATGAGGTTAACATCCACTGATTTTGCGAGTTTGCCGTACCGCGTTTGGCAGTGTGTCCGTTTCCATCATCATGCCGAAGGTGATAGGCGTGCGGGTTGACAGCTTACATTCAAACTTGCGATTAATGTTGCAGCTATTAATATTACGGCGATTAACGTTGCGGTTGTCGTTGCGGGTCGGGCATTCGCCACAAGTAAACAATAACAGCGAGCGCGAGGGCGCTAATGGTGAGACCATACGTCCACGAGGGTTCAGCCAGCGAACCAAAGGGATTGAGTAACGGCCTACCCATACCGATATCGACGCCAAACACCGCCGCCACAATCATGGGGGCACTGAGCGGTTTTAGGACGCCCAAGCGCAAAGCATCAAAGCCACGCCCGACAGCAAGGCCAATACCGAAAAAGGCAATCACCGTGAGCGTAACGATAACAAGCGCCCACCACAAGGGCACACCCGGAAAGGTCGCCGCATAACTAGCTACTTTGAGAGGCAAACTGAGCACTTGAAAACTAACCAGTGCCGCAAGGGTATCTTGTAACAGTCTCGCAGGGGCGTCACTGAGCCAACTGCTGTAGGCGAGCGCCAACACGACTAAGGCGATGACATTGGTTTGCTCGAGCGCGTACCAACTATTGTTGACCGCTTGCCCAGGTGGCGGCCAGGTGACGAGCAACACGAAGATGAGCACCACAAAATAACCGAACAACAGTTGCAACAAATCACTCTGCTGCAAACGGCTGACGATGCGCTCGAGCCACCCCATCACCCCGCTGGTTGTATTCGTGTCTATCACGGTAAATCCCACCCACTAGATGACACCTGTGCCGACTGTAATACAGGCAAACCCGCTGGTTCTGGCAGTGCCACAAAAATAGTGCTTCCCCGCCGCGCCAAAGCACTCCCTGCTGGCAAATATGGCGCGAGTGGTTCGTACAGCCTTGGAATGCGTGCTGCCGCATCGAGTGCCACAATGCGGCGACTGCCGGCTGCTATGTCTGGTTGCCGCCCGAAATTAAATACAAACACATCGCTCAGCGTCACGTCGCTGCGGTTGAGCAAAGCACCCTCTTGCCACACGAAGGTTGCTGGTTGCAGACGGGGTTTAAGGGCGAGGGCGTCTTGTGACCAGCGGGGCATGGTGAGGTTCATGCCTTGGGAACTCGTTTGCCAGGTGGGTTGCTCGAGGGCATGGGCAGGTTGGTCTAGCTCGAGCACCTGCTCTGGAAAACTAAACACCCGCTGCCGCTCAATGACATACGCCAGTTCTCCCGCCCCAAGCACCACCTGCCGAGCACGCACTAACACGTTGTTATCAGGGCGCAAGTACAACCAACCCGCTAGCGACAATGCCAACGCCAACAGCCCGCTACTCAATAACCCCGGTAACCCGCCCCACGCCAGCAACATTAACGTCAACGCCGCGTACAAACTAGCAAGTAACACCGCCATGTTTTGACTGAGTGGATGGACAGGCGTCTCTTCCATGCCCGCTAGGAGCGCGTCAGCGAGGGCGTCGTGATTTGTAAGAAAAACAGCTTGGCGCACGCGTGGCCAGGTAGCCTCATTGGTGCGCACGATCACACCGCTACCAAGCGCCGTCAGGGGGGTAGGGGCAAGTGGCTCGAGCACCGCAAGCGTCTCCGACACTGGTTCAGCGAGCACCACCGTCACCCCGGCTGTCGCTGCTGCTGCTAGTGCCGCCACACTCACTTGGCTGTTGGCTTCAACCAAGATAATCGTTTGCACACCGTCATACGCGGCTGCTCGCTCGGGCAAATCACTAGCGAGTACGTCCACCACGCGTTCTTCTCTACTAAACCACGCCCGCGCAGCACCCATTTCTCGCGCTACCACAAGTTGCAAAGGCCGCACATCAAGTTGCCTACGGTCAAAACTGCCACTCGCTAACACTGTTTCTGGCGTGCGCACCGACCACACAAACTGCTGCCAACGCGCAGGCACGTACACATCATCACGATGAAACGTCAAACCGCGTCCGCCTGTTAGCGGCACATCATAGGTAATCCACTGTTCGCCGTCGCGCAAACTACCCTGGTCAATGGCGATAGTTAGCCTGCTTGGTGGCTGGTCACGCAAACGCACCGTCAAGGGATTCCACGCGCCCGACACCACGCTATCTGCAAACCCCAAACCAACCTCGATATCTTGCGTAAAGTCTTGGGCAAAACAGAGCGACAACGTGCCTAAAGTCAACATGACCAAAGCAACCATCACGCCGTTTGTTGGCTTTACCATAGGGCATTGTAGCAAGGCTGGCACAGGCGTTATGACCGCACCGTGTACATTTTTGCCGGCAAATGCCCTTCACAAAGCGTATATCTTGGGCACAGCGGACGTTGCTGGCGCATTTTTGCAGGCATGTGCTGTGCAACGTTGATAGCGTGCATCCCTACTGGCAACTTCGAGACTGGGGAAACGACAACGACAACCCGTCCTCGAGCACCACCCGAATCGGTACATGCTCCGCTGCCAAGCCCGTATCCGGTGCCCACATGCGCCCTTTTTTCACCACAATAAACAAGCCTGTTTCGTCGCCAACAGGGGCGAAGGCACCACTCGAGACACCATATTCACGTACACCAATTTGTTGTTTGAGGTGCGTCACGCACTGCAGCACATCAGCAGCGGCAACGCCGATTTCACTGACGTTTAATAGACTTTGTGCGCCAAAGGGTTCGCTACGGGCGTTCTCGAGGGTATGCCGGGCAATCAACTCGGCGATGTTACCGTCAGCGTCGTAAAAATACACCATGTGCGCGTCCCAGCTTGTTGAATAAAACGTCGTTTCACCCCTGTTACTGACAATTGGGGAAACGCGTTCTGTGAGCCACGTGCAGGCGTCAGCAAATTGGTTTTCGGGGATGTTGAACGCAACGTGATAGACACCTGCCACAGGTTCACTGGCGGCTTCAAAAATGAGCCTCGAGCGCCCCACGTTCACGGTGAGGGTAGTTGGCTCGAGCGTTACAGCCTCTTCACCTAAAAAACGGCGATAAAACACAGCTTGTGAAGCAATATCGTGACTTTTGAGATAGAGGTCTCGTATGTTCATATGTACACGTTACATCCACACCCAACATGCGTTACACATTATACACAACGTACACCTTACGAATTGGCTGATTCCGAGGGGGGATTGACAAGGGGGATAGCCTTAGCACCCTCAATCACCCGCTTAGCTGTCAATGCCACGACAGCAAGCAACACGGCCAGAAGTCCCAACGCCACCGACAAGTTGACTTCTTGCGCCACTATGCCAATAACAGGTGGCCCTGCTAAAAAACCTGCATACCCCGCCATCGCCACGCCAGCAATGCCCTTCCCGGGGGCAACATTGGGCAAACTACCCGCCACGCTGAAAAGTAACGGCACAATGTTGGCAAGCCCCAAACCCACGCCCCCAAACGCTAGTATCGACACCCACACGTTAGGTATTGAAACAGCCACCGCCAAGGCCACAGCAGCCAGCGCCGCACTGGCCTGCAAACAACGCTTTCGCCCCAGTCGCGCTGTGATGCTATCGCCTGTAAAGCGCCCTAATGCCATCATTAACGAAAACGCCGCAAAGCCCCAACCCGCTTGACTTGGTGGCAAACTGTGCACGTCGCGAAAATAGAGCACACCCCAGTCGGCCACGGCACCTTCAGCCAAAAACGATACCAGCGCCAGCAAACCCAGCGCCAACACACTGCCTGTCGGCAACACAAACGCAGGCGTTTGTACAGGCGCTACTGCAGCATCAGGCGGTAAAAGCCAGTTGCGTATTAGCAGTACAATCACCAACATCAACACCGCTGCCGCCGTGACATGACCTTGCGGCGTCCACCCGAGGGCAAGTAGGGCGCTACCTGAACTGACCCCTGCTAATGCGCCCACACTAAAAAGCGCATGAAACGACGCCATGATGGGTAGCTCGAGCCGTTTCTCGAGTTGCACCGCTTGGGCGTTCATGGCCACATCCATCGACGCCCCACAGCCGCCAAACACAAACAGTAGTAGCGCCGCTACGAATGTCACAGGCGCATGGGGCAACGCCACTAACAAACTGGCAAAACCCAAAGCCGTTACCAGACTGACACGGGCACTGCCCCAACGCTCAATCATGCCGCCAAGTACGGGCATGATGAACAAACTGCCCACAGCAGTAAACAGCAATAAGCCACCGAGGCTAGCTTCGGACAGCTCGAGCCGCGCTTTGACGTAAGGAATGTGCACCGCCCAACAAGCAAAGATGAAACCGTTGGCAAAAAAAAGTAAGGCAATGGCAACCCGTGCCCGCCGCAGTTGGTTCATAAAAACTCCCAGAAAGTACTGATATTTGATGATAAAACCCTACAATTCATTGCTATCAAACGTGCTTAGTAGCTTTCGTAACTAGCGTGAGGCGGGTTGCGCCCAATACTCGAGCCACCTTTGCACCTCCACATCCGCCAGCGTTTCACTGATGGCCGCTCGAGCCAACGCTGTTTCTGGTGCGGACGCCGATGCCATCTGCGTATTATCACCTAGTTGCCGCACTTCTTTGCGAAACCAAGTGCGTTGCCGTTTGGCGTATTGCCAGGTCGCCCGCGTCACCTGTTCACGGCAGGCGGCTTCAGAAAGTTCACCCCGCAACAACTGACTGACTTCTTTGTAACCGATGGCTTGGAGGGCGGTCGGTTGCTCGGGGTAACGCTCAAGTAGCCCCCTCACCTCATCGATAAGCCCAGCTGCGAACATGGCGTCGACCCTTTTGACAATGCGGGTTTGTAAAACATCTACGGGTGGTAACAGCGCAAGCAGGGCATAGGTAAACTTGGGACGCGTCATGGGAAAGTCTTTGGGAGCTTTACCCGTACGTTCGATGATTTCCAGGGCGCGAATGACCCGGCGGGGGTTTTTTTGGGCGCGAGTGGCATCTTCTGGGCTGAAAGCGTGTAAGCGTTGCTCGAGCACCTCGACACCTTCACGTTCATATTGTGCCCACAAGGGCGCTTGCACACGCGTATCTGCTGCTGGCACCGTCGGCAAACCTTGGCGTAGGGCACGCACGTAGAAGCCTGTACCTCCTACGATCAAGGGGATACTCCCCCGTGCTAGTACCTCGCTGAGGCAGGTTTCAGCTCGAGCCACATAATCCGCCACACTAAAAGACACATCCGGCGTCACCACATCAAGCAGGTGATGGGGCACGTCAGCCCGTTCTGCCGCGCTGGCTTTGGCAGTACCAATATCCATACCCGCATACACTTGCATGGCGTCCGCGTTGACGATTTCAACGTTATGCCCTTGTTGCCGCTGCTGACGCGCAAAACGCAACGCTGCACTGCTCTTACCTGCTGCCGTCGCCCCTGCCAAAACCGTAATCATGCTTGTCAGCCTAACAACTTGGTTACCTCGTGAACACGTTCAGTAAACATCAAACAGACACCACAGTTGCACAGTTCAGCATAAGCGCAACGCACACCCCATCTAACACAGCAAGTAAGCCGTGTGACACGTAAAACCTCACTTTGCTTCCACAATGTGAACATGAAAAATCTCACAATTAGCGCCACCACCCAGCGTCTTCTTTTGGGTCTTATTTTGGTTTTCTTTTTATTCTCTTTTCCTGCTTTCGCCCAAACTTACACCCGTACTATCACCACACCCGTCAGTCATCAGGCTAATAATCAAGCTAGTATCACCGAAACGCGCATCGAAGTGACCATCACCCATGAACCCGCCGCACCGCAGGTCGTCACTCGAACGGTAACAGTGCCCCGTGTAGTCAGTCGTCCGGTGCTGGTTCCGGCTGCGCCCCTACTGCGCCCGAGGGGAACGTTGCACGGGCCTTTTGAGATGGTGCGCGTACTCGATGGGGACAGTTTTATTGCTGATTTTGGTGACCGCAGCGACGTGGTCAACTTGATTGGGGTGCAGAGTTCACAAGATGTCGACTACAGCATTTTGCTCGGCAGATTGATTGGTGGCAGACCGTTTTGGTTGGAACTCGACGAGTTTGAACGCGGCTTAGAGGGTGATATCTTGGCGTATTTGTACGTGGAAGATCCCCTTGGCGAATGGCATTGGAATGGTCTTCGGCTTACGCAGATTAACTTGTATATGCTCGAGACAGGCATTGCTACCTATGACCCCGGCATCAACGCCCGTTACCGCGACGTGTACCGCCAACTGCCCGAAGACATCACTTACATCGAAACCCTGCCGTTTGTGTACCGCTACGAACCTGACCGTTTGGTGGATATTGACTTGCAGTATCTTGACCCCAACTTTTTTGCCCGTCCGCCCGCGTTCACCCCGCGCTATCAGACAACGCCATAAGGCTAGCACCCAAAATAAATAGCAACTCCACGTGTCGTTTCTACAATCGCCGATTCTTACCAAGGTCACATCGACGTCAATCGCGTTCAACAGTGTTGACGTCAATCTTGGAAATTCTAAAAGTAACCTGTTCTGCCATAACCAAATGCGTTATTACCGTAATCATGGTGAGGTAGGACAAACGTCTGTAGAAATGGCTCGAGTAAGCTGGCATAGTGATAGCTTCGGAGGTTTTTTGCCGTGTCGCTCGAGCCTACAACCCACCCCATTAGTGCCGTCAGCCTGCAAGGCGTCGGCAAGCGCTACGGTGATAACGTCATCTTGGCAGACATCAACTTGGCGCTCAGCCCCGGCAAGACGGTGCTCTTGTGGGGCAGTAACGGGGCTGGCAAAACCACCCTCTTAAAACTCATCGCCAGTCGTTTGCGACCTTCTGCGGGGCAAGCGCAGGTGTTTGGGCTCGATGTGGTGCAAGACGCCGCCTTCGTGCGCGAGCAAGTCTGTTATGCCCCCGTGTTGGGCGGGTTTTATGGCAGTTTGACGGGGCGCGAAAACCTAACATTGGCGCGGCATTTTTATGGGGCAACAGCAAACGCACTTGACGCTGCTCTAGCACGCGTAGGGCTAGAAAAAGCCCAAGGACAACTGGTTAGGCGCTACTCGAGCGGCATGAAAAAACGCTTAGCGCTAGCCAAAGTGCACTTAAGTGGAGCAGCACTGTGGCTTTTGGATGAACCTTACGCCTCCCTTGATGACAGCGGCAAAGCCTTGGTCGATGATTTGTTGCAAGAAGCCAAACGCGAGCAGCGCACGGTGATTGTGGCTTCGCACGACTTGGCAAGAACCTACGCCCTGGCAGATGCGGCTATTTATATTGACCAAGGTCGTTTGTACGCCCGTTCGCCCAATGTTGCGACACCTTTGCAACCTGACGCAAACGTATCCCGTGAACCTGTGGTGAACAATGTTTAGTGTGTGGCAAGGGACGAAACAGGGGGTAGCTCGAGACATCAGCACCATCGCCCGCTTAGCAGCCAAAGATTTGCGCCTAGAAATTCGCAGCAAAGCCGTGACGATTGCGACACTATTTTTTTCCGCCATCGTGCTGGTGATTTTGGCGCTGGCAATTGGCCCCGAAGAACAATTTTTGCGCAATGGTGCTGCTGGGGCGTTGTGGGTAGCGCTAGCCTTTGCGGGCGTCACCGCCGCTTCGCAGAGTTATCAGCATGAACTTGAAGACGGCGCGTTTGAACAACTTTTGCTCTACCCCATTGGTAGGGCGACGGTTTTTTTGGGCAAACTGGCGGCTAATTGGTGTTTTATGGTGCTGTTGGCGGTCATTCTCGTGCCGCTGTGCGGGGCGCTTTTTGGGTCGTCGTTCGCGCAGAATCCTGGGTTGCTGGCTAGCACGATTGCATTAGGGACGCTTGGGTTTGCGCTCATTGGTACGTTTTATGCGGCGCTCACGGCCAACTTGCGGGCTAGGGAGTCACTTTTGCCAGTGTTGATGTTTCCGGTGGTGGTGCCCGTTTTGCTGGCTGCGGTGAGTGCAACAAGTGAAATCGTGCAATCAGGTAACCTTGCCCTGGCGCGTGATTGGCTAAGATTACTTACGGGTTTTGACCTTATCTATTTGGTACTTTGCACTGCCTTGTATGGGGTGGTGGTAGAAGAATGAACAAAGCATCATGAGCCGCGCAAGACAGAAGCGTGACAGACGCTCGAGCTTTTTAGTAGACTGGTCAAAATTGACTAAGACACTCGGATTTAAATTTGGATTCAGACAACGTATTACGCTGGCAGCAAAGTTTACAGACTCACAAAAGTCACTTGCTGAAGATGCCATTAGATGCTTGACAACTATTTAGACCTATTTAGACATTTGACGACTATCACGAACAGGCTCTCGCTGCAAACTGCAACTCTCGAGGTTACGACACAACAACACAACTACCTCGTGCAAAGGAGTGGAATTTCTTGAAACAGCACCTATCACCTCAGGCGTTTGCGCGCCCGCGTTGGCTCAATGTATTGGGACTAGCGAGCGTGGCGCTTTTTGCCGTTGCCCTTTACATGGCGCTGGTCACCTCACCCCAGGATGTTACCCAAGGGCAGTTAATCCGCATTATGTACGCCCACGTGTCGGTGGCTTGGATTTGCTTTTTGGCGATTTTTATCTGCGCCATCTTCGGTTGTCTGTATCTATGGCGCGGTAACCGCACCTTTGACGTCATTGCCAATGCCAGCGCCGAATTGGCCTGTTTTTACGCCGCACTCACGCTCATTGGCGGCATGACTTACAGCCGTCCCACCTTAAATACTTGGTGGGCGTGGGACGCCAAACTGACAGCGACGGCGCTGTTATTTGTCTTGCTCGTAGGCTATTTCATTGTGCGCGGCATCTTAGATGACCCCGTGCGGCGCGGACGGGTGAGTGCGGTGATTAGCTTGATTATTTTAGCAGATGTGCCCATTATTTACTTTGCTTCAGAATGGTGGCGCACGCTGCATCCTTCTAAAGCCATTAACTTGGACGGCAGCGGCATCACTATGGAAGCTAGCATGTTGCAGACGTTGCTTTTTAATGTCTTTGTGGCAGCGCTGATTTATGGGTATTTGATGTTTGAACGGGTGCGTGTAGGTAAGCTCGAGCTAGCCTATGAAAACGAACGCCACAGCTACAGTCAACCCGACTTACCCCAAGCTGAAACGGTGCGCATCTAATGGTCTTTCCCGGTTGGACAGCTTGGCACTGGGTGGCACTTGCGTGGGGACAACTCATCGGCGCGTATATAGCTTATTTGGGATATATGCGTTGGCGGATGCAAAACCTTAAACACGACCTAGACATTGACGATACGCATACCGATTCCCCTCACGAGGACAAACATGGCTGACTTTCATCCCACCAATAACAGCAGCAACAACAGCATCACCGACAGCATCACCGACAAAACGAAGCTCGACAAGCCTCTACCCACTAGCGTCAGTGCCAGCCAGCAAGCGGCGCGGCGCAGTCGCAAAACCAAAAAACTCATGTACGGTCTTGCGGGTATCGGCGTGCTGATGATTGCGGGGTTGTTTATCTATCAAGCGTTGAACACTTCATTAGTGTATTTCATCTTGCCCAGCGAATACGCGACCAACCCCAGTTTGTACGATAGCCGCCGCATCCGCTTGGGGGGCATCGTCGAAGAAGCCTCGGTCAGTTTTGATGACCAAGCTTTGCTCTTAAACTTTTACATCACCGACAGCGTGGAACGTTATTCGGTGCAGCACTACGGCACGCCACCGGAACTGTTTAGAGAAAACACCGGGGTAGTGGTAGAAGGCGGTTTTCAAGACGGTATGTTTGTAAGCGATAACTTGCTGGTTAAACACACCGAAGTTTACGAAGCCCCTGAAGACGGCAAAATCGATCTGGATATGTTACGGGAGTCGCTCGAGTAATGGATATGAATTTGAGTTTATCGACCTTAGGTACGGCTAGTCTCACTTTGGCAATGGCAGTGTGTGTGTATGCCATGGTTGCAGGCATATTAGGGGCACGCAGGCGCGATGCGCGGTTGCAAACGTCAGCGCGTTATGCCGCCGTCGCGGTGTTTATGGCCATGACCACCGCCGTTTTGACCATGCAAACGGCACTTTTGACCGATGATTTTAGCGTGGAGTATGTCGCCAACACCTCACGGTTAGCCTCGCCTACCTGGGTAAAAGTGGTGACGATGTGGGCGGCGCTCGAGGGATCCATCCTTTTGTGGGCGTGGTTAGCTAGCGGTTACGCGGCGTTGGCAGCTTTTGTCAGCCCCAACAACGCCCTACGCAACTGGGCGTTAGTCATACTCAACGGGGTATCGGCATTCTTTATCAGCGTAAACGCCCTCGTTGCCAATCCTTTCACCCTTGTGCCCAACCCACCCCTAGACGGCCCTGGTCCTAATGCCCTGTTACAAAACCACTGGATGATGGCAGTGCACCCCGTTTTGATGTATTTGGGGTTTGTAGGTCTCACGGTGCCGTTTGCGTTTGCCATGGCCGCACTGATTACCAAACGCCCCGGCAGCGAGTGGATGCAACAAACGCGGGCTTGGTCCATTACTGGCTGGGGTTTTTTGGGTATTGCCAAAATTGCCGGTGGTTGGTGGAGTTACGAAGTGCTTGGTTGGGGCGGCTACTGGGCGTGGGATCCGGTGGAAAATGTCAGCTTTTTACCGTGGCTCACCGCTACAGCGTTTATTCACAGCGTGCAAGTGCAAGAACGCCGCCGCATGCTCAAAGCTTGGAATTTGTTACTGATTATTTTGACGTTCGCCCTCACTATTTTGGGTACGTTCATCATCCGCTCAGGCATCGTTTCGTCGGTGCATGCGTTCGGTGATGGTCCGGTTGGCCCGTACTTTTTGGCGTTCTTTTTGTTGATTACCCTCGGTGCATTCGGACTACTCGCTTGGCGTTGGGATCAAGTGCGCGATAGGGGCGAACTCGACGCGATTGTCAGCCGCGAAGGCACGTTTTTGCTAGGTAATGTGCTCTTTTTGGCGATGGCGTTTGCGGTGTTGCTGGGGACGCTCTTCCCGCTATTTGTCGAAGCCGTTTCTGGCGATAAAGTCACCGTGGGTGCGCCCTTTTTTAATCAGGTGAGTTTGCCGATTTGGTTAGGGATTTTTGCGCTTATGGGTATTGGGCCATTATTACCTTGGCGCAAAGCCAACCACCAAAAACTGGTGCACAACTTGTCGTGGATGATCTCGAGCGCCCTGTTAGCTGCCGTACTTGCCTACATATTTGGCGTGCGCAAAGTGTACCCGCTGTGGACGGTGGCGTTTGCGGCTTACAACTTTGCGAGCATTGCTTTACTACTTGACGCTGGTATTCGCCCACGCATGAAAGCCACCAATCGGGGTTTTTGGCCTGTTTTTGGGCAATACGCCCAAGAAAGCCGCCGCCGGTTTGGATCGCTCATCGTGCATTTTTCGGTGATTATCATGGCGCTAGGGGTGGCTGGCAGTGGCGGTTACCGGGTTGACGAACAAGTGCGCGTTGACCTCGGGGGCACGGTTGCTTTAGATGGCAATTATCGCTTAGAAGTCGTTGACCGCTTCATGGAACAAACCCCTGCCCGCATCAGCGCCGGGGTCATCGTGAATGTGTTTAATGGCAATCGCCAAGTGGCCACCTTGCGCCCGCGTATCAACGCTTTTGGTGCCGATCAGCAACCTGTGCCTACGCCAGACGTGCTTTACACTGTGTGGCAAGATATTTACTTGAGCGTTGCAGGTACCGTCAGCCCTGATCAGGACTTTGTGGTGTTGCGAGTGGTGCAAAGCCCCTTGGTGGCGTGGATTTGGGTTGGGGCGGTCATCATGGGTATCGGCACGGTCTATTGCCTATTGCCCAAACGCCGCTTAGTACCCGAACCCGCCCGGCAAACTGTTTTGGCAGGCTCATAATGGACTCAGCCAAACATTCGGCAGATGCCATCACACCTGCAAATGTCACACCCTCAAACAAAGTAGTGGGGGACGATGTTGTAGCCAATCAGGGGACATCCAACGACACCAATGACCCTAGCGACAACACGTCGCGCAAAGCCATCACCCGCTTGTTGTGGTTGATTGCTTTGGTAGGTGGCTTAGCGGGGTTGTTCGTATTTGGCATCACCCGCGATCCCAACCGCCGCGACAACATTGATTCGGTGTTGATTGGTAGGCCGCTACCTGCTTTTGCTATGCCCCTTTTTGACCGCTATCACGGCAGTTATGGTGAGGTGCTCGAGTTCACTGCCAACAGCAGCGCTAGTACGCCTACTGGTCAACCGATGATTATTAACTTTTGGGCGTCGTGGTGTGGTCCTTGTAAGGATGAAGCCCCGGTGCTCGAGCGCACCCACCGCCGTCACGGTAATGAGGTATTGGTTCTTGGCGTCAACACCCAAGACCGCAACCGCGACAACGCTAGGGCATTTTTGAGTGAGTACAACCTAACCTTTCCCAACGGCATCGACGAAAACAGCCGCATCGGCATCAACTACGGCATTTTTGGCTTGCCCGAGACGTTTTTTGTGGCAGCAGATGGCACGCTCCTTTACAAGCACGCAGGCGCTGTCACCCAAGCCGTGATTGACGAACAATTAGAAAGAATGTTGCCCCAATGAATATGAAACAAGTCTTTTTCGTTAGTGTGCTCGTGTTAGCGTTTATGGCACTTGCGAGCGCCCAAGACGTTGAACTTAACCGCGAAGTGTTTGAAATAGCCCGCGAACTGCGCTGCCCTACCTGCCGTGCTGAAGGGGTTGCCGAGTCAAGTGCACCCATCAGCATCGAAATGCGCAATATTATTGCTGAGCAACTTGCTGAAGGCAAATCTCGAGAAGAAATTTTGGCGTTTTTCCAAGCCCGCTATGGGGACTGGATTTTACTAGAACCCCCTCGGCGCGGCTTGCACTTAATCGTGTGGATTATGCCTGTTGCCATCGGGTTATTGTCACTGGGCGTGTTGATCTTTTTCTTTCGCCGCTGGCACAAAAACGCCAATACCCCCATCGAAGCTGATGACGCCGACGTAGAACGCGTCCGCATGGAAATGCGCCGCAGCGCCAACGTGAACGCCAACTTAGAATCAGGAAACCCGTAATGCTCAGTATTGTACTTATCGTCATTTTGGCACTTGTCATGTTCATTTACTTGGCCATCCCGCTACTCGTACCCAGTTACGCCGACCCCCTGCCGAGCACCCGCGACCCTGTCGCTGAGGATCTCGAAGAAGAACGTGACGCGTTGATTCACGCTATTCGTGAGTTAGATAACCGCCAAGACCTGGCCCAAGAGCGCCGCGACGAACTGCGTGCGCGCTATGAAGCCAAGGCTGCTCGAGTGCTGCGTGCTCTTGACGAATACAACGCCAGTGAAAAAGGGCAAACGCGCCCCAAAGCCAAACCGACTAACAAACGCCCACCGGTTGCCCTCATTACCCTGCTCGGGTTGATGCTGTTTAGTGCGGCTGCTTTGGGCGGTTGGGTGCTGCCGCGCACGGGCGATACCGTTATCACGGTAGCCAACGAACGCCTCACGGATGCAGAAGAACTAGCTGCTTTGCAACGGGCTGCCGAACGCGATCCTTCGGTAGATACCCTGGCAGCACTAGCAGATGGGTATTGGGTGCGGGGTGAAGACGCCCTCGCCCAAGACACCTACTTGCGCACCATCGACGCAGGTACTGCCCCCGCTATTGCCTATAGGCGCTTGGGACTGCTATCACTGCAAACGGACATCGACGCAGCACGGTTGTACTTAGAGCAAGCCCGTCAACTTGACCCCACCGACCTTGATACCCTTTACACCTTGGGTGAAGTCTACTTTGCCGTCAACCGTCCTGAAGACGCTGTTGACGTGTGGCAAGCCTACTTGAACACGCCTGAAGGTGCTGATGACCCCGAAGTGACAAGTCGTCTTGTTGCTGCTGAAACCATCGCCCCACTGGCTCGAGGCGTGCGAGAAAACCCCTCAGAAGACAGCCTGTTAGCACTTGCTGATGGCTACTGGCAACTCGACGAACGCGAACGGGCAGCCGACATTTACTTTTTGCTGCTCACTGAAGAAAACGAAAACAACCCCACAGCCCTCAGCCGTCTGGGACAAGTGCTGTTTTTCAGTGGCCGCAGCGAAGACGCCATCGGACTATTAGCACGCGCCAATGATTTACAGCCCAACGACTTACCGACGCTCCTCTTTTTGGGCAACGCCTATTTTAGCCTCGAGCTCTACGAAGCCGCCATCGACACGTGGCAAGATTACGTCACCGCAGCAGGTGGCGAACAAGCCGCTGGGCGCATTCCAAGCTTAATTGAACAAGCAAGAGCCGCCCAAAACGGCACTGAAGTCCTTCCGTCAGCCACTTTGAATCCTGCCAATCCTGATGCCGTGACCAACTTGCCTACCAACGTCCCCACAGACGTCCCTACCGACACGGCAAACGCACCCACCAGTACCGTCACCAGCACCGTGCCTAGCGGCGAAACAAACACCATCACGAGTACTGTGCCGAGCGGCGAAACAAGTTGAACAACTGCTCCGGCTGTCACGGCGTTGAAGGTCAAGGTGGTGCAGGCAATCGTCTGTCAGGGAATGACAACTTGCTCGATACTGACTATGTGGTCAACATCATCCGCAACGGCCGCGGGCTGATGCCTGCTTATGATGCCACCATGAGCGATGAAACCATCAACAACATCACCGCTTACCTCAGCGAGGTCATTTATCCCATTGAGGATTGAACGCGCCGAGGTTGCCCGTGGCTGACAATAACTCCGACGATACAACAGCACCCCAAGCAGGGCAAGATGCATTAGAGATGCAAGAAAGCCTCGAGCCAACTAACTCGAGGCGCACCTTCCTCACTTGGTTGTGGCGTCTACCGGTGATTGCTGCTGCTACTGGCGGGGTGTGGGCGTTTTGGGAAGCTTACCGGGTGCACTTTTCCAAGCCTGCCCCCGCTGACGTGCCTATCTACCGCACGTTTGCGCCAGTGGTCATCAGTGAGCTAGCGGCGTTTAGTGAACCTTGGCAGACGCGTGAATTTACCTACGCGGGTTTGCCTGCTATTGCCGTGCGTTTGCCAGAACCTGCGCCGGGCAGCGTGACCATTAACGGACAGCACTTTTTGGCGGTGAGCCGCTTGTGTACCCATCAAGGGTGCTTGGTGAGTTATAAGTCTGACCCCGAAACTATTGCTTTTGCTTACAACTTTCGCACGGATAGTCCGGCGCTTGCTTGCAACTGTCATTTGAGTGTGTTTTCACTTGCTAATGGCGGCAGAGCCATGAGCGGGCCAGCGCGGTTTCCTTTGCCACGCGTGCGCCTTGAAGGGGATGCCAATAGCAATTTGTTAGCAACAGGCCTCGAGCAACCCCCAACCGAAGACGCGAGTTAGTCGCTCGAGTCCTCCAACACATACCCAACCCCTTCAGCTGTGTCCTCGCGGTACAAATGGCGCTGCCTATCACGCAACGCGGGTTTAATGCCTGCGTCTTTGAGGGTGCGCCAGACGTTACTCCAGACTGCATCGGCGTAGCGAAAACGCGCCCCAAAATCATCAAGTTCAAAGTCAATCCAAAACGCCGCTGACCATTCGCTCAAGCCAGTAAAAAACACCCGCACGCCCAACACGCCCTCGCACGCACGCACAGCACGCTCGAGTAACCCTTTCACCTGCTCCGGCGAATGACTGGGGTCAACGTGTACCGTGTAGCGCATCCAATAGTTGTGGTTTGGGTAATTGTAGTTTTGGACGACCTTATCAGACGCGGTGCTGTTGGGAATGCTGATGATATTACCGAGGGGCGTGCGCAGACGGGTCGTGCGCCAGGTGATGTCGATGACTTGCCCGGTTTCAATATCGTCAATGGTGACCCAATCGCCAACGCGAAAGGGCTGTTCCATGTTGATAGCCAAACCTGAAAAGATGTTGGCAATGTTGATTTGTACTGCTAAACCAATCACCATCACCAACACGCCCGACGTTGCCAGCACGCCCGTAAGCGGCTGTTCAAACACAAACGACATGATGCCAAACGCCGCTAAGCTCACCACGATAATAGCCACACTGCCCCGCATCACACTGGGTACGCTGCGTCCGGTGCGTTCTTCTAGGGGCAACCACACGAAATCTTCGATGGCTAAAAGCAGTAGTAGCGCGGGCGTCAACCACCAAAACAGCGAAAACGCTTGTGTTACCAACGCAGGTAACGCCCCCTCGAATAACTGCCAGCGACTAACGGCGTCGATGAGCCACACTTCACCTGCTAGCAGCAATAACACTGCCGCTAGCGCCCGCATGAACCACACCAACGGACGCCACGGTTTAAGGTGACGGAAACTCAACAACAAACTTAACGCCAAAAGCACGCCACCACTCAGTAGTAACCAACGCGCCCAAGTAAGGGGTAGTTGCTGACGCAGTTGGATGCCACTTGGCTCGAGCCACCACGCCGCGTTAAACCGCGAATATCCCACCCCTCCTTGTGCCAAATAACTGGGGTTACCGAGGCTGGCTTCGGCGTAAGTATCTTGAAAAAACGCTTGCCGCACCACCCGCTGCCCATAAACACTGGTAAGACGTTCACTAAAAGGCGGTGTTTCTGGCGGGTCAACCCCTTGGTGCAAGTTCATACCCAACACGTCCACCACGTACAGCAGGTTGTTATTGCTAGCGTTGACGTTGCGCAGTTGCACGCCCAGAACATGCTCGCCAAAACTGTGGGCCAAAAAGTCCAACCGAAACGTGCCACTGACCCGGTACAAGCGGTAGTTGAGCTCACCTGCGTTGGTTTGCTCGAGCAACTGCCACCGCGGGGAGGCGACAGCATTGGTAAATTCCACGTTGCTCACGTCAAATATGCCCCCAAACCGAAACCACAAATGAAACGACAGGGTGGCTTCTTGTTGGTTACCGTCCAGCGCTTCAACGTCTAGCAGTTCAATACCGGTGTAAATCACTTGGGTGCGGTAGGCATAGCGATCCCCTAGCTCGAGCACCCGCCCACTTGCCAAGGCTTCCGGCAAATCGGTGAGCGTTTCCGGTTGATTGAGCGCCCGCAGTTGCACCCGCGCCGACACCAGTTGTTGGTTTTGATAGCGCCCCAACGCCAGTAGCGTCACCGGATCACCGTTGGGGTCAAAGTAAAGCGCACCCGACACCCCTGCGACGGCTTGCATAGGATTATCAATAGTACTGAGGGCACGTTGTAGGGCTTGGCGTTGCTCGTTCAGCGGGGCACTCACGTCGAGGTCTTGTATGGCGCTCGCCACCATCTGCGCTGCATCGTAATACGTTGCTGCTGCCCAGTTGGGCGCTTCTTCGTAGCGGGCGTTAAAACGTTCTGCAAACGCTTGGGCGGTTTCGCCTGCAATATCAAAAAGCAAGGGCGACGCCGCATAAATATCATTGGAAAACCTACCCGGCTGACGGCGTTCTTCCACATAATTATTGAGCGTGTCGATAAACGCCCCACCTGCCAAAGCGTCACCGCCGACAATGACCGCGTCTACTCCCACGCGGCGAAGGGCAGCAGTTAATTGGGCAGCAGGCGCAGCAGCAGTTGCCAACACCACTACGGCTGGAGCGCTGTCAGTAACAACACTGTCATTAACACTGTCGCTATCAACCCCCTCAGAATCAATACTGGCAGAATCAACCCCATCAGAATCAATACTGGCAGAGTCAACCCTATCAATATCAACCCTGTCACTGATGGCTTGACTGATTTGACTGGCGAGGTTGCGGGTGGTTTCGTTATCGACCTCGAGCAACTGATACAGCGACACTTCTCCACCCAACGAACGAAAGCGGGCGCTGAACGCATCTGCCAAAGACGTTCCGTAAGCACTGCCGTCACTAACGAGGTAAGCGCGGCGTTGCGCTAAGATGCGGTAGCTGTAGCGAGCCAGAAAGTCCCCTTGGGTGTCGTTGTTGAATACCGTACGAAACGCGTAAGGATTTCCCCTTGTTACCGCGTTGGCAGTAGCTGAACCGGACATCATCACCAAGTTGCCATCACGGTAAATGTCGGCAGCAGCGAGGCTAGCTTGGCTCGAGCGGTGCCCAATTACGGCAATAGCATTACTAGCTAGGGCAGCTCGAGCTTGCGCTTGCGCCCGTTCGGGGTCGTTCTGGTCGTCAAAAGTAATTACCTCCAAACGCCTCCCCTGCACGCCCCCCGTTTGATTCACCTCGTCGGCGTACAGCTCAACTGCCCGCAGCATCTCTTGACCCAAGGCACGCTGTGCACCGGAAAAAGGCCCCACAACAGCCAACTGCCACGCTGCATCGCTTTGCGGTTGACAACCTGCCAGTAACAGACACAAACACAGGCTTATGAGCCATGCTTTTTTGAGTTTTAGTTCTTGATACACAAAAAAATGAGTATAGCCTCGCACCTTCCGACTATACCCAAACATGCCCAAAGCGGATTGTGTTCACGCGCTTCTGCACACATTACTGCCTACGCTTCTCGATTTACGGCCAACGATTCCTCGCACGAACCCCGTAAGCAAATACTATCAACACAGAAACCTACTTCACCAGTCAAATTCAACAAAAGGTCGCGTTGTACGGCACAAAAATGCCGTC
Source organism: uncultured bacterium (assembly GCA_964550765.1). Taxonomy (GTDB): domain Bacteria; phylum Deinococcota; class Deinococci; order Deinococcales; family Trueperaceae; genus JBCCBI01. Next base: position 12,398 of record CAZKAZ010000009.1, on the reverse strand, counting down.
ACAGTAGGATTATGTTTTGCATGCAACACACAGGTTACTTCTTGACCGTCAATATCAAATGTAAAAGCGTCAACAGGATATTCATTAGTAACGTCAGTAACAACAGTGTAGTCACGAAGCGTTTCGTAATTAGACGTAACAAACGCGTTCCCCGCAAGGGTTTGCAGTTGCTGTGTTTGTGATTCCAATGCGTTAACCTGCCAGTTAATCCTGTACTCACTGAGCATGGTTGACCTAACAAAATCATCAAGTTTTGGGCTTTCAAGCAGTGCTTGTTTCGTCATGCCCTGTTCTTCAAGGTACGCATCTAGCTCACTAAAGGCAAAAACGGTAATTGGGTAATTGTCAATACGCTTGTGATAGCGCGAAGCAGCAATGACTTCAGCAGATGTTTGAAACCCTTCCAACGCATCAAGTCGGCGGTTTATATCATAGGGATCTTCTTGCAAAAAGTCATCCACCACTCTAGTACTACAACCATTCAGCAAAACAAGCATCATTAGAATAGTCATCAAATTTTTCATTTAAAATAACCTTTCGAGGTAGGATGTGTAGCTAAAAGTAGCCATTAAACTCTAGAAATACGCTTTGTCTTTTCTTCTCAAACAGTATCACCGTAAAATTCTCAGATAATGATGTCAACGGGTTTTTTATCAACTTCAACCTTAATGAAGTCGAGTGGTAAATTTGCTATTAAATGAACATATTTATCTAATAGACAGTGTTTACGGCTTCCCTAATCAACATGTGTTGCTCACCTCATCCTTCCTGACAAAGTGTGTAACCCAACATGCTAAAATGATGTGTGGAAAAATGTTCCCACAATAAAGGTCTTGGCGAGCGCGTTGTATGGTTTGCCTGCTCGAGCCAACTTGCTAGTACACAGGGCAGCACAAACCCACAGGGCAGTACAAACAGAGTGAGGTACATACCTTGAAACGCTTTTTAGGGCTTGTCTTGACGTTGGCACTCGCTGGCGGAGTTGGCTTTGCCATCTTTTTGTCATTGCGCGACCAACAAGTCGTTACTGTTACTGGCTTAATCGGGTCAGAAAAAGAAGCCTTTTTTTTGGATGAACGCGTCATTGAGCGGCTCAGGCGCGAACATGGGTTAGAAGTGGACTTTGAAAAGGTAGGTTCGCGGCGTATTGCCATAGAAGGCGGCGCACAAGGCACAGTGGAAAATTACGACTTTGCTTTTCCGGCGGGCATTCCAGCAGCGGAAAAAATTCGCCGTGATTACAACGTGCTAGCATCTTATCGGGTGTTTTTTACGCCCATGACGATTGCCTCGTGGCGGCCAGTCGTGGACGTGTTAGAAGCCAACGAAATCGTCCGCGAGCGCGGCGGTTATTATGCCATTGTCGATATGCGGCGTTTGCTGGATTTGATGCGCGAAGAAACCCGCTGGGAAGATATGCCCAACAACGATAGTTTTGATGTCGGGCGGCAAGTATTAATTAAATCTACTAACATTTTGTCATCTAACTCGGCGGCAATGTACTTGGCTTTGGCGAGCTATCTCATCAATGACAACAGCGTGGTGCAAGATGACGCGCAGGTGCGCACCGTCGTGCCCATTGTTGAGCAGTTCTTTTTGGATCAGGGATTTTTGCCCGGTTCGTCAGCGACGCCCTTTGAAGATTATCTGATTAAGGGCATGGGCAACTCGCCGCTGGTGATGATGTACGAGTCGCAGTTTTTGTATCAAGCGTCCCTTGATGATGGCAGCATCCGTGAAGATATGATGCTACTTTATCCAGAACCAACCATCTACACCCAGCACGAACTGCTCGCCATGAGCGAAGCGGGGGAACGTTTAGGCGACGCCCTTAGCAACGACGAAGAATTGCAACGCCTCGCCATCGACAATGGCTACCGCAGCAACAATGTGGCGTTTATTGGTGACTTTGAGACGTTTATTGGCCGTCATAATCTAGATGGTATTCCCACGAGTTTGGTGGAAGTCATTGACCCACCTACTTACGAAATTATCGAAGAGATGATTCAACGCATCGAACGTGCCCTCACGGGCTAACTGGAGGCAGCATGTCTGAACTGAAACCACCCGAAACACTCACCCCACCCGAACCCGTTAAACGCGTCGAGCAAGACCAAGCCGACGAGATGGTTAAGCTCGAGGAAAGCAAAATTCCTGAACTTGACGCTAAGGTTGATGACTTTATTAAGCAAGTAATGAACTCAGCGGTGCACACGCCTGCGTTTGAGCAAAAGGTTAAGAGCATTCATAGTCTGGGCAACGCCGAGATTCGGGCATCAGCCAATGTGTCGAATCGGATGCTCGAGCGACCCGCCAAAAGTGTGGACTCGAGCTTATTCGACGACAAATCCCCTATTTCCAAATCACTCATTGAACTGCGCAACACCGTCGAAGACCTAGACCCCAGCCGTCAAGGGGACATGTTCCGCCCCCGCAAGCTTTTGGGATTCATCCCTATGGGCAACCGCGTGCGCAACTACTTTATGCAGTATCAGTCTTCGCAAAAGCAAATCAACGCCATTCTCGAGAGTTTGTACCGCGGTCAAGACGAACTGCGCAAAGACAACGCCGCCATCGAACAAGAAAAAGTCAACCTCTGGAATTTGATGCAGAGCTTGCGGCAATATGTCTATGTGGGCAAAAAAATTGACACCGCCTTAGAAGCGCGCATCGCTGACATCGAAGCCGAAGACCCAGAAAAAGCCCGCATTGTCAAAGAGGAAATGCTTTTTTACATCCGGCAAAAAAACACCGACTTACTCACGCAGTTGGCGGTGAGTGTGCAGGGTTACTTGGCGCTTGACATGGTGCGAAAAAATAATCTTGAACTTATCAAAGGCGTTGACCGCGCTACTACCACCACCATCTCAGCACTGCGCACGGCTGTTATCGTCGCTCAGGCGCTCACCAATCAACGCTTGGTGCTCGACCAAATCAGCGCCTTGAACCGCACTACGGGCAGTCTTATCGAATCAACCTCGACCATGCTCAAACAGCAATCGGGCGAAATCTACAAACAAGCCACCAGTTCAACAGTGGACGTCGAACAACTGCGCAACGCTTTTAAGAATATCTATGACTCTATGGACATGATTTCTAGCTACAAAGCCCAAGCACTCACCAACATGAAACAAACTGTTAATGTCCTCACCGAAGAAGTCGGTCATGCTCAGCAGTACCTTGACCGGGTGCGACAAGAAGAAGTCGCTAGTGCCACTGAAGATCTTGACGTTGAAAATGCCGAACCGCCCCAACTAGGGGAAGTGCGCTTCTAAGCACGTTTGGGGGCAAACACGTTTGGATGCAAGCACGTTTGGACGCAAGCACATTTGGATGCAAGCACGTTCTGGTGTAAACACGTTCTGGCGATAACACAAACAAGGACATAAAAAGGAGTCACGATGCGTGGATGGACTACTCATATGGTTATTTATCGCTGCGTTGGTGTTATTGGCTTGGCTGTGGCAGGGGCTAACAACCATGTTTAAACGTTTACAAAGCACCATCACAGGGCGCATTGTCCTTGGTGGCTTAGTGCTAATTGCGTTTGTTGCTTACAGGGCGTGGCAATCAGGAGCGTCAGTGTCGCTGTTTACGGCGGAAGCTGAAGTGATGACGGTGCTTGCGGGGTCTGAGCTTCGTGACTTAGAACCGTTTTTTGATGATATCGCTAGAGAAACCGGGGTGAGGCTCGAGCTTGACTACATCGGCACCTTAGATGGCGTTGACGCCATTGTCGGCGGACGCGAGGTAGACGCGGCGTGGTTTTCGCACGGCAAATACTTAGCATTGGTTGACCGAGGCCGCATCGCTGCCCAAGAAACCATCATGCTCTCCCCGGTCGTCATGGGCGTCAAACAAAGCTTAGCCGAGCAGTGGGGTTGGACGGACGGTGAGGTCACTTGGCAGGATATTGCCGATAGAGCACAGAGTGGCGAACTTGAATTTGCCATGACCAACCCGGCATCCTCTAATTCTGGGTTTACTGCGCTCATGGGTGTCGTTGCCGCGTTTGCTGATACCGCAGACGCCCCCCAACTTGAAGATATTGAAACAGCCGCCCCACGCCTTAGGGATTTTTTTGCGGGGCAAGCGTTGACGTCGGGCAGTTCGGGCTGGTTAGCAGAAAGTTACGTGCGCGAACAAGACAGGCTTGACGGCTTGGTGAATTACGAATCGGTGCTATTAGAACTCAACGAAAGCGGGCAGTTGCGTGAACCTCTGCACCTGCTCTACCCCGAAGAAGGCATCGTCACAGCAGATTACCCGTTGATGCTTCTTAACAACGACAAACGCGAAGACTTTGACAGGTTAGTTGAATACCTGCGTTCTGAAGCCTTTCAGCGGCGCATGATGCAAGACACCCAACGCCGTCCGGTCATTCCTCAAGTGCCCCTCGCTGACAGTTTTCCCAATGACCTACTCATCGAGCTACCTTTCCCTGGCAGCGGTGAAGTGGTTGAAAGCATCTTGTTTGCCTACCTTGACGAAGTGCGCATCCCATCGCACGCGGTGTTTGTGCTTGACGTGTCTGGGTCGATGGAAGGGCAGCGCATCGCCCAACTCAAAGAAGCCGTCGAGAACCTCACTGGTTTAGATGACAGTTTGACAGGGCGTTTTGCGCGGTTTTCGGCTAGGGAACGCATCACCTTGGTGCCTTTTCGCGGGCAGGTGCAAGACGCGGTGTATTTTGAAATTGATAGTGCTGAAGCGGACAGCGACACCATGCAACAAATCCGCAACTACGTAAGCACCTTGCAAGCCGATGGTGGCACGGCCATTTACAGTTCTTTGGCGCAAGCGTATCGGTATCTCGAGAACGTCCGCGAAGAAGACCAAACTCGAGGCCAAGAACGCTACTACTCCATTGTGCTCATGAGTGATGGCGAAAACACCGAAGACACGACTTTGCGCGACTTTGAGCGTTTTTTTACTGGTCTTGCGCCTACGACCCGCACCATCAAAACCTTTCCGGTGCTATTTGGCAATGCCAACGAAGAAGAAATGACGGACGTGGCCGAACTTACTGGTGGACGGGTGTTTGACGGGCGCAGTGAAACGTTGAGTTTGGTGTTCAAACAGATTCGCGGCTACCAATAAACACGTGAACAAGCGCGTTATTCTGTTTGTTTACAGCAACCCCAACATCGTCGGGGCGGCTTTAGCACTCGCGGGGTTGTTGCCGCATTTGCTGTTAGAGCTTTTTACCAGTCGGGGCGGGTTTCACCTATGGTACGTCATCGTGCCGGGGTTGTACTTGATAGGATTACTGGCGAGTTGGAGTTTGCAGAGTCCCAAAGCCCACCTACGACTCGAGAAAAAACGCACCGCCACAGAAATCCGCCAAGAACTTGACGCGTTAATTGATAAAATCCGCAAACGGGTTAGCCCCGAGGTGCTTGCCAAGGTCAAGAGCATCCGCGCTTCTACCTTGGACGTATTGCCGCAAATCGTTGAGGGCAGTGCAGGTAACTACGACCTTTTTACCGTCAAACAAACGGCGCTTGATTATTTACCAGAAACGCTCGAAGCCTACCTCAACTTACCGCCGACGTTTGCTAGGGTGCACCCGCTTAGGGATGGTAAAACCGCCAAGCAGATATTGCTCGAGCAACTCACGTTAATCGACGACACCATGAAAGACGTCGTGGTCAACATCCACCGTCAAGACGCCAACCAACTGCTCATCAACCAACGCTTTTTAGAAGACCGTTTACACCAAGACGAGTTTGCCCTATAACAGGTTATCCATACATCAATACACAATTTCAGACTAATACGTGATTTCAGAAACGACCTCAACGCCGTTGCGCGCCAGTTGATGCAAAAACAAAGCGTGATACAAATCCCCTGGATGATCGGGCGCGTCCCACGTTTGCACGCAGTTTTCCGGTACGATAATGCGCTGTTTGAGGCCATTAGCGACGTTATGCATTTGCAAATGAAACGCCAACGTATATAAACACAAGTCGGTTACGTCTCCAATGGCAATAATAGTGTCCACGTCTAAACCCTCGAGCCACTGCCTAAACCCTTCGCTGGTGTGGCTGGCAATAGAATTTTTCGTAAAGTGCTGAAAACTGTCCCAGCCTGTTAGTGCTTTGAGTTCACTGACCGCTTCAGCTTCTTCAGTGCCAGCCACGCAGTGCGGCGGATAGGCATCAAATTCTTGGGCGTCTTCGGGGTGGTTGTCTTGAATGAAAGCAATGTTGCTACTAGGTACGCCAGCTTGGTGTGCGGCTTCAACAAGACTTACGACATTGGGAATAATAGCTTCAACGCGGGGACTCGCAAGCGTACCAACGCGGTGAAACCCTTCAATAACGTCTACACTGGCTAAGGCGGTGCGGGCTGGCTCGAGGCTAGTTAAGGCCAAAGGTGTACGTTCTTGCAAAAACGTTTGCAAAACATCGACATAGGCTGTGGTTTGGTCATGAAGTGTCATAGGTTATGCTAGCGCAAAATCAAGACGTTATTCACAGCATCAGGCGCTTGACTGCCTAAAGGTAAAAAATGCATGAAACACGACACCTTTGTACAGGTTTAGACCCCATTAACGCACAATATCGCTATCACTTCACCCTTAAACCATTGTTGAACGAACGTCAGCAAGTCCCTAGCGTACGCTTAGCGCTACCCTTAGCCCAGGGGTAGCTCGTGGTTATTGTGTTCTTATCATGCTAGTACCGACTAAGTCGCCAGCCAGTATCCGCCCAGTAGCAACAGCAAAACCCCTGCAAGCCCTCGCGGTAGAACTATTTCGCTACGCGAACGCTCAGAGAGTGCTATACTAACCCTCATGTTAGAACCGTCCCTACAGCTATACGGCTCTACGTACGATGAGGTTAACTCGATGCTTGACGAGCTCATCAGTAAGAGCCACGCACGATACGCCATGATTATTGACCTCAAAGGCTTCGTGTTACTTCACAACAAAGCCTTGTGGGCACCCAAACCGCCTTCCCTTGATTCACTTGCGAGTTTGGTGGCATCCAACTATTCCGCCAACACCGCCATTGCTAAACTACTTGGTGAAGATGGTTTCAAGGAAATGGTGCAACAGGGTGAAGAAATCGGCACCTACTTAGAAGAATTGGGTGAAAAAGCCATTTTGGTAACTATCTTTGACAAGTCAGCAGCACTAGGTCGCGTCAAATTGTTTACCAAAAAAGCGGCTGAAGATATCCGTGAGGTCATTGACAACAGCACCGACCAAGCGCCCCAACTCACCTTCGACAGCAACTCCACGAGTGCCCTCTTAGACAGCTTTTTTGGGGATAACGAGTAATGAGTACTATTAACTTTTCAGCTCGAGAAATCAACTTCAAAATCGTCTACTACGGTCCGGGGCTTTCGGGCAAGACGACCAACATCAAAAAAATCTACGAACAAGTGCCCGGTGAAGCCAAAGGCGAAATGGTGAGCCTAGCAACCGAAGACGAGCGCACCTTGTTTTTTGACTTTTTGCCGCTTGACTTAGGTAGCGTAAACGGCTTCAAAACGCGCTTTCACCTCTATACGGTACCGGGGCAAGTGTTTTATAACTCGAGCCGCAAACTCATCTTGCGCGGCGTCGATGGCATTGTGTTCGTAGCCGATTCTGACCCGAGCCGCTTGCGCGCTAACGCCGAGTCTTTGCGCAACTTGCGCGAAAACCTCAAAGAGTACAACTTGTCGCTCGATGACATTCCTTACGTCATTCAGATTAATAAACGCGACTTGCCCAATGCACTGCCTTCGGAAATGGTGCGCCAGGTACTTGATCCCACTGGCAAAATTCAAACCTACGACGCCATTGCCTCGCAGTTTGTAGGCGTGTTTGAACCCCTTAAGGGCGTATCGAAGTTAGTACTTGAAAAGCTGGCACAAACGACCTAAATCGTTTTACCCTACCTGCGCTTTATAGCGCGGTCAAACGGGACGGTATCAGGGCGCAACCACCACACGACATGTGCAAACATACATAGTGTGGGGTTGCGTCTTATTGTGTGCACTTCTTGGCCGTGTTGTCATAGCAACCGTGTTGTCATAGCAACCGTGTTTTTACAGCAACCGTGTTTTTACAGCAATTGCCAACTCAATCAGGACATATAGGCGTTACAAGCTTCGTCTAGCACGGTCAATTGTCGTTAAGATGTGCGCGTTCACTTGCTTGCGACTATACTTAATGACCCTTGTATTTGCGTTAATGGGTCAAATCAAAACCGCGCCAATAGCCCGTGACAGTGACCCACGACAGTGACCCACGACAGTGACCCATAACGATTACCTGTTGTGTTGGCCAAGCGTGTAGCTGAAGTGCTTAAGCGTCGTTACCAACCGTGCGTTTACCCAACTGCTTGGCCGATGGTTTACTCGATAATGGCCTCTGCAAAACATCCATGCTTCATCTACCTATATCACTGGCAGAAATCGTTGGCAGAAATCGCCGCTAACGAGGTTGGCGTGATAGGCTACGGGCTGTGTTTGAAGAGTCCGTCGAGGGTTTCATCATGCGCTGGCGCGGGTATGCCAATCGCGCTACGCTCTATAGCCACACCGAGGGCAGCCCGCTGCTCGAGTGCGCCATCAACGGCTATATTCTCAATGTTTTTGAGCGTACCAACCCTTATGTTTCTACCCCGGGCGACATTGAAATTATCGTCAATCCCCTGACCGAGCAGGTCACAAAACCCGAAGAACCCGCTAAACACCTCGAGCTAACTGGTCTCAGCCAAATGAAAGCCTGTGGTTTGGTGCTTTTTCGCGGTGACAACACGGTAGTCATTGACGCGGGCTTGCCGCTAGTCGTGAGTGTGTTTGCCGCTTTGCCTGACGATGCCGCAGCTGGCGATTGGCTCGAATTTACCTCGCTTGCGCCCATTCACGGGTTTATTCTCACCCGCACCAGCAAACGTATTGCCCAAGCAGGTGATGATGATATTTAGGCATGGCTGACGCAGCATTACCTTACCAACTACCCACCAAGACACCCCAGCAAGCTAGGGCTATCAGCCCGAGTTACGTCCATGTGCCCTTACCTACAGGCCACCGTTTTCCTATGGATAAATACAGTATGGTAGCCGCTGGCCTCAAACAACGCGGTTGGCAAGTTGTCGATGCACCTTTTGCTCGAGCTGAAGAACTAGCACGCGTCCACGACGACCATTATTTACAAGCCTTGCGTCAGCAAACACTAGACCGCAAAGCCGTGCGCAAGTTGGGGTTTCCGCTCACGCCCGAACTGTATCAACGTTCTCTGGCGAGTGTAGGCGGTACGTTGGCAGCCTTACACGATGCCCTCGAGCACGGTTTTGGCGTCAACCTAGCAGGCGGCACCCATCACGCTTACGCCGATCACGGTGAGGGGTTTTGCGTCTACAACGACATTGCCATCGCTAGTCGTTATGCCCTTGCTCATCACCTTGCCAAACGCATTGTGGTCATTGACTTGGATGTGCATCAAGGTAACGGCACTGCCCATATCTTTGGCGATGACCCCAGGGTGACAACCGTCAGTTTGCATGGGGCGCGCAATTACCCTTTTCACAAAGAAAACAGCGACGTTGATGTACCCCTTGATGACGGTCTGAGCAACGAAGATTACCTGACGGTGCTAGAACAAACTCTCACTACTTTAGCAGCGACATATCCGATGACAGAGGTCGATGTGGTGTTTTATCAAGCAGGCGTCGACGTGTTAGCAGGCGATCGCTTTGGCCGCATGGCGCTCAGTCCCGATGGGGTGACAGCACGCGATCAGCAGGTGCTCGAGCACTGCGCAGGTGTGCCTGTGGTCTACATGATGGGTGGCGGCTACCACAAAGACATCAACGTCACCGTCAACACACACGTGCAATCACTCGTGAATTTGTGGGAATGTCATCGCCAGCAACAACCAACGCAAGCCAGCAGCGCACGAGAGGAAATGGGATGAAACGATTGTCTATAGGGCTGACATTGGGGACATTGGGGTTATTACTTAGCGGCTTACTCAGTGGTTGTACGGGTACGAGTGAAGACCCGCTCGAGGTGCTCTTCGTGGTGGCTTACGGCACCACCGCCGCTGAAGCAGGCATCGCTATCGTCGAAGATGTCAGCGCCGCAGGTGGCACTGATGATTTTATTATTGTCCCTAATAGCCGCCGCCCCCTGCCCGCACCACCCCTTGACTACGACATCGTAGACAGGCTCAACCAACGCCGTGAATTGGTAGTGCTCAGCCGTGTGCTCGACACCACCAGCAACTTGGCCAATGTGCTGTTTTTTAATATTGAAGAACTCAGCCCTGATGACCCCTCGACCTTTCAAGAAAGTCGCCCGCGCTTGGTGATTGACCTTGATACCCTCGCCATTGACGGCGATGTATCGCCTGCACCGAGCAGTTTTTGCCCCATCGCCGTCGAGGTAGACAGCGAAGGCCGTTATATCGCCCTATTAAACGATCAAAGCCAGTGCGCTAGCACCGACCCAGACGCCATTGACCTGATTGACCTCGAGGCCAGTAGCGGACCTACCATCATTGCCCACATTCAAGACCCCATTATTACCACGGCGTTTTTTCTCGAGCAAGACGAAAGCCGCGGCGGCGACCAAGATCGTTTGTATTACTTTGAAGAGGTCGCTGGCGAACCCGAATTGCAACGCTTAGATATCCCCGATAACGGCGACGAACCCGAACCCGTTTCCCTCGATATCACCATTGAATCTCGAGCTGGTGACGAAATAGTCGATTTTGGGGGTGTGTTTGAAGACTACTTAGTGTTGCGTGAAGACAGCTTTTTAGTCATTCCTAACCAAGGAGGCGCGCTCAGCCAACCCGACGAAAGTGACGCCATCGACACGGGCAACAGTAGCCAGCGAGCCGTGTTTGATGACTTTCGCCGCACCCAGACACTACTGATTTTGAGCGACAACCGCCTCACTGTGCACCAGTCCGTACTCGATGAAGAAGAAGACGATATCTTTTTGCAAGACGCCATTGGCGTCATCGACCCACTCAACGAGTTTGCGTATCTGTTTAGCGCCGGGCGGGTGAGTCGTTTTGATTTGTTTACCTATGATGGCCAAGACATCAATTCCGACAACTACCGCACGTTTCGCCTCGACGACCTAACAACACCCGCGTTTGCTATCTGGGTACAAGCACGCCTCGAGATACTCAACTAGACCGTTCACAGCTTTGTCAGTCGTATCGACTGCACCCTGTCAGCAACGGCAAACACAGAGCAAAACAACAAGCAACATCACACCTTGTCTGCGATGACAATGAGCGTACTAACAAAAAAGAGGGCGCATTGCCCTCTCTAGTATTGTCCTGTATTGGCGTGCTTATACTGGTCTTTTTAATAACGAATTAGTTGCGGTAACCCCACACAGCATAAAGCGGATCGCCGTCGGCAGGTACAAAGCGGCTAGTTTGGATGTCGCCAAAGTAGCCCGTACGTTTGAAGTAGGTTTCCACCAAGCGCATGTGGGCTGCATCATCGCTCGAGCGCCACGCCAAAATGGCCTTGGTTGGAAACATTCGGTTGGAAAAGGTAACGATAAACGGCGCCCCCGGCGTCAAGCTGCGGCCAACTTCACTGAAAGTGTCGGTAGGGCGGGTCATATATTGCACACTAGCAGTGCACACCGCACCATCGAACTGACGGTTGTCAAAGGGTAGGGCTTCGTTGCGATTGAGGTCATAAACGACATAATCCGACAGGGTTTCATTGGCGGCAAGTTCGTTGGCATTGAGTCCCAACCCTGTTACCTCGCGAAATTTGCGTGGCAGATGTGAGTAATACCCCGACATCAAATCCAAGATTTTTGTGCCCGCTGGTAGCAAACGGTCGTACAGCGAACAAGCAAAACGCGATGCGCCTTCGTCAATGTGGGTAACAAAGCGCGGTTGCGTATAAAAATGCTGGTCGAGACTTTCGTCAATACGACGGAAGAACTCTGGGTAAATCTGCGTCATGTCTATAGGGTGACGCAAAAAGGGCGCGCATGCAGCAACCTACACCACGTTTTCTTAATCAAGCGAGACATGTGTAACACACAATACCTTGAACAAGGTTTGTATAAGGTAAGTACGCAGGGCACTGTTTTTTGGTGTCGCTATGAGTCTAGCGTGCCCTGTAGCCAAACAATGTGAGTCTGCGCGCCTGTTGTGCGCTGAAACCCCGACAATGAACCCTTGATGATACGTCCTGAGCGGTAGATTGCGAGCAGATTGCACATTGGCATACTTGTCAACACATTAGTGATATCGATTCCATGTGATTCCCTGGGAATTGATGGATTAACACCTCCATGATTGACGTTTACACCGTTGAACGCAATTAATGCTGATATGACCTTGGTAAAAGTCTGGGTAGTAATCTGCCGCTGGAACAACAACACGTGGACTTGCTAGATATCCAAGAAAAGAC
>CAZKAZ010000008.1:63253-95671 GCA_964550765.1 uncultured bacterium | reverse complement strand
GATGTGGTTTATTGTGGTGGGGGATTTTTAAGCCAATCAATCGAAACAAAAACAAACGAGGGACAGTCTTGGGGGCTGTCCTTTTTTTATTTTTATCGCGATTGGTGCTTTGGCGAACGTGATACCATTCGATAACTTACGGATTGTCCAACCAACCCCACCCAACGAACCAAGCAAAGGAGACAACATGGCACAAGGTGTAGAGATTATTGGCGACATGCAGCCCGGTTTTGAGACGATTTTGACGGATGACGCGCTGACGTTTTTGGCTAACTTACAACGCACGTTCAACGCCCGCCGTTTAGCATTACTGGCAAAACGCGTAGAGCGGCAAAAAGCTTTTGACGCGGGTACACTGCCGGACTTTCTGCCGGAAACCCAACCCATTCGCGAAGGTGATTGGCACGTTGCAGAAACACCTGCTGACTTGCAAAAACGCCACGTAGAAATCACTGGCCCTACTGAGCGCAAAATGATGATCAACGCCCTCAATTCGGGTGCGAACGTGTTTATGGCAGACTGCGAAGATGCCCTTTCTCCCACGTGGTTTAACGCTGTGCAAGGGCAAGTGAATTTGCGGGACGCGGTGCGGGGTGAGATTCGCTTGGTTGATGAAGCCAAAGGCAAAACCTATGAACTCGGTGATGATTTGGCGACGTTATTGGTGCGTCCGCGTGGTTGGCACTTGGTCGAAAAGCACGTCCTCATTGACGGTGAACCCATTTCAGCGAGTTTATTCGATGCGGGGTTGTATCTGTTTCACAACGCCAAAGAACGCTTGGCAAGGGGCACCGGGCCTTATTTCTACTTGCCGAAGCTCGAGAGTCACCTCGAAGCCCGCCTCTGGAACGACGTGTTTGTATTTTCCCAAGATGCGTTGGGCGTCCCACAAGGTAGCGTCCGCGCTACGGTTCTGATTGAAACCATTCTGGCGGCGTTTGAGATGGAAGAGATTTTGTACGAACTTCGCGACCACGCTGCTGGCCTCAACGCGGGGCGCTGGGACTACATCTTCAGCGTTATCAAGAAATTTAGCAGCACCGGCAAAACCTTACCTGATCGGGGACAAATCACCATGACCGTGCCGTTCATGCGGGCGTACACCGAGTTGATGGTTCACACCTGTCACAAACGTGGTGCTCACGCTATCGGTGGCATGGCGGCGTTCATCCCCAACCGCCGCGACCCAGAAGTGACTGAAAACGCCCTTGCTAAGGTCAAAGCCGACAAAGAACGCGAAGCCAGTGACGGTTTTGATGGCAGTTGGGTAGCTCACCCCGATTTAGTGCCCACCGTCAAAGCGGTCTTCCGCGAAAAACTAGGCGACAAACCGCATCAAAAAGACCGCCTCAGAGAAGATGTGAACGTGTCGGCAAGTGACCTTGTCAACTTGGATATTCCGGGTAGCACCATTAGCGAAGACGGCGTGCGCCTCAATATCAGCGTGGGCATTCAATACGTCAACGCGTGGCTTATGGGCAATGGGGCTGCCGCCATTAACAACCTGATGGAAGACGCGGCTACTGCTGAAATCAGTCGGGCGCAGTTGTGGCAGTGGCTTCACAGTGGCGTGCAACTTGACGATGGGCGCACCATGACCGTAGAACTTTATGAACAAATCAAACAAGAAGAGTTAGAAAAACTCGGTGGTCTTGACACCATGCGTTACCGCGAAGCCACCGAAGCCATGGACACATTAGTGCGGGCGGATACCTTCAAAGAATTTTTGACCATTCCGGCGTATGACTATCTGGCATAAGTTGAGGTAAACGTTGCGTGTGAGGGTGGCTCGAGTGTGATGCTCGAGCTGCTATACTATCTATTATGCAAAGTGTCGCCACACCAACCTTGATGAGTGTGCAAGCGTATCTTGAATACGAAAAAACCAGCGACGTAAGACATGACTACGTTGGTGGTGTCCTGTACGCTTTACCTGGTGCTAAAAAGGAACACAACGAAATCATATTGAACGCTGTTGCGATGCTCAGGTCAATCGTTAGGCGTCAGGGTTGCCGAATGTTTGCCGAATCTATCAAGCTCCATCCGACCCCTGATGCGTTTTACTATCCTGACTTAATGGTTACGTGCGAAGCATCTGATGATAGTTATGTCGTTGAAAATGCTTGTCTTGTGATTGAAGTGCTGTCTCCTACGACCCACATGCGCGACAGGCTCGAGAAATGGCTCGCTTACAAACAAATGGACGGCTTGCAGCACTATCTACTGGTGCATCAAGATGAAATGTTGGTGGAGCACTTTTACCGTCAAGAAGATGGCACGTGGCAAGTCAAGATAGAACGCGAAAATGTGACGCTGAGCTGTCCTGAGGTGGTGCTCGAGCTACCCGAACTCTATGCAGGTATTCTCTAAACTTGTAGCCTATCACCCAAAAGCACTTTAAATTTAAGGTATGTGACGTTAGGCGAGCAGCTTCAGGCGTAAGCTAATGGCATGTCGCTTTCGGTCGAATCTCCGTTTGAACCTCAAGGTGACCAGCCAACTGCTATTAAGGGTTTGGTCGAAGGTCTTGGTGACGGACTGCGCTATCAGACGCTATTAGGCGCAACCGGCACGGGCAAAACCTACACGATGGCTAAGGTCATCGAAAAGATTCAACGCCCTGCTTTAATCCTAGCACCCAACAAAATTTTAACAGCTCAACTCGCTGCTGAGTTTCGGGAATTTTTCCCCGGAGCGGCAGTCGAGTTTTTTATTTCCTATTACGACTATTATCAACCTGAAGCCTACGTGCCAGCGCGGGATTTGTTTATTGAGAAGTCTGCTGATATCAACATGGAACTCGAAAGACTTAGGCACTCGAGCACCCGCAGTTTGCTCACTCGCAATGACGTGATTGTGGTGGCGTCGGTGTCCGCCATTTACGGGTTAGGTTCACCGGAAAACTACCAAAAGCTTAATACCATTCTGACCGTTGGCATGAAAATCACCCGTGATGACCTGCTCAGCCGTTTGGTGATGCAGCAGTATGAACGCAACGACATCGAACTGGCACCGGGGCGCTTTCGGGCTAAGGGTGACGTCATTGAGGTGTGGGCGTCGTATGAAGAATACCCGTTACGCATTGAACTGTGGGGTGACGAACTCGACCGTCTGGTGATGATGGATCCGATCACAGGTAACGAACTGAACGAAATGGACACCACCACGGTGTTTCCCGCTAAGCACTACGTGACACCGTTTGAGCAGTTGGCACCGGCCATCAAACAAATTGAACACGATTTGCACGAGCGGCTCGCGTATTTTGACAAGGTAGGCAAGGTGCTCGAGCACCAACGCCTCAAAGAACGCACCCTGTACGACATAGAAATGATGCGCACCCTTGGTTACTGTTCGGGCATTGAAAACTACTCGCGCTACCTAGACGGACGCATGCCCGGCGATCCACCGCACTGTTTGCTGGACTATTTTCCCGATGATTTTGTGACCTTTTTGGATGAGTCGCACGTGATGTTGCCGCAAATTCGTGGCATGTACAACGGTGACCGCGCCCGCAAGCAAACCCTAGTCGATTATGGATTTAGGTTGCCAGCGGCGCTCGATAACCGTCCGCTCAAAGAAGATGAGTTTTTGGCTCGAGTTGGCCAAGTGGTGTTCGTCTCAGCCACACCTGCCCCGTGGGAACGCGAAAACTCAGACAGTATCGTCGAACAGGTCATTCGACCCACGGGCTTGGTTGACCCACACATCACCGTTAAACCTTCACGGGGTCAAATTGATGATTTGTTGTATGCCATTCGCGAACGCGCCGAAGCCAAAGAACGGGTGCTCGTTACCACACTCACCAAAAAGATGTCAGAAGACTTAACCGAATATCTCGCCCAGCAAGGGGTGCGGGTGCGCTACATGCACTCAGGTATTGAATCCATCGAACGGCAGGTCATTATCCGCGACTTGCGTTTGGGACACTTCGACGTGCTCATTGGCATTAACTTGTTGCGGGAGGGTTTGGACTTGCCAGAGGTGTCTTTGGTGGCAATTTTAGATGCTGATAAGACAGGCTTTTTGCGCAGTGAACGTTCGCTCATTCAGACCATCGGGCGGGCTGCTCGCAACGTCAAAGGGGAAGTGTTTCTCTACGCCGATGATGTTAGTGACGCCATGCGCGCAGCTATTGATGAAACTGACCGCCGCCGTGAAAAGCAGTTGGCGTTTAACGAAAAACACGGCATCACCCCGGAAAGCATCCGCAAGCGTATCTTGAATGTTATTCGCGGCGAAGAAGAAGAGGTCGAAGCAGGCACACCTGAGCTAACCCCGTGGGAACGCGAGTTGGTCGCCGACGACCTCAAACAGCAACTGGCCAGCTTAGAAAACGAAATGTGGCAAGCCAGTGAAGACCTCGATTTTGAAAAAGCTGCCGCTATCCGCGACCAAATCCGCGAGATTGAAGCGGCGCTCGAGGGCAAAAACATCAAAACTGTCCAACTGCCCGGGCGCGACACCAGCAACTTGGTCAGCCGTCAAGAGTAGTGATGCTGCATGACCAAGCTGATTTTTCAACGCAATCGGGGCAGTGTTTGGCTTGATACCATCGTTTTCGAGCCAATGTCCTCGAGCCAATGTCCTCGAGCCAATGTCCTCGAGCCAATGTCCTCGAGCCAAACACGTTGGTTTCATGTTTTAGCCTTTCCATGATTGACAGCCACACAGATGAAAATACTTGATGTCAGTGTGACGCTAGTTAAAGTCAGCAACTGTAGAAACGACGCGTGGAATGGTTATTCAACGTGGTTTAGCAAGTGGTTTAGCAATACGTGTGCCAACGAAACACGCTACCAAGCCCTATGGACTTTCTTCGGTGCTAGTTGGCATCTGTACGCAAAAAAGTTATTTTAAAACTTGCTTTACATCACGCAGTATGTCATCAGGGTGTGCGTCAATGCCGTGTGACCGGAACGACTTACACAGCGAGCGAACATCACGTTCTAGTAGCGACATGGCAGCAGGGTTATCACTGATGTTTACTACTTGTGGAAAATCAATCACATATACTTGGTCTTGCCACCAAAGTAAGTTGTAGGTGCTGTAATCACCGTGAATCTTGCCAAGTTTGAGCATCTTCATCAAGATGTCAAGGCTTTCTTGCCAAGCCCGCTGCGCTTCGTCTTCGCTTAGGTGCACGTCGGCTAAGCGGGGTGCGGGGCCGTCTTCATCGCCTAGGTATTCCATGAGGACAACGCGACCAGTGCGCATATATTCGTTTGCTCCAGGCCCAACAAGTGGTTTAGGAATAGGCAAGCCAGCATCGTAGAACGCCCACAGTTGAGCATATTCATGGAAAATCCACAAAGTTTGGTCGATATCGGCACCCGTGCGCTGTTTTTCGCGTTCGGCGTATTTGTATTGGGCGTCGGTAAACCTACGACCCTGCCGGTAAACATTGTCGTTTTGAAAACTTCGCACATCGCGGTCTAAGTAAACCTTGGCAGCAACTAACCCGAACGGGCTACGCGCTAAATAAACGGTGGCCTCTTTGCCGCTTTTAAGCTCGAGCAAAATCTCATCGATATAGCCCTGTGCTTGCAGCCTGTGTAGGGTGGTGTCGGGCGTGTCGGTTGTTGTTTGACCATCCTGTTTGAGGGTATCTAAGCGCAGTTTGCCAC
This sequence comes from uncultured bacterium, assembly GCA_964550765.1. Taxonomy (GTDB): domain Bacteria; phylum Deinococcota; class Deinococci; order Deinococcales; family Trueperaceae; genus JBCCBI01. The sequence continues at coordinate 90,047 of CAZKAZ010000008.1, read as the reverse complement.
GCGGTTTACGGGCTTTTTTGCGTTTGTCATATTTCTCGAAGTCATCTTGCTCCATATTTTCGAGGTCATCAAGGTTGTATTGTGTCAACGTTTCCTCCAAAAATGTAGTGAGTTATACGGATTCCAACTAAACACTTCAAAAAGTCCTACAGATTTTCTTCCGTTCCCGCCTACATCCGTAGCTTTTCCTACGCGCTCTGCGCGAATTGATTCCAGAAGAATCAATTGGAATGGGTATCAGGCAACTGGTGATGTGGTTAGCCATGAGCCATAAAACCCTGCAACACCCGCACGACGTTGTTCCCAAGGGCATGAGTAGCGTAGCCGCCTTCCATCACGAACAGGGTGGGTATATCAAGTTCAGCCAGCATCTGACCGAGGGCGGTGAAATCGGCTGGCTCGAGCGCAAACGTCCCCAGTGGATCTACTGCGTAGGTATCGACCCCCAGCGATACAACCAACACCTCAGCTTTATCTTGTTGAATGCGGTTACAGGCTTGCTCGAGCGCCTCGGCAAATACTTGCCACGTTGTGCCATCAGGCAAGGGCAAATTAAGGTTGTAGCCGGCACCTTCACCCGTCCCCGTTTCATCAGCAAACCCCAAAAAGAACGGATAGTTGGCGTCTGGGTCGGCGTGAATGGAGCAGGTGAGCAGCGATTGGTCATAAAAAATATGCTGCGTGCCGTTGCCGTGATGATAATCCACATCCACAATAGCGGGGCGAATGCCAGCATCACACAAAACTTGCGCAGCAATGGCGGCGTTGTTCAAAAAGCAGAACCCACCATAGCGATCAAACATGGCGTGATGACCGGGGGGGCGGCAGAGGGCAAAGGCAGCTTTTTCGCCTTTGACAAGATAGTGAGCGGCATGAATGGCGCTGTTGGCGGATGCTCGAGCTGCTTGCCACGCATACTTAGTTATTGGCGTGCTGGCATCATAAGCATAAAACCCCAACTGACCATCAATCGAAGCCGTCGGACGCTGCACAAACCCCCGCGTCGCCCATACTCTAGGACGGGCGTTACTGTCGCCATAACGGGCTTGCCAGCGGGAATAGGCGTGTTCTAAAAAGTCGAGAAAATGTTCGTCGTGAACGGCTTTTAGGGGTTCAAGGCCATAATCTGGCGGTTCTTCAACATGAAAACCTGCACGTTGCACAGCATCGAGAATAAGTTTAGCACGTTCGGGCGCTTCAACAGGCGGGCGAAACTGACCCTCAATGAGAATCGCTTCACCCGCGTGGTCTTGGTGGGCAGGATGATAGACAACCTTCATGCCCTAGTGTACGAACTTATGGCACTTGGACGGCAAACTGCAAGGTGAGAATTTCGCCGACGGCATAGTTAGTACGTGCTGGCGTAGCGGTGTCCTGGTCGTAGACTACTTGCACATGCGTCACGTTAGCAGCAGATGCACAATCGCCCACAGTAAAGGTGCTGCCATCATCCGTAGAGCATTGCAAGTCACTACGTCCTAGCGGTGCATCAGCCGCAGTGTTGTAGGTTGGACTATTCACAAACACCATACCCTCAGGTACTTCGTCAGTAATTGTCACATTTCTGACGGTGTTGTCTAACACTTCGCCTTCGATGGTGTACACCACAAACTGTCCAGGTTCGATGTTGTAGGTGAGTTGGGTGCTGTCATTGGCTGACCCAGGGATATTCGTACCGCAATCTGGAACGCCGCCATTGTTATCACAGGGGGGCAGTTGGTACTTTTGCAAGTCCATGTTGGATGTGCCTGTGCGGGTAAAAATCACCGGCGTGGGGTCATTTTCGCCTGCTTCGTTGGGGTTGTTGTCACCATCGAAGTCCGTGTTTTGCCCGTCGTCTGAAAGGTCATTGGTAGTGAGGTCACGGCTGGGGTTGATGGCGCTGGCGCTAGCTTGGTTGTCGTAAGGGCCAGCTGCGCCTGTTGTGGCGTTAAAGTCTGTTGCATCGGGTGTGACGTTAACGACTAACTCAATCAAAGCGATTGCCCCTACGGCAAGACTACTGTTGGGTGGATTGGTCAGGAGGATATCAGTGGTGCCGTTGTAGCCAGCGTTGATTTGTAGTGTGCCGCTTGTGACGGTGGCGCTATCGAATGCGAATGTACCGTTGAGGGCGGTGAAGGTGTCATTCAAATTATCTTGCACGTTGACATCGAGCAGGGGAACAGTCCCGAGATTTTCGACTTTGATTTCGTAGGTCACTTGATACGTGCCTGCTGTGGGTGTATCAGGTGTAACCATCAAGACGCGTTTGGCAATACCGACGATGGGCGTGCGGGCTATCACGATGGGGGTGGGGTCGCTGTTGTCGCTGGGGCCGTCGCCTTCGGGGTCAACGTCGGTGCCGTCTTGTGAGACGTCTTCGACGGGCGTGCCTGTACCGGATTCTGCGGTGGTGGTAGCACTGTTGAGGTAACTGGCGCTGCCTTCGTTGGGCGTTAAGAGGATGACCACACCGATGGTGCTGGCGTCGCCTACGACCAAGCTGTCTGTGCCTGCTAACAAGTTCTGATTGCTATCCCCATTAAAGGTAGTATCTGGCGTTAAACCTGCGTTGCCGTCTTCGGTGAGTCCCGGACTGGTCACTGTCACCACTGCGAATGTGGCAGGGTCTGGAAAGGTGGCCGTCAAGTCATCAGTTACTTGCACGTTGTTCAAATTCACATCACCCGTGTTTTCCACCCGGAAGGTGAGTGACAAGGTAAACGTGCCATTGCCGTTGTCGATGATGCCGTTAAGAACCTTGGCAAGACCGATGCCAGGGGCTTCACTGAGGGCGAGTGGGGTGGGGTCACTGTTGTTGGTGGGGTCACCGTCACCGTCGGGGTCATCGTCATCGCCATTTTGTGAGATATCGGTGACGGGGTCGCCGTCAGGATCGTCAGCAGTGGCAGTGGCGGTATTGGTATAAGACGCCACGTCTTGATTGGGGTTGAACGTCACCAAAAAGCTAATCGTGGTGCTTTCGTTGGGTGCCAATGTCCTTTCAGCATCAGTACCGGCAAGGAGATTAGTGTCACTATCGCCGTCAAAATTGGCATTAGCTCGAGCTGCATCGAGGTCGCCTGTAACATTGACTGAGCCAACATTGATGATCGTGGCGGGTGCAGGGAAGGTATTGGTCAGAATATCAGTCACTTGGACGTTCTCGAGCGCAACGTTGCCGAGGTTCGTAACTGTAAAGCTGAAACCTGCGTCGTAGGTGCCGTTGAGGTTGTTGCTCAAGGTAGTGAGGCGTTTGCTGAGGCCAATCACAGGGTTTTGCACGGCAGTGCTAACGCGGTCACTGGTTTCGTAATCATCGAGTGTGCCGCCTTCGCCATCATCACCAGTGCGCTCAAAGGGGTCATCACCCAACAGTGAGCTGTAGTCAATGACGGCTTCGTTCTCGAGCGCCGTACTCAAATCAGCAGCGGGTGTCACCAATACTTGATACGTCAAGCTGACTGCTTCATCCGGTGCAATGTGGATGATTTGGGCAGAAACCCGTTCTCGTCCCCAAGTGAGGACTTGTGGGTTGGCTGTTGCACCTGTGCCTGTGATGCTGGGGTTGCCAAAGGTGACTGTTGGGAAAGCGGTCGTGCCATCGTTGCCGTCGCCATCAACAGTTATGGTGCTGCCGTCTACGTAGGTGAAACCCTCAGGTAAGGTGTCGATGATGCCCACGTCGTAGGCGACAGAAGCGTCAGTATTGCTGTTGGTGATGGTGAGGCGGTACTCGAGCACCTCCCCCGGTTGCGGTTCGGTCAAGCCTGCAAAGGTATCGCCTTGGCTGACGTTGCGGATGTCTTTGGTGACGGTCAGGTCTGGCTCGAGGATATCTAAATCGCGGTTAGGGCCACCCCTAAAGCGCCGATTGCCGTCAGCATCAAGGCTCGAGAATAGTGGTTGGTTACGTAGTTCACGCCCCGCTTGGTGTTCAATATCGTTTTCAAAACGATAGGTAAGACGCAGAGTATAAGTTTCGTCAACGCCGTTATTAGTATCACTGTTGACGATAGTGCCAAGATTGAGCCTCAGTCTTGTGAACTCGTTGGCACCGCCACTACCAGTGCTTTCGTTAATATCCCCAGTTACATCAACAAACGTACCAACAACTCCATTGACACCACCTGGGTCATCGCTGCTCGTGAGGGTGTTGCTACTACGTTGTAATTCTGCTGCCAAGAAGGTCACGTCAGCTAAGCCGAAGTTGTTACCTCCATCACGTAAGCGAATGCGGTCTTCAAAGTGCACGTCGTTCAAAGTGCCTTCGGGAATTTCAAAGGTCAGCTCTACCGTGACAACTTCACCGATGGTCACCTCACCATCTGTGGCATTGAGAGTAGTAAACGCGTCGGTGCTATCTACAAACGTCTTACCTGGGTTGGGTACACGGGTACTAATGAGGCTATCAGTGCTAGTCGCGTTAAATCGATTGTCAAACCCATCATCGCCTTGTCCATCACTACCGTCACGTTCAAAGTCATTATTGCCTTCACCAGGTGTAATAGGTGTTGTTGTGGGTAGTGAGGTAGCAGTGACGTTGGCGGTGTTGTCGTAGTCGCGTTGTCCGTTGTTGCCACCGTTAATGATGATTTCACCGCTAATTGTGACGTCAAAGGTAAATGTGGTGGTTGTCCCTGCAGCCAAGTCAAACCCGTCGTACTGCACCAAACAGTCGTTGGCTTCATCTGTGCTGTCACCATCGCCGTCGCCATTATCAAACGCAAACGTGCCCACAGGCGTAGTACCTTCGGTTGCCCCTGCGGTGCAGTCGAAGATAGTGGCATCACTAGCGTCAATATTGCCATCGCCAGGTTCATCAACTTGGTTGTCGTTGAGTAGGTCAGTGACCACCACGTTGTAGGCGGGCGCATTGCCAGTGTTTTCGACGAGCAACGTGATGGTGACGGTGTCGCCTGCGTCAATGTTGGTATCTGGAGTGATGGTTTTGGTAATGGCAAGGTCAGGTTCGACGACGTTGACGGTGATGGGATTGAATGCATCAGTATCGATATCAGTTGAGTACTCCGCTGCGTTGGTTAAGTCAGCATCATCGACATTACTAGCGATATTCAGTACTTGCGCTGTATACGTTGCTGTCAAGATGTTGCTATCAGTAGGCTCGACGATACACGTACCAAAGTCCCACGTGATACTCACACCACCCGCCGTTGGGTCAATGGCTGCAGTGCTGGGGGTAGTAATAGGTGGGTCGTTAGCACAGACGCTACTTGGGTCAGAAAAATCATCAAATGACACCAGTGACATACCCGCAGGCAATTGGTCAGTAATTTGGAAGTTATTAATCGTTCCAAAGGGTACCTGTACTGTCAAACGATACTGAATTTGCTCGCCAATCACCACGTTAGCAAGGGGCAGCGTGTTGCCGTCAATCGTCGTAGGTGGGGTAGTGAAATCAAAACCATCAATGTTGACACTCTGCCCAATTATTTCTTTGGCTTCGGTGGTAATCACTTCAACGCGCACGTCAGCAGTGTCGCTTATGGTGTATTCGCGCGCGCCTGTCGGGTCACCAGACGTGCCTTGGGGGGCGGTTTGGCTACCACTGTCACCTGGCAAGGTGTCATAGCTTAAGTCGGCGTCGTTAGTGAGCACTTCGCTGGGATTAACACCTACTTGTGCATTGACGCGGTAGAGCAAAGTGATAGTGCTACCTGCAGGTAGGGCGTCAAACAGAGCGTTATCTGCGGTGGTGCTGTTAAACGTGATGACTTGCCCTGTCACATCACCTTCGTTGCCACTGTCTGTGTTGCTGTCGCCATCATTGTCAATGCTATCGCTAGCAAAGGCTTGAATAGCGAGCTTGGTGTTAGGGGGCAACGTGTCAATCAGCGCTAAATCGTAGGCAGTTGCACGTCCGGCAGCGTTACTGATGACGATGCGGTATTCAAACACATCACCTGCTTCACCCTCTGCGTTGTCGTCACCGATGCCGTCACCATCGCTGTCATCGCCAAAGTTTTCGCCGTTGGTGACGTTGCGCACCTGTTTAGTGATGGTCACATCTGGCGTGCTAACAGTGATGGTCTCTTGGCGGTTAGCAAGGGCTGGGAAGCCAGTGGTGCTGTTATTAAAGTCTTCATTGTTAAACGTGAAAGTGCTGTCAGCAGTGTTCGTGAGGTCGTTATCGTGGTCAACGGGGTCAGCGTCACTGTTTTGGGGACTGTTGAGAACCCTAGCCACAACATCCACTGTAAACGTCTGTATCGTCGGTGTATCTGTCGTAAAGTCGGTCAAAGTCCAGCTCAGTGTCGTGTTGTCTGCACCGACTGCGGGAGGTGTAAAAGTGATTTCAGTAGTTTCGTCAAACGTGGTGTTGGCAGTGACAACTGCGTGAGAAATGTACCCTAGACCCGCGGGCAAAGCGTCAGTTACCTGCACGTTCTCGTATTGCAGCGTTCCACCGCCCCACCACTGCGCCTCAATCCGATAGGTACAGTCTTCCCCTACAAATACCGTTGGGTCGGTGCTGTCTGCTTCGGTGCAACTTACCAGCGTCTTCGTTAGGTTAAACCCAGTAGCAATGGTGGCAATGCTGTCCAAGCTGTAGTTGTTGGTCGTGTCAGTACCATCATCTTGGTTGATATTGCCTTCAACAACTGCCGAAAATGCTAGCGATTGGTCTCGATTGGCTACCGTTAGGGTGAGCGGCAAGGTGATGTTGGCACCTGCCCCAATGTTGGGTAGTTCGCACGTTGCCACTGTAGGATCGCCGGGGTTTGCTCCGGGGGTAACGGTTGCACTCACACAACCTGCATTTGTCAAGTCAGTATCTGTGATGTCTTGCCAACCGTCACCCAGAGTAAACGTCACCGTGCCATTTCGAGCTTGCCCGTCGCCTCGGTTGTTGATGCGCACTGTGAAGATGTCAGTATCCCCTACATTACTGACCGTGCGGCTTAAGTCGCCATCAATATCGATGTCTAAATCAGGTGTTACAGGTAGGACTGTTTCTGTATCCGTGAAATCGCCCGCAACACCACAAGTATCTGTGAAGTCTAGGCGTACGCTGCTAGTGCTGTCTGCAATGGGTGTTGGGTCGAGATTGTTACCCGATGGATCGGTTTCTTCACGCACCGTGGGGTCTTCAGTGGTGTCAAAGCTGTCGTTTTGTACGATTCTGAATGTAAGCGTGATTTCCTCTTCGAAACGTAAAAGCGAATCAGTTGCTGTTGAACTAGTCAAGTCAAAAATGGGTACTGCCGGATTGGCAGTGTTAACCGTGACTTGGTCAATCTGACCTGTATAGTTGGCGATGTTGCTAGTAATCGTAGGCGTAAATGTCGGGTCATATACATACCCTGTCGGTAAGGTATGGGTGAGGTCGGTATTTTGTGCTGTGCCGCCACTGTTTTCGATTTCAATGGTGACAATGCCATTCGTGTCAATAGGCCCACCAGACGGGCTTTCAAATGTTTGGTCGATGGTGACACTGTTGTTTCTTGTGAATCTGGGTTCGGTGATGAGACGGGCTGTATCGTCGTTGTCCGTTGGGTCGGTAAAGAAACCTCGAGCTCCATCACCCGGGCAACCCCACTCAACTTCGGCGGTGTTGACTGTGGTGTTACATTCAGACAGCACATTGCCGCGCACGTAGAATCTGCGCGTACTGTTGGCAGGAATGTCCACGATGAAGAACGTCTCGTCGCGGCCATCGATGGTCTCTACATCGGGTGCTTGAGGTGAACCAAAGTTGACATCATCATCGATTTCGAGGATTTGAAAATTGGTATTTGCAGGCACAAAATCGCGCAAAAAAACATCTTCGGCTGCCACGTCACCACGGTTTTCAATTTCAATTTCCCAGACAACCACGTCACCGTTACCACCGTAGACGTTTTCGCTAAAATTAGTTTGATTGGCACTGTTGTTGCGTCCACGTTTGCGCACAATGATGTCGGGTTGATCCAGCACATCAGTCAAAGGAATACCAGGAGAGGCTTCGCTGCCAGGTGCTCCGCAGGGTCTTTCATAGTCAGCTGTTGCCACAAATGAAGCTGTGCGGTCAATTGTTTCACCCGGTGAGTCAACTCCAAAGCGAATAAAGATTTCTTGTGGCGCCGCGTTGTTGTTGCGAATGGTGTCTAATTCTGCCAGTTCGGGAATTTCCGTAGGCGTCCAAGTAAGAATTCGATTATTTACACCACTGAGTGCAGGATCGTCGACAGATGTATAGTTGACGCCATCGAGACTAATTTCTGTAGAGCCAGCTTGATAAATCAATCCTGACGTGCCTAGGTCTTCGGTGAGCGTGATGTTGTAAAGGTTGATGCCGCCTGTATTGCGCACTTCGATAACAATCTGACCGTCGTCACAGAGGGTGCAGCGGGTTTCGGTGGTGTCGTGGACGATTTCAATATCAGCGTTGGGTTGGTCAAAACTAGGGCCAACGGTGGCCACTGTGCGGTCAGTGATGCCGCCACATCCCCAATTGGCAATAATTTCATGGGGTTCTTGGAATAAATCGCACTCGGTACCGTTGACAGTTGCCGCCGCGGTTAAGGTAACGCTTGCGCCGGGCGCTAACGTGCCAATATCCCAGTTGAGCGTGTCATCTGCTGTGTTGGTCGTTGAAAGCGTGGGTGGGTTGCCTGTAGCGGGGCTGTTGTCTGAATTAGCGGGGTCTGGCGTTAGACCTGCTGAGGGCATAACGTTTTCGGCAGTGACGTTGTAGGCAGTACCGTTACCGACATTAGTGATGGTGACATCCCACGTGAGGTTGCGGGTACGCACAGGAATGGTTTGTGGGCTAACGTTGATGATGATGTCGCCTTGGCGGACGATGCTGGCACTTGTGTTGGCGGTACTGGTAAAGTCTCGAGCAGCCGAAAGCGCAGACTGCGTTTGCCAATCATCATACGAAAGCACTGCGCCCAAGCCACTTGGGAACGTTGCTGTACCAGGTACAAACTGCACGTCAAAACTCACCGTACTGTTGCCATCACCATGTTCGTAGAAAAAATCATCTGTAAAGTCAACCGTTACACCAGAACCACCTGCAGCAGTAGTTGCACCGCCATCACCCAATAGGTGTCCGCCAAGGGTGACATCAGTGGTTGGGTCGCCAACGAATTGATAGTTGCTGGTGTCAAAGTCGATAAAAAAATTGTCTGCTCTTGTACCTGTTGGTGGGGGTGTGCCGGTCGTTTGTGGTTCGTTGATGGTAGCAGTCACCGTAAAGGGCTGGCAAATGTCAATGACTGTTGGAATACCCGACAAGCTGATGGTGGGGTTGGCGCGTACAATGGGAACTTCTACCGACTGCACAAACGCCGTGTCGCCACATAGCCCTGTTGCACCGCTAGCCACAGATAATGTAACGGTTTCTAGAAAACTACTACTTGCACTGCCGCCTAAAGCTGCATCAGTGACGGAGGTGCTGTAGCGAACTTCCAATTCATAACCGTCAACATTAGCATCACTAAGGTCGGTAGCAACAAACCCTAAATCGACAACAAGTGGGTCAGTATTTGTCACGCTGCTAGCAGGCACAGGAATGTTCGCACCATCAACTTCAACGATGACACTGCCGTTGATGTAGCTTTCATTGGCGGCAAGCGCCGCTGTAAAGGTGCTACCCGCCCACGTACCGCTACCACTCAATCCGTAAATGGCTTGGTAGGTAATGGCTTCCCCTTCGCCTGTTTCGTTGTTAAACGTGCCGTCAGTATCTGCAAGACCTGTTTCAAATGGACGATTAGCGTTATTAAAGATATTAAACTCTTGGGTGGCAAACGCACCTGCTGGGCTTTCGTTGAGAATGAAGTCGGCACTTGATGAACTGTTGAGCGTACAGGCGTTGTGTTGCAAATCGGCCGTATTGAAAAGGCGTTCACCCGCAATTGCACAGGCGGCGGCGTCATCAGCGGCATCAAAATCAATTTGCAAGCTGAAACCTAAGTTGGCGTTTTCGCCTGTAGCGGTAAGGATTGCCCCGGGGGCAATAGGGTCACCTGCTGTGTAAGGGATGCCGTCAACTTCCACAGTTATTCCCGGTGGCAGGGTATCAATGCGGATGTTTTCTAAGCCAGCACTAGGAATTACATCGGTTAGTGTGAAGTCTGGATCGTCTGGACCGCCTGCACCAGGAAGGTTGATAACGTTGTCACCAGAAACGTTGATTGTGAAGCTACCGGAGTTCCCGATGTTGATGCGGTCTTCAGAAGCACCTTTGGTGACGTTGATGCTGGGGATGTCACTCACGGAAAACGACGACAAGCGCAAGGGTGGTTCAAATTCTTGGGGAACTGTACCTGCCCCACAAAGGTTGTTGTAAGCAGGTTGCCAGATGATATTGCTGCCTGTTTGGGTAGGGGGACAGCCAGTAACTTGAGCAGTAAAGGTGATGTTGGTGCTTGCCCCTGCAGCGAGTGTGCCACCGTTGAAAGTGAAGGTGCCAGAGTCATAAGTCCAGTCGCTGCCAGTAGGATTGATGGTTAACCCATTGATGCCATTGAGATTGCTGTCGATTTGTAGGTCAAAAGCTGGACCTGTGCCGACGTTGGTGATGGGAATGCTGATGGTGGCAGTGTTGGTGTTTTCGAGTGCGAAGTTGGTTGGAGCAAAGTCTAGTTGGGGATTGTCGAGCTCAAATATGACCGAATCAAACGAGGTTTCGGTGATGCCTGTGCGGTCATCGACATTGACGTTATTGACCAAATCAAGACACGCGTTCACTTCAGCAGTGACAGGGATGTTGATGGTTTGTCCAGGTTCTAGATATTCAAAAACGTAACCTGCGTCTTCGTTTGCAGCGAGGGTTGGGGTGCTGCCGGGAGGTGTTACTGGTGGGGTGAAGGTAATATTGGTAAGGCCATCGCCCAGAATGTCGCGAATGTCAGCATCAAACAAACCGCCCGAACCACTGTTAACAATTTCGACAACAAAGTCAACGGTGTCGCCGAATCTGGCACTAACTTGTTGTGCTTCTTTGGTGAGCAAAAAATCCCCTGGGCGCACCAAGATGTTTTGCTCGCTGCTGCCGCTGCCACCTGTATATGTCCAAGAAGGCTCAACTTGATATGTACCACCGATAACGGCTGTTGTAGTGACAAGGTCATAGGTAAATGTCCAAGAACATTCATCGAGTAGGGAGTTAAATGCTCCTGCGGGGACAAGTGTAAGTGTTGTACCGCTTTGGCTTGGTGTCAAGGTTGGAGCAGACAAGATGGAGCAACTGCCACTGTCAGTAAACGTTGCAGTGCCATCGACATAGTCAAAGCCTGCGGGCAACTCTACTGTAATGACCATATTTGACGCGCTGTCACCACTTTCATCAGGGTTGTTGTCGTCATTAGTGATAGTAAAGCTGAACGTGTCGCCACTGGGTGTAGCGGGTGGGTTGGGATTGGTAGGGCCCGGTGAGACATCTTGTGTGCCGTCCCACGCACCACCAATATCCATATAGGTGCGCACACCGTCTGCGCCGATGAAACTGGTGGTTGCACTCAGGTTAGGCTGCGCGAAGGCCAAAGACGCCAAAACCATTATCCACAGCACGAAGGTACTGATGAGAGTGTATTTGACTGCGAAAAAACGACTCATGGTTGTGCCTCTCGTGGTTGTATTTCTACAGGGATAAACCCGACGTCAAGGTGCTGGGTATCGCGTAAGCGCCCCACACGAAAGGGTGGGGTTTCGCCAGTATCGGGGTTGATGTTGCTGTCAACTTCGGGGTCGTCGCCTTGTTCTAAGGGGCTGAAGCGGTAGCCCCTAGGTAGCACCGCCGTCACAATGTGGTCACGGTTTACGTCAACATCGGCAAAGTGATAACGTCCGTCTTCATCACTTTCGGTGCTAGTAATCAACCTGCCGTCAGCGTCGTAGAGGCGCAAGATGATTCCCGCTAGGGTGTCTTCTGCGTTTTCTGGATTTTCTTCTATGTTTGTTTCGTCATTAGCCACTTGCCGGATGCCGTCACCGTTGGCATCTATAAATGCCAAACCATGAATGTCGCCCCCGCCGCAGCGCCACTGTTCGTCGGCCACTACGTCTAAGCGCACTTGCAAACCTTCTTGGGAAAACACCGGATCGGGAATGTCGTCAAAGCTGTACGCCAGCACGCCATAACTGCCACACGCCACCCGCTGCGAGGCTTCTACTGTGAATCCCCACGCGGTAATGTCGCGGTCATAGTCGTGAAAACGACGCCCGTAGCCTGTTAAGTTGCCACCGCGCCAAGGTTCGACGGTAACGCCTAGCGAAATCATGTCGCGGTAGCCGCTGTCGTTATCGTCAGTGAGGTTATTGCTGTCATCATCAAGCGTGCCTGCTTCGCGGTAACGATACGCGTAGCCAGCCCGGACGGTGAGGTTGGGGTCTAAGTCGAGGAGTTCATCGAGGGGAACGTCCACGCGCCAGTCACCCTCGAGCACCGTCCCCCCAGCCACGTCAAACGCACCCGTATCAAGGTGGTTATTCGTAAGCAAGTTGACCACTTCGCCCCGATAAGCCGCTGCAGCGCTCACCCGCAAGCCAAAGTCGGGGTCGCGGCTATCATCGGCAATCACGTCCGCTGTCAAACTAGCAAAAAGGCGGTTGCTAAGAGCCACGTTCACACCTGCGTTGCCCACATGTTTGGTGCTCGTCTCATCGAAGCGCACTTCGTAACGCAATTGGGCGTCTAGGTCGCGGTCATCAAAGCGCAAGGCTGCCGCGATGATGGTGGCGTCGCCTGTGGTGCTGGTTAGGTCATTCGTATCGTCAGCGTCGTCACTATCGTCGGTGTCGTCTAAGTCGAGGATTTGGTCGAAGGATCCCTCGAGGCTCACCGTATCGGTGGCCGCATAACTGGTACTAGCCCCCAAGCGCACCGTGCCGCCGGTGTTGCTGATGCCGCGAGGTAACTCGTATTGCGCTCGCAGTTGGCTACTGCCGAAATTGGCAGCACTACCGAACAAGTCACCGTTATCAAAGCGGGACACCAAGCCGATCAATAGGGCATTGTCCACGCCCCACTCGAGCCTATCGGTCAGTTCGAGTGACAAGTTCTCAATAATTTCGTAACTGAGGCTCAGTTCGCTGACGCTGGGTTCATCACCCAAACTCTGCAAGTGCAAAATCTCTGCGCGAATGCCGTCAACGCCCACCAAATCGCTAAACGTCACCCCAAACCGCAAACGGGGGACGTCGTTGCGAATGCCTACGCCTGCTTCGGCTTCTAAGCGGTTGGCGATGCCAAAATCACCGTCTTCAATGAATAGCCCGTAGACATCGGCAGCATATTCGCGGTTGCGTTCAATCGTGCCGGGGCTGTCTTTCCACATGGCTTCAAAACCGACGCCCAAGTAGCGTGCTAGTAACACCTCGAGCTGCCCATCTAAACTGTGTCCCGTTTGGCTGGCTCTGGTGACCTCACTGGAGCGAAAATCATCCGCAAGGTACTGATAACGCACTTCGGCGTCTACCGTGTCACTGCTGTAGCGCACGCCTGTGGCCAGACCGAGTCCGCTCGAGTCAGTCTCAACATCATCCGCGTCGTCATTGGTACTGGTATTGACCTGCCGCGTTTCACTGCCCAAAGCGACTTCCACATCGGCTTCAAGGCCGTCGCTATCGAGTTCACCGCGTGCGCCAACGACGGTCACCTCGCGAGTTTCGGTCGTTTCACGGTAGCCACTTACGGACACGGTGGCGCTTTCGGTTTCGCTGAGGCGGTGTTCATAGCCCACTGCGCCGCCGGCTTGCCAATCGCGGGTGTTGCTCGAGGCCTCACGGCGGTAACTGACTTGCAAGAAATAGCGGTTACCTTCGCTGTCAATAGGGGGTAGCGGACGTGACAAACGCAAAAAGCCCAAGGTTTCGTCGATGGTGTAGTCGCGCAGTTCCACCAAGTCTCCCACTAACGGGTCGCCATCTTGAATGAGTCGGTTGGCTTCGTCTTCGCTCACGTTGGGGTCAAACGCGCTGCGCTTAATCACCTGCACCGCCAGCGAACCGGGTTCGATGGGCGCACCGGGCAACACATAAAACGTGGTGCCGTCACCGGGAATGGCTAAGTCGTTGACGGTTTGTCCGACGGGAATATACGCCGCAAAGCCTCTTGCAAACAGTCCGCCTGCAAAACGGCGATAGGTAGCACTCACGCCGGTGTAACTGCGGTCAAGGTTGACCAAGGTGGTGTTGAGGTCGGTGTCGAATTCGCCGTACTGCACGAAGCTGAGGTTGCGCTCGAGCCGCACAAATACCCCGTCTCTACTTTCAGCATCTTGACTGAGTTCGCCGCTAGCCCCAGGTACGGGAAATGGTTCGTAGGGGTCACCAAAACGCCCCAAGGGTTCAAAGGGATAATTGACGCCAAACGTGAGCAGATAATCTTCAAAAAGTTTGCCCCTTGCAAACAAACTTGCACCCGCGTCCACTGAAAAGTCATCATCAACCGCTACGCCCACGCTGCCCACGCCATTCACGAGCCAACGGCGCACGTTGCTGTCAATCACCACGTTGGTTTCTAAGATGGGATTTTCGACGCTGCCGCTGACGCCGGGTTCAAAACTGGCACGGAAAGTTAGCGTGCGGGGTTCACTCACGGGGACAAGCTCTAAGAGCGCTCGCCCGTCTTGATAACGCAATTGAAACCCGAGTTGTTGCGGTTCGGCATCGGCGGTGCGGGGGTCTGCGCCAACTATCTCGAGCGTCACCGTGCCGTCGGTGGGAATATTGCCACGTGCATCACGCACGTCTAGCGCAAAACGCAAGGGTTCAGCAGAGTCAGCTACTAAGGTGCTGAGGGGACGAAGCTCGAGCGATGCTGCACTGCCCGAAACAATCACCGTGAGGTCGTCACTGCTGAGGGTGCCGTCGGCGCTGGTGTGTTCGACGGTGATGAGGTTACTGCCTAGCTCGAGGGGTACGGCGATGTAGTCCAAGGTTTGACGGTTCACGTTACGGTCGAGCACCTGCTGGCCGATACGTTCAGGGTCAATCTCGAGGCGGGTATCACCTTCACCTAAAAATAGCCTCACCTCACCGCCCAAAGGCACATCGACGCGGATGGTGCTGGTGTTGCCTGAGCGAATCAGGGTGTTTTCTGCTGGCGACAGAATAATCGCTCCTTCGCGAGCCACCATCACCGGGCGACTGCGGGTGTCAGGAACAGCCCGCAAATAACGCTCACTGGCGTCTTGCCGTCCGGTAATCACAAACGGTTCTGGCGTGAGACCCACTAAGCTGGCCAGCGTCGGGTCAAACTGAAACGCCCCTTGGTGTGAGACGTCAAAACGTAAGGTCTGCACCGTGCCAAGGTCTTCCTCAATGACGAACACGGCCGCTTTGGGGTAGACGGTGACGTCCGTTTCTGAGTCCATATCAGCGTTTTCGCTAAACGTTGCGTCAGTTGTTGCGTCAGTTGTTGCGTCAGGGTCGGCGCTGGTGTCTTCTAAAAGCGTGGGGTTGGGTATCTCGAGCCGTTGCACGTCAATTAGTGGGTCAGTTAGGGGATATACTTGACCGCTTTCGTCGAGGCGGACGGCTGTGCCTGCGGTGACTTCCACGCTTTCTGCTAAAGGAACAATGACGGCGAGACCCGTGAGGTTGCGGATGCCGCTGGTGTCGAGTTGTAGCTCGAGCGTCGTTACTACTTGAGCAGGTGGCAAACTCGGTGGTGCTTCGACCATCACGGGAACACTCAGCGGGCAACTGTCCTGCCCGTCAACTTGGGTTTGCAGTTGCACGTCGCTCGCCCCGAGGCGGTTGCCTGTTACCGGAAAAAGTACCGTGGTTTCGCCCCCTGCGGCTAAGTCCACGCTGGCGTTAGGGCTATCAAGGCTAACGCGGTTGTCGGCGGGGGTGGCTTGCAAACTTAGCGAGACGGGGTTGGCGCTGGGGTTGGTGAGGCGCAATTCGATGAAACTGCTGTCATTTACACGCACGGTGCTGCTAACGGGTTCGATGACGAGATCGCGGCGCTCGAGCAATCCCACAGGTGCAGGCACTTGCCCCACCACAGGACTGATGAGTGTCCCTTGCCACGCCAGTAGCGGCGGCGCACTGCATTCGACTTGCACGGTGTAGCGGAATGCTTTTGTGTCACCCTGTCCGCTGCTTTGCCAACGTAAAAAACGTCCTTCTTGACTGGCGTCAGGGGCATCCACAACCACTAAGCCAGCAGGTAGTTGCTCGCTGAGAGTAAACGTATCTGGGCTGCCTTCATGCGTGACGGTGAGAATCACCTCGGCTGTTTGGCCGGGTAACAGTTGGGCAGGGCTAAGTTCACGCTGAAGGGCATAACGGGGTGTTTCGGGAACGTTCACGCTGACTTCGGGGAGTGGCACAGGTGTTTGGGCGGCGCTTATGCCTAAAAACAGCCAGAGTAATAACGACTTTAGCGTCAGAGGCATCATTGATAGTGGTTTCATGGCAGCCTCCACGTCAAGGTGGGTGGGTGGATGGTGGTGGCCGTCTGCTCGCTGCGGTACGTGTACGTAAGCGTGTGTTCTGCCGTTAGGGTCGTCACAGTAAAGACCAAACTGCCGTCTTCGTCGCGTGTGCCGGGGTTCTCGAGCAACACAGCGCCCGCTGGCAACACATCACGAATTATCACGTCACTGACGGCATCAGGCGCATCATTCAGCAAACGCAGCACTACGCTGACGACTTGTTCATCTGTGGTACTACCTAAAGCATCGCGGCGGGGGCGGCGGGTGACGGTTTTCTCTAAGCTAACATCACCGCGTTGTACCCGCACGGTTTCGCTGAAGGTGATGCCGCTGTCGTCAGTCACAAAGGGAATATCTTGGCGAGTAATCGTGCCTTCAAAGAGCCGCAGCCGCCAGAAACCAGGGCGTTCTTGGTTGTAGGTGTCTTTTAAGGGTCGGTTGGGCAACGTCTCGGGGTCAACTTTGACACTGATGAGGCCACTGGGAACATCTAAAAAGGTGTAGTGACCAAATTCGTCGGTAACCGTCGACACGCCGTCAGGCAAATACACCCGCACGCCTTCAACAGGCTCATCGTCAGCACTCAAACTGCCGCTTTCGTCGCGGTCAATATAAGCAGTACCAAGTAGCACCGGACGACCTGCAAACACGCCCCGTTCAATACGCACCACCATATCATCGCGGCGGATAATCACGGCCTCCCCGTCGTCGTCGCGGACGATGGCTTCAACGACGTTGGTGATGCTGCCGTCTTCGTTAATGGCATCCGGTAAGACAATCACATCAAAACTGATGCTCGTTTCCTGTCCAGGATTCAAATTGGGCACGTTCCACGACAAATCATCGGGCTCGAGAGGACTACCAAACAGTGCCGTTTGTTGCGTGGTGATGGTGGCTTGGGGGTCGATGCTTTCCGTATTGCCGTCTGCGTCGGTGATTTGGCTGCTGCCAGAGACATATTGCAAGCCGTTGGGCAAGAGGTCACGCAGTTCGATGATGCCCGTGGGCACGCCGCCGCTGTTGTCAAGATTGATGGTGTAAGTGAGCAGGTCGCCGACTTGCACGGTGTCGCGGTTGGCTTGTTTGTCGATGATGAGCTCGAGCGGCTCGAGCGGGTGTTCTATCAAACTCGAGCAGCTGGTTTCACTGCTTGCACTGGTGGCGGTATGCCGAAATGAGGCACACACCGTGTTACCAAGGGGCGTGCTCACGTCAGCATCAGAGCGCACTTGGCTATCAACCAACACGCGGATATGGCTACTCGCAGGCACATCTGCCACAATCACCCGCAGTTCGCGGTCATCGGGGTTCACGGTGACGGTGGCTCGAGCAATTTGCTCGTTTACAAACACCGTCACGTCACTAGCTGTGGGTAGCTCGAGGCGTGTATCAAAAACATCAACAATGGTGACAGCGGCCAAAGGACGCGGCAAGGTGGTGGCGGTCAGTTCATACGTCAAAGATTGACCAGGGAACAAAGCGGCACCAGGTTCGGGAATGGCGGTTTTTTCGACCGTTTCCATGCCCGCTGGTGGCACGCGAATCAGTGAAATATTGTCGTCGTCAAGGGGATTGTCGTCGTTGGTGTCAGTGTCATCAGGACAGACGCTGATGACGTTGACGAACAAGTTGCCTGCCAAGTTAGGGTCGTTGGGTAGGGCAATAACAAACAGTAAATTTGCCGTTTCGCCAGGGGCGAGTTTTACGGTGGTGACGACATCTTCACCAGAGTCGCGCACGCCGTTGCCGTTACTATCGAGAATGATGAGGTTGGTAGTGGCACTTAACTCGAGCGTACTGATGCTAATAAGTTGCTGGCTGGTGACATCAAAATCAAAGGTGTCGTTACCCAAGTTGGTAAGCGTGTACGGCAGGGTCACCTCGTCACCCGGTAAGGCGGTCACGGTAATAGCGGGGATGTCGATGGTGCCGTTGTTGGCCAGTTCAAGGCTGCACACCGTGGCAACGTCATACGTCGTGGTGCTGGTGCTCGTCGTGGTAGGCGTGCCTTGCCAGGTGCTGGTGGCTTGGTTGGGAAGGTTGCTACCAGCAGGCGCAGCGGCAATGACTCGAGCTGCCACAATCACCTCAACGGTGCTACCAGCGGGGGCAGTGTCAAGTTCGGCCATGACCTCGCGAGTGTTGGTATCAAAACGGACGTTACCGGCAGGATTTCCGTCGACAAGTAGCTCGAGGCGTTCGGGGTCAGCAAGTAGGGCGTTCAGGGTGTCACTTATGACGATGTCACTCACGGCTTGGCTACCAACTGACATGCGCAAGGTGTAGGTGATGAGGTCACCGGGGCGGACGTTGCCGCTTGCGTCGGCGACTTTGACGAAGGTGGGGTCTGCGGGCAGGATGGTGTCTAGGGTGATGCTCGAGACATTATCGTCATCAAACACACTAGGGCGAGCAGCACAACCCGCGAGGGCATTGACAAAGATGCTGCCTGTGGGGGTGTCACTGCTGGCGCTCGCAGGCACATTGACTTGCAACAGCAGGGCAATCGACTGATTGGCAGACACTCTCACCAAAGAGGTAGGACTTTCTGCGCTGTCAATCATGCCGTTGCGGTTGCTATCAACAACGAGCCGCACGTCGGTAGCACTTAAAGCGGGGGTGGTGTCTGGCTCGAGCCGAACGTCTAGGGTGTACACCTGCGGTGCGTTGGTGGGATTACTGAGGGTATAGCTAAAGATTACCTGATCGCCCATATCAGCCGCTTGGGTTTGTCCCGGATTGGCAACTGTGCCGTTGTTCGTGAGTGTGAGCGCACAGATTTCTGCTGGGTCTACCGTAGTCGGGGGAGGGATGTCGTCGGTAGGGTGGCGGATGATGTCGCTAGTACTGCTGCCATCTTCATTGGGGGTTTGCCAAGTGATGCTGGCTTGGTTCTCGAGCACGGTGTTTGCTGGGGTGCTACTGCGCACAAAACCCCATAGGCGTAGCTCGAGCACACTGCCTGCTGCCAAGCTGTCAAGCTGCACAGTGAGGGTGTTGCTGTCTGCGTCGAGGGCGCTATCACTGACATCGTCGTCAACAGGTTCGCCGTCTACGGTGAGAATAAAACGCTGCAAGCGGTAGTTGGCATCCAAAGGGTCAGTTAGTACGAGGTTGGTCAGCGTGGTGCTGCTGGCATTGGTAAACGTGACGGTGTATTGGAGCGCTTGCCCCGGTGTCACCGTCGTATCTGCCGCTGGTCGTGCGGTTTTGAACAAATCCGTCGTCACTGGTGGCGTCACAGGTGGCGTAATAATCACCGTGACGGTGTTGGAAGGCGTATCGCCTGTTCCTGTGGTGGTGTTGAATTGTGCGTTGGCTTGGTTGCTGATGGTTTGTGCAAAAGATAATTGAAATAAAATAAGTCCGGCGAGCAACCAGCCCAAAGGATGTCTAAACATGTGGGTATCCGTTCAGCACATGAGGTACTGGGGTGACTGCCACAGCAGCAGCAGCCACCCAAAGCGTGTGAAGTTTAAGGAATTTGAACGACGAAGGTTAACGTGCGGGTCGCACCAGCCGTAACCGTTCCGCCCGCGTCATTGAGGCGTACTTCAACGACGTCGGCAGGTGTCGCTGTCGGACAGGCTTCCCAGCCAGCACCAGCACCCGCATCACACTGCAAAGTGCCATCACTAACAGCGTTGAGGGTGCTGTTAACAAACACGGTTGGATTGGGAATAATGTCTTGAATAAACACATCCGTGACATCGTTAGCACTGGTGTTCGTGCCGACGACCGTGTAGACGATGAATTGACCTGGTTCTGCCTCGAGCTGATCGGTTACACCCGGTGCCGGACCACCTGCAACAGGATCGCCACCAGCAGAGCAGTCAGATGTTGTGCAGATGTACTGGGTTTTAACAAGCTCTAAGTCACTTGGTCCCAAGATGATGAGGGGGGTGGGGTCGTTTTCGTTGGAATCAGAGGTAGGGTCACCATCATCAACACCATCATCGGTTTCGTTGGGATTGTCGTCGCCGTCAGGGTCGGGGTCAAAACCATCATCTGAGGGGTCTTCTGTGGTCAAGCCGCCGCTGGGGTCTGTGGCACTACCAAACGCTTGGTTGAGGTATTCACGCGTAGGTACTGAAGCAGGCGTCACGTCAACAACAAGCGTGATAGTTTCTCTGGCGTTGACAGCAAGGGTGCTGTTTGCTGCGTCTAACAGGTTGATATCTCCTGTACCAACGCCGTCGTAGCCACCGTTGGCAGTAAGCGTGCCTGTTGCTGTGGGTGTGACGGTAATCGCAAAGGTGGTCGTGCCAAAGGTGGTACTGAGGTTGTCTTGTACTTGCACGTTTGCCAGTGGCACTGCACCCAAGTTTTCAACTTCGATGAGGTAGGTAACGCGGTAAGTGTCAGTAGTAGGGGTATTAATCTCGACACCACCCAAGCGTTTGGCAACGCCAATGACTGGGTCAGAAGGAATGACGATACGTGTGGGATCGCTGTTATCACTGGGGTCGCCGTTGTCGTCGGGGTCGGGGTCGCCGTTGTCTTGTGAGGTATCTGTGACCGTTGTCCCACCGGGGCTATCCCCTGCACCAAAGGCTTGGTTGTCATAAATGCCTTGGGCGATGTTGGGTTCAACCCGCACAGTGAAGGTAATGGTGGCAGTTGCCCCGACGGCTAACGTATCGCTGCCATCTAACAAGTTGGTATCACCAACACCATCGAAACCAGCGTTGACCGTGAGGGTGGGGCTAGCAATTGAACCCGCGATGACGTTGAAAACAGGCTGCGGAGCCGTGGGGTTAACAAATGTGTTGGTGAGGTCATCGGTGACTTGCAAGTTGCTGAGCACCACGTTGCCAAAGTTTTCCACCGTGATGATGTAGGGCACGTTGTATGAACCGTCGCCATTATCGGTAATGGTGCCGACATCTTTACCAACGCCCAAAATGGGTTCTTCGGTGATGTTGACAGGCGTGGGGTCGTCGTTGTCGGTGGGGTCGTCGTTGTTATCGGGGTCGGGGTCAGGCCCGTTTTGTGAGTCGTCTTCTACAGGTGTACCACCAGGGCTTTCACCTGTAGCTGTGGCGGTGTTGACATATGAACCAGGGCCAGCAGGCGTACCACCGGGGCCATCTGAGTCAATGTTGATGCGCACCGTAAACGCGATGGTGGTGAAGTCATTAACCGCAAGGTTGTTAATCCCCTGAAGCAAGTTGTTATTCCCTGTGCCGTTGTAAGGGTCAGTCGTATTGATAGTAAACCCAGGGTTGCCGAGGTTGGTGGTTGCTGGTGTGGTTGGCCCTGAGGTGATGCCTGCTGGCGTTACAATTGTGTTGCCAACATTGAACGCAGCGGCCAAGTCTTCTTCGACTTGAATGTTACTGAGTGGCACATCACCAAAGTTTTCAATACGCAAGGTGAAACCGACGTTGTACTGACCGGGTTGACTCGGTACAGGGGTGACGGCATTGAGTTGTTTGGAAATGCCGATTTGGGGGTTTTCAGTAAAGCTCACAGGAGTTGGCGTGTCTTCGTTGGGGTCATCAGCATCAGTGCCGGGGGCTTCGCCAGCGTCACCTGCGTCTGCACCAGGGTCGCCGTTGTTGTTGGGGTCAGGGTCGCCTGCAGCAAAAGGCGGCGTGCCATCATCCGAATAGTCACCGACAGTAACGCCGCTTGCGCCTGTGCTCGTACCCAAAGCAGTGGTTTGGTTGTTGTAGATGAAACCAACATCAGGATTGGTTACCGTGACGACAATTTCGACAGTTTCTGTTGCACCAATAGGCAACGTGCTTGTTGGGTCTAGGAGTTCCGTGTTGGCATCACCGTCATAGTTTGTGTCTTCAGCAAGAGAACCAGTTACTGTGACGTTATCAATCGTGAAGCCGCCTGCGGCATTGGCACCAAGACCAGCATCCGTAAAGGTATCTGCCATGCTGTTAGTCAGTGAGATGTTGTTGAGGTCAACGTTGCCGAGGTTTTCAATCAAGAGCTGGTAAGTGACTGTGTAGGTGCCGTCGCCGTTGTTGGTGACGTTGCTGATGCCTTCGGAGATACCAATGACGGGGGTTTCGGTGACGGTGGCGCTCGAGACGTTGTTGTTTTCATACAGCACATTGGGTTCAGTGTCACCTGCGTTGCTTGCCCCTTGGCTAGTCGCCACCAAATCAAGCAAACCCACCGCACTGCCAGGCGTACCGGGAGGGACAGTTGCAAATACGACAATGTTCGTGCTGTCTGTACCTGCTAAGCCAGGACCAGCACCACCGTCTTCAACCCCAGCGCCGTCATCTGCTGTGAGGCTGATGGTGGCTGTTGCACCACCTTGGATGGACAGCGTGCCCGCTTCAGTGGCAGGGTCGTAGACGCCATCATCGTTGAGGTCATCGAAGGTGTAAATCTGAAGACCTGTGAAATCAAAGTCGTCGTCGGTGTCTTGGCGCACTTCCAGAGCAAACACATCGTTGATGTTAGCATCGTTGTCAAGTGTGTAGCTAAATTGCACGGTGCTACCCGCTAAGACGTCGTTACGGGTGTTAAGCGTATCAGGGTTGACGGTGTTGGGGCTTGCATCAAGACCACCACTATTAGCTGCACCGCCTGTGGGGTCTTGGTCAGCGCCTCCGCCATCGCGGTCAGGCTCAACGTTGAAGCTGTAGATGGGTAGCACGACGACCTCGACGGCGTTGGAAAGGGTTGTTTGGCCGTTGCCAGTTGAGTCAATAAAGTCGGCGCTGGCTTGGTTGGTGATGATCACCCCGGCGGTTGTGGTTTGTGCCCAAGCGGCACTCAACAAGAGCATGACGGCAGCACAAAGCCACCACTTGAGATAAAGATGTTTCATTACTGAACCTCCACGCGGTAAATAAAGGTGAGCACTTGCCCTGGCTCTAAGGGGTCGTTTAGTGTCCAGCGGGCGACGTCGTATTCGCTGGGGGGAACGGTGACAACGACGTCGTTGCCGTTTTCGTCGGTTTCGGTGCGGGTGATGGGCGCTGCTTCAAAGGTTTCGCCGCCATCGATGCTAAACGTCAGCGCCGCGAGACCGTTTTGGCTGGCGCTACCTGCGAGGTATTGGGTGTTATCAGGAATGGGTCCACGCACAGACACGCCTGCGGGGAGGGTGTTTTCGCCGATGTGGGTGAGGTTGAGACGGTACTCGAGGGTATTACCCGGAAAGACCTCTTGGGCAAGGCTGAAACGCTCAGCACTATCGCCACTTTCGGTAGTGACTTCGGTGACAAGAAACGCTTCAAGCTCAACTTGTAAAGGGCTATCTTGCGCACTTGCAACCGACAGCAGCAAGCTAAGTAGAAAAAAACTCATTGTTCGTAAGAAAAAGTGCATTAGAATCTTCTTTCATGAAATTAACTTAATTTTAATGACAAATAAAGGAAACCTGTGAGTTGGTGGCGGGTTCGTGTAAGGTGCTTTTATTTGTGAAAATACGTTTTTAACGCGAATAATTAGATATAATGCTCGAGCACCCAATCAACACGTTCTGCGCCAGTTTAGCGACATAGCTCTTACAGAACTCTTACAAAGCTAAATAGAACAACATAAACTGGTAGCATCAAATGTGTACTCACACTCTCAATCAAGCAGCCAAAAAAAGGTGCTAGAACACACTCTCGCGTCTTTTACCTAGCATACATCTTTACCAGGGGATTAAGTGAGTAAATTATGAAAAAAATGTGAAAAACTTTGTCAAGATTGTCAACTTTGGGGCAGGTTTCGCAAGTAAACAATCAAAAGTAGCGCCACAGTCGCTTAAAGGCAACATCCGAAGAAGTAAGAAGATGAGCAAAGAAGGTGGCGTCGCATGAGAAACGTGCTCAATGTGGTCAGTTTTGCGCTCTTTGTTCTCATAATATGGATTCGAGCAATATCGGTGTTTGTTTTTTGGCAGACTGATAAGCTGCTAGGGCAACCTCGAGCGCCTTCAGTCCATCTTCCCCTGTGATACTCGGCGGCTCGTTTAGTCAATGACCTCATAAAAAAGCTTTTGCTGATGACGATAATGTTTCAGCATCGCCATCATACAAAAGCTACAGGGTTGCTCGCACTGATTTTGAATCAGCAAGTTTGTATCAACGTCAGCTATTCTTGTCTGGCGTCAGTGACATCCAAACGAAGATAAACGCCCCCCCTAGAGGTTGCGGTGATGCCAGGAAAGTCATTGAACGTATAGCCGAGGCTCACCCAGAGTGGCTCGAGGGGTTGCACCCCAAGTTCGACACTGACGCCAATAAAGTCCTCCCCTGAAGACTGCCATGCGTAATGGGCAAACGCACCCACCCCAATGGTTGGGTTGTAGCTGTCATCTGCTAAGGGATAAGCGTACACGTTGTCCCCGTAGGTGTCTCCATGGGCGCTTAGGTCTTCGTTGTTGCCGAAAAGCTCGAGCCAGTCGAAATAGTAAAGCCCACCCAAGGTAATTTGGTAGATGCTGCCATCATCGTCATCAAAGTCGAGCTGATAAGCAAACGCTGGGCGCAGTTGCCAACGCAGGTCAGGCGTGTAAGTAGGCGCAAATTCGCCCTCGAGCACATTGCTGTCATCTTCAGTAGTAAGGCGGTGATAGGTTAACAAGGTGAGTTGGCTTAACCGTAAACTATACGCCAACGTGAACGTTCCTTCTACGTTAGGAGCAACTTCATAGTTAGCATCGGCGGATAGTGTCTGCGTGTCGTCGAGTTGCCCAGAAGCACCTGCCCGCAAGGTGAGTTTGGTGTCGCCTTCGGTGGGAAAGGCAACTTCGCTGCCCAGTGTGGCACTCAGCGTTGGGCTGCTGTAACGTGCGGCTAGTCCCACGGCAGCTTGGCTACTGTCGTCATCGAGGTCGTAGTCGTAGCCTGCGTTCAGGTCAACACTGACGCTATCAGTGAGTGCAAACGGCGCTTGTACGCCAAAGCGGGCGCGGTTGCCTTCACCAGACGCACCAGGTAGCTGATACGCCAGTGACAGGTTGGCATCTCCCAAACGTTGATTGAGTCCGACACTGCCAGCAAGTTGGTTGCCCCAGCGATAATCGAGGTTACCGTCGGCACTCAGGTTGTCATCAAAAAGATAACGCCCCAGCAAACTGGTGATGGAGGTTGCGTCACTGTCGAAGGTTTGTGTGTGGGTAAGCTCGAGCCGCGTTTGTTCGTCACTGTAACGCATGCGTCCTAGCGCGCCTACCGTTTCAGCTTCCCATACATACGACGCACCCAAGCCAGCGACCACCTCAGCCCTATCTGTACCCAACTCTGTACCCAACAGCGCCCCTAAGTCTTGTTCATAAAGGGCGCTGGTACGGTTGGTATCCAAACTACCTGCGTGCTCTAAGGCAACGCTGCCGCCGGGGGTCACTTCAAGGGCAGCCCGCGCGCGCCCTTGCACATCGAGTTCATCGGTGTAGGTGAGGTTGGCACTGGCGTTTATATCTCCCAAACGCCCGTCTGCGTTCACCGTGAAACGGCTATTTTCCAGTTCATCATCTATCAGATCCACGGTGTAGCGTGCGTTTAAGCCAAACTCCGGCTGTCGGTAGCGCACATCTGCACCAAAGCGCAATTCGTCAATGTAGGCCACCCCCGCGCCGATACTCACCGGGCCACTGGTGTAGCGCCCACCCACACCGTAAGCCAAGGTGTCACGCGTAGCATCAGCAGGCGCGTAGCTAACCCGCAAAAACTGACTGGCAAAGTCACGATCAAAAGGCCACAGGGGTTCTGCTAACGTAACAACGCCACTGGTGTAGTTGATGCTGTAATCGCGGTTTCTGATAAGGGGACGTTCGCCCCTCGCAGTAAAGAGCACGAGTTGTTCGCTACCGCGTGCTACCCCTTCACCGAGGTTATAACGGCGCGTGCCATCGGGCGTAATGTCACGCTCGATATTACTTTCTGGCAAGAGGGCTGCAAAGCCTGCCACTTCTACGTCGCCGCGTGTCTCTGCTCGTAACGCGGTTGCCCGCTGAAAGCCGCCTACCCCGGGCACGCTCAGCGAATCGGCGTAGTAGCCTGCTGAAAACCCGTCTTGACTGTACTTCAGGGCAATGCCATCATCCGAGCGCAAGGTAGGACTAGCTTCGTTGGCCGCGCCCGTAAGGGGAAAGCGGTCACTGGGGTCAAATTCATCGCGTAAGCCGCGTTCAGTATCGAGGGAAAAGCTTTCTGCTTCACTGTCAACATCACTGTCAATATCGGCAGCAACATCAAGCGCCGCTTGCAACGTGCCAGCCGCCAGAGGTAACTCGGCGTAGCCTTGTGCCACACCCTCGAGCAGCACCGTGCTACCTGTTAACGTCGCTGTGAGGGTGCCTTGGTATTGGTAAAGCAAACGTTCTGCCCCGCGCAAGCGAAACGACGCCTCAACCACATCACCTGCAAGGAGTGCTTGTACACGCACGTCTCTCACCGTTGTTTGGGGTGCTAATTGAAGCAGTGCGCGCCCCGCATCATCAAGGG
>CAZKAZ010000008.1:20633-63243 GCA_964550765.1 uncultured bacterium | reverse complement strand
GATGGCGTAGAAGCCAGTGATTTTCCCGGCGGCATGAACGACTGAACGTGGCCCGGCTTCGACTCAGTATTCTGGGTGCCGGCCGCGCCGCCAGAGAAGCCGACAATATTAAAGTCTGTGATTTCATAGCGTGTTTTTAGTTCATCAAGGGCAAGTTGATAGCCGCTTTGCAACGGGTCAGCATCGGGGGTGAGTGGCTCGAGCCCTGTTTCAACGGTAAGGAGCACAGCTGCTTCCGTCTCTTCTTGCATGTCTGCTAGTGCCTCAGCGGAAAGTTGTAACTCGAGTTCAATCGGGTTGCGACCATCAGCGACAAGTTGCAGCGGTACAAAGGTGAGCCCTGTGTCAGACACATCCACCCTATCCATCACAGGCATGTCCGTAAGCACCGCCGCCCTCAGGTCTGCAGGTAGGTTGCTCGAGGGCTGCTCACCAATCACAAACACATCGCGTGTGCCGACGCGTAAGGTGAGGGTAGCGGCGTCAAGGTCAGCTAAGGCGTCTGTGTGATGCAGCGCAAAACCAAGTTGCCCTTCGGGTTGGTAGGGAAAAAGCCAGTAAAGTCTGCCGTTGGCTATGTAAGGATCATCTTGGGGGACGTTATCCAATTGGCTTGAACCTGCCACATAGTCTGCGCCCTCGGGCAAAAGCTGCGTGATTAACAGCGCCCGTGGTTGTGCCATGCTGGCTTGGCAGTTGACAGATAGTGTTTGCAGTGCGGTATTCGTGGGCAGTGGGTCTACTAGATTGGCTCGAGTGATGGTTTCGTCACTTGGATTGGTAATGGCGAGCGTGTAGAGCAAGTTGCCATCGTCATCTTCTACGAGGTCGCGGGCGGTCAGCTCGAGTGGTGCTGTTAGCTGCGTTTCAAACAGTTCACTTGGGCTTACCTCATCACCTAGAGCCACGAGGCGCGCCCGCACAAGTTGGGTCTGCCCAGGCAGTACGTCCGTGAGTTGACAATTGATGAGATTGCCAGCACGGAAGTCAAGTTGTATCGTCGACCTGCGGCTAATGGCAAAAGGGGCTTGTTGAGGTGTTTGGTCTTGCGCGTGTACGCTGCTGAAAGCACCTAAAACGAGTAACGTCGTTAGCCATCTCACCACAACGTTCGAACGAGAGGGTGATGTTTTTGCAGATATCAAGATAAATGACGTCAACACAGAAGATGTCAATGTCGACTTCACTGATGTCATAAGGGCGTTCATTACAGATGCCATCACAGTGCCTTTCACGTTCGCCCGACTCATTGTTCACTCCAACGCAGTTGCGGGTCGGTGAGGGGCGTCTGCTCTGGTAGGTCGTAGGTTAGGGTTTGACTGTCAGTCAATTCGTCAATCTCAAAACGCTGATCGTCAGCGCCGATAACGGGGTCGATAATGACAAGGTTGTTAATGGGTGCGGTGGTAGTTAGCTCGAGCACCACCCGAACCCCGTCTGGCAGTGGCTCGAGGCGCTTGCTGATGGTGAGAGGGCCAGCGGTTAAGGTCGTTTCCCGCGTGACGCTAATGAGGCCTGCTCGAGGGGCTAACGGAAAGTCGCTCACGCTTACACCTTGAACGCGTACCCGATGCTGGTAGGGATCAGCCGTGGCTTCGGGATGCGGTAGCGGCGTGTAGGGGGCGGTGTGTGCGTCAAGCAAGACGCTGGTTACCCCGCTAGGGACATCGCGGAAGACATAATGCCCTTGTACGTCGGTGGTGGTTTGCCAACCGTTAGCGAGGATGATCCGGGCGCCGGGTAGGGGTGTATCGGTATCAGGCTCAAAGTGGCGGTTTTGATTGTTGTCAATGTAGACCTGGCCGGTGAGCAGGCTGATGTCGCGGCTGAACATGCTGTCCTCGAGCAGCACTTCAACCGCTTGCTCGTCACTTGTTACTTGGCGGCCAGATGTCTGTCCAATGGCCTCAACGATGGCGCTGTTTTCTAAGGGACTTTGTGCCCCAGGGAGTACCCGCAGTTGATAGTCGAGGGTGAGGGTTTCACCAATGTCTAGGACGATATCTGTCCATACGAGTTGACCGTCGCTGATGGTGGGCTCGAGCGGCTCGCGTGTCTCACCTACTTGCAAAGTGCCACTATCTTCCACGTACGCGGTGGCTGGCGGCGGACTGTCTCGGAGTGTAATCACTAACGCTTCCCCGTTAGCGCTGGGGTTGGTGACAGTAAGTGTGTAGTCAATGACGTCACCAACCGCATAACTTCCAGCCGCGACGTCTTTTTGTAAAAGTGCCGTCAGTGGTCCGGGCGGACGTAAATCAATCTGGGTGGGTTCACTATTGTCGCTGGGGTCGCCGTTTCCGTCTGGATCGGGGTCACGTCCTGCTGTTGAGGTATCGGTGGCAGCATTACCAAGGGGGTCTTGACCACTTGCTAGGGCACTGTTTTGGTAGCTACCTGCGCTAAATACCCGCACTTGCAATGTCACGGTGGCTTGTTCGCCAACGGCTAAGCTGTCACTGCCTGTGAGCAAGGTGATGTCGCTATTACCGTCAAAGTTGGAGTTCACACTTAGCTCGCTGCTGGTAAGTGAGAGGATTTCAAAATTAGCTGTGCCAAAGGCTGCCGCAAGGTCATCGGTAAGCTGAATATTATTCACAGGGACATTGCCAAAGTTTTCAACCACGAGGTCAAACGTCAGTTCAAAACTACCGTTGTCTGGGTTGATTGTGATGTCACCTAGTGCTTTGGCAACCCCAAGTTGACTCGCTGCATCGGGCGGGACAATATCTGCCGTGGCGCTGTCACTATTGTCATCTGGATTGGGGTCGTCTTGGTCAGCGCTGACTGTGGCGGTGTTGGTGAGCGTGCCCGTGGCGTCAGCGGCTAATGTGCCGCGAATTCGCAAGATGAGGCGTTCACCTACTGCTAGCGTGCCAACATTCAGTGATCCCGTCCAAGGGTCAAAACTGGCACCGCTGTTGCCTGAAACTTCAGGCGCTTCGATGGCCTCTGGCACGACGTCAGTGATGGTGACGTTCGTAGCTGCTGCCGGGCCACGATTGCTGATGATAAGTTGAAAGGTCACCCTATTGCCTGCTATGACTGGCGGGTTGACAATGGTCTTGCTGATGCTGACATCCGCTTGGCTCGGTGGCACGACATTCACGGTGATGGTGGCAACGTTGGATGTCGTACCCGTAATGTCACTTACGGTATATGGCGTCTGGGCAATGCCGACGAAGCCAGCTACTGGTGTAAAGGTAACCGTGCCGTCACCATTGGCAACAAACGTACCGGCTGGTGTTTCGACTTGGGTCTGCTGAGCGGGTGTGCTGGGGTCAAGGTCAATGCTGGTGGGGTCAAAGGGTGCTGTACCGGGAATGTCATCACGCAAAACCGGAATCGTTATCGGCGTATTGAAGTCAGTCAGTTCTACGTCATTGATGGCAAGCAGGTCGCCCTCGCTCACGCTCACCGTCACCGTGGCCGTAACACAGTTGCCGCTCACATCACACACTTCGTAGACAAAGCTGTCCTCACCGCTAAAACCGGGGTTAGGTGTGTAGGTTATCTCGCCCGTTACTGGGTCAACCGTAATGGTGCCGTTAGTAGGTGGTGTCACAATACTTACGGTGCTGGGGTCAAGGTCACCATTGCCGCTATCTAGTACAGGAATGACCACAGGGGTATCGAGTGGTGTAGGAACGCTACTATCCACAGCTTGTGGTAACACGGTGACGGTGGCAACGGCGCTGGTGCAGTTTCCTTCGCTGTCACACACGGTATAGGCAAAACTGTCCTCGCCACTAAAACCGGGCAAGGGCGTGTAGATGACGCTGCCGTCAGGGTTAATCACCAACGTGCCGTTACTGGGCGGGCTGGCGATGCTGAGGGTGGTTGGCTCGAGCGACCCAGCGTCATTATCAAGTAGTGGCAAAGTGACAGGTGTGCCTGCTGGCGTTTCAGCACTGTCGTCGTTGGCTTCAGGTAGCACGGTGACCACAACCTCAGCAACCTCACAGGGGTCACTGGCTGACGGGTCACAGATTTCATAACTAAAGGTATCTAGCCCACTAAAGTTTGGATTGGGTGTGTAACTAATCGTGCCATCTGGACTCACAACAACCGTGCCGTTAGTAGGCGGTTGTAACCCATTTGTGCCATCAGCAACGGTCAAGGTGGAAAGGTCAAAACTGGTAAGGGGTATGTCATTGGCCACGACGGGAATGGTGATGGGTGTGTTGACAGGGGTACTGGCTTCGTCATCGAGTGCGGCTGGTAAACCGACAAGTTGCACGGTAGCGGTGACGCAGTTGCCTGCGGTGTCACAAATTTCGTACACAAAGCTGTCTGTACCCGTAAAGGTGGGGCCGGGTGTGTAGACAAGTTCACCTGTGAGCGGGTCAAAACTCAGGGTGCCGTCACTGGGTGGGTTAAGTACCGTAAACGTTGTGGGGTCTAGGTTGCCTAGGTCGTTCTCGAGCAAATCAGCGACTGTAAACGTGACCGGTGCGTCTGATGGCACGATTTGCACGTCGTCATTGGCCTCTGGTAAGACGGTGACGGTTACGACTGCCTCAACAGGATTGCCATCTTGGTCAACAGCCGTGTAGGTGAAGGTGTCCTCACCACTAAAACCGGGGTTAGGTGTGTAGATAATCTGCCCAAAACTGGGTGAGGTGGGCTCATCATCAACGCTCACGCTGCCGTTACTGGGTGTCGTTGGACTGACACTGCTCGGTAATAACGTACCCGTGTCGTTGCCCAAGACATTAATAGCGACAGGTGTTTCTGCAGGCGTTGTAGCTATGTCGTCACGGACGTCTGGTATGACATTGATGGTGATGGTTGCCGGATTGGAAAGGTTGCCTTCATTATCTTTGACGACATAGGTAATAGGCGTGACAAGCCCACTAAAGCCGTCTACTGGGTCAAACGTGACGCTCCCATCGGGGTTGACTGTGTACGTGCCTTCACCGGGGATAGTTAAGGTCGTTACTGGCGTCCCTGTAGCGGGGTCAAGTAGCGTCACTGTTGTTACGTCGATAGTACCGTCACTGTCGGTATCGTTTGCCGTGAGAGGAATCGTTACAGGTGTCCCTGCGGGTGTTTCAGCAGTGTCGTCGTTGGCGACGGGCGGGATGGGGCCGGTGCTTACGGTGACGGTCAGGGTGGCTGGGTCAGAGACGTTGCCGCTATCGTCACTGACGAGATAGGGGATGCTCGAGTCACCTGTAAACCCAGGCTGAGGATCAAAGGTAATCTCACCTGTTACCGGATTAACTGTATACGTTCCCTCACCCGCAATGGTGACAGTGCCATCGGAGTCAGGATTACCTGTTACCGGGTCAAGCAACACAACCGTCGTTGCATCAATTTCCCCATCGGGGTCGCGGTCATTATCTAAAATGTCTACTGTCACCGGAACATCAGGGGGGGTCACGGCAGTGTCGTCATTGGCAACTGGCCGCAAGCCCGGTGACACGGTGATGGTAGCAGGATTACTGATGTTACCTTCATCATCGCTCAGGGTGTAGTTGATGGTACTGGGACGGTCGAAACCTGGTTCTGGGGTAAAGGTCACCGTGTCATCAGGATTCACCACATACGTACCTTCACCCGGAATGGTCACGCTGCCATCTGGATTGGCTGTTACGCCACTAGGGGGCACTAAGGTAATGGTCGGCGAACTGATGTCACCGTTGTCATTATCCAAAATCGGAATCGTAATTGGTGCATTGGGATTCGTCGTGACACTGTTGTCATTGGCAACAGGCACGTAGTCGATGGTGATGGTGGCAACATTGGACACGTTCCCGGCTTCGTCTTGCACGGTGTAGGTAATGGGGCTGGGGTCACTATCAAACCCTGGTTCTGGTACGAAGGTCACTTGTCCGGTGAAGGGGTCGACGCTGTAAGCACCTTCACCTGGCACAATCAGCACGTCGTTAAAGCCATCGCCGTTAGTATCGGCGGCGTTGGGGTCGGTCAAATTGACGGTGCTGGGGTCTAAGTCGCCGTCACCATCGAAGTCATTAGCAAGCGGGTTTACCGTCACGGTGCTACCGGGCGGGTTGTCCAAACTGACGTCATTAACCGCTATTGGAATGGCCTGTATGGTGACGGTAATTGTCGCTGGCGCTGACGTGTTGCCCTCGCCGTCTGTCAGCGTGTACGTAAGGGTGCTAGTGCCACCAAAGCCAGGCGCTGGGTCGAAGGTGATGTCGTTGCTGGTGGAATCAAGCAAATACGTACCTTCACCTGGAATGGTGATACTACCGTCCGGGTTAGGGGTTACGCCCGCAGGGGGAACGAGAGCAAGGGTCACGCCTGTGAGGTCACCTGTGTCATTGTCTAAAACAGGAATGGTAACGGGCGTATTAGGTGATGTTTCTGCCTCGTCGTCAGTGCCAACAGGGGCGTAGTCAATGTTGATGGTGGCAACGTTGGAGAGGTTGCCCTCGTCATCTTGCACGGTGTATGTGGTTGGTGTGGGATCGCTATTCAAGCCTGGTTCTGGGGTAAAGGTAATCTCTCCCGTTACTGGGTCAACGTTGTATGTACCTTCGTCAGGAATAACAAGCGTGTCATTGAATCCGTCACCATCGCTATCTGTAGCGGCTGGGTCGGTAAGGTTGACGGTAGTCGGGTTGACAGTGTCGCCTGTTGTGTCATTGGCGAGTGGATTCACGCTGACGGGACCAGGGGGGTTGGCTGCTGATGTTTCGTCACTGGTAATAGGCACATAATCAACAGTGATTGTGGCAACATTAGACACATTGCCGTTACTGTCTGAAACGGTATAGCTAATGGGCGTTGGGTCAGCGGTGAAGCCTGCTTCGGGCGTAAAGGTGACGATGCCTGTGGTGGGATCTAGCGTGTACGTACCTTCGCCTGGAATGGTAACAGTGCCATCGGGGTCAGGTGTGCCATCAGGGTTAAAGAGGACGATGGTGCTGGGCTCGAGCACCCCGTCATCAGTACTGTCATTGGCAAGCAGATCTACAAAAACACTATCCCCAGGCGTATTACCTGAACTTAGGCTATCACCCGCAATCGGCCCAACACGCACAGGAATAGTTAGCGTCGCAACATTAGAAACATTGCCATCTTCATCGGTGATGGTGTAGCCAATACTACTGTCGCCAAGGAAGCCAGGCTCTGGGTCAAACGTCACATTACCTGTTACCGGATCCACACTAAACGTGCCCTCACCAGCAATGGTAATGCTGCCATCGGGATTCACCGTTGACCCCGCTGGCGGAATAAGCGTCACCGTGGTGGGGTCAAGTGGGCTGCCACCATCAGTATCATTGGCTGTGACATCTACCGTAACGGGTGTATCTGGTTGGGTTTGTGCGCTGTCATCGGTGGCAACGGGCGGCCCTTGTACCGTAATCGTCAAGGTGGCTTGGGTGATGTTGCCTTCACCATCTTGGACTTGATAGTCAAGCCCGCTGGTGACCCCTGTAAACGTTGGCAGTGGATCAAAGGTGACGGTACCGTCTGCTTCTAAGGTATACGTCCCTTCACCTGCAATGGTGACAATCCCGTCTGGGTCAGGATCTCCTGTGGCGGGATCAATCAGTTGAATGGTGCTTGGGTCAATATCCCCTAAGTCGTTGGCGAGGACATCAACATTGACAGCTGTATCTGGTGCGGTTGAGGCTTCATCGTCAATGGCTTCTGGTGCGTAGCCAATAGTGATGGTTGCCTGATTCGAGGTGTTTCCTGCAATGTCTTCAACTGTATATCTAATGGGCGTGGGGTCATCTTCAAAGCCTGCTTCTGGCACAAAGGTGACGTTACCCTCATTATCTACCGTGTATGTGCCTTCACCCGCTACTGTGAATTCGTCCTGAATTCCGGGAGATGTTGGGTCAAGGTCTACGGTTGCTGGATCAATAACGAATCTATCTGCCCGATCGTTTCCGACGACATTGAGCGTCACGGAACTGCCTAGAGGGTTATCTAGGTCGCTATCGTTTCTAGCTTGTGGTCTTGTAGGGGTAGGTGGTGGAGGTGGTGGTGCAACAACCCTGACGGATAGTGTGGCTTGGTTAGAAACTAGATTTGTGTCGTCACTTACGGTATAGGGA
Organism: uncultured bacterium; assembly: GCA_964550765.1. Classification (GTDB taxonomy): domain Bacteria; phylum Deinococcota; class Deinococci; order Deinococcales; family Trueperaceae; genus JBCCBI01. The sequence continues at coordinate 55,201 of CAZKAZ010000008.1, read as the reverse complement.
ATACTGGACGTACCCGTAAATCCAGCTTCAGGCGTGAACGTGACATCACCATTGGCGTCTACGGTAAATTCGCCTTCGCCAGGCACTGTAAATGTATCTTGTATGCCTGCTGTCGTTGGATCAAGATCAACGCTTGTCACATCCAAGTTACCGTCAAAATCACTGTCGTTATTGGTGGCACTAAAGGTCACAGGCGTATTGGGCGGCGTTGTCGTACTGTCATTGACGGCGACAGGCGTTGCAGTGGCTGCCAACGTGATGGGGTAATCCAAAATGTTATTACACGTTCCGAGGGGAAACTCACCAGCACCATTAGCGGGATTCCCAGCAGTAGTACATTCATCAACAACATTAGTAGGTACAGCAGCATCTGGATTGGTAGCTTCTGGGTCAAAAACGTCGGGCGGTCGCAAAATGCTTGCTCTATTGACTAATCTATCGCCCGCTGACAGACTACCGTCAACCTCAGCCGTGAAGGTATAGGTGATGGTTGCACCATTAGCAAGATCCACCTCGTCTGTAAAGGTCGTGCCAGTAAGTTGGGGTGACCTGCTTACAGCGGTTCCGTTGGTGACGGCACCAGTGAATTGAATATTGTTTAACCCAGTAGCAGGAAATTCGTCTCTGACGGTTGCCCTTACTACCCCACTAGGACCGCCGTTTTCAACAACAACGGTGTAGGTAATAGCTTGACCCGGTACAGGTGCAGCAGGCACAGACGTTTTACTGGCAATGCGTAAGTCTGCTTCTACAACGTTGATGGTTAAGTTTGTGCTTAAAAACTCTCGGGGTACGAAAGCCCAAGTATCAACAAATTTGATGTCTCCCCAAGAACTACCAGTTCCCCCACCATTACCCCAGCTGTGGCGCACACTGCCATCACAGCGGGCATCAATCGTTGGATTGTTAGGGGAAGGCAGGTGACTACAAGCAACAGGATCGGGTGGGCCACCTGTGGGCGCTATATTGATTACGTCAGAATTGTCGTAGTAAGTGCTTGTATCAGGCATTGCGCTTGTCGCGTTTGGGCCATTGGTGCGCTGAAAAATAATACCGCTAAGGGCATTTCCACCTATGCCACTACTTTCAGCATCAGCTATAGGAAAGTGAATTTCGCCAGCTTGAAGAGTGACTAAAGTTCTAACATTGATACCCGCAGTAGAAGCTTGCACTGCATTACCAAGACCGTCTAATCCATCCCATTCGGCAGTTTCGTCAATGCCGATGGGGTCGTTATCTGCAAAACCAGATAAAACACGGTCAACGGGATCGTCAAAGTCACCGTCGCCATAGGTACCGTCACCATTGTCATTCAAATCTAGTGCAATCGTAAACGAACCTACAAAACCGTTGGCATCGAACCTAAACGTACCATTCAGGTCTCCGGTACCCGTTTGCAGTTCTGTGCCTTCAACCCCTATAAACGTCAGGTCACTTGCCGTTGGGTTAACGGGTGATGTAAATAACCAGGTTGACCCTGCACCAGCGATAGCTGCGTTGGCTGGCATCATATTATCAACAGGATTGAGGAATATCTTGTGGGTGACATCGGTCGCGGTGTCTGGGCTTTCTGGGTCGTGTATGAGATTGTTCGTGGTTACATTATTTACAGTTGTGCTTTGGTAGGAAGGCTCGCCAGCTGCATTGCGCACGCCTTTGTTATTGACTAAGAAACTAAATCCAAATGGGTCGAGTCCATTGGTGTCGATATCGTACGTATAACCATCGCGTGTTAGCACGTACAAATCAACATCCAGTGACTGACCGTTGCCAGCCAAAATAGCGTCGAGCCTGTTAAAGTAAGCCCTACCTGGGATATCAACGTTTATATTGCAGTTGGCAGGACCAGCACCAGGACAAACCGTGACGTCCCAAGCAGCAACGGTATTGCCTCCTGATTGAGTTGCGTCGGGTTGTGTCCAATTAGCATCAGCAGCAAAATCGGGCGGTTCATTATTCCCATCGGTTGTCCTTGGACCGTCAAAGTCAATAATCCACACACCCGGTGGACCATCTACGCCAACGGTAACAACGCAAGGTGTGTAGCCACCTGTACCAAAAGGGCCAGCAAGCTCCTGAGCTCGGTTGGCAATGACGCCTACTGGAGCTAGTCCATCACAGTTGCCTGTCGTGCCGTCTGGTGCCGTCCAATCGATGCCACCATCGTTAATACCCTGTGCGCTAGAGGCAAGGTTAATGGTTTCACCTGCTCGAGCAAACACTTTGACACGCGACTCACTGCCCGAACCTGACGCTTCAGCTGGGTTTACAGCGTCTCGAGTACGTAAGTAGGCACGGTCACCTGTTGCGCCTGCAGGATAGAGCGTACGGCTACCTTCCGCAAAAGCCAAACTTGATACTAAAAAAAAACACAATATTAGTCCAGCAAAGATGCTTTTACTTGCTGGACGCCTTAGTGTTGCCGCAACCATCATGAATGAGACTCCCTACGGTAAGTTTGGCGTTCTGCCTTTGTGAAGGTTTCGCCGCCATCCATGCAGAAAGCGAACGCAGCAGGACTGTCTTGGCTAGTGCTGCCTGTAAAGTATTGGGTCTTATCCGGCATGGCACTATGAATAGATAAGCCTGCGGTCAGGCTATCTTCTACTGCGTGGGCGAGGTTGCGGCGGTAGGGCATATTGCCTGAAAACATCGCTTGCTCGAGGCTAAAACGTTTGGTGCTATCGCTGCTTTCGGTGGTGATAGTGGTGACGCGAAACGGGTCTAGGGCAATTTGTAGGGTGCTGTATTGCACCCACCGCCATGTAAGGTGAAGAACAAGCGTTGCGACACTCATAAATACCCAAAAAGTTATCATTAATCTCCTAAGTTAAGTAGCCTTTCTCAAGGCAATAAGAAATACAACTGCCAACCTAGCAAGTAAATTCTTATCAAATCTTCATCTGATTATCACACAACAGTCAAACTATAGACGTAGTAATAAATCAACGATTGACTTAGTTGAAAACGATTTCTGTTTTGTGCTACCAGTTCACCGTATAAAAAGCTGACCTAAACTCTTACGTTTCACATCAGCATACACATTTCTCTCATCTTATCATGAGTGAAAAATGAAAAATTGGTGATTGACGTGCCAAAATTGACACATTCCTCCACAGGTTGCTTTGTCTTGACGTGCTTTGTATCTTGTTAGATGGGGGTGAGTTTCATGATAAAAAGATGAAGAATAGAAAGATAAAGATACTCATTTTTGCGTAAGTTGAAAGACGTTTTAATGTTGAGAGGTGCGGTGCTGTAATGCAATGAGCGTGTGTTCTCGAGCAGAACGGTAAGCTGCTAGGGCAACCTCGAGCGCCTTCAGTCCATCTTCCCCTGTGACACTCGGCGGTCTTTGCTGACGAATCGCCTCACAAAAATCCGCTATCAAACGGCCATCCATATTGCTACCCCAATAAGCCTGCTGGGCACCTGCTTGGTTGTTGTGTATCGTGGCGTGTTGCGCAAACGCATCAACCCAGAGGGTGTCCTCACTGCCGACGAGTTCAATGGTCACGTCTCCCCACGTGGGATAACTTTTCGGCCGTGACCAAGACGCATCGAGGCTGACGTACAAAGGACGGCTGAGTACGCCGCCTTCCATCACCAGTGACAGCAACCCCGCGTCATCAATAGCAACATCAGGATGCATGAGGCGTTCGCGAATGGTGGCATAGACTTCGCTAACTTCTGCGCCCGTCATCCAACGCAGGGCGTCTATGATGTGCACCGTGTGATCCATGACTGCGCCGCCCCCGGAGAGGGTAACGTCCCGAAACCACCCCGGCGGCATTTGGCCGTGATTGGTGCAAGTGGCTGCCAACAAATCACCCAAACCATCTGTGCGCACCACCTGAGCGAGGCGTTCTATGGGCGGTGAAAAGCGCACCGGAAAGGCGAGTTGCAAGTGGGTGTTGGTTTGCTTGCAGACGGTGAGCATGGCCTGAGCATCTTCGAGCGTGGTAGCGAGCGGTTTTTCGCACAGGATATAGCCCACTTCGCCAGCGGCGGCTTCGACGTGCTCGCGGTGGTTGGTGTTTTCAGAGCAGATGATGATGCCGTCTAAATTGTGGTGAAAGAGGTGCTCGAGGCTACTTACAAAATCCGTCCCATATTGCTTGGCGGCGGTGCGTCCGCGTTCGCTGTCGTCGTCATAGATGGCGACCAATTCGCAACCTGCAAGGGCGCCAATGTTGGCAGCGTAGCTGTGAGCGTGCAGGTGGGCAAAACTCAAGATACCTAAACGAATCACGCTAGCACCTCCCTTTCGGTTGGAGCGAACGAGGGCACGTGAATGGGTTGGCCTTGTTTGAGTGAAGCGTTGGCAGCTAGGGCAAGTTTGAGTGTGGCCAAAGCGTCAGCGGGTTCAATCAAAAAGGGTGTGTTTGTCTCGAGGCAGCCGAGGGCATGCTCGAGCTCCCTAAAATAGGGGTCATCTGCAGCAGCTAGGGGGTTGGCAAGGTCGTTGACCACGCTGGTTAAGTCACTGCTGCTATCGAGCGAACCTTGCACCGGGTCAGGCGATAAGCTGCTCCACTCGAGAATGCCTTCACTACCGGCTATTTCTAAGCTGGTGACAAACTTACCCGCCGGATACGCCCAACTGCCCGAGACATGCCCGAGTGCGCCACTAGCAAACGTCAAGGTGATACTGACGTGATCGCGCTTGGGAATATGCTCAAAGGTAAGCCCCCGCGCCATGACGGTATCCACCTCACCAAAACACCAGCGCGCCATATCCAAATCGTGAATGGCTAGGTCGAGCACTACCCCACCAGAGCGGGCGTAGTCGCCGTACCAGCGCCCCGGAAAACTGCCGCCGCGATTTAATCGTATGACACCCGGCGTGCCTAAATCACCTGCTTGGAGGGTGGCTTTGGCTTGGGCATACTGCGGAAAAAAGCGCACTACTTGGGCGATAAACAAGCGCACGCCAGCGTCTTGGCAGGCGTTCACCATGGTTTCGGCGTCTTGCAGGGTGCGGGCCATGGGTTTTTCACAGATGACGTCTTTACCAGCCGCTGCTGCTGCGAGCACCACCTCGGCGTGTTGGTCAGTTGGCGTGCACACATCCACCACGTCACACGCGTCTAGGCAGGCCTCGAGGTTATCAAATGCCTGAATCTCGAACGTATCAGCTAACGTTTGGGCGCGGCTGTGGTTGCTATCAAAGACGCCTGCTAGGGTCACGGGAAGGTTCTGACAGCGCTTTGCGTGCCAACTCGCCATCATGCCTGCGCCTACGATGCCAATGCGTTTCATGGTTGGTTAGTGTACCAAGTTTACCTGCACCTGTGCCTAAAGTGCCGTTTCCCCAAGTGCCATTCCCCAAGTGCTGTTCTTAGCGGGATGCCAAGTGCTGGTGCATCATGGAGACGGCAATCGACCCTTCACCCACCGCAGATGCTACGCGTTTGATGGAATTGGCTCGCACGTCACCGGCAGCAAACACGCCCGGGACACTGGTTTCAAGTGCAAAAGGCTCACGGGGCAAGCGCCAGTCGGTGAGCATGTCGGCGGTTAAGTCGCGGCCTGTGTAGATGAACCCACGTGGGTCTCGAGCCACCACCCCCTCGAGCCAATCGGTTCTTGGTGCGGCGCCAATAAAACAAAACAGGTAGTGTGCGTTTACTTCAACCCGTTCTTGGGCTTGGTTGTTCAGAAGCGTCAGTTGCTCGAGGTTACCGTCACCTGCGCAGGCCACCACCTCAAAATGCAACTTGACCTCGATGTTTTCTGTGCTGTCGATGCGTTCTACCAAGTAATTAGACATCTTGGTGGCCAGTGAACTGCCCCGCACCAACATGACGACTTTGGCGGCATAATCAGCAAAATAAATGGCAGCTTGTCCAGCGGAGTTGCCAGCGCCCACGATATAGACCGTTTCCCCTTGGCAGTAGAGGGCTTCGGTGGTAGCTGCGCCATAAAACACGCCTGTGCCTGTGAATTTGTTGGCGTTGTCAGCAGGCAAGGTGCGCCACGATACCCCCATGGAGAGCATGACAGCGTGGCTCGAGAGTTCACTGCCATCTGTTAATTCCAAAATGCGGTAAGGACCTTCAACCCGTAAGCGGCTCACGTGTTGTGGGGTCAGAATCTCGACGCCAAAGCGCCGCGCTTGGGCTACGGCTCGCCGCGCCAAGTCACCCCCCGAAAGACCGCTAGGAAAGCCCAAATAGTTTTCGATGCGGCTGCTCGTGCCTGCTTGTCCGCCGGGGGCTTCGCCTTCGATAAGGACAGTAGACAACCCTTCTGAAGCGCCATAGACGGCTGCTGCCAAGCCAGCTGGGCCTGCGCCTACGATGGTCAAATCATAAAAAGGCCGTTCGGCTTGCCGTTGTAATCCCACTTTATCGGCCACATCCGCTACGCTAGGCGCAACCAAGGTGTCACCTGCGGGGATGATGACAAGGGGGAGTTTGTCGTAGCGTTGGGCAACCGCTCGAGCTTCGTCAGATGTTTCTACATCAAAAAAGGTATAGGGCAGTTGGTTGCGGGCTAAAAAGTCTTTGATGGCGTGAGCATCAGCAGAATAGCGGCTGCCAATCACCCGCAGGCCGTCGTAACCGGGGCGATACACCCCTTGCCACTCAGCGAGTAAATCGTCGAGCACTGGAAACAAACTGGCATCGTCCCAAGGTTTGAGCAGATAATAGTGCACCTGCGAACGGTTGATGGCGTTGATGGCGGCGTCGGTGTCGGCATAGGCAGTTAACAGCACCCGCCGCGTAGCAGGAAAAGCGTCAGCGACGCGCTCTAAGAGTTGCACACCAGTAAGTTTTGGCATGCGTTGATCTGATACAACTAACGCTAAGGGGTCGCCGCGTTCTTGCAATTCAAGCACCGCTTCTAGGGCGGCTTCACCCCCTTCTGCTCGCAAAATGCGGTAATCCTGGCCGTATTTGCCGCGCAAGTCGCGAGCAATGGAACGCAAGACTTCGGCTTCGTCGTCAACGGCTAAAATAATCGGTTTTGCCATAGTGTCTCCTGAGATATCTCTTGAATGAAGAACGAGGTTTAGGACTCGAGCGGTAAACGCACTGTGAACACGGTGTCACCCGGTTGGGACTCGAGCGTAACGCTACCTTGGTGCTGGTCTTTGACAATCGACAGCACAATATCAAGCCCCAAGCCTGTACCCGCACCCACGTCCTTGGTGGTAAAAAACGGCTCAAAAATCTGCTTTTGGATGTCTTCAGGGATGCCCGCACCGCTGTCACCCACGCTCACAGCAAGGTGTTTTTCTTCTGGGATGAGGGTGATGGTGAGTTGTTTGCTGCTGCTTGTTTGCATGGCATCAACGGCGTTGTCGATGAGGTTTGTCCACACTTGGTTGAGTGCACCTACTCTGGCGGGTACTTGCGGCACGTCGTCAGGATAGTGCGTGGTGACGGTGACGTCATTAGCGCGCAGTTTGTGGCCGAGCATGACCAAGGTGCTGTTGATGCCCTCGCGGACGTCGCAGGGTTCTAGGTCGGCGCTTCTGTCCATGTGGGTGTAGGTCTTGACAGATTGCACCAAGGTGACGATATGTTCGGCGGCGCTGCCCATTTCGCGGCTCATGCTCTGTAAGCTAGCTAGCATTTCTAACCAGCGCACGGCACTGCAGCGTTCTGTTTCGTTGAGGGTGGTTAGGGGTGGCTCGAGCACCTCTTGGCTCAACCCAATATCCACTAATCCTTCGGCGAGTTGCCAAGCGTTGTCGATACCGATGTCTGCAAGGTAATCGGTCAGCTCGTCTTCGCGTTCGCCCCGTTCTAAGGTCGATAAACGCGACGGGGTAGCCCCTGCGAGTAAGTCGTTGATGGTCGTGAGTGTGCTTGCGCCAAGGGGGGTACTAGCAAGAGCAGGTAGGTCGCTAAGGCGTTTTTGCAAGCTGTTAGCTGTTCTTGCTAGGGCAGCAGCAGGGTTGTTGAGTTCGTGTGCCAAGCCAGCTGAAAGTTTGCCGAGTGCTACCAGTTTTTCTTGTTGTTGTTGGCTTTTGGCCACATCGCGGATGCGGTCTGACATGCGGGCAGCCAAACGAGCGCTGAGTTCGGGGATGTGCTCGAGCATAGCTGTAAACAAATCTCGGTGAATACCAGCTAAAAACGCATCATCGTCGGCTTTGCTAGTCGCTCCCGCGTGGGTCATACGCGAGTGTGGCAACACCCCAGACACGTCCCCTGCTTGCGCCCGAAACACCACATGGCCATTGTCAACCACGCTAAAACCGCCTTCAATAATCAAAAACATCTCATCGAGGGGATCACCCCCGCGAAAGACGATGTCACCTTGTTTGAAGCGGTACGTCTGCGCATGTTTTGCCAACCAGTCAAGGGCGGCATCATCCAGATCAGTCAAGTGATGAATGCGGCGCAACTGGTCATGGGTCAGGGTTTCATTGGTTTGCACGCTGTCAGTATAACGCCTGTATCTAACGCAAGTAGATGAGCATGATGGTACCAGCGGAACTGCTGGCTTCGGTAGTTAGCCTACCTCCGTGGGCTTCGATGATGCGGCGGGCGATAAATAACCCCAGACCACCTGAACCGGCGGTGTACTGCTGTCCGGCAATGGTGATGGGTTGGGCGTTAAAAGGTTCAGCGAGTTGGTCAAGTGGGGCAGGCAGGCCAGGGCCATCATCTGCTAGGCGAATAAGACCAGAAAAAATTTCAATTTTGATGCGGGTTTTGGCATATCTGACGGCGTTGCTCACCAAGTTGTAGAGGGCGCGCTCGAGCTCTCTGGGGTCTACGTTGGCTCTGGCATGACCTTTGACTGTCATGTTGATGTTACGTTTTTCCGCAAGTGGCCGCACCCGTTCCACGACGGTACTGGCAACTTCTTCTAGATTAAACGCCACCCGCTTAAGAGGCACACCTTCGCGTTCATAGCGGTGGGCTTCAACCATTTTTTGCAGTAATTCAATCAGTTTTTGATTCTCTCTGAGCAGTTGATCAACCAGCATCACCCGTTCGTCACGGGGCAGATGGTCTTGATCGCGAATGACAGCGAGCAAGTGATTGCCTGCTACTAAGGGTGTTTTGAGGTCGTGCATGAGGGTGGCCAAAAAAGCGCTGCGACGCGATTGCTCGAGGTTCACCTGTTTGAGCAAGTTGTTAAACGCCACCTTGAGTTCACACACTTCGGCGGGTTCGTCTTCACGCACGTGCAGTTGCGCTTGGGCGAGGCGGTGCGTGAGGCGCTGCATGGCGCTGATTTGGTCACTGGCTTTGGAAAGGGGGGCAAGCAGTTGTTTCGACAGCAAATAACCAACGCTCACCGAAATACCCAGTAAAGCAATACCCCACGCTATGAGTGGCAACGTCGCTACCACGCTCACTTCCACGCTGCTGCGCACAATCGGCAGCAAAAAGAAAATCACCACCACCACATTGGGCAACAAAGATAGCGACGCAATCACCAAGGCGATTTGACTGCGTAAGCTGAGCGTTTTGGGGCGCTCGCGCAGTTGTTTGAAGCGTTGTTTGAGGCGCTTTTTCATCTAGGCTCATTTCCTAAGACACGTAGGTCACGTAGGTCACGTAGGTATTGGCAATTACCTCAAGTGATGGATAGGTGAATGGTTGCTGAGCGGGGCATATCAATGGGATACGTTTTTAGGGAGCTATGTTTGCAACGTGAAGGGTGATGATTACAACAGCTAAGGACGGCTTGACATAGCACGTTAGCCTTTGACCGCACCGACCAAGAGTCCCCTCGAGATATACCTCTCGAGCGCCATCGCTAAAGCAATCACGGGAATAATCATAATCAAAATATACACGCTCATGTACCACCACTGCGGGCCCCTCGTGGCGTTTTGAGCAGCTACGAGTAGCGGCATGGTTTGAGCGTCAGCACGGGATAAAAACAGCGCCAACAAGTATTCGTTCCACGCAAACACCAGCACAAACAAAAACGTGGCCACCAGTCCAGGTACAGATAACGGCAACACAATCGACCAAAAGACCCGATAAGGTGACGCCCCATCGACCCGGGCAGATTCTTCAAGTTCTAGGGGAATATTCACAAAATAATCGCGCATGAGCCACACCACGATGGGTAAGTTCACAGCGGCATAGGTGATGATGAGGGCAAGCCGCGTATCGAGCAAGCCAACTTGTTGAAACATGATGTAAATCGGAATCACCACCGCTACGGGCGGCAAGATGCGCTGCGAAATGAGCCAAAAAGCAATGTCTGCGTTACCCGCTGCCGCTGTAAAGCGTTTGGACAAAGGCCTTAAAGCAACGAAAAAAACCGCTACCGCAACGGCAAAAAGAAGCTGCCAAGGAAGACCCACGTTTGCCCCTACAAAGATGAGCGCCGTGAGGCCAATAAACAAAAACACCCCCACGATGCGCGGGCGGTATGTAAAACGGGTAAGACCATAAGCCGCTGTGCCCCCAAACAACACCGCCAATACTGAACTGGCTAGCGACACGATGACGGTATTGACATAAGGGCGCACCATGTCGCGGCGCACGGTCACAAACACGTAGTACCACGCATGTCCCGAAGGTTGAAAGTCAACACCTGGTACGTAAAAAGGCCCTTCGTTAACAGCAGCAGGTAGCTTGAATGACGTCACCAGTACCCAGTAGAGCGGAAACAACACGATGAACGCCCAGAATAAGAGCAGCACGTATGACCCGATTTTGCTGGCGAGTGACGGTTGATTAAAACCACGACTGTTAAAAAGACGTTGCCAGAAGGTCTCCTCGTGGTGGTGATCGGCGGGTGTTGCAGGTAGGGTGGATTTCATGCGGATGCTCCGTTTGGTAGCTTGTGTCCGGCCATTGGGCTGTTCATGATGCTCGAGACGTATCGAACGGTGTATCTGGTGGTGCTGATGGTGATGGTCGTTTTCATCGTTGCACCGCTTTGCGGTAGACCAGATTCGTGTAGGTGATGCAGATAAACAGCGACGTTAACATCAGCATGTAGGCTATGGCCGCTGATCCGCCTACATCGAGCGTCCGCCACGAAAAGAACGCGTGCAGGGTCATGGATTCTGTGGCGGTACCAGGGCCGCCGAAGGTGAGGATGTTGGGCAAGTCCACGATCTTGAAGGCTTCAATCATGCGAATGAGGATGATGGTAGCACTCACTGGAATAATTTGTGGCCAGGTAATGTGCCAAAAAATCTGCAAACGCCCCGCGCCATCAACGTGGGCGGCTTCAAATAGTTCGTTGGGTAAGCCTTCAATAGCGGCCAGCAAAATAATGAACACAAACGGCGTCCACTGCCAAATGTCGGTAATCATCACCGCCCAACGTGCCCCCCAAGGGTCATTGACCCATGAGGTGTTGGCCAAGCCAAAAAGCTGCCACAAGGGCTTAAACGGCCCTTTGCTGGTGTCGGTGACCATGCGGAAGGTGTAACCGATGCCCACAGGCGTAATCATCATAGGAAGCAAAAACACCACCCGAAAAAAGCGCCTACCGATGATGTTTTGGGTGGTGAGTAGCGCCAAACTTAGCCCGATAAAATACTGAAAAAATAGCCCTATAAAAACATAGATAAGTGTCACCACCAATGTACCGGGGCGGCCTTCAGGGCTTAAGTTTTGCATCACAAAATAGCTGCCCCAAGAAAGCACGGCAAAGGTGATGATGCGGTAGACGAACCCGCCGATGGTGGGCTTACCGCGCACGTAGCGAAATAGGGCATAACACAGTAACAGCGTCACGACAGCGACAATGACCCACTGCCCTGAGGTGATGGCTTCTAAGTCGCCACGAAAATGCCGCCTCGAGCTGCCAGTAATGAGCTTGCGGAAATTGCTAAACCCGACAAACGTGATATCAAAACCACCTTGCACAAATTGCAACCGCGACAGGGCGAGATATGCTGAGATGATCAGTGGGAAGATGGAGAGCACCAAGATGATGAGAACGGAAGGTAACAAAAAAATGTTGCCTGCGTGTTTATCCAACCACGCACGCACGCGAGAAGGTTGGGGGGTGGCTCGAGCGGGTGACAAATTATCCACGTGACATCCTTTACAGGTTATCTTGCCTGCTTTACAAGCAAGGCACAAGCGAGCAAAAAAAGGGGCAACCGAAGTTACCCCTAGTGTAGCAAGTGTTTTGCCTGGTTAGTAAGCTTCTAAGTGAGCTTCTAACCGCGTGAGTGCTTAGCGCTCAACGCCAAGCGTGCCAATGTAGGCTTCAAGTTGGGTATCGCGGCCTAGTTCTTCGGTGATTTCTTGCCAGCCAATGGTGATTTCTTCGAGCGTTTCTTCTAGGTCAAGTTCACCCGCTAAGTACTGGGCAATGGCGGTGTCGAGCACGTTTTGCTGATAGCGCTGGTTTTGGGGGATGCGCAAGTCGAGCACCATGTTGGGGCTGTTTAAGCTGGCTTCAATGGCGCCTAAGTAGTTTTCAGCAAAGGCTTCACTCATGCCAGCTTCGACCCAGCGGTCGGTGCTTGCAAACTGCGACACGCGGTAAGGGTTAAAACCTGTGACCCCTTGGGTGACATCAGCGTTACTTTGTTCGGCTTGGTTCATGTAGCTAAAAAAAGCATACAACGCGTCTTTGACGTCATCGTCAGCAGCAGCATTGATGCCACCTGACCAACCACCAAAAGCGGCAAAGGGGGCGTAGTTGATGCCGCCAACATGGAAGGGGCACAAGTCATCGCTGCAAGCTTCCATTTCGCCCGTTTCGCGGTTATAGACGGTCGCTGAACCGGGGTTGATGGTCGTCCCGGTGGTGTCAGCAACCAAACTGCCTTCTTCGATGGCCAGCGTGCCAATATCGCCCCAGTCGAGCGTCAGGGCGCAGCGTCCGGCTGTCCACAGACCACGGGTGTCACCCACGCCCAAGTTGAGTTCGTCAGGGGGGCCAAATTCGGTGGTGGCTTTGTAGATTTCAAGCGCCCGCGCAAAGCCGGGGTTATCAATCAACGGTTCAAAGGTGTCTTGGTCAAAAAAGACTCCTTGTGACGTGCCTTCGTATTGCAACATGGGCGCGGCAATCGAGGTGGCAAACCAGTAGGCTTGGTTGTTGCGGGCTTTACCGATGCAGCTACCGTAATCAGGATCGCCGTCACCGTTCATGTCCAAGCCATCAGCGGCTGCGGCAATGGCCAAATAGTCATCCCAGGTAGTAGGCGGGTCCATGCCGATTTCCTCGAGCACGTCTGTGCGGTAATACACCATCAAAAAGTCACCATCTAGGGGAATGGTGTAAATTTCGCCGCCATAAGTCGAGCTAAAGTCGCGGAAGAACACGCCAATGTCGTCCCAGTCGATGGCTTCGTCAGCATCTACGTAGGGGCTTAAGTTCTCTAAGTACCCCGGCACGATGTAATCCACCATCCACTGCGGCGCAAACACCGCCCCATCAAAACTGTTGGTACCGGTTGCAAAGTCGGTTAAGACCTGCTGATAAAGATCCGAAAAAGGCACGGTGATGACGTTGATGGTCGCACCGGTCATCTCACCGAATTCGGGGGCGCGGCGCTGCAAAGGTTCGGCGATTTGTGGCCCAGTAAACGTCACGATGTCAACAGTCACCCCATCAAATTGGGCAAACGACACGGCGAGGCTGAGGGTCACGAGCAAGCTTACGAGATACTTCATAAAGCTCCTTTCACATGCGCAGTTCACATGCACAGTTCACATGCACAGTTCACATGCGCAGTCGTGTGGTGTTGTGGGTCTAGCCCAGCGTTGTTGCGCACGTTCACACCTGCACAAGCAGTTCGCTCGAGCCAACCCATCAACCTAGATTTTTGTCACACGTTGATGTTCAAATCGTAAGCGACAACCGCGCCCTGCGTCAAGCGAACTAGCACGACCTGACAATATATCTCATATCTCTTAATAGTTAGTTTGGTATGCAAATGCGCTAGGCGAATGTTTTGTAAGCCGGCAGTGACTACTGTACTTCTTTGAAATGCTCGCCCACAAATTGATGTTCTCCTCCGAAAGCCCTGTCGCCTTTGATGAAGCTTTCTAAGGCGTGAACTACCCAGGTATTAAGACTTTGTCCAGCAAGCTCTGCTCTCGAGGCAATATCACGGTGCAAACGTGGCTCGAGCCTCACTAAAAATTTGCCTGAAAACGGTTTTTCCGGTGCTTCGTTGCGCTCACTACACCAATCAAGGTAATCATCGACTGATTCTCTAAATTCGTGGCGAAGCTCTTCGACAGATGTACCTTGAAAGGTGATGACATCACGAAGATTGAGGACATAACCATGAAATAAACCCGCTTCGTCATCATATTCAACTTTGGCGGTATAGCCTTTATATTGCATCATTCGATGAACCTCACTCGTCGGTAGCGAGCACTGCCAAAAAGGCTTCTTGGGGGACTTCTACCGTACCAAGTTGCTTCATGCGGTCTTTGCCCTTTTTCTGTTTCTCGAGCAGTTTTCTTTTGCGGCTAATATCGCCGCCGTAGCACTTAGCGGTCACGTCTTTGCGAAACGCCCGCACGGTGGCTCTTGCCAGAATCTTGCCGCCAATGGCGGCTTGAATCGGCACGGCAAACATCTGCCGGGGGATTACTTCTGCCATTTTGTCGACAATTTTGCGTCCGATGCTATAGGCTTTGTCGCGGTGGGCAATAATGGCTAAAGCGTCCACTTTTTCTTCGTTAACCAGCACATCAACTTTGACGAGTTGACCAGGGCGGTATTCCAAAATGTCGTAGTCCATGCTGGCATAACCCCTCGTGAGGCTTTTGAGGCGGTCGTGAAAGTCATAGAGAATTTCACCAAAAGGAACTTCGTAACGCAGTTCGACGCGCCTGCCGTGATAGACCATGTTTTGCATCTCGCCGCGCCGTTCTTGCAACAGTCCCATGACGTTACCGACAAATTCTTCAGGGACATACACGCTCATGCGCACAAAGGGTTCTCTGATTTCTGCGATGCGGTCTGGTGGCGGCAACTCAGCTGGGTTTTGAATGCTAGTTGTCACTCCGTCTGTAGTCGTGACTTCATAGACGACGGCTGGCGCAGTGGCAATAAGGCCGAGGTCGTATTCGCGCTCTAAGCGAGCTTGGGCAATATCAGCGTGAAGTAGTCCCAAAAAACCACAACGAAACCCAAAGCCAAGGGCTTGGGAGGTCTCGGGTTCAAAGTTAAACGCGGCGTCGTTGAGGCGGAGTTTTTCAAGTGCTTCGCGCAGTTTGGGGTAATCTTCAGAATCCGTTGGATAAAGCCCCGTAAACACCACTGGCTGCGCAGGCTTAAAGCCGGCAATGGGCGTCGGTGTAGCGTAGCTAACGCCGGTGATGGTATCGCCAATCTGGGTGTCTTCGATGTCTTTGATACCAGCTGTAAACCAACCGACTTCGCCTGCACCAAGTGTGTCGGTGACGGCTGGATCAGGGGTAAAAAAGCCGACTTTATCCACCTCAAAGGACTTACCTGAACTCATCACTTGAATTTTGTCGTGGGGTGTGAGGTTGCCATCAAACACCCGAATAAAACAAACTACCCCCTGATAACTGTCGTACACGGCGTCAAAAATGAGGCAGCGCAAAGGGGCGTCAGGGTTGGTTTGGGGGGCAGGCAAGTGCTTGACGATGCCCTCGAGCACCGCTTCAACATTCTCGCCAGTTTTGGCGCTGACAAAAACCGCATCATCCCCAGGGATGCCCACGACCTCTTCAAGTTCGCCAATGGCACCCTCAGGATCGGCGTTGGGTAAGTCAATTTTGTTAACGACAGGTAACACATCAAGGCCGTTATCAACGGCGAGGTAAGCGTTTTGAATGGTTTGGGCTTCTACGCCCTGAGCGGCGTCAACGAGTAACAACACGCCTTCACACGCCCTAAGTGCCCGCGACACTTCGTAGTTAAAATCGACGTGTCCGGGGGTGTCAATGAGGTTGAACATGTAACGTTTGCCGTCTTGGGCTTGGTAATACAAGCGCATGGGACTAGCTTTGATGGTGATGCCCCGTTCGCGCTCGAGTTCTAAGGTATCGAGCATCTGATCGCGGCGGTTGCGCTCGGATACGCTTTTGGTCATCTCCAAAATACGATCAGCGAGCGTCGATTTGCCGTGATCGACGTGGGCAATGATTGAAAAGTTGCGAATGTTCGCGATATCCACGCCTTTCATCTTACGCGAGAGCCAGTCAAGCGTCTAAGACTAACAATACGGTTCAGGTTTGGACGGCACGTACGTTGCTGTGTGGTTACTTCATTCATTTGAGTAGTACCTCTCTTAGTAAAGGCATAAAAATATGTAAAAACGCCCAGCACAGGCCGAGCGTCGGGGTCGTGTTGCTTATGGCAGTTCAGGTAGCGGTGTGATGCGTCAACGTATCTGCACGTTCTCGATACGTCATGTGCGCAATACAGATTTTCATACGTGCAACGTGATGAGGATGGTGCTCTCCACACGAATCATTGGTGTCTGTTACCGAATGTTCAGCAGCTTTAGCCCGTTGATGATGCGAGTTAGCAAAACTGTGTTAGCAAAACTGTGTTGAGGACAGCAGGTTCATTACAGCAAACGAGCCGATGACGACAGGTTGACTACGCCTTGACTACACCGCCTTGACTACACCGCCTTGACTACACCGGATTGATCACACAGTGTCAACTTGGCTGATGGCAATACCGACACCTTGCCGTCTGGCTTGGTGCATAGCAACATCAGCGACGGTGAGGAGGGTCTCGAGGTCAGCAGCATGCTCAGGGAAGCTGGCTATCCCCAAAGAGATGTCTATTTGGAAGGTGACATCGTCTTCTTGGTAGTCGCCAGCAAGCAGGTTGAACACAGTGTCAGCGAGGCTTTGAGCTTGCTCGAGGTCACAATCAGCAAACAAACATGCAAACTCGCTGCTGCCTAAACGGGCAATGACGTCGTGTTCGTTGTGTTTGAGGTTGTCCTCGAGGCGTGTGGCAGCTTGGCGCACGATACCGTTACTAACCCGTTGCCCGTGGCTGCTGTGCACCTCATCAAGGTTGGTGAGGCTGATGTACAACAAAGAAACATGGGTGCTGTTGGCCAGTAACAGAACCCCTTGTTGGGCAAGCATACGTTCGTTGGCTAGACCCGTCACGCTGTCACTAAAAGCCATTTTTTGCAGCATGGCGACTTTGCGGCGACGTTCTTGAATAAGGCGTGCATCCCACACCGTACCCGTAAAACGGCCTTGTTCGTACGTCGGGCGGCTCATGGCTTCGAGCCACAAATAATGCCCATCGCGGTGGCGGTGGCGGTATTCAATGACATACGCCGGATGCCCTCTCGTGGCGTGTTGGGCGGCTTCAAAGGTGTTACAGAGTTGTTCGATGTCGTCTTCGTGGGCAGCAAACCACAGTGGGTTACCGAGCACCTCCTCGAGCCGCCAGCCAAGCAACTTGGTGAGCGCGGGTGTGGCATAGCGGATGATGCCATCTTCATCGACGACCATGATGATATCTTGGGAGTTTTCGATGATTTTGACCAAGTGCTGGCCGTGTTCGTAGAGTTTTTTGATTTCCACGTGTTTGTTGAGTGCCATTTCTACGTTGCTGTAAAGTTCGGCGTCGTCAAAGGGTTTAATCAAATAGCTGAGCGGTTGGGCGGCTTTGGCTTCGCTCAAACTGTGGCGGTCGGTGTGGGCGGTCAAAAAGATAATGGGAATACCAAAACGTTCATAGATGTAAGCTGCTGCTTCGGTGCCGCGCATCGTGCCGCGCAGGTTGATATCCATGATGACCAAGTCGGGCATGGTGTCCCTAGCAGTCGCAATGGCATCGTGACCCGTTGAGACAATGGGTGTGACTTCATAACCTGCCTCGAGCAAACTGGTGTGAATGTGTTTGGCAACGAGTGCTTCGTCTTCAACGACCATGATTTTGGGTGTTTCTTGGCTCATAGGATGCTCCTACCCTTTGCCTGACATGATGCCTGACCTGATGACGTGAGTAACCAAAGTGTCGTTCATAAAATAACCAAAGTGTCGATGTTGCGTGTGCTTAACGGGCAATGCAAACTTGGTGACCGTATTGTGGTGACCGTATTGGGGCAACTGCATGAGGATAACTGTGTTGTAACAATCGTTGTTATAACAATTGTCGTTGTGATGGTTGCTGCGTCATTAAAATTAAACATGTCCGTTGTCACGCGTTAGGGTGTGTGCCACCTGAGGGAATACAGCTGTACGTCATCAAAACACTGTATCAAAACACTGTGCACCAGAATATATCGTAGGACAGTAGCAACATAATCCCGTGTTGTCTAGCTCCTGTGTCGTCTAGCTCCTGTGTCGTCTTGTAACCCTCTGCAGTCTAACGGATAGTGGGGTGTGTGAATACATCAAGTCAAACGTATCAGTGATGTTTTGACATCATTGTATAGCCACATCATAACGCACAGTTTCTGTGAAAAGCGTACTAGATAACAGTATGAAGGCACGTCATCAGGACAAAAACGTTTGTTCATACAAAGCGCTAGGGAGCTTTCGCGTTAGGTTTTATAATTCAAGTCAGGTTGTTTCACCTCTCACCCAAAGACGATTCACCCAAAGACGATTCACCCAAAGACGATTCACCCAAAGACGATGCTGCTTGCCACTGATTTTTTGGGGCGCTAGGTGTGATGATGCCGTGCTAGTCGCGTACAATATCCCATGCCCTGTGCTAAAAAACCCAGTGCCGAAAAACCCAGTGCAGCGAAACCCAGTACAACAGCCAATACCCAAAAAACGCGCTTGTGGCTTGGCAGTAGTGGTTACAGCAACGACGATTGGCGCGGTATGTTTTATCCGCCCCAACTCACTGCCCAAGACACCTTGGGGTATTACAGTCAGCATTTTCCGGTAGTGGAATTGAACAGCAGTTTTTATGCCACGCCCAAGCGGGAGATGTTTGCCAAGATGGCTGCGAGTGCCCTGCGGGTGATTGTTAAAGTGCACCAGACCATCACCCACCAACGTACAGCGACTGCCGAGGTGTATCGGGGGTTGCTCGAGGCCAGTGCGCCTTTGCGCGAAGCAGGTTTGCTAGTAGGGTATTTGTTGCAGTTTCCGTTTTCGTTTCAGCGCACACCCGACAGCAGACGTTATTTGGCCGCGTGTGTGAAATACTTTCAGAACATGCCCGTAGCAGTAGCCTTTCGGCACGACAGTTGGCAAGTGGACACCGTAATCAATGCCTGCCGAGAACAAGGGCTTATTTGGGTCAGTTGTGACTATCCGCCTCTAGCAGGTTTACCAGCCGCTGCTCTACATATCAGCCACGAAGTGGCGTTTTTGCGGTTGCACGGACGCAACGAAGACGCTTGGTATCGCGCCAACAGTGCGGCTGAACGGCATGATTATCGTTATGACGAAGCAGAACTCAGGGAGTGGCTCGAGCCACTACAGCATGCTCAGGTGCGTGATGCCTACATGATTTTTGCCAACACCACCAAAGGTCATGCCCTCGTCAACATGGCAACGGTGCGTGAGCTGGCGTCTGACTATGACCTGCACGTCGTCGAAGCGCCATCACCGCACAGCAATGAACAAGGGCGGCTTTTGTAGGTATGTTGTGAGGTTGCCTGCTAAAGGGGCACCTCAGGCAATGGCTAACGTGAGCGCAGGGCTTCTTTGATGTGCGGTAACTGTTTTTTGAGCATGTATTTAGCCACGCTCAGGGCGTTGGCGTCACTCAAGGTGAGGGCGATGTTGAGTTTGGGGTTCACCCGATAGACGAGCACACTTTGTTGGCTGTACTCGAGCAAAATACTCTGCAAAGGCGACTTGGTGATGCCGTTACCAAGGGCTGCGGCTGCTGACAAGAGCACCTTGAGCACTTTGGACGCGTCAGGTAGTTTGTCACCTGCTGCTAGCAAATACTTGCCTTGGGCGTTAAAGAGCAGTGCTGAGCCTATTTCTGGTTTGCTGACGAGTTCGCTCAACTGCGCCTGCAGACGTTCGCGCTGTGAGCCGCCGCTACTTTTGGGAGGACTGCTCGCAGGCGCACTTGACGCGCTAGGTTGGCTGGCAGCTGGCGCAGGTTTGGGTGCAGACTTGGCTGCTTGGCTTGCGAGTGCCGTTTGGATGGGCGGCAAAATCTCATCGGGCGTAAACGGTTTTTTGACGATGTTGACCGCGCCTGCTTGCTTGGCTTTGCTGCGGCTGTTGTCATCGACGATACCGGAAATAAGCAAAATCGGAATCGCTTTGAAGGTATCTTGTTCTTTGAGGGTGGTCGTGAGGGTAAACCCATCCATGCCGGGCATCACCACATCACTGATGATGAGGTCGACGTTGTTGTCTTGCTCGAGCAGCGACATAGCCGATTCTGCACTGTCTGCTGCGACAATATCCATATCGCGGGAAGTGAGAATCTTTTCTAGGGCTTTGCGCACGCTGATGCTGTCGTCTACGACTAGAACTCTCGCCATACTTTGCCTTTCGTGATGCGCGTCAAAACGGAATTTCTCACTGCCACATGAGCCACACGTGCGTGGGTGTTCGTCACACAAACCGCTGGCGTCAACATAAGCACCGACCCCTGCTGGTTAATCGGTTAGCAGGTAGCACTGGCAAAACCGCGTGAAACGTCATAGTGGTCAACGTCATAATAGTCATTGTAACCACTCACACGCCCCATCTCGTGGGAAAATGGCACACGCTGCCTGCTTGCGAATACCTCTTGGCACATGCCTGTTGGTAACAGCAGCAAGTGAGACGCTTGGTTTATCGTTTGAGTTATCAAGCATTGCTGGGTTATCAAGCATTGCACACCGCGTCAACCTTGGGTCGATGTGTGTGGGGTCGATGTGTGTCGGGGCGGTGGGGTGACCGGATTGCTGGTCGATGTGGGCTTGGGAGAACATAACGGCCATCACACGTTACCTTTGCGGCGATAATCGAGTTCAACGGTCACTTGGAAGAGCAGTTTTTCGACTGAGATATCAATGGTACGTTTGTCTTCGGGGGCGCGGTCGAGCTCGAGGTTGTCAAAGCGGTACTCGGTGTTGCCTTGGGTGTCTACCTGATAAAAAATTTCAATCAAGGCGTCTTCACCTGCTTGACTGCCCACTGTGGCGTGCAGCAGTTGGCCTTTGTAAAAAAAGATGTTGGCGTCACTAGCAAATGAAAAACGCAGTTCCCCGGTGACGCCTTTGCCTGTGAGTGAAAGAATTAAATCCACCAAGCTAAAAAACGAATCTAAGCTGCCTTGAATGGTTTCGACGCTGCTGGCGCTGGTGCTGGTTTTGCGGCCAATGCGGCCAAGTTGGCGTAGTTTGCTCACCGCGGCTTTGTAGATTTGCTCGCCGGGGGTAGCTTCGGGTAGGGCAATGGCGCTGCTCGAGCCGTCTAATTTGCCTCGGGCGTTGTCATCAAGAAGCACCACGACCACCCTGCGCAAGTTGGTATCGCTAATGACAATTTCGTAGAAGTCCCAACCGCTCATGTCAGAGGCTTCTTTGGCGATGACGACCACGTCGATGGGGTTGCGCTCGAGCATGGTGAGGGCATACAAACCGCTGTCGGCAAGGTGGCTTTCAAAACCGCCCTTTTGGAAGGTCTGGTCTAGCGTCGTGCGCGTTGGCGTGTCAGCCATGACCATCAACACGTAAAGGTCGCTGTTTTGCTGGCTGTCTGTTGCGTTCTCTGACATGTTTGTCCTCGTTATGCCGCGTTATGTTATGCCGCGTTATGTTGATGTTGCTGCATTACGTTGCTACTGCGTTACCGCATTGCTATTGCGTTTATGGGTGACGTAACGTCGCGGCGTCGTGCGGGTGTGGTCGTGCGGGTGTGCTATCACGTCGTCAGCCCTTTCATGGTCTGTACCAGCTGGTGTTCGTCCACGGGTTTGCTCAAGTAGTCGCTCGCACCCAAGTCAAACGCCAGTTGCGAGTGTTTAGCACCCGCCCGCGTGGTCATCATAACAATGGGCGTGTCCTGTGCGCCGGCAGTGCGGCGTACGTGTTCGATGACTTCATAACCGTTGGCTCTCGGCATCTCTAAGTCCGTCAAAATGGCGTCAAAACGTTCGCCACGTTGAATGCGTTCGATGGCTTCTTGCCCGTCAACGGCGGTGCTGACTTCAAAGCCACCGCGCTCGAGCATCCTACCGCATACCCGCCGCACACTAATGGAATCGTCTACTAGCAAGACATGTTTGGCTGCTACTTCTTCAAGCGCCAAGGTGCTAGCTGTATCTGGCGCTTGGTAGCGGCTGAGTTTTTCTAGACTGCTTGGATCTAAAATCAGCAGCAACTCACCACTACTAGAAACCGTCACCCCAGACAGATAAAACAAGCCCTGAAGTTGCTCGCTTAAGCCGCGCACCACCACTTCTTCAATGGCGCTGTAACTGTCCACGATGGCGGCAAAACGCTCGCCGCCTACATCCAAAATGACCGCGTTGAGAATGTCGCCTTCGCGTTCTTGGCTGATACCGAGTAAGTTCTTGAGGCGGTAAACGCGAATGGGTTGGTTTTCAAAGATAAAATATTCGTGTTCACCGTCGTTGGCTTGCATGGTGAGTGCTAGTGACAGGGTTTCACTGCTTTGCATGCGAAAAAGTTGCCCCGCCGATACCCGTTGCAAACTGCGCACGTTGTCTACTGGCAGGGCAAAACGGTACGTACCGATTTGAATCAACAGGGCTTCTGAGGTGATGAGCGTGAGCGGCAAGCGGATGGTGAAGCGGCTGCCCTTGCCGGGGGTGCTCGAGACGGTAATATCGCCGTTGAGATGGTGAATACTCTCAGCGACAGCGTCCATACCTACCCCGCGCCCGGCTTCCGTGGACACCTGCTGGGCGGTACTGAGACCGGGGGCGAAAATCAGTTGAATGGCTTGTTTGTTATCCAAGGCGTTGATGTTAGCGGCTTGCCCGAGGCCGTTTTCGATGGCTTTGCGTTTAACCGCCGCCACGTTGATACCGCGCCCGTCGTCTTCGACCTCAATAAAGACATCGTTGCCCTGATAAAACGCCCGCACCGTCACAACCCCTTCGGCGTTTTTGCCCGTTGAGATGCGTTCGGTCATGGGTTCGATGCCGTGATAAAACGAGTTGCGCACTAAGTGCAAAAGCGGGTCGATGATGGTTTCGACGATGACGTTATCAACTTCGACGGTTTCACCCGAGAACTCGAGCCGATAAGACTTGTCTAAAGGCGCTTGGTTAACCAGCCTAGTGAGCCTACTAAATACCCGCCCAATGGGCACCATGCGCGAACGGCTAATCTGCTGACGCAAATCGCGGGTGATGGCTTGAATGGCGTCGGACTCGCCGCGTAAACCGCGACTGATTTGGTTGAACTGATTTTGAATCTCGGTAATATCCGAGGTCATCTCGCCGATGGTGCGTGCCAAGATATTGAGGTCGTCGTAGGTGTCAAATTCAAGTTCATCAAACAAACCACTGACCGAGGCTTGGAAACCATCATCAGCGTGCTCGAGGTGTTTGTGTGGCTGTTCAGGCTGCTGCGAGGAAGCTTCATGCACATGTGGCGCGGTGAGTGCAGCAGAGGCAGCGTTAGAGGCCGTGTTAGAGATAGTGCTGCTGACTTGGCCGTCTTGATTAAACCGGGGGTTGATGTAGCGTTCTTCAAAGTCGCTAGCGACGCGTGTCATCCGTTCGTGACTGGCATTCAGAAGTTTAATCACTCCCTCGAGTTGGCTTAGCCGCCTAAGCAAGCGCGAACGTGCCATCACCATGTCGCCTGCTAAGTTCATAAGGGCATCAAGCTTATCGAGGCTGACGCGAATGGTCGCTGTGACGCTGGGTTTGCTGGCCGCTTGGGGTGTGTCTGTTGAGGTATTGGTTTGGGGAGCGCTGGCTTGATCGGGCGCTTCTAAGCCAAGCAGGTTAGCGAGTTGGCTTTCGGTATCAAACAACACCACTTCGAGGCCAGTACCTTCACCTTCGGCGGCGCGGAGCATTTGCTCGAGCACCTGTGTGCCGCCCAGCAAGGTATCTTGCACGTCGCTATTGAAGGTCAGTTCACCATCGCGCACGGCGCTCATCAGTTCTTCGAGTTTGTGGGCAAATTCCCCTAGTTCGTTAAACCCCACCATGTACGCCGACCCCTTGAGGGTGTGCGCAGCCCGAAAGAGACCAGTGATGGTGTCGCTGTTAGGACTGTCTTGGTTAGGGCTGTCTTGGCCTTGGGCGACAATCAGAGCGTTGCGCATGCTTTCGATGTGTTCGCGGGCTTCGGGGGCGAAATATTCCCAGACGTCTTGGTTTTCTTGAAAAAAGATGCGCAAGTTGCTGGTCAGTTGGCCGCTGTCGTCACTGCGTTGGCTGTGCTTGATTTCACGCCCTAAGGCTTTAGCCAGGGAGGCTTCAGCGTCTTGCATGCTTTGGTCGATAGGGACGTCTTCGCCTTCGGCGGCTTGAATCATCTGCTCGAGCACATTGATACCCTGTTGCAACACCCCGCGCACCTCATGGTTGAGGGGGTGTTCACCTTTGCGCACCGTATCCATGAGGTCTTCGAGCTGGTGGGCAAAGTCGCCCATGAGCTTACACTCCACCATGTACGCCGACCCCTTGAGGGTGTGCGCTGCGCGAAACAAGCGGGTGACGCTATCAGAATCAGCTTGGGCTTCGCTGTCGTCAGCCCGGGTAAGCGCCAAGGCGTCGCGCATGGCGGCAGTGTGTTCGATGACCTCGAGGGGAAAGTACTCCCAGATGTCTTCGTTGGCTGTTTTGAACGCTTGCAAACTTTGTCGCAACGAGGTGCTGTGGGTATCTCCACTGTGGGTATCTGAGGTAGCACTAGCGGTGAGGGGTTTACCAAGTGTGTGGGCGAGTTGGGCGTGCATGTCGGGTAAGTCTTTCTCGAGGCGATTCGGTAAGCCCTCAGCGGCGGCTAACATGGCTTCGATGGTGTCAACACCGCGCCGCAGCAAGTTCATCACCTCACCACTTAGGGCAAGTTCGCCTTCACGCACCAAATCCATGAGGTCTTCAAGTTCGTGGGCAAAGTCACCCATCATGGCAAAATCCACCATGTACGCCGAACCTTTGAGGGTGTGTGCTGCGCGAAACAACGCTGTGATGCTGTCGCTTTGCGCTTGACCACCACTAAAATCACCGCCAAGATTATCCAGGGCGTCGCGCATAGCCGCAATGTGTTCACTGGCTTCTACGGGAAAATACTCCCAGATGTCTGCGTTGGCGGCTTTGAAAGCTTTGGCTTGGCTGCTCAAACTTTCGGGGGTGTTGTCTATGTCTTGTTGTTCTGGATCGGGGGCGCGCACAAATGCTTGTGGATAACGCTTGAGCAAATTGCTGAGCATTTCAGTACCGCCCATGTGGGCAAGCTCGAGGCCTAAGTCGTGCTCGTGGCCACTGTCGGCTAAGTGCTCTAAAGCACTGCGCAAAATCACCCCGACTTGTTCTAAAAACAAACTCAAATCGTCGTGAGCTGCTGCGGGAATGTCGCTACTCAAAAGGCGTTCGACCATCTCAGCGAGTTGCGAAATCTGCTTGTAGCCATACAGCGCCGCCGTGCCCTTGATGCGGTGACTGACGACGCGCAGTTCTTTGAGGTTTTCCTCGTGCAGTTGACCAGTAAAACTGGCCGTAGCGCGGTCATAATTGCCTAGGGCTTCCCAAGCGTCAAGCAGGAAGTTCTCGAGCAATTCTTCGTTAACACTTGGCGTGCTCACGGGCGTCTCTCACCTCTTTTGACCAGCATAGCCCAGTCGTACACAACGAAGTCATGTACAAGTAAGTCATGTACAAGTAAGTCATGTACAAGTAAGTCATGTACAAGTAAGTCATAACAAGCCACTTGAGCATGTGTACCTCGTGTATGTGTGCCTAGGTATTGATACATGTGTTGATGCTCGTAAATGGTCATTGTGGACGGGACACTATAGCCGTGCATGCTCAACCCAAGCGGAAGCGAGATAAGCTCTCGGTGAGTTGTTGTGACAATTGCAGCAGTTCCTCAGAGGCTTCGCGGCCACGCAACACTTGGTCTTGTGAACCGTCGGCGATGGCTTTAATCGACTGCACCGCCCTATCGACCGATTCCACTTTGTCCACTTGGTCTTGGGTGGCTTGCGAAATCACTTGGGCGAGTTGCGAAGACTGTTTGGCGATTTCGGAAATTTCCCGCAAGCGTTCCCCGGCTTCGTTGGCTACCCGGTAACCGGTTTCTACTTGGTTGGTACCGGCTTCCACCATGATGACCACTTCTTGCACCTCGGACTGCACGTTTTTAATCAAACCGGCAATGCGCTGGGTGGCCATGGCCGAGTCTTCAGCTAGTTTGCGCACTTCATCAGCCACAATAGCAAAACGTCCGCCTGCTTCGCCTGCGCCTGCTGCCTCAATGGCGGCGTTAAGGGCAAGCAAGTTAGTCTGCGAAGAAATATGCGAAATGGTCTCGATAATCTCAGAAATTTCCAAGGAGCGATCCCCTAAGCTCTTGACCCGCTTGGCAATAGACTGCACTTCACGGCGGATACCCTGCATGCCGTCTAGGGTGTTGTTCACGGCGTTTTGCCCCTGTTGGGAAGCTTGCAAGGTTTGTTTGGCGGCTTGGGCGGAGGCTTCAGCGTTATCGGCCATGCGGCGAATGGAGCCGGTGACGTCTTGTACGGCTTGGCTAACGTTGCTGGCTTCGGTGGTTTGCGCTTCGGCACTTTCGGTGATGGCTTCGGTAATTTGAATCATACCGCTTGCGCCTTGATTGACTGAGGTTGCGGCGCTTTGTACGTCCAAAAGCAAGTAGCTGATTTCTTCAATCACCAAGTTAATAGCGTCTACCACGTTCCCTAGGACATCTTCAGTGACGCGCCCGCGCTTGGTTAAGTCGCCATCGGCAATGTCCATGGCCACGTTCAAAAAGGCGGTGACGTTGGTTTGCAGTTCTTCGCGTTCGCGCCGTTCGGCGTCACGTTCGTCTTGGGTTTGCACCAAGTTGCGCAGTTGCAAGATGGTGTCGTTAAAACTGCGTCCCAAAAAACCGATTTCGTCTTTGGTGCTGATATCAGCCAGTTGATTAAGGTCACCACGACCCACGCGGTCAGACAAGCTCACCAGTTGGTCAATGGGATTCACAAGTCGCTGGGCAAAGAAAATACCAGCAATCATAGCGACAAGTCCTGCGATAATACAAAACGTGGCCAACTGAAAACCTGCTCGGTTGGCGGCGTCACGAATCACCTGTTGATCCATACCGACGCGAATGCTGCCTAGGTTACCCGCGAGCACCGGGGCTACCACGTCATAAAACGTGCCACTGGTGACGTCGTTGTTGAGTACCAACTCGCGCACGTCGGTGCGGGTAATTTGGTCAAGTTGTGCTGGGTCGGGGCTGGCTGCGAGCACTTCGTCAGGGACAAAGGGCGCAAAGGTATGCGCGTAAACAGTGCCGCTGGCGTCTTGGGCAATGATGTAACCCACCCCGTCGATGCCGACGAACTGGTCAATGAGTGACTGCACGATAGCGCGGTCGTGCGCCACAATCACATCAACGGCACTAGTGGCCAAGGTGTCAGCGATGGTTTCACCTTTGGAGATGACTTCGCGGCTGAGGTTGGTATTGATGCTAGCAGCGGTCACAAAAAAGCTGATGATCACAAAACTCAACGTTAAGCCAGCGATAAACAACAGCAACTTGCTGCGAATGCCAAACGGCACGATGGTGCGTGTCAGTCCAGTGCGGGGGTTAATAACGGTACGAAATGTGCCCTGATTGGCACGGGCGCTGCCGTTTTGGTCGTTTTGTGGCCCATCTTGGTCAGCGTCGATAGTTTTGCCCTGGCGCTTGTTGCGCTTATTACGTTGTTTGTTTTGTTTTCTGTTGGCTGCAGCAGTCGTCGCTAAAGTTTGGCTATGGTGGCTTTGTAAGTGCGACTCGTCAAGCAAATCGAAGTCACTACTATTTGCGGGGTCACTTGCGGGGGTACTCGCAGGGGTACTCGCGGGCGCAGCTCGAGCAACGGCTGGTTGCTGTTTTGACTGCGTGTCTTTTGTCGCGTCACCCTCAATGAGCAAACTGTCACTCAAGATGGCTTCGGTATCTTGAACCTCAGAAAAATCTGCCACGCCGACCTCCTTTAAAGGTTACGCCCACTCTATAGATTAAGCCCACTCACGGCATCGGGAATCATGTTCCAACTGCTACCTGCTACTGCAGTATAATAAATTTTATTCAATCCTTGACGGCTGCCCCCCAAATAACTCACAGGGGCGTCGATACCTAAGTCAAGTTCGCTCAAGCCAGCAAGGCTTTCATCGAAACGTGCCCGGGTGATATCTGCGCCAGCAAGACGCAAGCCTGCAATCAATACTCGAGCATTGAGCGTGCCTTCTAGCCCGGCGCTGTTGCGCCCAGGAGTGTAGTTGCTGCGCGTGCCTGAAGGCATATCCGGATTCCACTTGTCGAGCAGTTGATGATACAAATTCACGCCCGCAAAACTGCGATCACGGTAAAACGGCAGCACCCTAGCGGCCACCAAATTTTGGGTGTAACTGCCAGCGGGGGCGTCGTTGGCGTTCTCGAGGGCTACCAACTGGGCGGGGGTGTCGTCGTCTACGTTGGTAGCCAAAATGGGCACGTCCCAACCGCTATCGCGCACAGCAGCCACCAAATAGCCCAAGGTTTCACTGTCAGTTGTGCAGATGATGCTGTCACAGTCACCTGCGCGCAAGTGCCGCACGGCACGATTCACTTCCTCACGCAAGGCAGCTAACAGGGTTTCGCGGTCACTTTGGCGCAAGTTAGCCCGGCCAGTGCGGCCAGTATCAGCGCGAATTTGCTGATTGAGCAAGGGGTTGTGGGTGGCTTCGGTAGCTGGGGTTGCGCCATAGGCCTCGAGCGCCCGCACCACACCCGCTTGACCCACGCGGCCACTGGCATCTGCCGTATAAAACACCCCCGGTCGCCTGCGTCCAGCTTGCCACATGGCGTCGGTGAGTTGGCTGGTTTCTTGCAACGTTGACGCCCGCACGTTGTAGACCTGTTCTACGTAAGGCAAGCGGCGTTGAATCAGTGCGCCGCTTAAGTTACCGACCATGCGCAGGTGGTTGTCACGGTAACTGTGCACGATGGGTAGCATCCTAGCAATGGCCATGTCACCGGTGTAGTTACTGAGGCAAAAGACTTGGTCAACTTCTAAGAGCCGCAAGGTGTTGTCGATAGCCGCTAGGGCGTCGCCCCCGTCGTTGAGGGCAATCAGTTGCACGCGCCTGTCGAAGATGCCCCCTTGTTCGTTGACCTCTTCAAACACCGCGAGCGCCCCCCGGTAGGCTTCAATACCCTGCGCGGCAAAGGGGCTGCTAAAGTCGGCACTCATGCCGATGGTGATGGTGTCGTCAGTCACGCCCAGACCAATGGGGTTTTGTGCGGCAGCGCCCGCAGCAGGGGGGGGACTCGACTGCGCTAGTGCAGGTTGAGCGAACGTCTTACTTGCCCAAGCTGCCGCTGCCAACTTTAAGATGTGTCGCCTTGAGACTTTCATCATGCCTCCCATACCATCATGCTTTCCATACCACCAAGCCATACCACCAAGCCATATCATCAAGCCATATCATCATGCCGCCTAGACCACCTCGAGCCGTTGATTTAAGGCGGTGACGAGTTCGGGAACGTTCAGTAACAGCGCCTCAAAACGCTCGTTAAAAAGCACACTGCCCAGCACAAAACGCGCCAACGCCGCCGGTACATGGGCTGCGGGTAACGCCTCTGGAATGCTGCTAAACCCAAGCACCTGTTCACTAGCAAGCGCAAACTCATAATCGCCATGACGCATGACGACGGCGCGCTTAAGGTCTTGGGGTTTTAGCTCAGTCGGCGCGTCGGGCTTAAATAAGCTATACACATCAAGCAGGGGAATAATGCGCCCTTGCAAGTAGATAAGCCCCAAAAAGTCGGCTCGAGTGCGCGGTAAAGGGGTGTAAGTGTCTACCTCGACGACCTGACGGCTGTACTGCCCGTCGATGGCGGCTACGAAGTCGCTCGAGCGAAAAAAACACGCCCGCCCGCTGGTCTGACTCATATCACCCTACCCAACCCTCACAAGATATTACCGACGGCCTCGAGCACCCGTTCTGGGGTGTAGGGTTTAACAATATAGTCCGATGCCCCTTGCCGTTTGCCCCACAAGATGTCGCTTTCTTCGCCCTTAGAACTGACGACAATTACCGGCAGGTCTTTTTGGCTGGGATTGCGGCGGATTTTGCGCAAAATCTCGTAACCGTTGCGTTGCGGCATCACGATATCGAGCATGAGTAAGTCCGGTTTTTCGCTGTCAATCATCTCTTCTGCACCGTCGCCATTGATACAGGTAATAACATCGTGACTGGCGCCTTTGAGAATGCTTTCCATCATTTTCAAGTCGGCGGGTGCGTCGTCAATGAGCATAATTTTTGACATAAACCCCTCCTTTTGGTGGTGTTTGACGTTGTGGTTTACATTAGCTATATAATTTATGAATTTCCGTGATTCATGTATTGCCTATCATCACACGCTGCCTGCCATCATGCCGTCAGGACACCGTCACGCTGAGCAGCAGACGCGATACCCGCACATAGCTGCTGTGCCACATAGCTGCTGTGCCACATAGCTACTGTGCCACATAGCGTTATAGCGTTCACTTGCCCTGCGCTAGCGGCGTGCTCGTTTCGTCGTTGGCTTGAATGCGTGTTGCAGCGCACACTGAGGGCGACAAACATGGTAAATTTCACTATACACTATCAGCTTGTGCACGCTTTTTTCTTGACCCCATGAACGTCTTATGAGTTGGGTTTTTCACATCGTTTTTTATCACATTGCTATGTCGTCTGCCCCCTAACCCAGAAGACCCTAACCCAGAAGACCCTGATTCAGAAGACCCTAACCCAGCATGGCTTACCGCGAACGTGATGGTTTAACGTGCTGCTAGCAAAAAGCCTGCATAACCAGCCTCATAACAGTCCATGACGGTGTTTTGGCCGTTTCTATGAGCGGGCGTCTGGATTGACTTTGGGGTGGTTACATGATAGGACTTAGGCATAAATTACAGTTTTCTAAAGGAGGAGAGCATGTCCGAACGCATTGAGTCGGTCTTGCAAGAAGAACGCCGTTTTGGGCCTTCTGAGGCATTCAAAGAGAGCGCCAAAATCAGTAGCTTGGCGGAATACCAAAAGTTATATGACCAGTCCCTTACCGACCCTGATACCTTCTGGGGCAATGTAGCTAACGAACTGCACTGGTTTAAGCCGTGGGACAAAGTGACCGAGTGGGAAGAACCCTTTGTCAAGTGGTTCGTGGGTGGACAAACGAATCTTGCGTATAACTGCATTGACCGTCACTTAGACTCGTGGCGTCGCAACAAAGCTGCCATCATCTGGGAAGGCGAACCGGGCGACAGCCGCGTGCTTACCTACCAAGACTTGCACCGCGAAGTGTCCAAGTTTGCTAACGTCCTCAAAAAACGTGGTGTGAAAAAGGGCGACTGTGTGGCCATCTACATGCCGATGATTCCCGAAGCCGCCATTGCCATGTTGGCGTGTGCCCGCATTGGTGCGCCGCATTCGGTGGTGTTTGGTGGTTTTAGTGCCTCAGCGCTGTCTGACCGCATCAACGACGCCGACGCCAAACTGGTGATTACCGCAGATGGTGGCTACCGCCGTGGCAGTGTGTTTCCGCTCAAACCGCAAGTGGACGATGCCCTCAAAGACTGCCCCGGCGTCAGCAACGTGGTGGTCGTTAAGCGCGGCGATAACGAGATTCATATGGAAGCTGGCCGCGACCACTGGTACCACGAACTGATGCAGTTTGCGTCTAGCGATTGCCCTGCCGAACCCATGGACGCCGAAGACCCCTTGTTCATCCTCTATACCTCAGGGTCTACGGGTAAACCCAAAGGCGTACTGCACAGCACGGGTGGTTATCAGACCTATACCTACCTCACCACCAAATACGTCTTTGACCTCAAAGAAGAAGATGTCTATTGGTGCACGGCAGATGTTGGTTGGATTACTGGTCACTCGTATATTGTCTACGGACCACTAGCCAATGGGGCTACCTGTGTGATGTATGAAGGTGCGCCCAACTACCCTGAAGCGGATCGCTTTTGGGAGATTGTCGATAAGTACAAAGTGTCTATTTTCTACACCGCGCCTACCGCTATTCGGGCGTTTATGAAGTGGGGCGAACAGTGGATTGACAAACATGACCTGAGCAGTTTGCGCCTGCTTGGTACGGTGGGTGAACCCATCAACCCAGAAGCGTGGATGTGGTATCGGCGCGTCATTGGCAAAGACAACTGCCCCATTATTGACACCTGGTGGCAAACCGAAACCGGCGGCGTGATGATTACCACCCTACCGGGCGTGCACGACGCCAAACCCGGGTCTGCGGGGGTGCCGTTTTTTGGCGTTGAACCCGCCATTGTGGACGTAGACGGCCACGAACAAGAAGCCGACAGCGGTGGTTACTTGGTCATTAAGCGCCCTTGGCCGAGCATGCTCCGTACTGTCTATGGTGATGATGACCGCTACCGGGCGCAGTACTGGTCGGAAATCCCCCATGTGTATTTTGCTGGGGATGGGTCACGGCGTGATAAAGATGGTTACTTTTGGATCATGGGTCGCGTGGACGACGTGGTGAACGTGTCGGGTCACCGCCTTGGCACGATGGAAGTTGAATCGGCGCTTGTTTCGCATGAAGCCGTCGCCGAAGCCGCCGTGGTAGGACGCCCCGACGAAATCAAAGGGCAAGCCATTGTGGCTTTTGTGACGCTCGAGGGCAGCCGTACGGGTAGCGACGCTCTGAGAAGTGAACTGCGCGAACACGTCTCCAAAGAAATTGGTGCCATCGCCAAGCCAGCCGAAATTCGCTTTGCGGACGCCCTACCCAAAACCCGCAGCGGGAAGATTATGCGCCGTTTACTTAGAAACATTGCCGCAGGCGAAGAAACCGCTGGCGACACCAGCACGCTAGAAGACCGCAGTGTGGTGGAAAAACTGATGAAAGCCGAAGGCTAAACCAACAGCCTGTAACTCAAAAATCTGCGAGCGCCTTTCTGTGGAGGGGCGCTTGTTTTTATCACGTTGGGATGCAACAGCCACGCCCTGTTAGCCGCAATCATCGCAACAAAAAATACAGTTTGCATGTTATCATGACTCAATGTTTGTTCCTGACCTCATCCACCTACTTACACCAGAACGCCTATGACGAAAGCGCATCATAGAACCTCATTAGGTAGATACTATGTTGGTGACACGAGGGAACTGCTCAAAAGTCATCCGGGTAGTGGTCTGCGGGGTAAAGTGCAGCTCATTTTTACTTCACCTCCTTTTCCTCTGAACCAGAAAAAAAGCTATGGCAATCTCACAGGTGAAAACTATAAGAGCTGGTTCACAGGTTTGGCTAGTTCATTTGCGAATTTGCTGACAGATACAGGATCGATAGTTATTGAGATGGGGAATGCTTGGGAGTTGGGTCGTCCTGTTCAGTCGTTATTGCCCTTGGAATCCCTTATTGCATTTGTAAATAATAAAGAGGCAAACCTGAGACTGATTCAAAAATTAATCTGTTACAATCCATCGCGACTGCCTAGCCCAGCGCAGTGGGTTACTGTTGAACGCATTAGGCTTACTGATAGTTTTACAAATCTGTGGTGGATAGCAAAGTCTGATTATCCTAAAGCAGATAATCGAAGAGTTCTGCGACCCTATAGTAACTCTATGAAAAGCCTTCTGAAGCGTAAATCGTACAATGCAGGAGTACGACCTTCGCAACATCACATTTCAGAAAACAGCTTTAACAAAAATCATGGTGGTAGTATTGCTCATAACGTTCTTGAACTAGAGCCAATGGATGTCAACCGTGAGGTTCGTCTCCCAGAGATTATTCAGTTACCCGAGAATGCCATGACCATTACCATCGGATGTGTCGAGAATTAGGGGTGAAGCCTCACCCTGCACGTATGCCAGTGGGTTTGGCCTCATTTTTTATAGAGTTTCTAACGGAGCCAGGCGATTTAGTGTTTGATCCGTTTGCAGGTAGCAATACAACAGGTTATGCCGCTGAATGGCTCAACCGTCGGTGGGTTTCCATTGAGGGTGAAGAGCAATATGCACAGCACTCACAAATTCGTTTAGAAGATCCTGACTTATTGCAAAGGAGTTAATCGCGTGACAGAGCAAGGTGACCTTTGGCAAGAGGGTATTGGCAAAATAATTAACGTCGATTTGTTTGAAAGAGAAAAAGACACTGACGAACTTAAAACAGGCATTTTTGTGGGCAATCCTTTTCGCCTTGACTACACAACGGCACATATTTTAGTCGCGGATGCAAGAAAACTACGGGCTAAAGGTATCCCACGGGGTTCATTTCTTTTGGCATATTATCAGAATGAGCCATCAGTGGAAGAAGCGTTGCTCTTACGGGTTTTAGGCCCGTGCAATTTACCTACTGACAGCGACATTGTACGGTCAATGATTGAGTACTACAAAGACGACCTTGAGGTGTCTGGCAATCGCAGTCAACTTGATAGCTTCACGAGATACGAATTTGGTTTTTCAGGTCTTGAATGCCGTATTTTAGGTAGCTTTTACAAGCACAAGAAACGTATTTACTTTGGCGCTGACGTGGAGAATTTTTACAGTTCGCATAATTATAAGGTAATCAAGCCTTCTCAAGATATTCTTAAAGAAATTAT
>CAZKAZ010000008.1:9151-20517 GCA_964550765.1 uncultured bacterium | reverse complement strand
CCCAAATGACATTGAAATAGGCAAGGTGCGATACAGCTCGAGTCGACGCTTTCAACTTGAACAGAGTGATGATGTACCTGTTTTCGTTCGCGCTAAGGACTTTATTGGGACGCGAACAGCCCTGTTTGGTATGACGCGCACAGGTAAGTCAAATACTGTCAAAAAAGTTATTGAGGCCACAGTAGATTTGAGTGCCAAAGCGCCATTACATCCATTACCCAATAAGGCTACTAAGCTATCAGAACAGCTACAGCCATTCACAGATGAAAATTGTCCAAAGTACCCTGTTGGACAAATCATCTTTGATGTCAATGGAGAGTATGCCAATCCTAACTTACAAGATGAAGGCACAGCTATTTCTGAACTCTATAAGAATTTGACATCGCGATATAGCGTGATTGACAAGCCCGGGTTTTACGTGATGAAGGTCAATTTCTTTAATGACGTGGAAAGTGGTTTTGAATTAATTAAAGCACACCTGTCTAACTTTCAAGGTAATTACATAGATAGTTTTTGTGCTGTGGATTTGAGTAAGCCGGAAGATTACGCAACTAATTTTTCTACGCAAACGCGTTACAAACGACAGCTTGCTGCATACCTTTGCTGTCTTTATCAAGCAGGTTACAAGCCTCCTAAAAACCATATTGAATTTCCTGGTGAAGCACATTTGAACAAACTAGCTGGAAATATTGATCCAAGTACGGGAATCACTTACGAAAAGGCTATTGACTGGTTTACAGCTGTTTGGGATGTTTATGAAAGTGAGGAGTTTTTTAAAACATACAAGGAAAATAAAGGGCGTGAATGGGCTGATATTAACCTGAAGGCTATCCTAGTGTTTTTGACGCGTAAGCGACGACCTGGGAAAGATAGTGTTGTTGATGGTTTTATTCTTCTTCGATCACGCAAGGATTTGCACACTTCGTCAGGCAATGAGTCATTTGAAAAAGAAATTGTAAAAACTTTGAGAGAAGGTAAAATTGTCATTGTGGACTTGTCTCAGGGGGATCCTTCAGTTCAAGATTTGTATGCCAAACGTATTACAACAAAGATTTTTCAAGATGCGATGGGAAGATTTATTCGTAGTTTGCCTAATAATTTCATACAATTTTACTTTGAAGAAGCACATAACCTTTTCCCTAAAAAAGAGGATAAGGATTTAAGTCAAATCTACAATCGTTTGGCTAAAGAAGGTGCAAAGCTCCATTTAGGTCTGATATACGCAACGCAAGAGGTTAGCTCCATCAGTGCTAGTATCTTGAAGAACACACAAAACTGGTTCATTGCTCACCTAAACAATGAAGACGAAACTCGCGAAATCAAAAAGTATTATGACTTTGGAGACTTCGCTGATAGTTTAGTACGTTTCAGTTCAAGTAGCGACAGGGGATTTGTACGTATGAAGACGTATTCCAATCCCTTTGTGGTGCCGGTGCAAATTGATCCCTTTCCTACTCCAAAAAACGACACTGAGACTAGCGAAGAAACATCATGAGTTATACAAGCCGCCGTAACCGCCGGCCAGACGAGTTTGCAAGTAAATCGTCCCACACGCACATTATCAATGATAAGGAAGTTCAGTCTTTTTTGTCGCGTTGCAGTTTGCCTTTGCGCTCGGAAGATATTGACCTTTTCACTGAGCAAATACACAGCGTTAATCCGATACATGACAATCCGATTAAGCACGTCATTGCTATTGATGGTGGTTACACGGAGGTTATTGTCCAGCCTGCGTTTCCATCAGCAAAGATTGCCTTCTTCCAATTTGGTGCATTGGTGTTTCAGGTGTCTGACCTAGAAGAGTTAGAAATAAAGCCTTTCATTGATCCAGAAGACATGGCTAGATTGAAAGGTATAAAAAGATTGAAGTTAACTTTGCCGATTCGTAACATCAATTTCAACTCTGCAGCTTCTTTGACACACGCTGTTCGTGATGCGCTACGAGAATTTTTCTCGAGAAATCTGGAGTTTATCAGAACTGATGTGAAGCGTACTCTATCGGACGCATTGGCTTGGTTAATCTTTGAAAAGTATCGTCCAAGAGATGCGTGGGTGGAATGGAATTTGGCTAGCTGTCCGCATTGTGGAACAAAGGACATTAAGATGTCGGCAGATAGATTGGACGAGCGGTATACTATGAACTGTAGCCAATGTCACAACGAAATTTACTTAATCGACGTTCTAAGGCTTCATGAGGCGATTGATGATGAGATAGGTGCTTCTGGGATTTTAGGTTATGTCACAACAGCTATTGAACAAATAATTTTGGTTTTTATTGTGAAATTGCTATTAGACACGCGTCCGAGAGCACTCCGCGAGGTTCTTTTCATCAAAGATGGCCCACTTGCATTTTTCGGTCAGACAGCAAATTTGCACAAGCCTATGCGGCAGCTCGTTAATTACCTATTCGATACACACAATTTTTTTGCTGCTGGATTGGAAAAAAGTGGGGTTTTTGTTGAGCATGCTGATGAAATCGCAGATAAGCTTGACCCCAATTCTGTTTTGATTTTTAGCAATGAGTACATCTATAAGTACATTCTTCCAGGACAGGCCGATCCAGCAAATCCGTATGGTCGCACTACCTACTACGGCAATAAACTAATTTATAAAACGGCGGTAGGAGATCTCTATCTAGTCACGCTACCCACCAAGGACTTGATGTCCCAGCCCATATATGAAAGTTTTAAAAATATTGATGTAGTACTTGGTAATCTCGCAAAACTCAGGTGTGATATGTATGATAGTGCACTTTTACCTGTTGCTTTGGTGAACAAGCTTGTTTCACTCGCTGACCATCCGAGTTCTGCAATACTTCAAAACTTTGCCACGGGTAACATTAGATAGCTTACTCATATGTGTTAGTGGAATTACCCTAGACGCGGAGATTGATGCACTGGTGTATGCGCTTTATGACCTTACCGAAGACGAAATCGCTATCGTGGAGGGGACAGCGTGAGCGTATGGCACTTTACCGTGTTCGCTTCAAATCAAAAGCCATCAAAGACCTACAATCACTTCCTGACAGACAACAAACGCAAATCACTGCTAAAATTGAATTGCTGCAAGATAATCTTACGGGTGACGTGAAAAAGTTGAAGGATTTTACACCTGAATATCGCTTGCGGGTCGGGCGTTATCGTGTCCTTTTTGAGCTGCAAAGCGCTAATGTCATTATGGTGTATCGGGTGATTCATCGGAAAGATGCATATCGGTAAGGGAGCAGTGACTATGGTTGAATTGCATCCATCATTTTTAGAAAAAGACGGCAAAAAGCAGTTTGTTGTGCTTCCCATCGAAGAATTTGAAGCCCTGCAAGAGATGCTGGCTGATGCGGAAGACTTGTTGGAACTGCGCCGTGCCAAAGCAGAAGCTGAAGAAGGAAGCGTGTCATTGGAGGATGTCAAAAAGCAGCTAGGCATAACGTGAAGGACTATCACATCAACATTTTTTACAGTGATGAAGACGAGGGATACATTGCAGATATTCCCGATTTGGCAATGTGCTCAGCCTTCGGAACGTCCCCCGCTGAGGCGCTAGCGATGCTCGAGCAAGCCAAACACGCATGGTTAGCAGCAGCCAAAGCAGAAGGTAAACCGATACCCGAACCGCGCTACAAGCCTGCGATTTATCAACTAACACCGTGAGAAGTTATCATGAGTGAACTTATTGTTTTATTTGAAGAAGCACCCGAAGGTGGCTTTGTTGCCAGGGCGCTCAGGTAAGCTATCTTTCGCGAAGTAGATAACGCTGTGACAACAAACCGTGACAACAAACTGTGACAACAAACTGTGACAACAAACTGTAGCGTCACACAGCAGACAGCTAGCCACATGCGCCTCACCATTCGATGTCCACCTTGATATGGTGGTATTAGGGTATCGCGGCATCAGGGTATGGCAGCATCAGGGTAAGCAGTGTTTAGGGTATGGCAGTATCAGTCGCGTTCTTCACTGAGACAATCTTGCCACGGCAAAGCATCATCGCCCACAACTACAAACGAGGGATTGCGGGCATAGGGGTCGTGGTAGCGGAGCGGTTGCCCGTGTAAATCGCGTACTAAGCCACCCGCTTCTTCCACGATGCAGTGAGGCGCAGCCGTGTCCCATGACATGGTCTTACCAAAACGCGGATAAATATCGGCGTTGCCTTCGGCCACCAAACAGGGTTTTAAGGCGCTGCCGCGCACAATGAGTTCGATGTCGTAGGCGTTTTGCAAGTGTGCGATAAAACTATCGGTGCGCTTGCCACCATGTGAGCGACTCACGGCCACCTTGAGAGGGGTAGCTAACGGACGCACCTGAATCGGAACACAGCCACCGTTTTCGTGACAGCGAAATACCCCCGCACCGCGCACCGCCTGATAAAACAACTGCAACATCGGCGCATACACCACCCCCAAAATTGGTATACCCTGTTCGACGAGGGCAATGTTAATAGAAAACTCGCCGTTGCGTTTGACGAATTCTTTGGTGCCGTCTAAAGGATCGACAATCCATAGGCGGCTGAGGTCGGTATCTTGCAAGGGATGATGGGCAGATTCTTCGGAAACAATGGGAATATCTGGTGTCAGTTCAGTAAGACCCGTGGTAATGATGCGATGCGACGCAAGGTCAGCTCGAGTTAGCGGACTGTCGTCTGCTTTGTACGTCACGCCAATGTCATGGTCTTGATAAATATCGAGAATGGCGGCGGCGGCTTGCCGTGCTAAGGCTGTTGCACCTTGGAGGAGAGTGTTGAGGTCTTGCACAAGTGTTTTAGTATACCCGTTTGGCGGGGGTGGTTTGCTCGAGTACAGCCTGTTAATGCCTCTGTCAGGATAAAAGCGCACCAGATGATTGCAGCTCGCTAGGGTTCAAGAGGTTATACGCCAGCACTTCATCTGTCTACTTAATTCGCCTGCTCATTTGCCTGCTCATTCGTCCGTGACGTAAAAACAACCCTTGACACTCGTTTATACCCATGCCAAATGTGGCATTCATCAGAGCATTCATCAAAAAAGTGACAACGTTAGTAGCGACACGGGTATGGCCATCTTGGGACGATGATGTTCTTGGGAAGGTGCTGGTTGCTAGATGCGCACTGATGGATAGGGTGCTAGCAGCAACAAGCCAAAAAAAGTGTGTCTTACAGTGTGTCTTACAGTGGGTCTTATAGAGGGTGAATATAGTGGAAAATAACCGTTAACAAATTTTTAACATCATAAATTTGCAGAATTTCTCATCAAACACTTTGAGTGGGCTTGCTACAATGACGTTTGTCTTGTGTGACGGCGTGAGTGGTGGTTGATAGACCCAGTGCGTGCATTATCGACTCGTTATCAAGCTGAATCGACCTGTTATCAGGCTGGTGCTATCAAGCTGGTGCTATCAAGCTGGTGGTATCAAGTTGGTGGTATCAAGTTGGTGGTATCAAGTTGGTTGCCCTCCACGTCAGTGCTGATGGTCAACGTTATCGCCAATAATCACACGTCACGACGCTATCGTTTACTTTATGAAAGGACACCAACATGAGCGTAATATCAAAAAAGATGCTTCGTGGTTGGCACTATGGATTGGTGTTGTTGGTCTGCTGGGGTTGGGCGTATGGGCAACCTGTCTATACTTCAACGCCAGCAGTAGGTGATTCTATTGAGATTACCACTGCTGCTTTTACTGATGGTGACACAACTCTCACGATTAGTAACACAGGGGATGCGCCGCTCGAGCTAACAGATATCGCCCTTGCTAATGTTTTTGACTTTGAAGTGTCACCTACCACGCTAACGGTGCCTGCAGGCGAAACACGTGATGTAACCGTCAGTTGTTTAGCGGGCAGTAACGAACGCGAGGTAGGCGATGACCCTAGTACGACCCTCGAGATAACCCACAATGCTGCTGGTTCGCCTACAAACTACGACGTTAACTGTCGCATTGTTGCTGTCCCAGAATATGATTCATCGCCTGCACCAGGTGAGACAATTACCATCAATGCAGTGCTGTTTGGAAGCGAGGGCGAAGCCGAACTGGAAATTTCCAATGTCGGTGATGCCGACCTCGAGATTAGTGATATCAGCATCGCAGAAATAACAGGGTTTTCTGTTCCTACGTTTGAGGTTTCTTCTGATGGACCGCTCACCATCGCGAGTTTTGATGATGACACCGTCACAATTACCTGTTCCCCTGGAGAAAGTGCCCCCGATACCTACACCACCACCCTGACGGTGACGCACAACGCTGACGGTTCCCCAGCAACGTATCCAGTTGAATGCGTAGTCGCAGAACCTGCCAATCCCGGTTACGATTCAACGCCCGCACCCGATGCCACCATCACGATGGACACGCTCGTAGGTAGCACGGTCAGCCGTGATGTTGAGGTGTTTGAGACGGGTAATGCTGATTTGCAAATTGTTGGCTTTGGTTTGGCTGAATCAGACACACCTTTTAGTGTCTTGCCCGCTGAAGGGTTCACGATTGAAGATGGCGGTGAACCGCGCACGGTCACAGTGACATGTGATGGCAATGCCGGTGCGGGCACGTATAGCAACACGCTGGGAATTTTTCACAATGCTACTGGCGAATCGCTACCCATACCGATTGAAGGACCCATCGAAGGACCCATCGAAGGACCCATTGAAGGACCCATTGAAGGACCCATTGAAGGACCCATCGAAGGACCAGGGTTACCGATTGTGGTAGTAGCAGAGTATGCGCTCGAGTGCACCGTCACCCAACCTACCCCCTCACCCACACCCCGCCCCGGTTTTGCGTCACGTCCAGAACCAGACAGCACCTTGGACTTCGCTGAAGTCTCTGTGGGCGACAGTGCGCAATTACCCTTAGAAATTGATGAAGTTGGTACTGCCACGCTGCTCGTCGATGTTGTGACCATTAGCGGCACACACGCAGCAGACTTTAGCATTGACCCGCTGTCGTTTGAGATGCCAGATGGCGCACCTGACGTGTTTTTTACCCTCACCTGTACGCCTAGTGAAGCAGGCACGCGCACGGCGTTATTAGAACTGCGCACCAACGATAATTTTCCCAGTGCGCCGTCTTATCCGCTGGTGTGTGAAGGTGTGCCTGCTAATGAACCCCCTGCCTTAACAAGCCCACTAACCGATCAAGCGACTGTCGGTGAACCCTTTCGTTATGACATCACGACCACTGACCCCAACGGCGACCCCGTGACGGTGAGTGTGACGGGTTTGCCTGCGTGGTTGACGTTGGTATCTGAGGTGTCTGATGTGCCCGATGTGTCTGATGTGCCTGGGACTGAGTGGCTCGAGGGCATACCTCCCGCCGGGAGCGAAGGTGACATCACCATCACCATCGACCTCGATGACGGTACAAACACCGACAACGCAACCAGCCAATATCAATTGGTCATCACCGTTGGGTCGCCTGACGATGATGCGGGTGCTGGTGGGGGTTCGGGTGATGGTTCGGGAGGTGGTGCTGGTGGTGGCTCGAGTGATACTAACCGCCCGCCGCTGTTGACCTTGGACTGCCCTGCGACTGCTTTGGTGGGGCGTGACTATACCTGTGTGGTAAATGCCCGCGACCCTGATGGTGACGCGGTGGCCTTGCAAGTGCGCATTCAACCTGTGGCATCTGGGCAACCGGTGGCATCTGGGCGCAGCTTGACCACCGAACTGCCTAGCTGGTTGGCTGCTGAGCCAGAGGTACAAGCAGACAGTGTGGAGGTGCTGCTCGAGGGACGCCCACAAGCCGTGCACGTCGGTGAATATGACGCGGTGTTCACAGCACAAGACGCTTTAGGTGCTACCAGCCAAGAACGTTTGCTGCTATCTGTCATGCAAACCAACCAACCGCCACTTGCTAGCAATGACCGTTACTTAGTAGGTGCAGCCGGCATTACTGTGTCTGCTGCCGAGGGGGTGCTGGCTAACGATAGCGACCCTGAGGGGGACACACTAACTGCGAGCGTGGTAGACCCACCCCAAGGACAGTTAACCTTGCGCGCTGATGGCAGTTTTGACTATCAAGTGGCAGATATTGCTGAAGATACCTTTACCTACCGCGTGACTGACGCCAGTGGTGCGTCGGCAGTAGCGACGGTGACCCTGCTGCGTGATGAAGCACCCATTGCTCGAGCTGACCGCTACAGCCTTGCTGAAGATGACATTCTCATCATGGGTGCCGCCCAAGGGTTGCTCGCTAACGACGATGACCCCGACGGTGACGCCCTGACGGTGGTGACCACGCCCGTGCAAGATGTCTCAGCAGGGACGTTAAGCCTGTCGGTCAATGGCAGTTTCCGCTATCAACCGCCTGCTAACTTTTATGGTGAGGTGACGTTTGTCTACCAAGTAGAAGACGCCCTTGGCAGCAGCGATCAAGCCACGGTGACCCTCGAGATTACCCCCGTGAACGATGCGCCAGTGGCTCGAGATGACACCTACAACGTCATCGAAGACACACCCCTCGAGGTGAGTGCCGCCGAAGGTGTACTGCGCAACGATGTTGATGTGGACAATGTTGATGTAGACAGTGTTGATGTAGACAACAATATTGATGATGACGCCAATGCAGGACTGCGTGTTGAACTGCTCAACGCCCCCCGCTTTGGCAGCGTCGAACTAGCGGCAGATGGCAGTTTTCGTTATGTCCCTAATCGCAACTTTATCGGTGATGACAGTTTTAGTTATCAAGCTAGCGACCCTGACGGTGCCCGTGACAGCGCTACGGTGCGTTTAACGATTGGTGAAGAAGTGATTGGTGGTGACGCTGGTGCTGACATTGAAGTCTACGACGAACGCGGCAACATCCTGCTAGACGATGCTACTGCCAGCCAACAATTTGACTTTGGGGTGACGCCTTTGGGGCAACCCTTGCTGCGTACGTTTACCTTGCGCAATGTCGGCAATGAACCATTGACCGTGCGTAATTTGGACTTGCCAGCGGGGTTTGCGGTGGTGAGGCGCATTGTCATTAACCCAGATGGCACTGAGACGCCAGTTGGGACGCCAGTTGAGATGGTGGAATTTATGCCGCTCAGTGAATTTAACCGCAGCCGTTTTCCCGCCGTGCTCGCTCCTGACCAAGAGTTTGCTTTGCAAGTTGCCCTACGGGCTGAACGTGGCGGTGAGTTTGCCGGTGAGTTGGTGTTTGCCAACGACGATGCCGACGAAAATCCCTTTAACTTTGCCATAGTTGGCACGGTGGGCAGTGAAGCCGTACCTGTGCTCGAGCTGCGTGATGCCACTGGGCAAGTGTTGCGTGCTGATGACAGCGTACGCCTGCGCACGGCAGCCGTCGGCAACCAAACCCGCCGCACGTTGGTGGTGCGCAACATCGGTACAGACACGCTCGAGCTTGATATTGCCGCCCTGCAAGCCAGCCTCGCAGGTACGCCTTTTAGCCTCGCCGAACCGCTCCCTGCTGGGGCGCTCGAGCCCCAAGACCTCACCACGCTGACGTTGATTTTTGCCCCGAGCAGCCAAGGTAGTCGTGAGTTGGCTCTGCCACTCAGCAGCAATGCGCCAGACAGCCCGTTAGCGCTTACTTTGCGTGCGCAAGCAGTGCGCTTCGATGTGGTGGTTAACAGCGAAGCCGACTTTGCTGATACCATCATCACTCCCTTCCAAGGTGACGATAATGGCGCTGATGGTGGTGCTGATGGTGCTGGTAACAGCGATAATGTGCCCGT
Source organism: uncultured bacterium (assembly GCA_964550765.1). GTDB lineage: Bacteria > Deinococcota > Deinococci > Deinococcales > Trueperaceae > JBCCBI01. Next base: position 10,866 of record CAZKAZ010000008.1, on the reverse strand, counting down.
GTTGGGGGCGAGTATCCGCTTTGATGAGGGCGTACAAACCACCCAAGTGAGTACCTGTCAGCGCCCAGACAGTTTGCAACAAGTCGACGTGCGTGTTGACCAAGTGACAGCAAGTGGGCGCGTGCCGGTAACAGGCTTGGACGGTATTACTGGCTTGGTGGAAATTAACGCCGTGCACGACATTGACCAAGATGGGCAATTTAATCCCTCGAGAGATGAGATTTTGGGTAGCCTCGAGCAACTTGACCCGCAAGGGCGCGGCACGTTTGCAGGTCTAGATGCCGTGGTCGATGACGCCAGAGAGTTGTCGCTACTGATTACCTACACCTTCGCTGACAATGCCCCTGACAATGCCCCTGAAGGTGCAACTGATGACGATACTGGTGCGAGGCTACCCACTGCGTGGTTTTGGGCACTGGCACTGCCTTGGCTATGGACGCCATTACGGGCAAAACGCCGCTGGTTGTTGCTTGGATTGCTGCTGCTCTTAACTGCTTGCCAGAGTAATACCACAACGCCTGCTGTGCCGGGTAGTAACGGTGATGGTGCTACGACTGGTACGTATCAAGCGTTTTTATTTGGTGCTGTAGCGGAAACTAACTGCGAAGATGTCGAAGCCAACTTTCCTGAAGGGGAAATTGCCGGCGGTTTGGTCACGGTGAATAACTCACAGTGAATAACTGAGTTGAGGCAATAAAGTAGCTTGGCTCGAGCCCGCAGCACAAAGCGTTAGGGTTGCTGCGGGTTTTTGCTGTCTGGCAAAAGCAATTTGCATGAAAAGACACCCAACAAAACACCCCCGTGCGCGTGGTATAATGTTCTGTTTGTATGCGTCACGGCGCGTTGCTGGCTTTAGCGATTGATTGTTAATGTTTGGGGCAACACGCATGCGCATGAGTTGGGCAACGTTACCAATGACACTGAACCAATGACACTGACCAATTGAACTGTTTGCATCAAGTGACATTGCGTCAAGTGAGATTGCGTAACGTGTTGTCTTCCGTATGAAGTAAGGGAGGCGTTCTTTGAACGAAGGACAAGTCATTCCCGTCGCGATTACCGACGAGATTAAAACCAGTTTCTTAAATTACGCCATGTCGGTGATTGTCGACAGGGCATTACCTGATGTGCGTGACGGGCTTAAACCAGTGCAGCGGCGCATTCTTTACGCCATGTACCAAGAAGGTCTTTTTAGCAACAACAAACACGCCAAGTCGGCGTCTGTGGTGGGTGAGGTCATGAAAAAATATCACCCCCACGGCGACAGCGCCATCTACGACGCCATGGTGCGCATGGGACAAAGCTGGAACTTGCGTTACATGCTGGTAGACGGTCAAGGTAACTTTGGTTCGATTGACGGCGACCCGCCTGCGGCGCACCGCTACACCGAAGCCCGCATGAGCGCGTTGGCCGAAGCCATGCTCACCGATATCGACAAAGAAACCGTTGACTTTCACGTCAACTACGACGACACCACCGAAGAACCTGACGTGCTCCCCTCGTCATTACCCAACTTGCTGATTAACGGCGCGTCGGGGATTGCCGTGGGCATGGCCACCAACCTCGCCCCGCACAACCTCACAGAAGTTATTGACGGTTTGCTCGCCCTTAGTGAGACGCCTGAGATGACCATTGACGACATCATGAAGTATGTCAAAGGGCCGGACTTTCCTACCGGTGGGGTGATGAGCCGTTCGGGCATTCGGGAAGCCTTT
>CAZKAZ010000008.1:4950-9101 GCA_964550765.1 uncultured bacterium | reverse complement strand
AAGACATCGCCAAGTACCGCGACGAATCTGATAGACAGGGTATGCGCATTGTCTTTGAACTAAAACGCAACGCCCACCCCGAACTGGTACTCAACCAGCTTTACAAGTACACCCAGTTGCAATCGACCTTTAGCGTCAACAACGTGGCCATCGTCAATGGTTCACCCAAGGTGCTGTCGCTCAAAGAGATGATGCAGCACTTCTTGAATCACCGCACAGATGTGGTGCGCCGCCGCAGTCAGTTTGAACTGCGCAAAGCCCAAGAACGGGCGCATATCTTAGAAGGCTACCTCAAAGCCTTAGATGACCTTGACGCGGTCATTAGCCTGATTCGCAATTCTGATGATGGCCCTAGCGCAAGAGCAGGCTTAGTGGCCAATTTTGATTTGACCGCAGTGCAAGCCCAAGCGGTACTCGATATGCGTCTGCAGCGCTTAACTGGCTTAGAGCGCGAAAAACTGCAAGACGAATATGCAGGCGTACAAGCCGACATCGAAAGGCTTACCGCCATTTTAGAAAGTGAAGACGAACTGTTGCGCGTCATCAAGAGCGAACTGCGCGACATCAAAAAACGCTTTGGCGATGAACGCCGTACCCAGATTAGCAGTGACCTCGAGAACGTCATCAGCAAAGAAGACTTGATCGCTGAAGAAGACATGGTGGTTACGCTAACTAGGGGCGGTTACATCAAACGGACTGCCTTGAGTGCCTACCGAGCGCAAAGCCGTGGCGGACGCGGGGTCAGTGCCCAAAAGCAAAAAGAAGACGACATCAACTCGCTGATGATTGTCGGCAACACCCATAATTACCTGCTGTTCTTTACGGATAGAGGGCGGGTCTACCGCGAGAAGATTTACGACCTCCCCGAAGCCGAACGGGCAGCACGCGGCAATCACCTGCGCAACATTTTGCCCTTAGAAGACGACGAAAAAGTTGAAACTGTCTTATCGGTGCGCGATTTTGACATGGAAGGGTCGTTCGTCTTTGCCACCCGCCAAGGGGTCATCAAAAAGACGGCTATCAGCGAGTACAGTAACCTCAATGCGTCGGGTTTAATTGCCATCAATTTGGTGGATGGTGACGAACTGGTCGCGGTGCGCATCGGCGACGAAGAATCCGACATCATGCTGGCTACGCGCAAGGGGCAGTCCATTCGTTTTGCTTCACAAGACGTACGTGACACCGGCAGAGCCACCCAAGGCGTGCGCGGCATCAAACTCAAAGATGACGACGTGGTGGTGAGTCTTGCGGTCATCGACAGCAGCCAACGCGAGACCACTGAAATGCTGGCAGTGAGTGAACAGGGTTTTGGTAAACGCACCAAGCTCGAGGAATACCCCGTGCAAGGACGTGGTGGTCAAGGTGTCGTCACCCTCAAAGTGACCTCCAAAACGGGCAACCTCGTCAACCTCACCAACGTGATTGGCGAAGAAGAATTGCTGCTGCTATCTGAAGGGGGCGTGCTCATCCGCACAAGGGTTAGCGAAATCAGTTCCTACGGACGTTCCTCGCAAGGCGTGACGGTCATGCGCTTAGGTGAAGGCGACAGGGTCGTGGCTGCCATGGTGATGCTGGCTGAAGAAACCCTCGATAAGGTTATCGAAGACAAAGAACAAGAAAAACAAGCCGCCCGCAAAGACGTGAATTGAGCGTCAGCAAGAGGTAGTGACGTTTGTATGTTCTCAAACTAGATGGCTACCAAAAACAACCTGCGAACCCCTCCCTGTGAGGGGTTTTTTTTAGCTCGAGCCAACCCCTCCCACAGGCGTACACGCTCCCTGCTACGCGTCAAATAAGCATATCCCATCAAATAGGATCAATGAGAGCCACCTCGAGCAAATTCTGCACTTCCACTGCTGGTCGCACCAAAAACTCCTGCCGCAAACTGTTGGGGTCAGGGGCTTCTACGCGGATAATATCGCCCACCAAAATTCCCCTCGGAAACAGCCCCCCCCGGCTGCTGGTTTCTACTCTGTCACCCACTTCCAGGGGTTCATCCACAAAATAATCAATCACCCGCACCAGCCCGCCCACTTCACCGATGGCAATACCCTGACCGCCTTTATCACGCACGGTCACGCCCACCCGAGAAGCGGGGTCGGTAATGAGGCGCACGTTGGCGTTGCGCTCAGTAATGTCGGTAACGAGACCGACTAACCCTGCTGGGGCAGTCACAGGCATGAACGGGCGGATGTCGCTCGAGCTACCCTTGCCCAGTGTAATTGTCGCCAGTAGCGGGCTAGGGTCAACACCAATCACTGGCGCCGTATTGACCACCCCTGGCGCTTGAAACACCCGCACATTCAGCGCTTGTTCGTAGCGTTCTAGGTTGATTTCTAGTTGACGGTTTTCAGCTTCAAGTTCAGCCACGCGCCGCTTGAGGTCGCGAATGTCTTGATTGACGTCGCGGCGTTGTTCTAAGTTGACGGCAAAGGTGCGAAAGTTGCTACCCGCCCGAAAAAGTAACTGATTAGGCGCAGCGATGGTGCTGCTGAGCGGATAGGGCAAAGGTCCCACCATGGCGCTCAACACAAACGTCACCAAGCCCAAGACGATGAACAAATACCACGCTTTGAGCAAGTCAGACAAGGGGCGCTCCTAATTGCTGACACATGTCTAATACTGCCGCCAAGCTCATGCCCACGACATTAAAATAACAACCATGAATCTCGGCAACGAGCGCCGCCCCATAACCCTGAATGGCGTACCCACCGGCTTTATCGAGCCCTTCTTCGGTGGCGACATACCAGTCGATTTCGCGGGGGGATAAGTCGCGGAACTGGACAGAGGTAGCGATGGTGCGTTGCTCGAGCTGCCCTTGCCACATCACCGCGTGGCCAGTAAACACCGTGTGCGACCTGCCGGAAAGCATCTTAATAAAGGTGCGTTTTTCGTGTTTGTCTTGGGGTTTTTCCAAAAAGGTATCTGCAAGTGCCACTGTCGTATCTGCTGCAAGTATCAAACTATCGGGGTGCTGTTCAGAGACCGCCAAAGCTTTGGCTTGACATAACCGCGTCACCAACTGCTCTGGCGTTTCGTCTGCTTGGGGGATTTCGTCGATGTGGGCAGGGGACACCGTGAACGTTAACCCCAAACCTGCCAGTAAGGCGCGGCGGCGGGGGGATTGGCTAGCTAAAACGAGGGGCAGTGCAGTCACAGGTTTATCCTACCCAACCGTTCATAAAAAGGTGTTAGCTACCTATGAGTGATTATGCGATGAGACGATACGCTGCACAAACTGCCATGACTACCATCATACGTCTGCATATTGTGCGTAAAAGATATAATTAATCGACAAACAAATGCGTTTGATTGTAGTATTCAAGTTTTCCGAAAAGCCATACGAAGTAGTTGCAAAGGTCTTCAGGTATACCCTCTTCACTACAAGTATTAGCAATTTCATCAGAAGCAACCATCAGAGCGGTGTTAAAAGTGGCATCGGTAGGGTTGCCACTAAAGAGGTCAAGGGCAATTCCAGTACCACTCATTAAAGTGTCTAACTGTTGTAATCCTCCCTGCGATAAGAAATTAAGTGCACCAAAGGCTAGTTTTTCCCCAGTTGTGAGGAGGAAGTAATTGAGATAAATAGTTTCTGTTGTCGTACTTGGGTTAATAAAAAGCAAAGTGTAGTCTTTCGGAAGAGAAATACCCCAAAGGCTCATGACAGAAGTATCGGAGGTTCTAGAATGAGCGCTTCGGAAGTAGTTTGTATTGTGCTGGCCCAGCGCAAAAAACTTTTCCACGTTGGAGTTTTCTTCAGTCGTAAAAGTCATCGCAGTAAAATTACGTCCCGAAAGTAAAATACCACCACCATAGTAAGCATGAACTATACCTACCTCTCCTATCTGATTGCTGAATCCAATATGGGTAAGCATAGAGCTTTGAGAAGGTATGTTGCATTCTACTATAAGATGAATCTGACCCGTGAAGTCAGTATTTCTACCACTCGCTTCATGAACTGGCTGACAAATATTTGCAAAAAGTTGGTTTTCATACGTATCTCCACCAATAACCACAGCAGCACCTTGAGTACCATACAACTGTTGGAATTGCTCTCTACGTTGGCGTCTACGTTCTGCTTCTTGCTGCCGTTGTCGTTCTGCTTCACGTTGCCTTGCTAGTTGCTGTTGCCGTTGTTGTTCTGCTTCACG
>CAZKAZ010000008.1:0-4850 GCA_964550765.1 uncultured bacterium | reverse complement strand
CTGTTGCCGTTGTTGTTCTGCTTCACGTTGCCTTGCTAGTTGCTGTTGCCGTTGTTGTTCTGCTTCACGTTGCCTTGCTAGTTGCTGTTGCCGTTGTCGTTCTGCTTCACGTTGCCTTGCTAGTTGCTGTTGCCGTTGTCGTTCCGCACGCTGCTCTGCTACAGATTCAAATTCTACTCTGTAAGAACTGGGACCCGTACGCTCAAGCGACGGTACACAAGAATTTAAAACAATAGAAAAAATTACTAAATAAAACGTATAAAATTTCATTATAAAACCCCCAAATAAAAATTAAAATGACTTATGCACAAAAAATGTACTTTTTCACAAAACCTACCTAATATTGCTTGGGTGTGGTTCTAGAGGCTGACTCTTAGTCTGTTCAGTAGTTTAAAGACACAGGTGAAACTTCCCTGATACCGTCTTTTTCAGAACCGTGATATAATTCTTCACCTGTTTTGGTTCAAAAACGGCCTAGACAGTGCTGCGTGGGGTGTTTCTTTGTGGTTGTGGCGTGGCTCTGTGGTTGCTGTGCTTGTGACGGTGATGGTGGTGCAGCTTTGGGTGTGCCGATGTCGGTTCACGCCAACCATCTTGCGGGGCGTTTCACGATAAACTGAACAGCATGGAACTTTCTCAAGGTGATAAAGCGCCGACGTTTACGCTAGCTTCAACCCAAGGTGAGGTGTCGCTAGACGACCTCAAGGGTCAGTGGGTGGTGCTGTATTTTTACCCCAAAGACGACACGCCCGGTTGCACCGTGGAAGCTTGCGACTTTCGTGACGCCCTACCAAACATGAATGCCAAAGTGCTCGGGGTATCAGCAGATGATGTAAGTTCGCACGAAAAATTCCGCGATAAGTTTTCACTGCCGTTTCCGCTGCTCGCTGATGAAGGCGGCAAAGTGTCAGAAGCGTATGGCACGTATGGTGAGAAGAAGATGTATGGCAAGACGTTTATGGGGGTGTTTCGTTCGACGTTTATCATCGACCCAGACGGCAACATTGCCGAAGCCATGTACAAGGTCAAACACGACGGGCACGTAGCAGAGGTTGCTAGTAAGCTGACGGCATTGCAAGCTAGCGGATGAGCCTTCATGAGTATTGACGCCCTAAAACGGGCAGCCGCAGCGCGGGCGGTGCAACATGTGCGCTCTGGTATGGTCGTGGGGCTAGGTACGGGCAGCACTGCTAAGCATGCCATCGACCTTATCGGTGCGAGGTTGGCAGCGGGTGACTTGCGTGATATTAACGCCGTAGCGACTTCTCGAGCCAGCGAAACCCAAGCGCAATCCCTGGGGATTCCTATCGTTCCGTTGCAGGGTAGGTTGGATATTGCCATTGACGGCATGGACGAACTCACCCCGAGGCTTGACGCTATCAAAGGCTTGGGTGGGGCGCTCACCAGAGAAAAAATTGTCGAAAGCCGCACTGATTTGTTGATTCTCATTGCCGATGACAGCAAAAAAGTGAACTATCTGGGTGAAAAAGCGCCTTTGCCCGTGGAAGTGATTCCGCTCGCTGCCGAGGTCGTCGCACGTGAGCTCGAGCGCCTCGGGGCTGCTGTGCAGTTGCGCATGGCTGAACGCGACGAGCCTTTTGTTACAGACAATCACAATTACATTCTCGATTGCCGCTGGCAAGAATGGCAACCGCACGCCCTCGCGCCTATTATTGCCTGTTTGGCTGGTGTGGTGGAACATGGGTTGTTTTTGGGAATGGCGCAAGTGGCTTATTTGGCAACCGACACGGGCGTAGTGGAGTGCTTCCCAGGTGAGCACTGGTAAGTGACAGGTAAGCGACAGGCAAGCAGGGTGCTTGGTTCTCGAGCTTACTGCGGGTGATGTTCTAACCTAATGATTTTTATCTTGCAATCAATAGCTGTTAATTCAAGGCTATGGATGTAGCGAATAAGGCCTCTAATACGTAAAGGAGCAGGGTTATGGTGGTTGCCGTAGGGCTTGACGTTATCGAACTCGACCGCATTCAGGGCGTCTGGAACCGCCACAAAGACCGCTTTTTAGAACGGCACTTTACCGAAGAAGAAATTGCCTATTGCCTGGCCAAGAAAAATCCCCTGCCGAGTCTGGCGGCGCGGTTTTCGGCCAAAGAAGCCTTTCAAAAGTGCTGGTTTGAAAATCATGGCTGGCAAGACGTCTGGGTGGTGCGCAGTGGTCGTGAACCGCGTTTGGCGTTTTGTGATGGCATCCGTGAGGTGATGCAAGAACACAACTTGCGGGCGCACTTGAGCCTCACGCACAGCAAAGAACACGCGGCAGCCACGGTGATTTTGGAAGCCTTGGGCGAAGAACCACCCTCGTTTAAGCGTTTTTGATGACACCAGCACAGCAAACTAACCTGATGGACAGTGCAACGTTGCGACATGTGGTGGCCGGGATACGTTTTCGCTTTGTGCATGTTTGTGAAGATGCCCCGGCAGATTTTGCTGAGGTGCGTGTGGGTGAAGGGGGGCGCACGGTGCTAGACATTACTGATCACCTCACCCAACTGGCGAAGTTTAGTTTGCAGGTGTTCATGCCAGACACCTCGCGTGAGCTTGAAACTGTCCCTTGGGACGCTAGCTATCAACGCTTTTTGGCTGCCCTCACTGCGCTTGATGATGCCCTTGCCCAGCAAAAGGTATCGCCAGATAGCCCCATGACGCTCGAGCAAATGCTGCATGGTCCTTTGCTAGATATGGCGACGCACATCGGGCAACTTGCCATGTTGCGGCGCATAGCAGGTAGTCCGGTGCGGCGGGTGCGCTACTGGCAAGCCGAGGTCAACGTGCCAGACAAGCACTAACGTTTACACAGTCTGCCGATACACAGTCTGCCGAATAAAACGCGAATTGTGTCTTACTAAGCGTATTTGATTAGCAATGTTGCGTGTCGTTTCTACAATTGCTGATTTTTACCAACGTCACATCGTCATCAAAGACATCAAACGCCTTCAACTGGCTATGTTTCATAGCGTAGACTAATAGTAAAGACGTCAATAATGAAAATGCTATGGTAAATCATATTTGACAAACCATATTTGACTAAGCGTTGACGAGTTTGTGGATGGCGTTGTCGACTTGCTCAATCAACGCGTTCATCTTGATGGGTTTAATCAAAAACGCTAGTGGTTCGGTGGCTTGGGCGTTTTCTAAGGTGGCCTGATCGGCGTGGGCGGTCAAGTAGACGACGGGTGTACCGAGTTTGTCACGGATTTTTTGGGCGGCTTCAGTACCGAGCATCGACCCTTTGAGGTGCACATCCATCAAGACTAAGGTTGGCTGGCAATGTTCTGCTAAAGCAACGGCCTCGTTGCCACTGGTCGCCACGCAGGTGTCATAACCATGCTCGCTGAGGCTGCTGCGGATGTCCTCGGCGACCATCCATTCGTCCTCAACTATCAGAATCGTATGTTCGCTCATGCTTGTCATGCTAGCCCTTGGTGGCTGGGTATGTATATCAATAAAAGCATCTGTTGGTAAATGTAAATTGTGTGAGTGTTTGGCGTCCGCTGTAGCGATTACCTTCCTAAACAAGCAATCCCCACCACAACAAGCATCCCAAACAAACAACCACAACAAACAACCTAAGCGCAGGCGTTCCGAACATCGCCTTGACGTTTCCGTGACATACTAAAAACGTCTTATCATAAGGCGTTCATAAAGGAGGAAGTATATGAAAAAGCTACTGATGTTGCTGCTGGTCATGAGCGGTTTAGCCGCTTGCCAAGACAGTGACGACGCTACGACCGTGACCGTGCAAGTGCGCGGTGTACCGGAGAATGCCACCGCTGTGACGGTGTCTGGCGATATTGACGCGACGTTGAGTCAAGCAGGTGACGTGTGGGAAGCCGACCTCACCGATGTGATGGCAGGGGAATATAGCGTCAGCGTGCAAGCCCAAAACGGCGATAGCCTTTCACCTGCGATTGCCCAAACGCTCACCATTGCTGCTGATGCGGGCGAGCTTATCTTTTTGGCCGATGCTGCGCGTTGTTCGGTGACGGGTGTGGTGCCTTCGGCAGTGCAGGGAACTGCTGATTCTAGTGCGCTCGTCGGTGAGACGGTCACGGTGATTGGCGTGGTGACGGCGGATTTTCAGGCTAGCGAGCAGCTCGAGGCCGCCTTCTTGCGGGACTTTTTGGGCGATGGCGACGCGGCAAGTTCCGACGGGCTTTACATCAATCTTGTGGATCAATTCAATGACGTTGACACGGGTGATCTGATTGCTGTGACGGGTACGGTCAGTGAAGATGGCGACTTGACGCAGCTTGTGGACGTAACAGAGGTTGAGGTGTGCTCGACAGGTTACACCATCGCCGCTACCGATGTGAGCTTGCCAACTGCCGAAATTGGTGCTTTGGAAGCCTTTGAAGGCATGCTGGTGACCTTTGACCAGAGCTTAACCGTGAGTCAAAACTTTTTCCAAGGTCGCTACGGGCAAGTCACCCTGTCAGCGGATGGCCGCCTTTTTAACCCCACCAACGGCAACAATTTGGGTGAAGGCGTAGACGCCAATCAGCGCCGTTTGATTTTCTTAGATGACGGGCAAGACGTTAACAGTATTGGCGATAACCCCGACCCCGTGCCATATTTAGCCGTTAACAACACCCTGCGGGTAGGTGACACCACCACAGGCCTCACGGGTGTGCTGAGTTTTGGTCAGGTCAACAGCTCAACCAGCGTGCGTGATTACCGTTTGCATCCTACGGTTGAGCCTAGTTTTGTGCGGGCGAACCCCCGTCAAGATACTCCTGATGATGTGGGTGGTACGCTTACTGTCGCCAGTTTTAATGTGCTGAATTACTTCACGACGTTTGATGAGCGGGGTGCGTTTAACGCGGGTGAATTTG
>CAZKAZ010000007.1:86898-98259 GCA_964550765.1 uncultured bacterium | reverse complement strand
TACCGACAACGTCCAAAATTTCTACATTAAACCCTTGCCGCTCAGCAAAACGCCGATACATACGAAACAGCATCCCCGCCCAGTCTGAAGACTCGGTGCCGCCTGCGCCCGGTTTGATGGTGAGAATGGCGGGGCGTTCATCGTGGTCACCAGAAAAGAGCGTTTCGCGGTAGAGGGCGTCAAGGTTTTTTTGAATGCGGGTGCGTTCTTCTTCTAGTTCTGAAGCCTCTTGCTCGCTGGCAATCTCGAGCAACTCTTCAAGCCCGTCAATATCCCCTTTGAGGTTTTCGTAGATGTCAATGACTTTGCGGATACGGGTGGCTTTTTGGGTGATGTCGCGGGCTCTGTCGGGGTCGTTCCAGAGGTTAGGATCTTCGATTTGCGGGGTTAGCTCGAGCAGTTCGTCTTGCTTGCGAGCAATGTCAAAGATACCCCCGGAGGGCTTGAAGTTGTTCGCGTTCTTCTTTGAGAGACATTGTTCCTCCTTGTGTTTAGGTTACGGGAATCACGCTCATGATGAAACCCCATCATCGAACCTAATGATTAAACGAGGCAGCCGCACATTACCTGTACGGGCTGCCTGTGATGAGGTGATTATACGCTCGAGCCTGATGGTCGCAGTGTGTGATGGGTTTGTTGAGGCGCTCGAGCCACCAAAGACAACCCACAAGTTACCTGAGATGCGTTCACGTTGACAAAATTAGACGATGTTGGTTTCGCCTGCTTGGTTGGCGGCATTGGCAAAGCGCTCGAGGCGGTAAAGGGTCAAATCAAAGGTCGTCTCTTCTTCAAAGACTACTTCTTTAATCGTCAAGCCCGTAGCTGGAGCATGTTGCACCCCGTGACCAGAAAACCCGCAGGCATTGACAAATCCCGGATGACTGGTAGCTTCACCCAAAATGGGCGTGTGATCTGGGGTAATGGCATAGAGTCCTGCCCAACAAGCAGGCGGGTTGAGGTTGACGCGCCCCAAGGTGGGAAAACGCTGCAACGCTGGCGTGAGGCTTTCTTGCAACCAATCCCAGTCGACTTTTTGATTGTCACCAGGGGGTTCGTTCAGGTTGGAACGTCCCATCAAAAAGTGCTTGTTGCGGCTGCGCAACCAGATGCCCGTCGCCATGTCGATCATCAGCGGGCTCGGGTGCGGATAGTCGCTGAGGTCTTTGGTGACATAGATATTGCGGCGATACGGCAGCACAGGCAAATCAAGTCCAACAAATGCGGCTACCTCTTTAGCGTATGCCCCCGCAGCGTTCACGATGACGTCGGCACTGGCCAAACTTTCACCTGCTTTAATGCGCCACTGGCCACGACGCTGTTCAATGCGTTCGATGGGGCTGTTGTAACGCACGTCAACATGCAAATCTTGAGCAGCCCGCAAGTAGCCTTCGGTGATGCTCGGCGGGTCAATCACACCATCGTCTAAGCCCAAAGTTGCCCCAGCTAGCCCGTGCGTGTTGATGTCAGGAAAGCGTTTGCGGATATCTTCAGTAGGTAGCACCTCAACTTTTGCGCCCAACTTGCGTTGCAATTTCACTTGCGGTTGCCAGTCGTCCCACATGTCTTGGGGAAGCAAAAACAGATACCCCACCTTTTGGTAACCCGCGCTGACGCCCGTAAGCACTTCAAAGTGACTGTACTGTTCGGCGCTATACAGCGACATTTTGATGTTTTCAGGTTCGGAAAATTGATGTCGCAAGCCGCCTGCAGAACGCGAGGTTGCCCCCAAGGCAGGTTTGGGCTTGGCCTCGAGCACGGTGACGTTTGCGCCTGCTTGGGCGAGGTAATACGCACAACTCGCGCCCACAATGCCTGCGCCTACGACGACGACCTGTTTGCGATGGCTCATATCCCACAGTATAGCTTGACAACATCAAAACGCTACAGGGTATAAACGTCAGTTGGCAACATCCTGCGCTATGAACCAATAGAAAAACGTAAGCAGCAGCGACGCCAATCCTTAAGAGCACTAACGTATACTCGCAACCATGACAGTTACAAACAGCCACCTCATACGCCGCTTAACAGGCATGGACGCGGCCAAACGCTACATCACCCGCCGCAATCAACCAAGCCACGAGGCTGACCCGGTAGACGCGCAAGTGCGCCCTATTCTCGAGGACGTGCAAAAACGCGGCGACGCAGCACTTAAACACTACACTGAAAAATTTGATGGGGTGACGCTCGAGCACCTGCCCGTCCCAGCAGATATGTTCACTGCCGCTAAGCAAACTGTTCCTGCTGACCTCCAAGACGCCATCGTGTTATCTATCGAACGGGTGCGCCATTTTTATGAACAACAACCGGCAGGCGGTTTTTTGTCGCCCGGCGAAGACGGTTTACTCGGACAGATGGTGCGACCCCTCGGTCGGGTGGGTTGCTACATCCCTGGCGGCACTGCGCCCCTGTTTAGCACCTTGATTATGACGGTGGTGCCCGCTCAAGTTGCAGGGGTGACAGATATTGTGGTGACGACCCCCCCGCAGCGTGACGGCAGTATCGCGCCAGAAATTTTAGTAGCAGCAGAGATGTTGGGAATTTCAGCGGTGTACCGCGTTGGGGGAGCGCAAGCCATTGCTGCGCTAGCGTATGGCACGCAGACGATTGCTCGAGTTGATAAAATCGTCGGTCCAGGAAACGCCTATGTAGTGGCTGCCAAGCGGCTTGTTTATGGGGCGGTAGGTATTGAATCCTTACCCGGTCCTACCGAGACACTGGTGATTGCCGATGATAGCGCCGACGTGCGTCATGTGGCGGCGGATTTACTCGCCCAAGCAGAGCACCTACTAGCTGAACCCGTGTTGATTACCACCTCAGCGGCATTGCTTGAAGCGTTAGATGAAGAACTCGAGCAGCAACTCAGCACCTTAAGCACCGAAAAAGCCGCCAGAGAATCCATCAGTACTCGAGCTTGCGCCATGAAAGTCGATACCCTCGAGGACGCCATGACCCTTGCCAACATGTTCGCCCCTGAGCACTTGTGCCTACTTACCAAAAACCCGTGGGAACTTGTCAGTCACGTGCACGCCGCCGGCGGGGTGTTTGTCGGCGAACACAGCATGGAAGCCTTGGGGGACTACATTGCTGGCCCTAGTCACGTGATGCCCACCCGCGCCACCGCCCGCTTTTCTAGTGCCGTCAACGTGCGTGATTTTCAGGTAGTCATTCCCATTGTTGGCTTACACGCTGAGGCACTAGCGAAGATTGCCGCGCCTGCTGCCAAGATGGCTCGAGCGGAAGGCTTAGAAGCCCACGCCAAAGCCATCGAATCACGCCTAGCCGAAAAGCAATAATCCAAAGCGTGAAAAACTCATCAAAAAACCGTAGCGCGTTTCACCTTGACTGCAGTAGACTACAAAGGTGCGTTTAGTCTGGTTTGCTCCGTTTCTTTTGGTCTTCGTCGTCGTCATTAACGCGGTGAACATCTGGACGTTTCCCTCGAGGGCAGTAGCAGCTTGCCCGGCAGACACCTTGTTGGTCATGGGGGCAGCCCAGTACAACGGCACCCCGTCACCGGCGTTTCAGCGCCGTTTGGACAAAGCCTTTGAACTTTATCAAGCCGGCTGCGCCCCTAGTGTGGTGGTGTCTGGCGGCAAACAAGACGGTGACCGCACCACTGAAGGGCAAGCTGGGGTGGCTTATCTGGCTGGCCTCGGCATTCCCGAAAGTGCCCTGCAAGCAGAAACAAGCAGCGAAACCAGTTTCGAGAACCTCAATTTGAGTTTGCCCTTTATCCGCGAAAGCCAGTTGATTATCGTCACCGACGACATGCACGCGTACCGCACCTGGTGGTTGAGCCGTCACTTGCACCTCAATGCCAGCTTGGCACCCGTCGCCACTCGAGGTACCAAAATCCGTTATGCGTTTCGGGAGTTGATCATTTTGACCGCTTACGAAGTAGGCATCATTCGCTAACGGTTTCGTCAAGGGTATCAACCGCTAAAAACCGTCTCGAGCAAGACACCCGCCTTGGCGGTGACACCGTACACTTAACACTTTGGGGATTGGGGTGCTTCTTTAGCCATAGGGATGACGCGCTGATCTACCAGTAAGGAGCATATATATGGCACTATCAGCAGAACGCAAAAAAGAGATTGTTCTCGAGTTTGGCGAAAACGAACAAGACACCGGTTCAACCTTTGTTCAAGTCGCCCTCCTCACCGAACAGATTCAGGTATTGAGTGAACACTTACGCAGTAACAAAGGTGACCACCACGGTCTAAGGGGTCTGTTGCGTATGGTCGGTAAGCGCAAGCGCCTACTCAGTTATTTAGAAAGAAAAGACTTCGACGCCTACAAAGAACTCATTGGGCGTTTGGGTCTCCGCCGTTAAACAGTCAGCTACTGTTAGACCCGCTACGGTTAAACAGTGCAGCACACCAGACACGCGTAACGTTAGCTTTGCACTTTTGTTTGGCCGTGACACGTGACATACTGATGGGGCGAGGATTCTCTTCGCCCTGTTTTTATTTTGCCAAGGCGTTTCATGCGATTGCGCCATCTGATTGATGCCATCCAATTGACGTCATGTGGTGTCTTGTGATGTTTGCTGTTCGTACATCACCCGCCTACAACATGTTCTACGACACATATGGCAGACACACTGCTAAGACGCATTAGCGGAGTAACTATCTTGTACTAAAGTAATCTATCACCCAACCCTTGACGCACATTATGCGATGACCAAAACACGATGACCAAAATGCGATGACCAAAACACGATGACGACAAAACAATGACCACAACTTCAACATACACTGGCAGCTCGAGCACCCACCTCGCGGTGTCGTTCCGCTATGTTGGCGGTGTGATTCATCATCATGAAGTAATGGAGTCATGAAGTGATGGGGTTATGAAGTAGTGGGGTCAAGGCGCAATTTACTATCAAAACCAGCCAAGTCCAAGCAATCACCCAGTCAATCACGCTGCGGTCACGCACTAGGCAGTTGACAATCGGGCAGTTGACAATCGAGCAGTTGACAATCAAGCAGTTGACGATACAGTTGACAAAGAAGCAAACAGTCATCTTGCAAGTAACAAAGGAGATTTAGTGAATATTCCACCTCCCCAACGCTACACCACCCAACTCGGTGGGCGTGAACTCATTATCGAAACGGGCAAATACGCCAAATTGGTGTCCGGCAGCGTCACCGTGCGTTACGGCGATACGGTACTGCTCGTCACCGCCCAAATGTCAGACGGCAAAGCCCCGACGAGCTTTTTACCGCTCACAGTTGAATACGAAGAAAAACACTACGCCATCGGCAAAATTCCTGGGTCGTTCCAACGCCGCGAAGGTAGACCCGGCACGCGTGCCATTTTGAATGCTCGCATTACCGATAGGCAAATTCGCCCGCTGTTTCCCAAGACGCTGCGCAACGAAGTGCAAGTGATTATTACGGTGCTCAGTGCCGATCAGGTCAATGACCCAGGTATCTTAGGGGCGATTGGTGCGTCTGCGGCGCTCAGTATCAGCGACATTCCTTGGGACGGACCCACGGCGTGTGTGCGGGTAGGCTATCAAGATGGGCAGTATATTTTGAACCCCACCGTGCAACAGCTCGAGCACGCTGACTTAGAACTGGTCGTCGCTGGCACCCAAGACGCCATTTTGATGGTTGAAGCGGGCGCAGAAGAACTGTCTGAAGAGGTGATGGTCGGCGCGCTCGAGTTTGCCCAACAAGAACTCTCTGGCATCACCGAAATGATTGCCAAAATGCAAGCAGACCTTGGCAAAGCCAAAGCCGACTTTGAACCCGCTTTAGAAATTGGCGACGAAGACGTGGAACTGGTTCACGGTGAAGCCATGCAAGCCGGCCTTAAAGACGCCATTCTTACCCCAAACAAAAAAGCACGCGGCAAAGCCACGAAGGCACTGCGCAACGGCATCATCGAAAAACACGTCCCCGACCCGGAAGCTGAAGGGGCAAGTGAACGCATTGACGTGCTTAAAGGGGCTTTTGATAAAGCCTTACAACGTGAATCGCGCAGACTGGTACTCGAAGAAAACCTCCGCGCTGATGGCCGCAGCCCGCAAGACATCCGCCCCATCTGGATCGAGTCGGGGGTCATTCCTAGGGCACACGGGTCGGCGGTATTTACTCGAGGTGAAACGCAAGTGTTGGGCGTGACTACTTTGGGAGCTGGGCGCGATAACCGTTTAGTCGATGACCTGACGCTAGATGACAGTGAAGAGTTTATGCTTCACTACAACTTTCCGCCCTACTCCACTGGCGAAACCAAACGCTTGGGAGGCGTGTCGCGGCGCGAACAGGGTCACGGCAACTTGGCGCGTAGGGCGCTCGAGCGGGTTGTTCCTAGCAAAGAAGACTTTCCCTATGTCATTCGGGTGGTTGCTGAGACGCTAGAATCTAATGGCTCGAGCTCCATGGCTTCGGTGTGCGCGAGCTGCTTGAGCCTCATGGACGCAGGCGTACCCATTCGCAAATCCGTTGCGGGCATCGCCATGGGTTTAATTAAAGAAGGCGACAACTACAAAATCCTCAGTGATATTTTGGGTAGTGAAGATGCTTTGGGCGATATGGACTTTAAGGTCACCGGCACACGTGACGGCATTACCGCCCTGCAAATGGACATCAAAATCAAAGGCATCACCGCTGAGATTATGCGAGCAGCCTTAGAGCAAGCAAGAGAAGGTCGTTTGCACATTCTTGGCTTAATGGACGAAGTGTTGGCAGCGCCACGTGCAGAAGTGTCCAACAACGCCCCTAGGGTCTTGGGATTGAACATTCCCCCCGACAAAATTGGCGCGGTCATCGGGCCAGGTGGCAAACAAATCCGCGAACTTGAAGCCATGGGTGCGACCATTGAAATTGCCGAAGACGGTCGGGTGACCATTTACAGTGAAGACGCTAGTGCCGCCGAAGCCGTCAAAACCCAAATCGAAAACCTCACGGTGACCCCAGAAATTGGCCAAGTCTATGAAGGTAAAGTGGCCAAAATTGCCGACTTTGGCGCGTTTGTGAACATCTTTCCTGGTACTGATGGGTTACTACACATCTCACAAATTGCCGAAGAACGCGTGGAAAACGTGCGCGACTACCTCAAAGAAGGCCAAGCCATCACCGTCAAAATTGCCAACATCGACGACCGCGGCAAACTTGACTTGGTGCGCCCGGAATTAGAAGGCAAAGTGGCCCCCCGCAAACCCAGAAGTAGTGGCGGACGCGGTCGGCGTTAGTTAAGCAAAGGTTCGTCACGTCATGTTGAATGTAACGTGACTAAGTAGTATGACGTGACTAAGTAGCATGACGTGACTAAGTAGCATGATGTGACTAAGTAGCATGGACTAGGTAACGTGATGTCACTAGCTGCGTTGTAGATGAGCTAACTGGGGTGCTCGAGCACAGGCTCGGGTACTCCACAAAGCAAAAAAAATACACCAAAATATATATACGCCACTTGGCCTTTGGGTGGTGCAAAGCAACAAAGGCGCTCGAGCTTAACCCCACCAAAACGTGTCAGGAAAGCTTGAACAAAGGCTGGCTTTGGCTAGTCATAAAGGAGTGTTATGTCGAAAAAACCCAAAAAACGCCAAGAGCGCACCCTGCGCATTATCCCCATTGGGGGGCTTGGCGAAATTGGCAAAAACATGTTTGCCTACGAATACGAAGACGAAGTCATGCTCATTGATGGCGGGTTGTCATTTCCTGATGCTGACATGTTGGGCGTCGATATCATTGTTCCCCGCATCGACTGGGTCGTCGAAAACGCCCACCGCGTGGTCGGTTGGATGCTCACCCACGGCCACGAAGACCACATTGGCGGCATTCCCTACATGCTCAATTTGCTGCCCAAAATCCCCATTTATGGTGCAAAGTTAACTCTGGGGCTGTTGCGGGGTAAGTTCGACGAATTTCGCATTCGAGAAAATGACGTGGACTTGCGCGAAGTGTCCACCGATGAACGCATCAAACTCAGCAAATACTTCACCGTAGATATGTTCCGCATGACCCACTCGATTCCGGATAATTCCGGCATGGTCATTCACACGCCCGTGGGCAGAGTGGTACACAGCGGCGATTTTAAGCTGGATTTTCACCCCGCTGATGGCAAAACCAGTCACTTACACAAGCTGGCACAAGCCGGTGAAGAAGGCGTGTTGGCGCTTATTTCGGATTCGACCAACGCCGAACGCGAAGGACACACCCCCAGCGAAAACATGGTCAAAGAGGCCTTAGAGCAAATTATTGCCCAAGCCAAAGGCCGCGTGATTGTCACCACGTTTAGTTCGCACGTGCACCGCTTGCAAAACCTCATCTGGCTCGCCGAAGCTCACGACCGCCGAGTGATTGTCGAGGGTCGTTCGATGATCAAGATGACCCGCATCGCCCAAGAACTGGGCTATCTCAAGGTCAAACAACCCTTAGTGAGTAGCGACGAACTTTCGGAACTAGCCGACGACAAGGTGTTGTTTTTGTGCACTGGTTCGCAAGGCCAACCAATGGCAGCCCTGTCGCGGCTGGCTTCGGGCACGCACCGCAAAATTGCTTTGCGCCCGGGTGACACGGTGGTGATGTCTTCTAATCCTATTCCGGGTAACGAAGAAGCCGTCAACCGCGTCATCAATCAGCTTTACAACCTCGGCGTCGATGTCTTTTATCCGCCAAAATACCGCGTACACGCTTCTGGGCACGCCAGCCAGCAAGAACTCAAACTTATCCTTGACCTGACCCGCCCCAAGTTCTTTTTGGCGTGGCACGGTGAACCCCGTCACCAAATCAACCACGTGCGCCTCGCTCGCAGCATGTCCAACCCACCGCAAGCTTGCTTGTTAGCAGAAAACGGCGACGTGTTAGAACTCACCCGCGACAGTTTTGAAATCGTCGACAACATTGACGCCGGGCTAATCTATATCGACAACCTCGGCAACAACGAAATCAGCGAACCGATGATCCGCGACAGGCAGACGTTATCTTCGGATGGCGTGGTGCTCGTGATTGCCGTAACCGGAAAGAATCCCAGCGTGGAAGTTATCAGCCGAGGGGTCGCCCAAGACGAAGCTGACTTCAATAGCGAAATCGAAAAAATTGCCCTCGATAACTTGAAACGTGCTTTGCGTGAAAAACGCAATTTAGATGCCATCCGCGATGATATTTTCTATCCAGTACGTAGATACGTCCGCAAAGCCACTGGGCGCAATCCGCTGATTTTGCCGTCGATTATTGAGAGTTAAAACGACTGAACGTGTCTTTCTGATTTGTAGCAGTTGGAAAGACACATTAAAAACACTGCTGACATAAGCTAATATAATGATTTGGCAATGTGTCAAAAACTAGCCGTAGTCTGTCATGCGCGACCTTGCCGAGCTTGCCAACATGAGCACGTCGCACTTTCACAAGTGTTTCCGCTAGGTGATGCACATGTTTTGCAATACGCCAAGTCAATGAAACTGCACAAAGCCCAGCGACTGCTCAAAGAAGGCGAAAAAGCCAACCAAGCCGCCTATTTGGTGGGCTACAACAGCACCGCCCAATTCAGCCGCGAGTACAAGCGTCACTTTGGGTTTACGCCTTCGGAGACGTTTCACACCACTATGCACGCGTGAGCACAGCGAGCTCAAGACATGAACTAACAAAAACAATCACGCGTAATGTTCCTTTCAGACGATTGGCGTATAAGGGATGTAGGGTATAGCTTGTAAGCTATTTTGTGTGCAAGGTAAAATCAAGTAGCATGACGTCGAGCAAAATTGCCTCTTAAACACGTCCTGTTACTCTGCGAGGAGCAAGAATGAATGTAGACAAAACGACAAAAGTAGGGCAATTGTGGCACTACCTTCAATGGATTAAAAACTCCAGTGAAGAAGTTTTCTTAATCGATGTAGAGGATAATAGCTTAAAAAGTAAGTATGAAATACACAAACAAGACCCTAATACGGAAAAGTATATGAAGTTGATTCTGCTACTTGAGCGTACAGAAGAAGAGTTAATAGCAAACGGAAATACAAAAGAGTCCCTCTCCCAGTTCTACGAAATAAGAAATCAACTTATCAAATTTTACAACCAAAGCCTCACCAATAATAAAAACATACTTAACTCTAACGATCTCAACTTTTTGGGACATTTACATAACTCTGTGAAGAAAGCAGCTAGCCTTGATGCAGTTGACTTACAGGAATTAGCGACCCACCTCCAGAAGCTTTTTGAGGAAATTTCCAATGCACCAGATATGGATGCAGCTTTGAAAGAATTTCTCCTTCGACACGTAAGTAATATGAAACGTGCGGTTGACGATTATTCAATTTGGGGTTCAGAAGGATTAATCACTAGCTTTCAATCTATGATTGGTGAGTTAGTCATAAGATACGATATTAATACTAAATTAGAAAAAAGTGGTTTTTTAAAAAATGTGTCAATTATTGGTAATATAATCCTTGCTATGATTGGACTTACAGCAGATGTTAGCTCACTACATGACCTAGGCCTCAACAACACTTGCATCACGTATATTGTTGCCGAACAACCAATGCTAGAGTTAGAAGCACCATCTAAAGATGCCCTCGATATGGAAAGTCTAAGTGAACATTAGTTTAACCCAAAATTAATATGTACAACTGTACAAGTCACAAGATGATTCTCCCAAATAGCCGCACAATATGGTCACTTAGTTTAGGTTGATGTCATAGAAAATCAGGATAAGTTCTTGTGGGTGCATCCTCAATTTGCAGGAGAGTATTGACTCACGTGCGACATCGTCAAAATTAGCTTCGGTGATCTTCAAATCGCAGGTGCATCTCCAACCACGCGTGCACCTTTTTGAGCGTCTCTGCCATCTGCACGCGGTCGTGTTCAATCACGTCACTAGCAGACAGTAACGCATCGTTGCGGCGACCATAACCGTCCCAACCTGCTACCGGTAGCGACGCCCCATGTTCGTACAAGTCAATAAGACGCGTTAGGGGTGCTTCGTAAAGGGCGGTTAGTTCAAAGCGGTGCGGGGCATAGTGCTCTAGGGGTTGCTGCTCGCGCAAAACATAAATATCTTGAAACTCGCGGTCAATCATTGCGGGGTAGTGGCGCTCTAAGCGGCGGGTTTCTAAGTAGCTCAAAGCGTCAGCATGAACGCTGAGACCGATTTCTTCTTCGACTTCGCGCACGACACCTGCTAGGGTTTCGCCACTGGCAAAATGCCCCCCCACGGTGGTGTCAATTTTGTTGGGTTCGACGTCTTTGTGACGGCTGCGGCGCTGCACAAGGACATAACCATCATCGCGCACTACCCACAGATGAAAACAGCGGTGCCAGTCACCGTCGCGGTGGACGGCAGCTCGAGCTTTCACCTCACCCGTGGGCGTACCAGATGCATCCAGCACATCCAACAGTTCATCTTGTGGGTCTT
>CAZKAZ010000007.1:43257-86798 GCA_964550765.1 uncultured bacterium | reverse complement strand
AACACCATCAATAACAGCGCTCGCGAACACGCAAAGCATCACTTTGACTGGTGAGCCATTCACATACCGCGTGCACAGCCCCCTTACAGGCCTCAGTCACCAGCGGGTCACCAAAGGACTCGAGGGCGACGATAACGGTGTCGGCGTCTTTTGTGCGGGCACTTACCAGCACCTGCTGGAGCAAGTCGCCTTCGTCTACTGTCGCTCGAACCAATAACTTGGCTTCGGCGATACTGCGGGTCACTTCTTGCAAAATGACGTGACCGCCTGCGTATTCACTGACGGTTTTGGCAAACGTCATCTTTGCGGGTAACTGGCCAGCGAGTAGGGCGTGTGCCATCACCTGACTCCTTTGTAAAATGGGGTATTGGGGTGGGGTAGTAGCGTTGCGGACAAAGACTTGATAGTGCAAGGGTTTGCCCTGTGCTTTCCACTTGAGGGCATACTTGGTTTCAAACACTGCCGCCGGGGGTTCGCGGGTTTCAAGGGTGTATAAGCCTGTCTCGAGGGCTTCTTCGCGGGCTTGCTCGAGATACCCCGGGTGGTCAGTCGCTAAGCGCACTTCTCCCCCAGCTAACAAACGACTCGCCGCCAAGGTAAAAAACGGCACTCGTAACAAGCGGTTTTCAGCGTGCTTGGCTTTGGGCCAAGGATCGGGAAAATTCACTGTGATTGAGTGCAGACTTTGCGGGGCAAACAAGTGCTGCACGGCCACTTGGGCGTTGGCTTTGAGGAGTTTGACGTTCTCGAGTGGTGCTACCCGTTTTCTTGCCCGGTGAATACTGGCACCAGAAAGTTCTACGCCCACAAAACACGCTTGCGGGTTTTCTCGAGCGCGCAGTGCTGTGTAGCGTCCATCGCCAAAGCCAATTTCTAAGTGTAATTCTAAGTGTAATTCTGAGTGTAAATCGCCTGTTGCCGTAAAGCTCGAGCGCCAGTCGATGGGAAAAAGATACTGTTGCCAGTTGGCAAAACGCACCGCTGGGTCAATAACATGGCTATTCGCAGAAGGGGTCAAATCAGTCATAAGTCACTTTGATAGTTGGTTTCTGGTTGGTTTCTGGGTAGTTGATAGCGAAGCACGGCAAGACCATTTAAGACTATTGGCTAGCGGTAGCACGACACGCACCTCATGACACGCACCTCATGACACGCACCTCACGACATGCACCTCATGACATCCCAACCGACATTCAGTCCTGACATTCAGTCAACAGGTTTAACAAGCAGTTCGGTGTTGGCCGTCAAATCCAACGCAAACAGTGTGTCTTTGGAAAACAAGATGTTAGCACCAATGTTGTCCATTTCTTGGACGTGAAACACGTACACCTTGCCATCGGGGCGGCGGCAAGCGATGCGGGTCGGGTTTTGCCCCAAAGACATACCCCACATCGAGAGTAAATTGCTGTCTAAGCCGACGGTTTTTTGTGGGATGTTACTTTTGGCAGATTGTGCATACAAACGGGCGGTTTTCAGTTTATTGCCCTTAAACGTAAGTGCGCCTACGCGCATAAGGCGGTTGGTGATTTGCTTAACCAGGTCTAGCTCGAGGCCAATTTCTGCGGCAATCTGCTGCAAGTTTTTCTTGCCATCAATGACCCTGAGTACCAAAATCTCCTTGTCATAAAGGGTCAAGTTGGTGTTTGACATTTTTTCGGTCAGAACGGGTACCGCCGCATCGGGCGAATTGCCTTTGCTCTCACTGGGTTTTTTGGATTCGTCAAGGCGGCGAATGACTTCTAGCAGCAAATTTTCTGTTGATAGTTCAATGGTTCGCTCGCTGGCAGGCATGCCCGCTCGAAAGTCAAACTTGCCTTTTTCATCAGAAAACAGCAAATACACCGCTTCAATGCCGGTGCGACTGGCAAACTCTGCGTGAATAACCCGCCCTTCCTCAAAGTAAACCTTCGCCGTACCCTTGGGATGGTCAACGGTCAAACGTCCTGTCCGCGACGACGACGCAAAAAGCTGAAAGAGATCGACGAGTGAAAAGAGTCCTAGGGTTCCGGTCACGTTTCGTATTCTAACGCGAAACCCACGCGCGGGGCAGGCTTAGATAAAACGTCCGACACTAGGCTAGACTGCAGGCAATAATACAGGCAATACCTCACGCGAAACTTACGCTGCCCCGCCGGGTAGCAAGTAGCTTTGTAACTTCTGGCGCAACCCCTCCGGCACGGGCGTCGGGCGGGCGCTGGCATAATCAAAAATGACAATAACTGACGTTGTCTCGGTGGCACATTCACCCTCTGCAAACACATCTTGCTTGAGCGACACGCTAGTGTTACCGATGCGCCTAACAGCCGTTTCTACGTGCACAACGTCGCCAAAGTGCACTTGCTTGCGAAAATCGAGTGTCAAATTCGCCAAGATGAGGGTACGGGTTGGTTGCTCTAAGGCATTAAAAAAGTCCACTCGAGCTTGTTCTACATAGAGCGCCATACTGGTGTTATTGAGGTGTCCTTGGGCGTCGGTATCGTTAAAACGAACTTGAATATCGGTGCGAAAGATCATGTCAACCTCGAAAAGATAAGGGTGTTGGCTCGAGCAGGTAGCAGCAATGGCAGCGTCTACCTAGCCGCGCTTTTGGCAGGCCGGACAAAAGTGACTGCTGCGCCCGCCAATCATAAGCCGTTCGATGGGATGCCCACAACGCGCACATGGTTCGTCGGTTTTGCCATACACCTGCAAATAGTCCGCAAACTGCCCCACATCACCGTTCACGGTGCGGTAGTCACGTAGGGTCGTCCCTTGCAGTTCAATGCTTTTGGCGAGCACCTCACGCACAGCACGCAGTAAGGCTTCAGCTTGCGTTTGTGACACGCGAAACGCGGGAGTCTTGGGGTGAATGCGCGCTTGCCACAGGGCTTCATCAGCATAAATGTTGCCCACACCCGCGAGCGGCTTTTGGCTGAGCAGATAGGTTTTGATGGCTGTTTTTGAACCTTGCAACGCTTGCCAAAAACGCCCTTCGGTGAGCGTTTCATCAAAGGGTTCTGGCCCCATGTTGTTGAGTGTCGGCAGCGAACGGTAATCGCCTTGGTTCACCACCAAAAAGCGTCCAAAGCGGCGCATGTCTTCAAAAAGTAAGGTGCTCGGTTCATTGGCAGCACTCAGTAGCTCGAGCTGCACCCGCACGTGCTTGTCTACCACATTGCCATCAAGATCATCATCAACAGCATCACCAGCAAAACTGACATCATCACGGGCAGCCTCTGCAGCTTCCGCGACACCATGCTCAGCAGTATCACCGTCTGCCACAGACACCATCACACGCTTAATCGCCCCGGTCATACCTAAGTGGATAATCAGTTCCCAGCTTGGTGCACCCAATACACCTGACACATCTGACGCATCTGACGCATCGACAAGGGGTAACAACAAAAACTTGCCGCGCCGCGTGACGTCAACAATGCGCTTGCCTACAGCCACATCCAAGTCAGCATATTTGGGGCTCGAGGGCGCATGCACCCGGCGGACTTTGGTGATGACTTGCCCCGTTAACCACGACGCTAACTCGCGGCGAACCGTCTCAACTTCCGGCAGTTCGGGGATAGCGTATCTTCCCTTCGTAGAGCGCCCGCCCAACAATAGCACCGTCGAGTTCTAAACCCTCATAAAGGTCCAAATCAGCTTCACCTGCCACGCCACCGCCAGCAATCAACGTGCCTGAGAAGGAACGACGCATCAAACTGACGGGTTCGGGGTCGATGCCTTTCATGGTGCCGTCTCGGGTCACATCGGTGTAAATCATGGTGGTCACACCCTGTTCACCAATGCGCTTGGCCAGTTCGGTAGCGGCCACTTGGCTGGTTTCTGCCCACCCTTTTACGGCGACAAGACCGCCCCTAGCATCAATTGACACCACCACGCGCTCACTGCCAAATGTCGCCAACAGTTCATCAACCAATTGCGGCTGAGTGACAGCTACTGTGCTCACCACAATGCGGTCAACGACCTCTAACCACGCTTTGGCGGTGTCCATGTCGCGGATGCCACCACCCACTTCAATGTGACACTCGAGCGTTTGGGCAATGTCGCGGATGGCGTCGCGGTTACTACCTCTGCCCAAAGCGGCATCGAGGTCAACGAGGTGTAACCACTGTGCGCCCAAATCAAACCAGTGAGTCGCGGCTTCTAAAGGGGTGTCGTAATAGACGGTTTCTTTGTCTGGGTCGCCTTCAAACAGGCGTACCGCCCGCCCTTGTTGAATATCGACAGCAGGAATAACTTGAAAATTCACATCTTAGAGTATACGCCCCAGACACAGGCGCTTGGCGTTTTTTGGCGTTAAACAGCATCCGCATCACGTCCTGCGTACAATAATCCTTGTGACCTTCGACCCCACACCCGAACCTACCAAACCACGCATCTCAGCGGACGATGTGTCCGTGTTACGCAACAAGGTGTACCGCCGTGTGTGTACGCTCGTAGGTAAGTCAGTAGGGACAAACATGCGGGTAGTGATGGCGGTTTCAGGGGGTGGCGATTCGCTGGCGATGCTGTATTTGCTGGTTAATGTTGAAGGGTTGAGGCTCGAGCTAGCCCATTTCGACCACCAACTACGCTCACATTCAGCAGAAGACGCCGCGTTTGTACGTAAGCAAGCCCAAACATTGGGTATTGCCTATCACGAACAACAGGCTGACGTGGGTCACATTGCTCGAGCCAAACACGAAAATATCGAAAAAACCGCCCGCACCTTGCGTTATGCGTTTTTACACCGCGTCGCCAAGAGCACCCATGCTGATGCTATCGTCACCGCTCATACTCAAAACGACCAAGCCGAAACAGTGATGATGCAACTTTTGCGCGGCGCAGGCTTGCTCACGGGGATGCCTGCCAAACGCGGGTTGGTGGTGCGCCCGCTGCTCGCTGTTTCTCGGCAACAACTCCGCGACGTCCTCACCTTTTACGCGCTTACGCCCAGAGAAGACCCTACCAACGCAGATACCAGCCGACTAAGGGCGTGGTGTCGGTCTGTACTGTTGCCGCTGTGTGAAACGCGTAACCCACAAATTATTGACCAACTAGCGCACTTGGCGGCGGTACAAACGGATATTAAAACGCACTTTGATGAGCGTGCCAAAGCGATTTTGGGTGAGGTGCTCGAGCTGTCCCACTTGCAAAAACACCCCCCCGCCGTTCAACGTCACACGCTCTTGCGCTGGTTAGAACAAGCTGGCATACCTACCGACAGACACCATATTGAACAGCTCACCGAATATATCCAGCAGGCAAACAAGCAAAACACGTTTCGGGTGTCACTACCCAAAGATAATGTAGCCAGGCTGCACCTAGGGCAGTTAGAGCACCTTCCTGCCAACCGCCCCACACCTACCTGGTTTGCCAAGCACAACCTCTCAGCCGACGCCGCTATCACCCTTTTACAAAACCATTACGGTGACATTAACGGTGAGATTGACCCGCCTCTCGATGCAGACGCGTTAAATACGTTTGCCCCTTTAAGTATCCGCAGCCGCAAAAATGGTGACCGCATCCGCCTCGCAGCGGGCAGTAAAAAACTCAGTGACGTGTTAATTGATGCGCGTGTACCTAGGGAAGACCGTGACCATATTCCTTTGCTTGTTCACAATAAAAACGAACCAAACGTATTGTGGGTGGCAGGAGTAGTGGCAGACGTGCGAGTGGCTGCCCCACGCGAACCTTCAGCAGCAGAAAGGTGGATGCGGGTGGCGCTAGTCGAAGCCAGATTAGCCGCTGAACGGGGAGAAGTGCCGGTGGGTGCTGTTGTTGTGTGTGAAGGTGAAGTGATTGCCCAAGCAGGCAACCGCAGTGAACAAAACCAAGACCCCACTGCCCACGCAGAAATATTGGCGCTTCGGCAAGCTGCGAGCGTGCGCGGGTCGTGGCGGTTAACAGATTGCACGTTGGTGGTGACGTTAGAGCCTTGTGTGATGTGTTTGGGGGCAATCATGCAAGCGCATATCAAAACTGTAATATTTGGGGCGGAGAATATTCGTGAGGGCGCACTTGGGGGGGTAGGGGATGTGCTCGAGCACCCCTGGAAACGCACATTGACGGTTCACAGCGGCATCCTCGCCGCCGCCTCACGCGACCTCTTAAGGCAGTTTTTTGCAGCACGACGCTCGAGCTAAACCGACTACATACCAACCATTAGTCAATACTATTCAGTGGTGTTTAGTCAGTGCTTTTTAATCAATACTGTTTAATCAATACTGTTTAGTCAATGTGGTTTAGTCAGCATGGTGGGCGTAATGCACTTCCAGCAGCGCGTGGGCGGTGACGTCATCGAGAATCAAATGGCGGATGTAACCACCATGCAGCGCCGCACAAAGCCCGCGCACTTTGCCCGTACCAGACACCACGCACAGGGCATGCTCTGCTTGTTGAAAAAGACGCAAGTCAGGGCCGCTCGAGCGCTGATTGATGGGAATATCCCGGTAACTACCGTCTTCACGAAAAAACACCGTAGCAATATCACCCACGACCCCTTGACGCTCGAGTGCTCGCCAGTCTTCATTGGAAAGATAATCACTGCTATACACCTTGCTGGGCACGCCTGCGTTGACTGCACCAATACTAAAAAGTAAAATATCACTGCGCTCTTGCAAAGCGGTAATGCGCTGCAAACTGCGTTCGCGCCACAGGGCGGCTTTGGTTTCAGGATAGTCAAAAAACGTCGGTACGGGGAGTAAATGCACTCTGGCTGCATAGTTATTGGCAAAACGCACCATGATTTCGCTGGCGTAGGTGTTGCTGATGTTGTGGGTATTGCCCGAACCATTAAGTTGCACGATGTCAAGTGACGCGCACGCCCTTGGGGTGAGGTGGTTGCTGATGGCGCTCAAGGTCGTTCCCCAAGCCAACCCCAACACAGTGGCTTTATCAGTGGCATCGTCGATGAAGTTATTGAGGTAGCGGGCGCTAAATTTGGCCACCAAGTCAAGGCGGGCACGCGCGTCGAAGTGACTGGGCGTTTGCACCACTTGTACGGTCTCTAACGCAAAAATATGTTCAATATCCTGTTCTAAACCCACCCTTTGCACGTTGGGGTCGTGGATTTTCACTTCGACCAAGCCACGGTCTTTGGCATAGCTAAGTAGCCGCGACACTTTGGGGCGCGACAAGCCGAGCACACGCGCAATCTCTGGCGTGGTGAGCTCTTGGTAGTAATACATTTTGGCAACACGCAGCGCGTCGCGTATCAATACGTCTTGCTCGAGCATGTCCGATTTCCTCCCATCGCCTAGCGCATCAGCAGGCAGACCAAAACACCCGACTAACACCCCAGCTAAGACACTGGGCTAAGCGAAGATTGAGACCACACCACAACATCTACAGCGCCAACTACAACCCAATCCAAGCAACCCAATCCAAGCAACCCAATCCAAGCAAACAGGGCAACAAGCAAACCATCTCGAAAACCCAAACTGTTTTGACAAAAACAGCTCAGGCCACAAGACATGCACCCACTCACGACGTGTAAAATCATGCCCTCGGGGTCAGCAGTCAACGTAAATTAATCGAAAAATTACCGCTTTGCCGTTGACCATACCAAGTTTCTGAACACATGTCCAATGGTGTTGACTTATGTTCACTTTCTAAGGTATGGTCTAGCTCAACGCAAAGAGTTAGCAGAACAGTGCGCATAAAAGGTTTCACATCATTGGGATAGAGGTTTCACACCATTGATTTTCCCGTTGTGTTTGCTATGTTCGCTTCGTTTCATGTCAAAGACATGTTCTGCGATTACCTGTTCGCTCAGGTGATGCCGCTTGCTGGCTTTACCGTCAGTAGCGTCTGAGCCGTCAAAAATGCTCACTAGTAAACGTCACTGCACGGTTGGCGGTTAATGAATACATGAATTAATCAACACATGCCGTTATGAATAGCGCTTTAAGAATGGGGCTTCAAGGCAAGAATAAAACTTCAAGCATCGTGCTTCATAAGATGCTTATAAATAACGGAATAACGGACGCAATAACAGAGGTAAGTAGTAACGGACATAAATAGTAAGTACAAGGGAACATACAAGACAGTAAACAGCAGTAAGCAGCAGAAACAGCAAACAACACACGACCACAACACGCACCCGCGTTGGGTGTCTTGGCAAGCACAAAGGAGTTGAAGGTGGGATTGCGCCTCGAGCACATAGAGAAAATTTACGGCACCACCATCAAGTTGCGAGATATCAACCTCGAGCTTGAAAGTGGCATGTTTTTGGCGCTTATCGCCCCGACAGGTACAGGGAAAACAACCTTATTGCGGGTGATGGCTGGGCTAGAAAAACCGGACTTCGGACGCATCATCGTTGACGGTGAAGACGTCACTAACGTACACGTGCGCAAACGCAACGTGGCTATGGTGTATCAGCAGTTCATCAACTACCCACCGATGACGGTCTTTGACAACATTGCCTCGCCTTTGCGCGTCGCAGGCAAAAGTGCCAACGAAATTGATAAGCGGGTGCGCGACGTCGCTGACAAAGTACAAATCAGCGAGTATCTTGACCGTTTGCCACAAGCGTTAAGTGGTGGTCAGCAGCAGCGGGTAGCCATTGCCCGGGCGCTCGCTAAAGACGCCAAACTGATTTTGCTAGATGAACCACTAGGCAACCTCGATTACAAACTGCGCGAAGACTTGCGCTTGGAGCTTAAAAACATCGCCAGCGAAAGTGACGCCATGTTTGTCTATGCCACCCCTGAACCCATCGACGCGCTCACGATGGCTAGTCACGCGGCCATTTTGCACAACGGCGAAATTATTCAAATGGGCGACGTACGCGATGTCTACTTGCGCCCCAACCGCGTTATTTCAGGGCAGTACTTCAGCGATCCGCCGATGAATTTTTTGCCCGCTCGAGTCGAAAGTGGCGTGCTCGCCATGTCCGAGCAACTGAAAATTCCGGTAGATACCTTGCAAGCACCCCTTTCCTCAGGGGAATACATCGTAGGCATCCGTCCCCATCACATCGAAGTGCGCCACAAGGGTGAAGGCAGTAACGTTGACGATCGTTTTTTGCGTGGTAGCGCCGAGGTAGAACTTGCTGAAATCGTCGGTTCAGATACCACCATTCACCTCAAACACCACGGCAACGACATCACCGCGCTCAGTAACGACGTAGGTTTTTTTGACCTCGGTGAGGAAGTGAGCATGTTTATTGACAGTCAGCAGATGCATATCTTTTCGCCAACGGGCAGTTTACTCGTTAGTGCCAAAGCAGTGAGGGGGTAAATGTGGCAACCATTGAACTCGTAGACGTAGCACACAGTTACGACGGCGGCAAAACCTACGCCGTGCGCGACATCAACCTCACTTGGAAAGATGGCGTAGCGAGCGCCCTTCTTGGTCCTTCAGGGTGTGGCAAAACCACCTTGCTCAAGATTATTTCTGGCTTGCTGCAACCCAGTGAAGGCAAAGTGCTGTTAGACGGTGAAGATGTCACTACGTTGTCACCTCGAGAGCGCAACGTGGCGCAGGTGTTTCAATTTCCGGTGGTGTATGAGACTTTGAACGTCTACAACAACTTGGCGTTTCCGCTGCGTAACCGCAACGTACCCAAAGACGACATTCATGAACAGGTCATGCGGATTGCAGAGATTCTCGAGCTAACCCCCTATTTGAAACGTAGTGCTGCCCGTTTGGGACCAGCTGAAAAACAGCGTATCTCCATGGGACGGGGCATCGTCCGTTCAGACACCACGGCGGTGTTGTTTGATGAACCTTTAACTGTCATTGACCCCCATCAAAAGTGGCACTTGCGGCGCAAACTCAAAGAGCTTCACAAAGAACTAGGCTTAACCATGATTTACGTCACCCACGACCAACAAGAAGCCCTAACGTTCGCTGAGCAAGTGACGGTTATGAATATGGGCGAAGCGTTGCAAACAGGCAAACCACAAGACTTACATCACCGCCCAGCCGCCCCTTTTGTGGGTTACTTCATCGGCAGCCCGGGCATGAACTTGTTTGACGCCACGCCTGAAGCCCAAGGCGTGCGCATTGGTGACTATGTCGTGCCCCTTAGCCACGTGCCGCAAGGCGATCACTGGCAACTTGGCATCCGACCCGAATATATCGAAGCTAGCTTAGATGCTCACGAGGGGTGGCTCGAGGCGCATGTTAAGCGTGCTTCCCTCACAGGCAACGCCCTCATGGTCGAAGTCAGCGGCGGCGGGCTTAATTTTAAGGTCATTGTGGCCGAAAATAGCCCTGTGCGCGCAGGTGACAACTTATATGTGCGCTTTCCCGAAGACAACACCATGCTCTACCAACATGGCAAGTTAGCCACTATGGAGGCCGCAGCATGAAGCAAACCAACCAACGGGCGTGGTTCTTTTTACTACCTGCGCTCATCATCGTCGCCATTAACGCGTTTATTCCTTTTATGACGGTGATTAACTACTCGTTTATTGACAAATTACAAGGCTTGCCGTCGTTTTGGATTGGGCTCGAGAACTACACCAGTGTCTTACAAAACAATAACTTCCGCCAAGCCGTCGGCAGGCAGTTTGCATTTTCGTTTCTTATCTTGGTCATTCAGGTGCCTTTGGGTATCTTGATTTCTTTGGGTATGCCTAAAAAAGGCATCGGCGCAACCGCTACACTGATTGCCATCGGTTTGCCGCTGCTGATTCCTTGGCAGGTCGTCGGTATTATTTGGCGGGCGTTCACCCGTTCTGACTTGGGGTTTGTACCCGTTATTTTCAATCAGTTCAACTACAACTACAACGCCGCTTTGAATGCTACTGACGC
Organism: uncultured bacterium; assembly: GCA_964550765.1. GTDB lineage: Bacteria > Deinococcota > Deinococci > Deinococcales > Trueperaceae > JBCCBI01. The sequence goes on along the minus strand of CAZKAZ010000007.1, from coordinate 76,058 downwards.
ATGGTGGACGGTCATCATCATGGACGTTTGGCACTGGACACCCCTGATTGCCCTGTTGTGTTATTCCGGTCTTAACGCGATTCCAGACGCTTACTATCAAGCCGCCCGCATCGATGGCGCTAGTCGCCTCAAGACCTTTTGGGTGGTGACCTTACCGCGTTTGCGCAGTGTTCTTACCATTGGCGTGCTGCTCAGATTCATGGATTCATTTCGCATTTATATCGAACCCACCATGGTGACAGGGGGCGGGCCTGGCAACACTACGGCGTTTATGAGCGACGTGCTCGTTCGGCAAGCGCAAGCGTTTAACTTTGGCCCAGCAGCAGCCATGTCACTCATTTACTTTTACATTATCCTAATTATTAGTTACGTGTTTTTCCAAGTGCTTACCAACGCAGGCACAGGTTCTGACCAAGCACAGGAGGCCTAAATGCGACGGATTTTGACTTTTTTGGGGATGACCCTCTACTTTGCCTTTTTGGCAATGCCCCTGTTGTGGATGTTATCGATGTCGTTTAAGACCACCGACGAAATTTTGACGGTGCGTTCGTTCATTCCCCAAGCGTTCACCTTGCAAAACTATCAAACGGTGCTCGCCGACCCAGGCTGGCGCAGTGCGTTTTTCAATTCGCTCCTCTATGTGTTCATCAATACGGTGATTACCTTGGTCGTAGCACTGCCAGCTGCTTATGCTTTTTCAAGGTACAAGTTTCGCGGCGACCATCACTTGTTTTTTTGGTTGCTCACTAACCGCATGGCACCAGGGGCGGTGTTTGTACTCCCCTTTGTGCAACTCTATGGCCGCGAAGGACTGGGCTTGTTTGATACCCACTGGGCTGTTGCCTTGGCGCACACGCTTTTTAGTATTCCTTTGGCGGTGTGGATTTTAGAAGGGTTCATGTCGGGTATTCCCAAAGCCATTGACGAAACAGCCTATATTGACGGCTACAGTTTTCCAGGGTTTTTCTTCAAGATTTTTATGCCCTTAATTGCTCCTGGTATCGGTGTAGCAGCGTTCTTTTCATTCATGTTTTCGTGGGTTGAAGTGATTATGGCCAGTAACCTCACCCGCACCAATGCCAGACCCCTCGCTATAGCCCTAACAGCCAGTTTAGGTGCTGAAGGTTGGGATTGGGGGGTGATTGCCGCTGTGGGCGTGCTCACACTGATTCCGGGGGCGGTGCTGATTTACTTTGTGCGCAATAACCTTGCTAAAGGGTTTGCTTTGGGGAGGGTGTAATGGAACTGCGGCGCGATCAAATTGTGGCGTTAGTGCTCCTTAGTGGCCTCATCACTGGCTTACTCATCTTGGCGCTCGGGGTGTGGATACCCATCCCTTGGAATGTGGTCGGCAGGGCGGTTGGTGGTTTTTTTACCAACACTTTGCGCATCAACCTCACCTGGATGGACTGGACGCGGCCTACAGCCATTTTCTTCAGTGGTTTAGGCATCGGCTTGGTAATTATGACGTTGTGGGATATCATTAGCCCAACGCAAAGCAAACAGGGATTCTTGCCCATTGAGACCACTCGAGGCGAAAAGTTTTTCTTGAGTATCATCAGTTTTATTGGTATCATGATTGTCACACTGGCAATTTTCCCAGAACTACCCGAAACCGCGCCCGATCGGTTGTGGTACGCCGTCGCCCTTGCGGGGGTGTGGGTAGTAGTACTCGACATCTGGGGTTAATGGTGCTTGTCATCGTGGTGATACCTGTTGTGCTTTGTGTAAGAGCAAGAGGTGTGCGAGCAAGAGCGCCTTGCTCGAGCCCCGAAAACCCACGCCAGAAAGGAGGCTCAGCGACGCCTTTATAGAAAATTTATAGAAACAGTTGTATAATAACCGCTACACTCACGCTACGTATTTTTTTCGCATGTTCTTTTTTGGAGGTATACATGCACAAAATCGGTTTAATGTTGTTGGCCGTGCTCATCCTCAGCACCCCAACGGCATTCGCACAAGATCAAGACTACTGTGAAGGTATCGACACGTCTGTGGCCGAACGGCTCATCGACGAACAGTTTGCCCGCAGTGCCATCAGCCGCGAAGAACAGCTTCAAGAACTGTGCTGGTTCATTACCGCTAGCGAACCCTTTAGCGGCATGGAAATCAACTCAGTAGCTGAAAATATCCGCACCCACAACTACGAAGCTGATGTGCTCGCAGCCGCCTTTGAAGAGCTTACGGGCATCAGCGTCACCCACGACATCATTGGTGAAGGCGACGTCGTGGCACGCTTGCAGACGCAGCTTAACTCAGGCGAAATTATTTATGACATCTATGTCAACGATGCTGATTTGATTGGTACGCACCTGCGCTACGACAGCGTGGTGAACTTGACCGACTATATGGCCGGTGAAGGTGCCAGCATCACCAACCCCTTCTTGGACTTAGAAGACTGGCTTAACCCTGAGTTCGGCCAAGACTACCAAGGCAACCAATTGCAACTGCCCGATCAGCAATTTGCCAACCTCTATTGGTTCCGCTACGACTGGTTTACCGACCCCGAAATCATGGCGCAATTTGAAGAAATTTACGGCTATGAACTGGGTGTACCCGTCAACTGGGCAGCTTACGAAGACATTGCCAACTTCTTCAGCAACGAAGTCAACGGCGACGGCACCATTGATGGCGTTAAAGTCTATGGCCACATGGACTATGGCCGCCGCGACGTGTCTCTTGGTTGGCGCTTCACCGACGCGTGGATGAGTATTGCTGGTGTCGGCGACACGGGCATTCCTAATGGTATTCCTGTTGACGAATGGGGCATCCGCGTAGAAGGTTGCCACCCAGCGGGTAGTGACGTGCGCCGTGGTGGTGCCATTAACGGCCCTGCAGCTGTCTATGCCCTCGAGACCTACATCAACTGGTTGACCGAATACGCCCCACCCCAAGCTGCCAGCATCACTTGGTCAGAAGCGGGGCCAGTACCTAGCGAAGGTTACGTGGCGCAGCGGGTGTTCCAATACATCACGTGGCTTTCTGATCCTAGCTTCCGCGAACCCGGCAACCCGGTTGTGAACGATGACGGTACCTTGAAATGGCGCGTCGCACCCACCCCGCGTGGTCGCTACTGGGACGAAGGCATGAAAGTCGGTTATCAAGATGCCGGTTCATGGACCATTCCACGCAACGTGCCTGCTGAAAGCCGTGACGCTGCTTGGCTCTGGGCGCAATTTGCCAGTTCCAAGACGGTAGCACTCGAGAAATTCCTCGTAGGCGGCACGCCAGTACGCCGTTCAACCGTTAACGCAGACTACTTAACGGAAACCATCGACCAATACGGCGGTATCATCGAATTCTACCGTTCACCCGTTGAAAACCTATGGACGGATTCCGGCCCCAACGTGCCCGACTATCCGCGCCTGAGCCAACTTTGGTGGGAAAACATCTCCGAAGCCATCAGCGGCGAAGCTACCCCGCAAGAAGCCCTAGACAACTTGGCGCAACAACAAGACGCCATCATGGAGCGGCTCGAGCGTGCTAACTTGCCCGTGTGCGGCCCCATCATGAACGAACTGCGCGATGCTGAATATTGGCTCAACCAACCCGGTTCACCCAAACCAGCTCGCGAACCCGAAGCACCCATCACCGTGCCTTACGACGAACTGCTGCGGCAGTGGACAGGCGAGTAAACCTTCCGTTTCTTATTTGGGTGGCTTTGTCCACCCATTTTTATTCTCTATTAACTAACGGTTTAACAAAAAATTTTATTTTATAAAATTATGTCAATTATAGACACGTCAATCACAGAATAGTCACCTTTTATAAAGCCTACGTGTCACGTGATACACGTCACCAGCAAAGACACAGCCCTCCAGCAAACACCGCAACACACCACAAAAAACACGTCACCAAAAAACAGGCCAAGTAACACGTTCACAAGTAACACGTTCACAAGTAACACGTTCACAAGTAACGTATTCGTAAGCAAGGCATTCATACAGGTTACGTAAGGAGGAACATGGCAGACTATATTCTTGCCTTAGACCAAGGTACAACCAGCTCGAGAGCCATCGTCTTTGACCGCCAAGGAGCAATTAAAAGCGCCGCTCAAAAAGAATTCCGGCAGATTTTTCCGCAACCAGGCTGGGTCGAACACGACGCCAACGAAATCTGGTCAACCCAATCGGGGGTGATGACCGAAGCCCTCGCTAGTGCCCAAATTCACTCTGCTGATATCGGGGCAATTGGCATCACTAACCAACGGGAAACCACTATCGTTTGGGACAAAAAAACTGGCCAACCTATCGCGAACGCCATCGTCTGGCAAGATAGGCGCACGTCAAAAAACATCGATAAACTCAAAGAAGATGGCCTCGAGCCACTGGTGCAAGAACGCACGGGCCTCGTGCTCGATGCTTATTTTTCGGCCAGCAAACTGGCTTGGATTCTTGACAATGTCGCTGGCGCAAGACAGCGGGCAGAAGCAGGTGAATTGGCGTTTGGTACGGTTGATTCTTGGTTGGTCTACAAACTCACCGAAGGCACTGTGCACGTCACAGACGTCACCAACGCCTGTCGGACGATGCTGTTCAACATTCACACCTTCGACTGGGACGACGAAATTCTCAAGATTTTTAATATTCCCAGAGCCATGCTGCCCGAGGTACGCTCGAGTTCCGAAGTCTACGGTGAAGCCAGCCAAGAAACCCTGCGCCAAGCCATTCCCATTGCTGGCATGGCAGGCGACCAACAAGCGGCCAGTTTTGGGCAGATTTGTTTTGACAAAGGCCAAGGCAAAAACACCTACGGCACGGGTTGTTTTATGCTCATGAACACCGGTGATGCGCCGATGGTCTCACAACACAAGTTATTAACCACAGTGGCCTGGCGACACCAAGAGGTAACGAATTTTGCCCTCGAGGGCAGTATCTTCATCGGTGGCGCAGTGGTGCAGTGGCTCAGAGACGGTTTGGGCATCATTCGCCACTCCGAAGACGTTGAAGCGTTGGCCACAAGCGTAGACAGTAACGACGGCGTGTACTTAGTACCTGCGTTTGCTGGTTTGGGTGCACCCCACTGGGATCAGTATGCACGTGGCATTATCGTCGGCCTCACTCGGGGTAGCGGCGCCGCCCACATTGCCCGAGCGGCGCTCGAGGCCATCGCCTATCAAGTTGCTGATGTCATTGGTGTGATGGAAAAAGACAGCGGCATCACCCTCGCTGAACTGCGCGTCGATGGGGGCGCGTCGCGCAACGATTTGCTCATGCAATTTCAAGCAGACATCCTAGGTGTGCCTGTCGTGCGCCCTAAAGTGACCGAGACAACCGCACTCGGAGCGGCTTTTTTGGCAGGCTTAGCCACGGGCTTTTGGTCAGGAGAAGACGAACTAAAACAATTGTGGCAAGAAGACGCCCGCTTTGAACCCCGCATGCAGGGTAGTGAACGCGACCAGCTTGTATCAGGTTGGCACAGAGCCGTTAACCGGGCAGCTGGCTGGGAAAGTAGCGACTGACATATAGCAACTAACCTATAGCAACTGACCTATAGCAACCAACATAGTAGCGACCGACTCAGACACTTGTCACTGACGTGCTCGAGCCAAACCCGCTACACTCATAGCAGCGGGATTATGGCAACAGGGTGATAGTGACGGGGTGATAGTGACGGGGTGATGGTGACGCAGTGATAGTAACAACAGGCTGATTACCCGGTTATGTGACCCACCAGCCCAGCTAAGCTAACGATGTGCCACCATGCGCTGTTTTTATGTGAGTAACGACGTTGATGACTAGAACAACGCACACACGTCTTATCAGCACGTTCTTGTGAGCGTGCCCTTGTAAGGGGATGTTTATGGATAGAGAAACCCACGTAAATCAACTGAAGAATGATACTTTTGACATGCTCATTATCGGTGGTGGCGCGACCGGTGCAGGTGCAACCTTAGACGCTGCTACTCGCGGTCTCAAAGTGGCCATGGTCGAACGTGACGACTTTTCTGCAGGTACCAGCAGCCGCAGCACCAAACTGATTCATGGCGGCGTGCGCTACTTAGAAAAAGCCGTCAAACAACTCGACCGCAGCCAGTTCAACTTGGTGCGCGACGCCCTCAAAGAACGCGCCGTATTAATTGACATTGCCCCACATCTCGCTAAACCACTAGCCATCGTCACCCCGCTGTATAACGTCTTGGAAGTGCCGTATTTTATGACAGGTCTCAAGATGTATGACACCTTAGCGGGCAAATCTAACTTGGCACCAAGCCGTTTTGTGGACGCCAAAGAAGCCCTCAACCGCTTCCCGATGTTACAACCCGAAAACCTGCGTGGGGCGGTCGTTTATTATGACGGTCAATTCGACGACGCCCGCATGAACGTGGCCATTGTGCTAACTGCCGCTGAAGAGGGCGCGACTGTTGCCAATCACATCGAAGTGACCGGATTGACCAAAGAAAACGGTAAAATCTCCGGAGCTACCGTCAAAGACACCCTCACAGGCGACAGTTGGGACATCGCCGCCAAAGTGGTCGTGAACGCTACTGGGCCTTTTACCGATGGCATTCGCCACATGGACGACCCTCACGCAGCCAAGATGCTCAGCGCGAGTTCGGGGGTGCATATCATCTTGGATAAAAAATTCTCGCCACCCGAAACAGGTTTACTCATCCCGCAAACCGAAGACGGACGGGTGCTCTTCTTACTGCCTTGGTTAGATCACACGCTGGTAGGGACAACTGATAACCCTGCCCCCATCGAACCGCATCCCAAAGCCATTGAAGATGATATTGAGTATATTTTGCGGCACTTGCGCAAGTACTTTGCAGTACCTGCAACAAGGGATGATGTGCTCTCGAGCTGGTCTGGTTTGCGCCCCTTGGTATCTGATCCCAAAGCCGCCGACACAGCCCAACTCTCCCGCGACCACGTCATCAACGTCAGCGACTCCGGGCTGCTGACCATTGCCGGCGGCAAGTGGACGACCTACCGTAAGATGGCACTCGATACCGTCGATGAAGCCATCAAAGTGGGCAACTTGACCGTTGACCGAGGTTCGCAGACAGAAACCCTCAAACTAGTTGGCGGCAAACGCTACACCCCGACCTTAGCAAGTGAACTGCAAGATGACTTCAAGATTGACCTCGATGTGGCCAGTTACTTGAGTCGGGCGTATGGCGACCAAGCAAGGCAGGTACTAAGTAACGCCAACGGCACTATCAAACGCCTTGTCGACAGTCATCCTTTCTTGGAAGCTGAGGTCGTGCACGCCGCCAAGCACGAAGCATCTCGCACTACCCAAGACTTCTTAGCGCGGCGCATCCGCTTGGGCTTTTTGGACAAAGCAGCCACCCTCAAAGCCATCCCCAGAGTCACCCAACTCTTAGGTGACACGCTAGGTTGGGACGACAGTAAACGGAGTGCTGAAAGCGAAGCCGCTGAAGGCTATTTTGCCTAAACTGAATTGAGTGACCTACTAGGGGTAGCTCGAGCTACCCCTTTTTTGTGGTATTTCCCAAGTTCTTCGCCCACACGCGCATAGGTCAGTGACAGGCACGCGGTGTCCTAGCTGTGGCTATATTGGGTATGGGAGGGCGTCATGACGCTGCTATAGGCTGTCACACACTGCCACAAAATACACACCTGCCACAAAACACCCTCAGCAGTTGACGGCCATCCCGCTTGCCACGTATACTTACCAAGGTTTGCCGGGATGGCGGAATTGGTAGACGCTGCAGACTTAAAATCTGTTGCCTGCAAGGGCGTGCGGGTTCAAGTCCCGCTCTCGGCACCACACCCTTTGTATCAACACAGCACACTCAGCACCCGTAGGGCAGTCATCGTCGCGGGTGTTTTCGTCTTTTGAGGGTCTGATGCCTAACCAAGTTCCAAGCGACGTAAACGGACTCAAGGTTTTCGTCTTTTGAGGGTTACTTTTAGTATTGCCATGATTGACGCCTATACAGGTGAACACGTTTTATCTCGATGTGGCGTTGGTAAGCATCGGCAACTGTAGAAACAACGGGCGGGATTGCCCTTTGATGCCCACCCATAATCGACCCTAATGCTGCATTCGACGGGTATACGTCAGGGTATTATCTGCGTCGTCACACACTGCATCGTTACACACTGCGTCGTTGTGGTTGACCTGTATCGTGTGATGGCATTTCACTCGAGATATCCCGTCCCATAGCGCGCGTTCAGCCCTGCGATGTTTACACACTTATATCCATTCCAACTGACTCCAACAGGAATCAATTCGCGCAGAGCGCGTAGGAAAAGCCACGGATGCAAGCAGGAACGGAAGAAAATCTGTAGGACTTTTTGAAGCGTTCAGTTGAAATCCGTATTACATTATCAAACATAAAAAAAGTCCCAGCAACTGCTGAGACCGTAATCGTTAAGAGGCAACCTTGCGGTTGTACTGCGGCTAAAACAGCGTGGGGCGCTTAAGCTAGCAAGCTAACTTCAAGTCCTAGCAGCAGATGTTTTGTCTTTCCTCCTTTCCTAGCTCGAGTTGCTCGAGTTACGCCCATTATGCGAGTAAGCTTCTGACAGTATTCTTACATTCATACCCGTATACATTACCCAAGATTAACCCAGTCAAGCTGAATTGGCATAAAAAACGCCGTCTCCACACGTGACGGCACAACCCATACTATACGTTTTTTGACTTGTTATGCGCTAAACTACCTCATGTACTGGCTACTAATACACTCACTACTTGGCAAAACGTTCGCATCCACACAAAAACGCACACAACGTTTGCTAGCTTAGTTGTAATTCGCTTTGGTACTTACTTGACTCGCTAATTACTCACCTTGGTCTGTCGAGAACTCTGGGTTAGACTGACAACGTTCATATGCTAATGTATTATAACCAAACACAGTACCAGAGCTGTAAATAATCGTCAGCTTGTGGCAATGTTGACAACGTGCATAGTACACGCCATCACCAACATCGGACCAAACAATGTCGTGACCGAGGCTATGTGCTTTGCGTTCAGTTTGCTGCATACGCGCTTGCACCGCATTTCCTTGATGATTAGCTTTATGGTCAGGGTTAGAGTCATGGTGTTGGGTAACGCTATCTTTAGGGGCAGTCATCATGGTGCTCTTACCATACGCCTACATCTGTTAAGTAAGGAAAGAAAAAGCACAAATCTCCCCTCATAGAATCTTTACATTGTCTGTCTAAAAAGTTTATTTATTTTTTATTTAAACGTAGCATTTATTGTAAATAATTTTACATTTATGAGGTGAAATGCTATAGCAATTCCACATGCCGTTTCCACAGCCATTGATGTTTATCAGCCTCACACCAGCATAAAACACGCTCGAATATGTAGACGCAAATTATGGAAATACTGCTCATTAAAAGCCCCAAACTCACATAGACCATGACAAACAAATTTACATGTCATTACAAATTACGTAGACGATTTTTTGCGTCACGACAGAAATTATTGATAATGACGACAATTGCACAACCCAGTTTTTGTGCCACAATCGCGTATACTGTTGAAACAACACGTATTGTACTAAGATGTTGAGGTGACACATTGCCAGCGAATATTGACGAACAAAAACAAGCCATTGACCACGAAGCTACTGCCCTCGAGCATGACGTGGTATGGCGAGATTTGGGTGACGACGTATGGCGAGCTACCTGCGCCCGTTGTGGTATCACCATGGTGGTCTACGGTTCGGGCAGTGTGTATGGCTACAACGACCTCATCTCAGAAGCCTGTACTGGACACCAACCTAACACCTCATCATGATAGTGTTAACTTACTAATTTAACGCTAATAAGTAGATTATATTTACTTGTAAGCCAAAAGAATGCTGTTCAACGTAAAACAGCCTACTCTCGCGTTGCGTAGGGGTGGCATTGATTTGTCAATTCAACAAAGCAACAAAAACAATCAGAACAACAACTAAAAAACTAAAACGCGACCAGTCACGTACAAGTCAGTCACGTACAATCATGCCCCCCTCGACCAATAGCCGTACAAGCTCATGTTTCTTTATGCCCTGGGTAGGCACGCCCAACAGGTAGGCACATCGCCACAAAAAACCTACCATCACAACAAACACACAAAGATGGGCGCTTTCTGCAGCAGACACGTGACCCACAAGCGTACAGCGCATGAGGAAGCATAAGTTAGCGGCTTAGTGATTTACACCAACTATGTCTGAACGTGTAGTGATAATATGATGTGTTTGAAATGGCCTTTCGTGAGGATAGCCTTGTGTAGGGGTCATATCCACAAGCTAATGGGGGAAGTTGGCAATGTTGGCGTGTATTGATGTTGAGGTAACCTTGGGCTGTGTATTCAGCATCAAGCAAATGTTGTGCAAGCGAACACAGTGCGCATGTCGGAAGCAACGAGGTGCTTGATGTAATCACAACTAGTCAGTGGTTTGTCGTCGCCATGGTTGGCGTGCTGACGCTACTGCTGCTCGCTAGTCGTATCTACTACGCCCAGCGGCGTTTTCGGTCGCAGGTGTTACAAGAACGCGCTGACATTTTTCAGGTACTGGCAAAACCGAGCAGTGTGCCACCGGCTGTCGCCAGTGTTCTGGTTAACCCTCAACCAGAAAAAACCCTTGACCCCGAGCGAGCATTTCAAGCCACGCTACTAGACTTGGCGCGGCGCGGCTACGTGGACTTTTACAGTGATGTGGCCAAAGGGCGTTTGGGGTTTGTGGTGAATCAGGGCAAAACGCGCTCGAGCCTTAAACCCTTTGAAAAACGGGCGCTAGACTTTTTGCGCGGCGGCAGCAAACGCTTTTCACAAGCGGGTTACGTGGACGTTCGCGCTTTTGAGGGCAAGTTGGGGTTGCACTTGGGGTCATTTTTGAACAAGTGGCGGCGTGAACCCCTCGGCTGGGCAGTGAGCCGTTTTAATCTACCTGCAAGTGGCGAGCTTTATAAGCAAGGGCAAGTAGTTGGGTTTGCCTTTATGCAACAGACAAGCTGGCAAGATGCCAAACGCAAACGCGACGTCTGCTACAGTATTGGGCGCAGTTTCACAGGGCTGAGTCTTATGGCGCTTGCTTTGCGGTTTGTCCCGCCGTCGTGGGAAGTAGCAGGTTTATCACTCGACGTTAATATACAGCCAGTTAGTATTGCTATCTTGCTGCTGACAGCCCTTGGTTGTTGGGGTTTAGGACGGGTGGCAATGGTGGCAATTCCGGCGTGGCGTCCGGAAGTGGCTGACAAAGTCCGCCAGTGGCGGGCGTTTCGCAAAGCCTTGGGCAGTTATCGACACTTGGCCAAACACGCCGAAGATGTGCTCGAGTGGCGCGAAAAACTGGCCACATACGCAGTAGCCCTCGACATAACCGACCCTTTCCTCAAGCACCTCGAGCGCCTAGCCAAGCGTCACCCAGACGCGCCTGCGTTAAGCAAAACCAGCCGCTGGACAGACGCCCGCGATGTGGCTGATTTTGTGTGGTTGGTGGGTATTGTCGAAGGGGTACGTGCTCGAGCCACTGATAATACCCCGCCAGAAACCAAAGCAGACAAAACAGCCAAACCAAACCATAGCAAGGGGGCCAGTACCAAAACTAGCCGCCGTTCAGCGACAGCAACGACGCATAAACGCAAAGAAGTTGACACAAGTTGATTTTTATGACAAATAGCTTAAATTAAAAATTTTCTGGCAAAAACTCCATTTTTCAGATGGTAAGCATTGTCTGTCCCGCCACGTAATCACAACCTTGATAAAACATGAAACGCATGGTCACAGCGCTTGCAATGACCATGCGCCCAACGCGTTATCCTGTGAGCGTGTTAGAAGCAGTCGATTTGAGTAAAGTGTATGACTTGCCCTCCGGACGCGTGACGGCGCTCGAGCATTTTTCGTGTCAGTTTGCCGCTGGCGCCATCACGGCTGTGGTCGGGCCTTCCGGTTCAGGAAAGTCGACGTTACTCAACCTGCTGGCTGGTTTCGATGTGCCTAGTTCGGGCGAAGTCTACTTACAGGGGCGCGAAATCAGCCGCTTAACTGACCGCGAACGCGCTGACTTGCGTTTGCAAGCGTTTGGGTTTGTGTTTCAGTCCTACAACCTCATTTCGGTGTTGACTGCCGCCCAAAACGTCGCCTTTCCTATGGGGCTAGCCGGCGTATCTGGCTCAGAACGCCGTCGCCGCGCTCAGGACTTGCTTGCCCGCTTTGGTTTGTCGGCGCGGGTCAATCACTTGCCGTTTAAGCTCTCTGGTGGTGAACGGCAACGCGTAGGGGTCGCTAGGGCACTTGCCAACGACCCAACAGTACTTTTTGCCGATGAACCAACCGGCAACCTAGACAGCAAAAGTGGCGTGTTGGTGCTCGAAGCCCTGCGCAATGTCGCTAGTGAAGGGCGCTGCGTGATTGTAGTGACGCACGATTACCGCATGCTCGACAAGGTTGACAGGGTGGTGCGTTTGGAAGATGGTGTGCTCAAAAGCGATGAGACAGTCACGCCCCAAGAAGTTGCCGCTCGAGTCTGAAGTATGGGGTATGGGTATCATCTACACCCCCAAACACAGAGCGCGTGCTAGTGTCACAACACACCGTGCGGAGATAGAATACCCCGCCCGATAAGACACGACAAAAATTCAATTTGAGAGAAATGTATTTTAACGTTTAACTACTACGTCTCTAAAAAAGACAAACGAATTTGGAGGTTCTTGACATGGATGCCGACGTAAAAGCCCATTGCCAACAAGCTATCAAAACCCTGCACGACTGCCTCGAGCGCGAACAGCGTCAATATGGCGACGAACACGACCGTGTGGCGTTTATGGAACACGAAGCCCCCGCGCCAGATCCTTGTGTGGAAAGTTATAATGCGTTGCTCGAGACCATCTTAAACGCTGACGAACCCATTCACGACATCGTTGATACTTTAGAACTAGGTGAATTGCGGGCTAGGGTGATGCGCGACTTGAGTAGGGCACAAACATGAATCAAGCACAGCCCACGCCACCGAGCGCAAGCAACGCAGCAGTTAGCTCGAGTGGCTTCGAGTGGTACGCCCACCACAGCATCGAAATAGCCGCCATCTTGGGCTTTTTGAGCGTGGCGGCTGGCGCGTTTGGCACGCACGCTTTGGGTGATGTCGTCACGCCAGCCCGGCTAAACACCTTTAACGTGGGTGCACGTTATCAGATGTATCACGCACTTGCGCTGCTAGCAGTGTCTTTTCTGCCACAGGCTTGCCGACCTGCAGCCACGTTTTGGTTTTGGGGCAGCGTCATCTTTTCGGGCAGTTTGTACTTGCTGGTACTCCTCAACGTACCCATTCTCGGCGCAGTTGCACCCATCGGTGGGCTTTTGCAACTTCTAGGTTGGGGATGGCTTTTTTGGGGCGCACGACAAGCACATCGGCAAGGCGCAACGGTGGTATTTCATCAGCGTGACCGAGCGTAGTACCCAACGGCACTACATTTCAGCACACGCCCTCACGAAGCCTCTTGCCATGGGTGGGATGTTTGCCCAATTCTGCATTGCCTCGTGCTGACGTCTGTCGCAAATCGGGAATATACAAGTTTCTCTAAAAATTACCAATAATACACGTTTACATGACGGTTAGCTGACAATTTTGCCCTGATGTGACCTAAGTTTACGTCAAAACGCCGCGCCTTACGATAGGGGGCGGCGCTTGTTTGTTGTGGCAGCGGGCGTATAGGCTACGCGGTATGACAGTGACAGCGTTGAAACGCGAATTGGGCGTGTTTGGTGCAGTGATGATGGGCTTAGGATCCATCGTCGGAACGGGCGTGTTTGTGAGTGTGGGCATCGCTGCTGGGGTGGTAGGGCCTGCCGTAGTGCTCGCCACGCTAATTGCGGCAGCTACCGCCACGTTTAATGGTTTATCGAGCGCCCAACTGGCTGCCAACCACCCTGTGAGTGGCGGTACTTATGAATACGGCTACCGCTACTTGCACCCGCGTGCAGGGTTTATGGCTGGCTGGCTTTTTTTGCTAGCAAAAAGTGCTTCAGCCGCCACAGCCGCGTTGGGGTTTGCAGGCTACTTACTCAACTTGGCAGGCATAACGGCGCAACTTTGGACGGTCATCATCGCCCTTATGACCTGTGCAGCTCTGGGTGTGCTGTTAGTTGGGGGCTTACGACGTTCTAATCAAGTGAACATCGCCATTGTTAGCGTGACCCTGGCGAGTTTGGCGTTTTTCATCGTGGCGGGTTTACCGAATGTTGCCAGCAGTACGTTATTGACACCTTTTTTTCAAACGGGTGGGGTTCCGGCGTGGCGAGCACTCCTTGAAGCTTCTGCGCTTATGTTTGTGGCGTACACGGGTTATGGGCGCATTGCCACCTTGGGCGAAGAAGTACGCGAACCGCGCCGCACTATTCCTAGAGCCATCATCACCACGCTGGTGGTTGTTATGACGCTTTATGCTGTTGTGGCGCTGGTTGCAGTGAGTACCTTGGGAACAGCAGAATTGGCACTTACAGGGACGCAGGTTGCACCACTCGAGCGTGCTGCTGCCACCTTCAACATCCCCTTCTCCCCTTTGATCGTCGCCATTGGTGCGATGACGGCCATGTTAGGCGTACTCCTCAATTTGTTGTTGGGGTTATCTCGAGTGCTTTTAGCCATGGGCAGACGGGGCGACATGCCCAAAGGCCTCGGCAAACTTTCGGCTGACGCGTCACCCAATCGGGCCATTATCACCATGACCGTATTCGTGGCACTGCTAGCATTAATCGGTAACGTGACGGTCACCTGGTCATTCAGTGCGTTTACCGTGCTCGCGTACTACGCCATTACCAACGCAGCAGCCTTGCGCTTATCAAAAGAAGAACGGTTTTTCCCGGCGTGGGTGTCGGTAGCTGGCTTGATTTGCTGTGCGGGTTCATTTTTCACATAACAAGCCTTAAATTTTGTCTTAAAGTCTCATATCATAAATTGTAGTGCAAATCGTTAAACTAACAAGCCTTAGGTTAACCTCGAGGGAAAACTAAACTTGCCTGCAATGACTGGATAGGCCGCCCCCGTCGCTTGGGGTAAGGTGTTGGTCTTACCGAGTAAGGCGTAGTAACCAAGCACGGCAAACGCCAAGGCTTCGCGGTCTTTGGCTTGCCAACCGAGTTCATGAAATGCTTCAACAGGGACAGGTAACTGCGCTTGTAAACCTTGCATGATGATGGGGTTGTCGCTGCCACCACCTGCAACCAGCACACGCTCGAGCCCGTTGGGTAATACATGCTGCTGATATGCCAACACAATACTTTGCACCGTAAGCGCCGTGAGGGTGGCGACTAAATCTTCAGGTGAGAGGTTGTCGCCTGCTAAAGCGAGCATGGCATCTAGGTAAAAGGCTTCGCGACCAGTGGTTTTGGGAAGGGACTGTTGAAAGTAGGGGTGCTCGAGCCACCTCGCCAACACCATTTCATCAACCCGTCCCTGACGTGCCACCTGCCCACTTTCGTCAAAATCCCGCCCAAAATGCCGCTGCATGGCGTCATCAATCAAGCAACTAGCAGGCCCGGTATCAAACGCAAACACGCCACTCGTCTCGTGACCTGCTGGCAAGTACGTCAGGTTAGAAATCCCGCCCAAGTTGTGAACCGCCCGCCGCTCGGTTGCGTGACCGTACAACAGGGCATCAGCAAAACTGACCATCGGTGCACCCTGACCAGAAGCCGCCATGTCGGTTTGGCGAAAATCAGAGATGACCTGCACACCACAACCTTCACTGACCCGACTGACCTCACCGAGTTGCAAGGTGCTTGGGGTATGCCAGTTGCGGCTTGCGTCTACTGTTGGCACGTGATAGACCGTCTGACCAGACAACGCAACCGTGTCAACCTTGTGTGTCTGTTGTACTTCGGTGACGAGTTGAGCGTAGTGATTGCCGACGGCGGTGTGGGCTTGGCACAGTGCTGCCAAATCAGCGTGTTGGGTGCGTACCATATCGGTGAGGACGCGGCGTAAGTCAGCGGGGTAAGGCAAGCTGATGCGGGCAAGCACCTGCCAGGTAAGCTCGGGGGTGTGCTCGAGCTGCACCAACACCCCATCTGCCCCATCAAGCGACGTCCCTGACATCACCCCAAGGACATTAACCGCCCCTTCAGGCGTTGCGAACGGCCAACTCACGCACTATCCCGTAAGGCTTTGGCGGCTTCAAGATGGAACTGAGTACGCACGTGGCTAATGTCTTTACTGACCGGTGGTTGAATGCTAGCAAAACGACTCGGATGAATGCGGTTGGTAAGGAGCACTGCAAACCAATCTTGCTCGGGTTCTAACCACATACTCGTGCCCGTAAAACCGGTGTGTCCGTAACCCGTTTCGCTGGCGGCTTCACCTGCAAAAACGTAATTATCGCCATGATGTTTGAGATGCCACCCGTAACTTTGCCGTTTGCCGTCTTGTTCGATGACGGTCTGGGTGCAGGTTTTGAGCAGGTCTGGCCTGCCGAGGCGCTCATCCAAATTGAGCCACGCCCTTGCGTAGACGGCTAAATCGGCTGCAGTACTAAACAACCCTGCGTGACCAGCCACGCCACCGAGTGTCCACGCGTTTTCGTCGTGCACGTCACCCCACAGCAGCTGCCGCCGCCAGCCGCAGTATTCAGTTGCAGCAATATTGGCTCGAGCTTGCGGACTGTTCATCAAGGGCAAGTACTCAGTATTTTCCATACCCAATTCTGTAAAAAGCTGCCCTGCAAACGCGTCCTGCCGCATACCTGTAACCACCTCGATGATGGCACCCGCGAGAATCATGCCCAAATCGCTGTAAACGAGCTGACCAGGCGTTTCTAAGGCGCTTTGTAACACGTTGGCAAAGGCAGTATCGCGCTGATTGGTGACAGCAAACAACGCACGCCAGGCAGGTAAGCCAGATTGGTGGCTAAGCAAGTCAGCAATGGTCGCATCACCTAAAGAGGGCGTGTGAAACCAGCCTGCACTAGCAAAAAAGCGGCGGATGGAATCATCGAACGATAGCCAACCAGCTTGCTCGAGGCGCGTCAAACTCGATAACGTCGAGACAACTTTGGTCAAAGACGCCACGTCAAAACGGGTATCTGCTTGCACAACGTAGTCATCAGCGTAGTCGTCTGGTTCACTTTGTGCTAGACGGTAAGCAGGCAAACAGGTGACGCCGTGCGCGCCCACCACCACATGACTATCGCGCTTGCCCACCGCAGCCACCGCAGCAGAAACCGCGCCTTGTGCTACTGATTGCTGTAAAACATAATCCACGGCGGTCAAATCGCGCGCAGGAAGCGCTTCTTCGGCGTTAAATGGTTGATATTGACTCACAATAACTCACTTGGTGCAGCTTAACACAAACGCGCTATGATAGGCTTTCACCGTGACATCCCTTACGTTGCGCACCCGCCAACCTGCTGATGATAGCGACATAATCGCCCTGTGGAACGCTCACATTGGCGCCGACCATCCTTTGCAAGCATCCGTATTGCATCACGCCATGCGCGCCGCTTTTAGACCAGAGTGGTGTTTGGTAGCTGAAGAACATGACCGCCTAGTGGGGTTCATTTGGGCAAAAGCCGCTTTGTGGGGTGAAGAACGGGCGGCTCGAGCGCACTTGTGCGCCATCATTACCCATCCCGACAACATCAACCAAGGCATCGGCACGACCCTTTGGAACGAACTTATGCAACGCCTACGTAAAGCTGGCGTGCGTCGGGTGCGCTTAGGTGGCGCTGCCCATCAACTTTTGCCGGGCATACCGCATAGTGTTAGTTTGGCCACTTGGCGATTTTTGCGTGCCAAAGGTGTCGTGTTTCAAGGTTTAGAACACGATGTACACGCCGATTTAACGCAACTACCCGCGTTGCGCCTGCCCGAGAACTATCGGGTGTTACCCGTAACGCAGGATGACAGCCACGCTGATGACGCTGTTGATTTTGTAGCTAAAGCCTTTGCTGGACGTTGGCACGACGAGGTGAAAGAACGCTTGGCGGCTGGGGAGACAGTGTTGGTGCTCGAGCACACCCCCAACAACACTAACAACAAAAATATCGTTGGTTTCGCCTACGTCACTTTCGATAGCGACTACCCCGCCCCCGGCCTCAACTGGCGAGCAGCCCTACCCGCAGATAGACGCGTTTCAGGTTTGGGGCCTATTGGTATTGATGCAGAGATGCGCGGGCAAGGTTTAGGACTGACGTTTTTGCATGCTTGCTGTCAGTATTTGCAAACACAGGGCGCAACCGACGTGCTCATCGACTGGACGGATTTGGTGGCGTTTTATGGGCGCATTGGGGCGCATGTCTGGCGGACGTATCAAAGTGGGTATATGGTGCTCGAGTAACTTCTTAGACAATCTCGAGTAACTTCTTAGACAACAATGACTTCCCATCAAGCCATCAATCCCCATCCCACTTCCATTCAAGGAGAAACCCTGTGAGCAAAGACGTCTCCAACGACCTACAAACCACGACGAACACCGAACTGTCTAGCCGCGATTACCACGACCTCGACACTTGGTCGCTGGCGGATAGCTTAAAAGTGATGGTGCAAAGCCATCAGCGGGCGGCAGCAGCAGTTGCTTCGGTACTACCCGACATTGAAAAAGCGGCTGCGGGCATTGAACGCTGTGTGGCAGCAGGTGGGCGGCTGGTGTACATGGGCGCAGGTACGTCTGGGCGTTTGGCACTGCAAGACGCCGCTGAGTTAGTGCCAACATTTGGCTTTGAACGTGCTGTGGTGCTCATAGCAGGCGGGCACGCCGCCCAAGATAAACCCATCGAACACGCCGAAGACGATATTGAGCAAGGCAAGCTCGAGGTGAACACCTTACACCTCAATCAAAACGATGCCTTTATTGCCGTGGCCGCGAGTGGTCGCACCCCCTACACCTTGGCAGGACTCAAAACAGCCAAACAAGCAGGCGCGTTTACCGTGGCGTTAGCCAACAATGCCGACGCCCCCATGCTCGAAGCGGCTGACGTGGGTATTTTTTTGGCTAGTGGCGCAGAAGTGTTAGCAGGTTCAACGCGCTTAGCAGCTGGTACTGCCCAAAAAATCACCTTGAATATGCTGTCAACGGCAGTACTGGTGCGCCTCGGAGGGGCATATGGCAACGTGATGGTGGGCATGAAACCCACTAACGACAAACTCAAGCAGCGAGCAGTCAATATCGTGCGGGAGGCTGCTAACGTGCGTGACGAAGTGGCTCGAGCTTCCTTACTTGCTAGCGACTGGCATATTCGGGTAGCCATCGTCATCGCCGCAAGCGGTGTTACACCTGAACACGCACACACAGTATTAGCAGACCATCAACAACGGGTGCGCGATACCTTGCAGGCTTTACGCACTGAACGTGCTGAGGCTCGAGCCACCGATACTTGAAACACGTTACTTGAAACACGTTACTTGAAACACGCTTCTGCTCAAAACAGGCACGGCTCGAAACAGGCATGGCTCGAGACAGGCATCGTCAACATAGCCAGAAAACATGCTTTTTAAGCTATTATAGGCTATACGTATATAAGCAGTAATTTATTAAAGGCTCACGTATTGCGCTCACCAAGTTGGCGTTATATGCTACGTAGCAACGGTCACAAAGTTGAAACATCTTCGTCACATCTGCTAGCTAAGCACCACCTACGTTCACACATCTTTGCAAAGGAGAATGATGAAAACAAAACTTTTTGCAACATTACTTACTGTCATGCTACTGACAAGCAGCCTTGCGCAAGTCAAGGTCGTCCCTGATTACGAGGGGCTTGGCTTGGTCAAGCCAGAAAGCACCGGCGGCACACTCAGCCTCGCCCTCAGTGACGCCCCGCCGCGCTTTTTTTATTACGGCGAAATCAGCAACGTCTCCCAGCGCATCACCCAACAAATGTTTGACAGCTTGGTGGAATTTAACCTAGAAACCTACGCCCTAGAACCCAGTTTGGCAGCTTCATGGGACATTTCTGAAGATGGCACGGTCTACACCTTCAACTTGCGCGAAGGGGTCACTTGGCATGACGGCACGCCTTTTACCGCTGATGACGTGATTTTTACTTATGAACAAATCATCACCAACCCAGAAGCAAGGGCAGGTGACGCAGCCCAGTTCGTGTTCACTGTTGACGGTGAAGAACAAGCAGTAGCATTTGAAAAAATCGATGACTTGACCGTGCAGATGACCTTACCGACGGCCTCAGCGGCGTTTTTGTTGCAACAGCGTTTTTTCATTATGCCCCGTCACAAGTTGTTACCGTTTAGCGTCGAGGGCGGCGCAGAACCGGGCGACATTAACAACGCCTGGCCAACTGACATTGACCCCAGTGAAGTGGTCGGTACAGGGCCTTACATGCTTGCAGAATATGTTCCTGGCCAAGTCGTGCGCCTCAGCAGAAACCCTGATTACTGGAAAGAAGACAGTAACGGCACGAGGCTACCTTACATTGATAACCTCGAGTACCTCATCATTCGCGGTACCGAAGCGCAAACCGCCCAATTCCAAGCGGGCAACATCGACCAGTTGAATATCTCTGGGGCGCAATTTCCGGATTTCAAATCACAAGAACTCGCAGGCGCAGACTTCCGGGTCATTCAAAGTAATGCACTGTTTGGCTCTCCCCCCCACTTGGCGTTTAACTTCAACGCCGAAAACCCCGAACTCGCTAATCTCTTTTCGGATGTAGCTTTCCGCCGCGCCATGGAATTTGCCGTTGACCGCATGCGGGTCATTGAAGACGTCTACAACGGCCTCGCCCAAATCCCTGGTACGCCTACAGCACCCGTAGATGGCACGTTCTACGTGGATACCACTGAGCTTATGAACATGTTTGATTTAGCGGCAGCCAACGACGCCCTAGACGCCTTAGGCTTAGAAGATACTGACGGCAACGGCATCCGCAACGCAGCGGGCGGAGACGATATTGCGTTTACGCTTACCTACAATGCTGACTCGAGCACCTTTACCGACATTGCTACCATTTTGCAAAACGACTTTGAACAAGTAGGCATGCAAGTCGACTTGCGCGGTGTACAAGGCAGTGCGTTGTTTGGTACTGCCCTCGCAGGTGACTACGAAGCAGTCCTTATCGCCTTTGGCAATCAACCCGACCCCGAACTGCGCAAACCCATCTGGCAACCGGGCGGTTCACTCTACTACTGGCACCGCGCCACCCAACCGACTGAACCGGGCGAACCTGCCAACTTTGATGTCATGGCTGACTGGGAAATGCGCATCTACGAAATCTTTGACCAAGGCTCAGTGCTTACCGACCAAGCTGAACGGGTGGCTTTGTATCAAGAGTGGCAAGTACTTAACGCCGAGAACGTCCCGGTGATTATGATTGCCAAACCCGCCAACGTGGCTGCTGCTTATAACAGCGTGCAAAACTTTGTCTATAGCCTCGGCGTGATTCCTGGTTACAATCCCTTACCGCGTTACTTTCTCGAGTAAGCCACCACAAAATTGACCGAAAAATTGACCGGCGAACAGGGGCTTTTAGTCCCTGTTTTTGCTATCTCACCAAGCAGTCACGTTCATAAGACCGATATAAAGACATAATAAGACGGATTCCGACTCAACACTTCACAAAGTCCTGTAGACGTTCTTCCGTTCTCGCCTGCATCCGTAGCGTTTCCTAAGCACTCTGCGTAGATAATTTCTAAAGGCATCAATCGCAATGGATATGCGTCTTTATCCGCAAAACGCGTTTATGGAGGTTGAACATGATAGAGGTTGAACATGATAGAGGTTAAATATGTTAGAAGTTGACAGCTAATGCGCGGGGCATCTTTGGGGGTATACGTGTTGCGACGTATCTTTTTGATGATTCCCACCCTTTTTATCGTCTCGGTGTTGTGTTTTGTGGTGATTCAGCTTCAGCCCGGCAGTTTTACGGATCGCTACCTCGAAGACCCCCGCATGAGTCCGCAGACGGTGGCAAGGCTCGAGCAACAACTAGGACTTGACCGCCCAGCTTGGGAACAGTACAGCCGCTGGCTTTGGGGCATGATCACTAGGGGTGACTTTGGGTTTTCGTTTTTTGCTAACCGTCCGGTGGCTGGTCTTATTGGCGAACAAATTACCTGGACAGTAGTGATTACGGCCATGACTATGGCAGTGTCGTGGCTACTGGCAGTACCACTAGGCATTCTCACCGCCCTTAAACGCAACAGTGCTACAGACGCCATTGCTAGCATCATCGGTTACATCGGTTTGGCTGTACCGAACTTTTTGGTGGCACTCTTGTTGGTAGCGCTGGTGCTCGCGTTGGGTGGCAGGCAAGTCGGTGGCTTGTTTAGCCCGGAATATATTGGTGAACCGTGGACGCTGGGGAAATTCTTGAGTTTTCTCAATCACATGTGGATACCCATTTTGGCCATTGGTACATCGGGTATTGCGGTGATTATGCGGCAGATGCGAGCCAACTTACTTGACGTGCTCTATGCCGATTATGTGCGCACCGCCCGCGCCAAAGGCCTCGAGGAACGGGTGGTGATTAACCGTCATGCGGTCAGAAATGCCATCAACCCACTGATTTCGCTGGCAGGGTTAAGCTTACCCGAATTGATTAACGGCACGATTATCGTCTCGATTGTCTTGAACTTACCGGCTACAGGCAGGCTTTTGTACGATTCGCTACTCGCCCAAGACCAATATGTCGCCATGACCTTGCTACTGATGACCAGTTTGATGTTGATGGTCGGCAACTTGCTGGCAGACATTGCCTTGGCCTGGGTAGACCCGAGGATTCGTTATGGCTGATACACACGCTAATACCAATACAAACGCGGCGCAACACCCCATCATGACTGACCACCACGACTTACCACCACAACTGGTCAGCCCCTTACAACTGGCGTGGCGGCGCTTTAGGCGCTCGAGCCTTGGCATGGCTGGCGCTGTCATCTTGATTCTCCTCTACCTCGTCGCCCTACTTGCGCCGTTCGTCGCTCCCTACAACATCACCACCCAACACAGCCGCTTTGTCCACCAACCCCCCCAGCGGGTGCGCGTTTTTCACGAGGGCAGCTTAATGCGTCCTTTTGTCTATCCTGTAACGCAAGAACGTGACCCGGTCACCTTTCAGCGTCAGTACGTACCCGATACCAGCACCCCCCTGCCTATTCGCTGGTTCGTACGTGGTGAAAGCTACGACTTTTTTGGCATTGAAAGCGATTTACATCTTTTTGGCGTCCAAGACGGGTTTTTCTTCCCCCTCGGCACTGACCGCTTCGGGCGTGATTTGTTGAGCCGCATGTTGGTAGGATCGCAAGTGTCACTATCTGTGGGTTTAGTCGGCATCGCCATCTCGTTTAGCATCGGTATTTTTGTAGGGGGCGTCAGCGGCTACTACGGCGGCATGATTGACACCCTTTTACAACGGCTCATCGAGGTGATGTTGTCGTTTCCCAGATTGCCGATTTTGCTTGCCCTCGCCAGCATCATCCCCGCCCGCTGGCCATCAACGTGGGTATACATAGCCATCGTGGCAGTTTTGTCATTGATAGGCTGGGCAAGTATTGCCAGAGTTGTGCGCGGGCAGGTGTTATCGGCTAGGGAAGTTGACTATGTGCAAGCCGCCAGAGCCATTGGCATGGGCAGTAACCGCATTATTTTGCGACATATTTTGCCTAATTTGACCTCATACTTACTGGTGGCTGCCAGCGTGGCTTTGCCTGGATATATCTTGGGCGAAAGTGCGCTGTCGTTTTTGGGACTCGGCATCAAAGAACCCATGACCTCGTGGGGGTTACTACTTAAAGACGCCCAGAGTTTTGAAGCCTTACGGTTGTATCCTTGGTTACTTTCTCCGGGGTTGCTGATTATTTTGTCGGTGTTGGCGTTTAACTTTGTGGGTGACGCCCTGCGTGATGCGGCGGATGTGCAAACGCGTTAGTTTGAGCAATGTCACAGGTCATTTCTATCATTGATGCCATTGACCAACATCACACCGACACCAATACACCGGCCTCGCCGTGTTGCACACGCATTGAACACGTGTTCAACGTTGTAGGCGGTGTTGTAGACGGTAATCATGGCAATGGTATTTCAACAAGAGGGCGAGATGGCTCGAGCCACCCTATCATCTCGCCCTATCAACCCAAACGCGTGAGGCTATTGTACTTGCACGAGCTTGCCGCGAATATCACCGAAGAACGTTTGGCCAGCGGTGTGCAAGTTGAAGTAGAGTTCACCTTCTCGAGCAATCGTCTCCATCCCGCCAATGGTGGTCACTTTGTCGTTGGGAATGCTCGGCACAATCGGGCAACCCGCCGTAAACGCACCAATGAACCCTTCGCCGTTATCGAGCACTGCTTCGAGGTCTTCGTTGGTAATTTCTATACTAAACACACCATCTGCCCAAAACTCGCGCACGTTGCCCATCAAGCTAAAGTCCACCAAAATGGGCCCCAACTGCCCCGGGCGTCCGCAGTGGATGTGAAACATGACGATATTTTCGACATCAACGTTCTCAACCGCCAAGTGCACATAGGCTTTGCTCAGGTCGTTGGTAAACGACAACACGCCATGTCCATGTGAGGGGCGCTCGTGGCGCGGGGTAGACGGGGCAGTTGAGCGAAACACGTTGGGAATCAGACGTGGGGTGTCTTCTTCTTCACCACCTTGCTGATGCGGGCTGAGAAAGGCTTCAAACACCGTGCCGATATCTTGACCACGACTCGGGTTGAGTGCAATCGGACTAGGCATGTCAATCTCAGCCTTGGGATTGACCACCTCAGAGCCGTGACCATCATTGGCCAATACCTGTGCAGCGAGCACTGCCACCATCACAAGACCAAGTACAGACGCCATTCGGATACCCATAAACCAACCTCCTTTGTGTTGTAGGATACAAATATAACACAGCAACTTGAGGTTTGTGCGTCCCTCAAAGCAATCAAAGACATAACAGCAACGCAAACACCCTGCAGCAACACGTGTCACCCCGACATTAGCCAAACACTTGACATTTACTGAACCCTTGACGTCACCAAAGCAACAGCACATCCGCATCATTTGCTTGTGTCACGACGATGCGCCGCGATGATGTCTAGCAACGACGCCTGCAAACAAGATTGCTTCTTGGTCGTTTGACACCCATAGGAGGAAATGTGGCAACCCATCAACATCTTGAAATTGACCTTGCGAGCACTACCCTCTCCCCTAACGAACGGGCACTGCTGGCTGAATTTCAACCCAAAGGCATCTGCTTGTTTCGCCGCAACGTCGAGAGTATTGAACAAACTCGAGACTTAACTGCTGAATTGCGAACGTTGTGCGGGGATGATGTGCTCATTAGTACCGACCAAGAAGGCGGCAGCGTGGTGCGGGCGTTGTTTGTACCGCACAGTCCGGGCAATATGGCACTTGGGGCAGTCGCAGACCCAGAGGTGACTCGAGCCACTGCCACCATCACCGCAAGGGGCCTTGCTCAACTTGGCATCAACGTCAACCTCGCCCCTGTAGCTGACGTGAACAACAATCCCTTGAATCCGGTGATTGGTGACCGTTCGTTTGGAAGCCGTCCTGAGGCTGTTGCTGAGCATGTAGCAGCGTTTGTGACGGGTTTACAGGCAGGCGGCATTGCAGCGACGCTCAAGCACTTTCCGGGACATGGTGATACAGCCATTGACTCACATCATGGTTTGCCAGAAGTTGACCGCTCACCAGAACAGTTGGAGGCGCTCGAGCTTCTCCCCTTCCGCGCAGGCATCCGTGCTAGCGCAGCCTGTGTGATGACCTTTCACGGGATGTTGCCGCAACTCGACCGCGAACTTCCGGCGACGCTTTCCAAAAAAATTATGACTGGATTGTTGCGAGAAATCCTTGGTTTTGAGGGGGTGATTTTTTCCGATGCCCTCGAGATGGCCGCCATCGCCAAAACCTACAGCGCCGCCGAGGCCACTGTGCTTGCGCTCAACGCTGGCGTGGATTTGCCCAACAGCAACGCCCACAACCGCATAGACAGCGGTGATGCCCAAAGTAACCTGCGCTATCACGTGCAGACCTTTCACGCCCTCGCCCAAGCCGAAAAAGACGGCCAGGTTGACCCCGACACCTTGCGCCGTTCAGCAGCACGCATTCGCCAACTCGCCCAGCGTTTTCCCGCTAGCAAACCTGATGATGTTGATGTTCAGGGTGATGAAAACTATCTGGCTGAAGTGAGCCGTCGGGCGGTCACGGTGGTCAATACTTGGGGAGACATGCCGCGCTTAACATCTGAAAAACCCGTACTGTTTGTAGCAGCTGATAACCGCGTGGGAGGTAGTGCCAGCGATGTCATTGATACACCTGCAAGGAAGTTAGTACAGATGCTCGAGCAGCACGTCAGCGTGCGCCCACTGTTCTATCAAGCCAATGCTCTCCCTGAGACACAGCCCGAGGACATCGGCGTGTATCAACTTTTGTTCGTGTCCGCTAGTCGGCACAGACTTTCAAGCGCTGAAGGTCAGTTCGCGCAACACTTAGCACAACACGCAGCTAACGCGGCGCACGTTGCCCTGTGGAATCCCTACAGTTGCCTAGAAGTAGGACTGCCAGCAGTGGTCAGTTTTGGTTTTGGGGAGGCGGCACTAGGGCAAATCATTGCTGTCCTTACGGGCGCGCCAGCCACCGGGCGCTTACCCATCCACTTACGCTGAGCCTACGAAGCTTAAAGCGTTGACGAGCTGACAGCAAACGTCACCGTGACTGTCGTGCCGGGGCGCGTCATGTCAGCGCAGGTGTTGTCGATGACGAGGGTAGCGTCGAGTTGTCCTGCTAACGATTGCACGATGATCATCCCCAAGGTGTCATGCTCGAGGCTATCAGCAGGCATACCCACGCCATTATCAGCCACGGACAAAGTGACGACATCATCATCGTGTTGCAAACGCACGTAGATATACGCTTCATCGCTTACTTGGTCATCGCTTGCTTGGTCAACAGCGTTGTTGATATCGCCCACAAAAGCGTGCTCGAGCGCGTTACTAACCAGTTCATTGACGATAAGGGCACAGGGAATGGCCTGTTCGGCGCTCAAGAAGGTTGGCTCGAGCTGCAGATGCAGGTGCACCTGATTGCGCTTAGGACGCAGCAAACGCGTCACAAAATCCGTTAAGTAAGCAGCAAAGTCAATGTTGGCTAAATCATTGGACTCGTGTAAGGCTCGGTGCACGGCAGCCATGGCCAAAATGCGGCGGTGACTGTCCTCGAGCGCCTGTTTAGCGGCAATATTCTCGAGGCGCTTGGCTTGCAAGTTGAGCATAGAAGCAATCACCTGCAGGTTGTTGCGCACGCGATGATGCACTTCTTGTAACAGTACTGTGCGCTCAACGAGCGCCCGTTTAAGCTCGTCTTGGGCTTGTTGGCGCGCAGTCACATCTAAAAAGGCCAGTTGTACTGCTGTACTACCTTTATAAGACACCGCCGACAAATAAACCTCTGCCCAGCGCACACTGCCGTGTCGGTGCACAAAGCGCAATACGCTTTGATAGGCACTCATGCACCCCGTGACAATGTTGCGCACCGCAGTCGTAAAGTCAGGTATGTCTTCTGGATAAATCACCTGCGTTTGTTGAGCAAGTTGCCACGCATACATCTCTTGTTCGGTGTAACCCAACATGGCGACTGCAGCTGGGTTTACCAACACGACCTTACCCGCTTGCAACAGCACAAACCCCTGCAATGCATGATTGACGATGGTCGCATAAGCGGCTTCGCGCTCGAACTGTTCGGTTAAATCTTGAATCTGACCAATCACATATAATGGCGTACCCTGTTCATCACGCACCAGCGACACACTCAACCGCGCCCACACATCGTGACCATCTTTGTGCTGATAACGCTTCTCAACCGTGTAGCTGGCAATATCACCAGCAACCAACTGCGCCACCAGTGGGGCGGTTTTTTCTTTATCATCCAAATAGGTAAAATCACGGGTCTCGCGACCAATCAGCTCATCTTCGGCGTAGCCAACCATCTGGCAAAAATTGTGATTGGCACGAATATATCGCCGTTCTGGGGTGACGATGACCATCCCCAAGGGCGAATCTTCAAAACTGCGCCGGAAGCGTTCTTCACTTTCGAGCAGACGCTTACGATCTTCTTGACGGTGGGTCACATCGCGGAAAAACACCCCCAGTTCATCACTAAACGGATACGCATGTACCTCAAAATGAACATTTAGAGGAGCATAATGCGCTTCAAACGTCACAGGCTGCTGCTCTGCAAAGACGCGTTCATACTGACGGCGAAACTCATCGGCCTCAGCAAAGTAATCCCACGCCCGCTGACCTAGCAGCTGTGCACGGGAGGTTTGTAAGGCACGTTCGGCTTGCTGGTTGAGGTAGGTAAAACGCCACTGCCTATCGAGCGAAAAAAATGCATCGGTGGTGCTCTCTAAAATGTTCACGAGCCGCCCTGACAAATTCACCAGTTCGCGCCTCGAGCTTTCGATGGCCGTGATGTCATTCAGGCTCACCACCACCCCAGACACCTGCCCCGTTTGCTCATCAAACAGCGGTTGCGCCCGCATATTAAACCACTTGTGAGGCGTCGCCGTACTCACCTTGATGTCTTGGGGGGCTTGGCATGTTGCCAACGTGTCTGCCACAAGGGGAATGCCCACTGCGTCTAGCGGCTGACCGCGTTCGTCAAAAAATTGCCACGGCACATCATGGTAGTGACAGCAC
This sequence comes from uncultured bacterium, assembly GCA_964550765.1. Lineage (GTDB taxonomy): Bacteria > Deinococcota > Deinococci > Deinococcales > Trueperaceae > JBCCBI01. The sequence continues at coordinate 47,501 of CAZKAZ010000007.1, read as the reverse complement.
AGAAGCTGAGGCGGAGACGTTTGCAGCATGGCACATGCTTCTAGGTTCACGTAGACAACTTCGCCGTGGGCGTTAATTTCAATGACGCCTGCTTGCACTGCACTGATGATGCGCTCGAGCTTGTACTGCAACGCGCCAATGTCCCGCTCACGGTCTTTGTGGTCTTGAATGTTGCGGTTGACACCCAACATCACCGTGGGTTGCCCTTGCCTGTCACGTTGCGTCACTGCCATGGTAGTGGCCAACCACTGCCAGCCTTGGGGCGTTCGCAGGCGGTATTCACAAAACGCCTCGGTAGGCTCAGCAGGCGCCGTTAAGGCTTTGTCAGTGGCTTGCAGTAGCACCTCTCGGTCGTCTTCATGGACGTATTCGAGCGTGTCTGCTTGCCGCACACCGCTAGCCTCAGCATCACCCGTAACAACTTCATCGTTGACAATATCCCAACGCCACACCTGAATATCCCCCAAGCGCAACGCCAACACCAGTTGCTGATACAACTCCGCTTGCCGTGCATACGACTGCGTGAGTGCCGTCACATCTTTGACGGTAGTCACTTGGTAGCTTTCTCCTGCCACGTTCACTCTGGTCGTGCTTGTGGCCATATTAACCCGCTTACCTGCTTTATTAAGCAGTATCCACTGACTGCGCATTGGCTGGCTTTGATGGGGATACTGAGGTTTTTGAAACGCCGCGTCTTTGGCACGCATGGCGGCTGTGATGTGTTCAAGAGGCAGCAACATGCTAAAAGGCTCACCCACCAATTCATGACGGGCATAACCAATCAAGGTACAAAAACCATCACTGACATCCACGAACACCCCTTGGACATCAGTTACCATAATGGCAACATCCGCCGCATCCCACAGGGCATCCGAAAAAGCCTGTCGGCGCAAAGCGTTGACCTGTGTGGGGTTGTTTGAACTCATATGACTCCAATGAACAAAAGAATGGTCAGACGTGAGTGTAAGTTGTCAGTGTAAGTAAACAGTGTTAACGCAGGTACTAACACCCCCCTCACCGAGGCATGACGCCTGCAGATTGACGCGTCACATGGTTCATCACACATGGTTTATCAATAGACCGCTGACCACTCCGCTAATCTACTTCATCGACGACTACTGTGTCAACGACTACTATTATATTCTCGAGCACCCTTACAGCCACCCTCAATACACGCTGACTTTCGCGTCCACGCTGCCTGTTCGTGACTGCACCCTATCGTTGATTATTGCGGGCCTATTTGGCTCGAGTACCACCCCATTAACGCAGTTATTAGACAACTAACCTTCAAAGATATAGCAAAAAGCACATTTTGACTTTTTAACTAAGTTAGTAGTTGGTTAAGACAGCAAAGAAAATATGCTGAGCACCATTTATTTTGATGGAGACTGGTCATGTTACATGTTTCCTACAGATGAACACATTATCACCAACACACTAAAGATGCCGTTGGGTGTCAACATCAACATAAAAATCACGATTACAACAAAAGCATTCACCCAACAACCTGTAGCCAAAGCGAACAACCAACAACATCACACACAAACCACGTTGACTAAACAAACCGCGTCATTGCTAACGTTTTTTTTCATTTTGGACGGAAACGTTACGCTTCATGCTAACGAACCCATTTCAACAAAGCATGACGCGCGCAGAGCAGCTACCTCAGTATGGTTGGCTGCAATCCGACCCATATCTAAGACAAATCTGACACAAAAGGCGTGCGTTCGTACTGAGTCACCCTTGCTAGCTCGCCATAATGGCAACATGAGACCTTTATATACATTCGTGCGTGTCATCAGCGTTCTAGGTTTGTTAGCAGGCGCATATGTCAGCGCTCAAAGTGACGCAGCAGCCGATTTTCCGCAACCGTCGCTCGAGCACTCCCCCGAAGACGTGGTGCGCATTCAAGTTAGCGCCCTTGGCAACAACGACGACCCCTATCCAGATGCGGGCATTGCCATTACCTTTAACTTTGCTTCGCCGCAAAATAGGCAAGTGACAGGGCCGCTCGAGCGCTTTGTCAACTTGGTGAAAAACCCCCTTTACATTGATATGCTCAACCACGTGGACGCCGAATACAGCCCCGTGGAAATGGAAGGCGACCAAGCCCGCATCGATGTGGTGCTCACGACTGCCGAAGGCGAACGGGTGGGTTATTCGTTTTTGCTGTCGCGCCAAGCTAGTGGCGAATACGAAGGCATGTGGATGACCGACGCCGTGGGGCGTTTTGACGTCGATGATGCCGACGTTATCTGAAGCCACAGCACAAACAAACCACCTCTGAAATACAGCAGCAGAGTTGGCGTCAATCACTTGAGTGTGAATCAATCACTTGGCGGTAACTTGCACCTGTTGCGGTGTGAATATTGCGCTGTGAACACATTCTCCTGCAGACATAACAACTTACCCGCAACTTATCCGTGCGCCGCGTCAATATCGCAAATCATCAGAAAGCCTCAAGAACTGTGCCGCTGTGAGTAGTTTGTGCTCGTTTGCGTCAGTTTTGAGGCAACCTGTTCGTTAAGCAGTTAAACAATCAAGCAGAATGTGTACGGGCTGCTTATTGAACGCCATCAGCACGTTAGACTGACAAGCATGACCGTTCGTCAGGCTAATCCCCTTTTATCGCAAGATTTTCATATTCCGTTTGACGCTATCGCTGCCGAACACGTAGAACCCGGTATTAAAGACGCTATCGATAGCGCCCGTGACGCTGTTGACACCGTTATTAACTTAGACGCGCCACGCACCTTTGAAAACACCATTGTGGCGCTCGATGATGCCCTCGAGGGACTATCTCGAGCCGTCGGCATCGCTTATCACCTTATGTCGGTAGAAAACCACCCTGAACTGCGCCAAGCGTTTAACGCCGTGCTGCCCGAGTTTTCAGCGTTTTATGCCGAACTGCCCCTCAACGACGACCTGTGGCAAGCCGTCAAGCAATACGCAGACAGCCCCGAAGCCGCCACGCTCACAGGCGTGCGCAAGCGTCACCTCGAGAAAACCATCGACAGTTTCAGACGGGCAGGCGCGGCACTACCCGCCGCCGAAAAAGCCCGCGTGCGCGAAATCAGCATGGCGTTAAGCCAACTACAAAACACCTTTTCCGAAAACGTCTTGGATGCCACTAACGCGTTTGAATTGGTGCTCACTGACGACGCAGACGTAGCTGGTTTGCCAGAACGCGCTGCCAATCAAGCCCGCGAAAATGCCGCGCAAAAAGGGCTCGAGGGCTACCGTTTCACCTTGCAAATTCCTTCGTATTTGCCTTTTATGACCCATGCCGACAAGCGCGAACTGCGCCAGCAGATGTACCAAGCCTACGTGAACCGCGCTTGTGATGGCGACACCGACAACCGTCCTTTAATTGAAGAAATTTTGGCGTTGCGCCGTGAGATGGCGGACTTGCTAGGCTACCGCGACTTTGCCGATTATCGCTTGGAGACCAACATGGCCAAAAATGGTGACGCGGCTTTGGCGTTTGTGCGCGATTTGACCGAAAAAACCATGCCTTACTGGCAGCAAGAACTGGACACCTTGCAAACGTTTGCTCATGAGCACCTTGATATCGAGACGCTCGAGCCTTGGGACATGCACTACGCCAGCGAAAAACTGCGCCGTCATCAGTTTGACTTTGACGCCGAAGAACTGCGCCCATACTTTCCCCTTGATGGTGTCTTGAAAGGGCTTTTTACCATCACCGAACGCTTGTTTGGTATTTCTGTGACTGAACGCCCTAATGTTCCCGTTTGGCATGAAGACGTGACGTTTTATGACATTCATGACAAAGCAGGTCATCACTTGGGGTCGTTTTATGCGGATTGGTTCCCGCGTGAGTCCAAACGGGCGGGCGCGTGGATGAACAGTCTGATTACAGGCGTTCCTACAGACACAGGGTTTGAACCGCACTTGGGCTTGATGGTTGGTAACTTTACCCCCCCACAACGCGGCAAGCCGGCCTTACTGAGCCACGACGAGGTGCAGACTACCTTTCACGAGTTTGGGCACTTGTTGCATCATTGTTTGTCGAAAGTGGCTGTTAAGGCTCGAGCTGGCACCAACGTAGCCCGTGACTGGGTGGAACTTCCCTCGCAGCTACTAGAAAACTGGACTTGGCAACGCGACGCTCTGGATTTGTTTGCCCGTCACTACGAAACAGGCGCAACCATTCCCGAAGACTTGTTCGAGAAGATGCAACGCAGCCGCACGTTTGGGGCCTTAGCTCAGCTGGGAGAGCGCCT
>CAZKAZ010000007.1:41329-43247 GCA_964550765.1 uncultured bacterium | reverse complement strand
AGGCCAACATGCAAATGCGCCAACTGAGTTTTGCCACCGTGGACCTCGAGCTACACGTCAACTACGACCCCAAGCAGCACGGTGACGCTATCAGCTTTGGGCAGCAAGCAATGGCACCTTTTTACTTGCGCCCCGACCACGCCAAAAATCACTTCCTCACGGGTTTTAATCACGTGTTTGCAGGTGGCTACGCAGCGGGTTATTACAGCTACAAATGGTCAGAAGTGCTCGATGCGGACGCGTTTAGCCGTTTTGAAGAAGGGGGCATTTTTAGTCCTGAAGTGGGCGCAGATTACCTCGAGCACATCCTCTCCAAAGGCGACAGCGCACCCCCGGAAGAACTCTACCGCGCCTTCATGGGACGCGACCCCGACCCCAACGCCCTGCTAAAGCGCAACCTTAACGCCACTGGGTAACAAAAACGCTAGCGTCCAAAACGCCGCTTCGTAAAACGTCAACCTCAATATCATCAACCTCAATATCGAAAACGCTACGACTTAGCCGACATCTAAAACGTCAGCGAGTCGTGGCGTCTTGCCAAGCTAGCAGGTGCTTTAACGCGTCACATAGTAGAGCGTGCCTGTCGTCACCCCATAAGCGTCGGCGGGTTCACGCACGCTCACCAGAACATCAACCGTATTGCGAAAACGGGGGTTCATGGTGTCGTAGACGATGGCATCAAACCATTCGATACCTGCAATGGGGCGGTCAAGTTCGATGCGCACCAGCGAACGGCAGGGAAAATAGCGCAACAGGTCACGGGAGACAGCAATTTGAATCCACGGGCCTAAGTTTCGCCCACAAGCGGCAATGTGGGGTGTATCGTCGGTTTGTTCGCGTACGGCTTGATAAAAGGTAATGCGGCTGATGCGCAACGCGTCGGGAAGTTTGTTGGGGCCATACGGAAGCGGCATCATGGCGGGCGACGGAAAACTACGCACCCCCCGCGACAAGTTGATGCTGCCACCGCCTTGAATGCGCAATTCGGTGGTGTGGCGGATGCCGCCGTCGTTGGCTCGAGCACTCCCCACAAGCGACATCACCAGCAAAATCCAACACATCAACCCAAGCCAACTTAAAACCTGACGCGTATCTGGTGCTTTTTTACTCATTCCTATCATTAGCCGTCAGTCTACGCGCTTGCAGCCAATTGCGGCATAAAGTTTTTTAAACCTGCATGTCTGCGCGGGAGCGTTACAATTGGGCGTGCTGCTCGAGTCGTTTGCTCAGCTTAACTACCGCAATTTGCGCACGTCTCACCTTACGTTTGAGGCGGGCATTACCGCTATTACGGGTGCGAACGCCGCTGGAAAGTCGAATTTGCTCGAGGCCATTTACCTGTGCTGCACGGGCGACTTACCAGGAGCAACTATCGCTGAGAGCATCACTTTGGGCGAAAACGAAGGCTCGGTGCAAGCCAACGTGCAACACAACGAAGGCGTCAGCCGCGTGCAAATCGGCCTCGCCCCCGGGCGTAAAGTGATCCGCTTAGACGGGCAGACGGTGCGGGCGTTTGAACTAGCCAAAGTGACTAGCGCCGTGTTAATTACCCCTGAAGATGCCGCCTTGGTGCACGGGTCGCCGTCACTGCGGCGGGGTTATCTTGATAGTTTACTGGGGCGCATCTCACCGCGTTATGCCCTACTTTTGCGCGAATACAGCCGGGTGGTCGAACAGCGCAATGCCTTACTCAAAGCAGGCATATTTGATGAAACGCTCGCGGTGTGGTCGGCGCGATTTTGTGAATTGGGTGATGAGATTAACCTACTCAGGAAAAGGGCGGTGGCTCGAGTTAATCACCTCGCGAGCGCCCGCTACGCTGCCATTGCTGGCGCAGATAAACCTTTGCAAGTCACCTTAACGGGTACACCTGACGCCTTAGCAGACGCACTTAACGAAACCGCACCACAAGAACGCG
>CAZKAZ010000007.1:3217-41319 GCA_964550765.1 uncultured bacterium | reverse complement strand
GGTCGTCGAATAGCATTCGGATTTCGATATTCGAAATTCGAAATCACGCGAGGGGAAGCGTCAGCTCGAAGACTGCGCCCGGGGCGTGACCGTCACAGGGCCCCATCGGGCTGATTTGGCGTTAACCCTCGCAGGTAATAGCGTGCAAGCCTTCGGCAGTAGGGGCGAAGCCCGCACCACTGCGTTGGCCTTACGCATTGCCGAGTACGAACTACTACGCGACAAACACGACGAAGCCCCCGTATTGCTCTTAGATGATTTCAGTGCCGAACTTGACGCTACCCGCCGCGACTATCTGCTAGGCTTAGCCGAAACCACCCCGCAAGCCTTAGTAAGCGGTACAGAACCGCCGCCAAGTTACCGCCATCACCTCAACATTGAAGCTGGAGTCGCTTATGTCCAAGACGTTTCAAGCCGCGTCTGACGCCTTAGCCGAACTGTTCGGTCGTAGCGGTATGAAACGCCGCCTCAAACGCGCCGAAGCTGTTATCTTATGGCCGCAGGTCGTGGGCGACGTAGCCCGTTTTAGTGAAGCCAAACGCTTACAAGATGGCGTGCTTGTGGTCGAAGTGGCCGACAGCGAAACCGCTATGCACCTCAGCCACCAACGGCACCGCTTCATTGACGCCTATCAGCGCCGTTTTGGGGTGAGTGAGCTTAAAGACATTCGTTTTCGGGTCGGAAAACCGCAAGCCCCACCTGCACCTGCACCTGCGCCCCCCAAAGCCGCACCCGATCCCAAGGCGTTAGCGTCGATGGCCAAGCACATCAACGACCAACTGCCTGACAGCCTGGCTGGCCCTGCTTTGCAAGCCGCCAAAGCCATGTTGCGCACGCAAGCAGCTCGAGCTGCCCAAGGCGCACCCCACTGCGACATCTGCGGCGTCATCACCCAACAAGACGCAGTCAGCACGCCAAATACGTCACATAAACAAGTGGCTTTGTGTCGCGCCTGCCGCCGTTACCTCGAGCACCCCGTAGTTACCCGCGCTAGTCGTGCTATTGCCGTCAACCCCGATAGACCCACCCCCGAACTGAGCGACGACGAACGCCTAGCTGCCTTGTGGCAAGCGGAAAGGTTGTTGCGTGAACGCATTGATGCGCTTGTGCCGCACGTACTCGCCGAACCAGATCAGCGGGTAGTTCTTGAAACAGCAGTGCGGTGTTATTTGGCGCTTCACCTCAAAAAACCCTTTGCAGAAGTAACCGAAACGGATTTTGCGCAGCTCGAGCCACGTTTGCAGCGCTTGCTCGGCATCTTGTAGCCTCATTCCTAAAGCAAGGTAATAAGCCCCATAAAGCAACGAACTTGGTAGGCTACGGCTCGAGCATCCCTGAGATATAGGGGTTGAATTGATGTTATTGATATATGACTTATACACACATAGCGTCACTGTCATGTCATTTTGTCTGCGTCACGCCAGCAGTACAGAACTAGCCATCACACCCTATTTCTACGGTTATTTTTACAGTGACGCCCAGTAAAGGAGACTCTGTATGCAAACAACTAGCCCGGTGATGTTGGTCATCCTTGACGGTTTTGGTCTCGCGCCTGAAAGCGATAGCAACGCCGTTTCTCAAGCCAACACGCCCAATTTTGACGAATACTGGCAAAACTACCCTCACACCACCTTGCAAGCATCCGGTGAAGCCGTCGGCTTACCTGAGGGGCAGATGGGCAACTCCGAAGTCGGTCACATGAACATCGGCGCAGGACGGGTGGTGATGCAGAGTTTGAGCTACTTGCACCATTTGATTGAAGACGGAGCATTTTTTGATAATGCGGTTCTGAACGAAACCTATGACAGCGTGGCGAATGATGGAGCGTTGCATCTGCTGGGGTTGGTCAGTGATGGCGGTGTGCACAGTGACATGGGGCATTTGTTTGCCCTATTAGAGCTCGCCAAACGCAAAGACATCGCCCCAGTGTATGTGCATATCTTTACCGACGGACGCGACACCGCGCCAGACGGCGGCTTAGGCTATGTGCAACAGGTACAAGACAAAATCGATAGCTTGGCGCACGATATTCACATTGCCAGCGTGAGCGGGCGCTACTACGCCATGGACAGAGACAAACGCTGGCAGCGGCTCGAGCAAGCCTACAACGCCATCGTCTGCGGGCAAGCCGAACACCAGGCTAAGGACGCCGTGAGCGCCGTGCAAGCCGCTTATGATAGAGAAGAAACCGATGAATTTATCTTGCCTACCGTGATTACTGACAGTGACGGCAAGCCGGTAGGTGCTATAAACGACGGCGACGCGGCTTTCTTTTTTAACTTTCGGGCAGATCGGGTGCGGCAGATCGTCAGTAGTCTACTAGCAGGTGACGACTGGGACGCGTTTGAACGCTGTTCTGTACCTAACTTAACGTTAGCTTCGATGATGCAATACGACGAGACATTCGATATGCCATTTGCGTTTAGCTTGCCCGAAGTTAGCAACTGCTTGGCACAAGTGTTGAGTGACGCTGGCAAAACCCAATTTCACACCGCTGAAACCGAAAAATACCCACACGTCACCTACTTTTTTAACGCCAAAATCGAAGAACCCTTCCCCGGTGAAACGCGTAATTTAGCACCTTCGCCTAAAGTAGCTACCTATGACCTGCAACCGGAGATGAGTGCCCCCAAACTGACCCAAGACACCTTAGAGCGCATCCAAAGTGCCGACGATGATTTTATCTTGATTAACTTTGCCAACCCAGATATGGTCGGCCATACGGGCGTGCTCGAGGCCGCCATCAAAGCCTGCGAAGCCGCCGACGAAGGCCTTGGTAAGTTAGTGAATGCCGTCCGCGATAAAGGTGGCAAAGTCATCATCATCGCTGACCACGGTAACGCTGATGTGATGCGTACTCCTGAAGGCAACCCGCACACGGCACACACCACCAACTTAGTACCTTGCGTGCTCGTCGGCAACGGGCTCGAAAGTGTGTCTCTGCATGAGGGTGTGTTGGGCGATGTTGCCCCGACGGTGCTCGAGCTGCTCGGCCTTGCCCAACCCGCTGACATGACCGGACAATCGCTCATCGACCAAACCAGCGAATAAACACGGCACTTGGCTGCTTAAAACAGGCGTCTGATAGGCACACGACCACGATGACGTCACATGTAGACAGCGCCTAGATACAGAACATGCCACAATAGCGCCATGAGCCATACGGTGATTGTCGCCATCGACCCAGGGAAACATATTGGCGTCGCCTTTGTCAGCTTACAGGGTGAACTCGGTTGGCACACCATCACCGATCTCACGGGCTTGACAGTGCTCGAGCTACCCCACAACGCCACCGTCATCGTCGGCAATGGCACGGGCGCGCAACAGGTAACACGCATGTTACAAACGCGCAACATTCACTATCAACTGGTTGAAGAACGCAACACCAGCCTCGAGGCACGTCAGCTTTACTTTGCTGATCACCCACCTCGAGGCTGGCAGCGGTTACTTCCGCCCGGTTTGCGCAGTCCTAACGTGCTTATCGATGACTACGCGGCTTATGCCATTGCCTTAAGGTTTCTAAAAACACAGCAACAATAAAAGAACCCCCAAAAAGGGGGTTTTCACAAGTTAGTTTCGCGATATACTTGTAGCACGCTTGCGACGCTCAACGTTATTTTTACGTCACCCGCATGTTGTTCAGGTGCTTGACGCTTGCGCTGCCCCAAGGTTCAGTTATAAGCAGCGCAGAGATAAGCCATCTAACAGACAAGGTGTGACGCTTTTTTAGTTGAGAGAATCGCCTTCAGCTGCCATCATGTCGCGGGCTTCATTAGCTGAAATGCCCAACACGGCGCTGATTTCACCAGCAAGCAAACGCAAAGCGCGGCGATAAGCTTGACGGTCAAGGTCAGGCAAGCCGCGCTCAATGTCCCAGCGACGCAATTCGCTGGCGAGTGTAGCAATTTGGTAGGGGTCGCCGCTCGAGAGAATCTCCGTAACCCGGCGGTGACGTGCCGCCCACTGTTTAGGAAGGTTGATGTGGCCGTTTTCAAGCCGCTCCAAGACGTTGTTGACCTCTTCCTTGGTCAGTGCAGGACGCAAACCTGCTGCCTGTGGTGACGCGACTGGGACAAACGCACGAGAAGTGCCATTAGGGAAGTCAACCTGATAGTAGTCAAGGTGATTTCCGGCAACACTGCGGGTCGTCGTACCTGCTACAACCCCGACACCATATGGTGGAAGGACAACCTGGTCACCATTTTTGTACGTTTTGCTGGACTCTTTCAACGCAATACCCCTTTCAATGAGAAGCTTGAGAATATGGTAATCACAAACAACCGACGTTAGCTTCAACTCGCTGGCGAACATATTGGTACAAACAAAGCATCGTGCCAATTATGCATATCGACACTAGCAAGACATGCCCGAAACACTAAATAGACAATTGCAGACAAGACAATTGCAGACAACACAGTTAGACACAGCACCTACTGAAACTATCTGTATTCAGTACGTCCTCATACAAATGTCTTTATACAAACTCAGTACAACCTACTAAATTCACTTACGCGGCCAGAACAGTCTGAAAGCCATTTTGTGAGACGATGGTTATCTCACACATGTGACTTCAACCAGCGCTACCCACGCTTATTAACGCTCACTGCTATTAACGTTCACTGCCAATGCCCTTATGTATGCCAATGCCCCTTATGTGTTTTGGGCATTCTGGTACATAGCATTCTGGTACATGGCATTCTGGTACATGGCATTCTGGCAAGATAGTTGCAGATAAGCATGGTTGCAGACAAGAACGGTCATAGAGAAACATATGACTGAATGATGCTGACACAACGTCGCTGCCACTGTTGTTCTTGGCTCGAGTAGCGGCACAAACGGCCTGCTGATAAAACAATTTTATGGCATATGCCAAACTTGCTGTCAGCATGCGTGTTTTTGACAGTTACTCGTCACTTTGTGCCTTACATTGTACTGCGCCATATATTGTCATGCATTATCATGCGTTTTACATAACCCTGCGTCACACGTTATTCTATGCTGCATATTGACCAATGTGGTGTTATCGCCTCCGAGTTCGTCTCTTGACGGTAGTTGGATTTATGTTGGCTTGTACCAAACACGAAAAAACGACCTACGAAGCGACTAACGCGGTATAGGTCGGCGGCTGATGCTGCAGACGAACCTGCAAGCAATGTGCTGTATCGTGTTCTAGCACAATCACCCCCTTACTTTACCAAAAATTCACACTTTTTTCTACCCCCTGTTGACCTTCATCGTGACTCGAGCCACTCGCTACTGAGGTTTTTTTCGTGAGGAACGCAAATAGTCGGTTCGTCCATATCGGCTTAAGACGGTGGCATTTCCCAAACAACATTCTCTAAAAGTAAGACTCACTACCTCGTGGCGCTTTTGTCCCTTTTGCCATGGCCAGCAAACAATATCGGCAACAAGAACTAGCAGCAAAAATTCAGCACAGCAAAAAAAATGCGCTACCCTGAGGTAACGCGGCCTGTACTCGAGCGTCTTCCTATTTGTCTGTTGCTTCTTATTTGTCTGTTTCTTCAACGTCTTCCATTTGAAATACAAAAAACCAAATACCCAAGCAGATAGCTGTGAATACGAGTGGTACCATAATAAGCAAAGCGGGTGTTATCATTCCATCACCTCCGATAGCAGTGTTGCTAGGCAGTATAACTCACCTTCGGGCGTGCGCCTAAAGGCGTTTGTCCTGTATATCTTGCATGTTGTTGTGTGTGTCGTTGCCCTCGTTGAGACACCAGTCCACGAAGCAATCGAGCACGACGATGCTAACAGCACCACTAAACAGCGACAACGCTAAGGGGCTGCCGTTGGCGAACGCGCCTGCGGCAGTAAGGGTCGCTGTGAGAGATTGAGCAATACGATGCGTAACCATTTGTATTAAGCTAACAGGTTTGTTCTCAACGCTGGTGTTGCAGCACACCTAGCTGAACACTTCCTGAATCCCGTTGAGACCGCTAGCGAATGTAAGTTTCAAAAAACTCGTCTAGGATGCAATCACAATAAGCCTCGAGCTGCCTTTCAAACCCTTGCGTATCGACGCGCTGCCAGCGGTTCTCGAGGCTGTAGGTACGCAAAAAATCCCAAAACACCTCTTCACCTAGGAGCGAAGCAAGTTCGTCTAACACCAAAGGACCTTCACCGTAAATCACCGCGCTGTATTGCCTCGGGGTATACGCTGCCACGGCTTCACCAAGTTTTTGCTGGCCACTGCTACGGCTTCTACCGATGAGTGAATCGACGAAACCACGCGTTTCTGGGGCGTTGGCACCATAGCGAGAAGTGAAGTATGCCCAAGTGACATATTGCGTGGTAGCTTCGTCAAGCCACGGTTCGCTGACTTGGTCATTACCTACCAGGTTGTAAAACCACTGGTGCACCACTTCATGCACAACCGTGCCCTCCAAATAGGCCAGTGAGGCTTGCCTGCCGATGCGGGTGTCGTCGTACAACGCACTCGATAAACCGATGATGCCCGGGAATTCTAGTCCTAATGCCGTCGTCACCATAGGCACGATGTCAAATTCGTCGTAGGGATAAGGCGCTAAGCGGGCAGAGAACAACTCGAGCGACACTACCGAGGCATCGAGCGCCAATTGCGCCCGCTGTTTGCGGATGTCACTTAAGCGCACATCATCGTGGCGCTGATAGTAACTGCGCACCGTCACCGGCTTGGTGCTGACACCTGCCGCTGCATCTGCGGGAATATTGGCCATAGCCGTGAGCACGTCATAGTCGCGGCTAGCTGAAAGATAAAAATCTCGAGCCACCGCAGCGTCTATCTCGAGCTGTTGCGTTTGCCCGTCGTTCACCTCAGTGACCACTTCACCCGTCGTCACTATGGTTACATCAGCAGGAGCTTGCAGCGATACGGTAAACGCACTAGCTACTGCGTTGAGCAAATCACCATGACTGACGGGAATATCAATATCCCAAGCACCATCTTCAAACACCGCCAGCGTAGGATAAGCATGTGCCAAACTGAGGATGCCCTCTTGCAACGCGAGCACCCCGTAGTTGCGCCCCATGCGCTGGGGAATGGTCAGGTCAAAACTGAGTTGTAGGGTGGTTTGCTCATTAGAGGCAAGGCCACCGAGCACGGGCACATACAGCAAGCTGGCGTCTTCGGAAAAGGACACATCGAGCGGCAAGCCCGCTTGCAGCACCTCAGACACAATCATCTCGCCACCTAGTAAGTTGGGGTACAAGTGAAAATACACCCCGTCCCAAGACTGATCACTGGTGTTGGTCAGCGTTACCGTCTGCACGCCCTGCATACTGGCAAGGTCAGCAGCAAGGGTTAGCTCGAGGTCATACACAGGCATATCCGCTAGCAAAGCCGCATCATCTTGCGCCCAACCACACGCCAGCCACACCATTGCCAATAGCAGCACACAGACAATGTGCATACGTCGATAATTAAACATGTTCACCCTGTCAGTTTACACGCCAGCAGCAGGTAATGACAGCAGGATAGCAACCACAACCACCCAACCCTCGAGCGTTCACATCTCAACGTCAACGGTGACACGTTGTCGTGCTACATTGGTGTTATGCATTCAGTCGCAGTCTTTTGTGGGGCGAGCGTAGGCAACAAACCCTATTTTGTCGAAGCCGCCAGAGCCATCGGCACAGCTTTAGCCGAAGCCAACTTGACCCTCGTCTACGGCGGTGGCCACGTGGGGTTGATGGGGGAAATGGCCGATAGCGCCCTCGCTTCAGGTGGTCAGGTCATCGGGGTAATGACGCGTCTTTTGGTCGATAAAGAACTTGCCCACAAGGGCGTCACCGAGTTGCACATTGTCGCTACTATGAGCGAGCGCAAAACCATGATGGCCGACCTCGCTGATGGTTTTATAAGCTTGCCCGGTGGTTACGGCACTTTGGACGAATTTTGCGAGATGGTCACGTGGACGCAGTTGGGACTGCACCATAAACCCCACGGTCTTTTGAACGTCGCAAACTTTTTTGACCCCCTACTGGCGTTTTTTCAGGGTGCGGTTGACAATGGGTTTTTGTGGCAAGCCATGTTGGATATGATTCACGTAAGCGATGACCCCAAAACCCTTATTGCGGCCTTGCAAGGGGATACGTCTTTGCCAAAAGACCGCTGGAGTACGTAAGTACGCTAAAATTATTTTACCTTGAATAAGGGGGTTTAATGTCTGAGTCTACATTGATCAATACAGATGAAGAGAAGATCATTGATGCAACGGAGAACGAGGAAGCTATCGCTCCTGTTGCTTACGAAATTACTAGCTTTGGTGCGGATTATGACGTTGAAGGACTCGTCAGACGCTTACAGCGGGGCGAAATTATCATTCCTGACTTTCAAAGAAACTACGTGTGGAGCATTAACGACGCGTCTAAATTCATCGAGTCACTTTTACTAGGCTTACCCGTGCCAAGTATCTTTTTCATGCGTGAACCCGACACACAAAAGTTTTTGGTGATCGATGGCCAACAACGCCTTAGAACATTACAATTTTTTCACGAAGGTGTATTCAATCCTAAATCAGAAAACAAGCATCAACGTGTATTTAAGTTAACAAATGTATTACCTATCTTCGAAGGAAAAACATATGCAGATCTAACAGAAGCTGAGCGTATCAAACTTGACAACTCCATCATTCATACAACCATTATCAAACAGGAATCACCACGAGATGATACTGAAGACACCAGCATGTATTACATCTTTGACAGACTCAACAGCACCGGTCGTTCGTTAACACCCCAAGAAATACGCACCGCTGTTGACCACGGTCCTTTTATCGAGCTCATTAGCAAACTCAACACGTATGCACCATGGCGAAATATTTATGGCAAACCAAGTGTACGTCTGAAAGACCAGGAAATGATCCTACGGTTTCTAGCGTTTTATTTTGATCACGAAAATTACGCACCGCCAATGCGCAACTTTTTGAATGCATTTTCACAAGCAAAGCGTAAAAGTGGTGAAGCGTTTTTGTCTGAATGCGAAATAGTATTCAAACGAATGATTAACACAGCTTGGAACAGCTTAGGCAGTAAAGCTTTTAAGCCAGATCGAATTATCAATGCTGCTGTTTTCGATTCAGTCGGTGTAGGTTTAGCTCGCCGACTTCAAGAGGGAAGCATTGAAGACCTCGAGAGTGTCAAGTTGATTCACGATGGACTGCTTAACGATGAAGCGTATGTAACAGCAATAAGTGCTACCACCGCTTCAGAAGCAAGCGTTAGAACACGCATGTCTAAAGCTATACAAGCATTTCAAGACATTCGCTAATTTTCGCAAGCGATGAAAAACCAAGAGATTTCGAGGCAACTTCAGCAACTCGATACCTTATTTAAGGGTACTCGAAAAGCAACGGATGATAGCATAGAACTGCAATCACACTGGGCACGCTATCTGTGCGTGCTAGCGGCTGGCTTACTCGAGAACGCACTCGTCGAGCTTTACAGTAAATATGCGGCCTCGCAAGCAAGCGAATCTGTTACCAACTTTGTGGTATCACGGCTCGAGCGCATACAAAATCCCAAGACGGAGCGGTTTCTTGAGATTGCAGGCACTTTCAAACGACAATGGCGCGATGATCTCGAGCAATATGTCAACGAAGAAGGTCGTCGCGAAGCAATTGACTCCATTATGGCTAATCGTCACCAAGTTGCCCATGGAAATCACAAGCAATTCAACCTCAGCGTAGTACGGCTGGAGGAGTACGTCAGAAAAGCCAGTGACGTCCTTGAATTTATAGAAAACCAATTGGATATCGAATGAACACCTTCTTCAGCAAACTCACTCACGCTATCACTACTAAAAACACCCTCCTCTGCTTGGGTCTTGACCCCGACCCGACGCGTTATCCTGAACACTTTCCCAACTTCGGACACGACCCCGAACAAGCACTCATTACTTGGGCGGAAGGCTTACTAGACGTCTTGCCTGAAGTGTGTTGCGTCAAACCTAATATTGCTTTTTATGAGCAGTTTGGTACGAATGGACTGCGGGCATTAGAGCAAACCCTCGCCATGCTCCCTGAAGACATACCCGTCTTGCTCGACGCCAAACGGGGCGACATCGGCAACACCGCTAACGCTTACGCCAAAGCAGCCTTTGAAGTGCTCGGGGTAGACGCCATCACAGTCAGTCCGTATTTGGGCAAAGATGCCCTCGAGCCATTTTGGGACTATGCTGGCAAAGCTGTATTTGTCCTCTGTCACACGTCAAACCCATCTGCT
Organism: uncultured bacterium; assembly: GCA_964550765.1. GTDB lineage: Bacteria > Deinococcota > Deinococci > Deinococcales > Trueperaceae > JBCCBI01. The sequence continues at coordinate 31,098 of CAZKAZ010000007.1, read as the reverse complement.
GCCAGCGTGCAACATCACGGAGCGCCACCCTTGTTTGAAGAAATTGCGCAACTCGCCAAAACCTGGGGCAACCCAGAAAAGCTAGGTTTGGTCGTGGGTGCAACCCAACCGGAGGCACTAGCGCGGGTGCGTGAGCTATTGCCCGAACACTGGTTACTAACGCCGGGCGTCGGGGCGCAAGGGGGCGAAATGGCGGCGTTAGCGGCGGGTTTGTTTCAAGATGGGTCTGGTGGGGGGGCAATTGTACCCGTTTCACGAGGCATTCTTTACGCAGATGATCCCGCGCAAGCAGCTCGAGCTTTCAACACCGCCCTCAACCGCGTCCGCAACAACGTTCACACGACTCGAGCCAGTGAGCATGACCGACTCATTAAGCAACTGTTTGAAGTGGGCGCAGTGCAATTTGGTGAATTTACCTTGGCATCGGGCAAAACCTCACCGATTTACTTGGATGTGCGCCGCTTGATGGCCTCACCTGAACTGTTGCGGGAAGCCGCCAAAGCATATGCCAGGTTATTAGCGCCGCTCGAGTACGACTTAGTAGCAGGCGTACCATACGGAGCGCTCACCATCGGCACGGCGGTGTCACTGGAAGTGGGTAAACCGCTCATCTACCCGCGCAAAGAAGTCAAAAACTACGGCACCAAAAGGCAGATTGAAGGGCAATTTTCAGCAGGACAGAAAGTAGCCGTGATTGAAGACCTGATTACCAGTGGCGGCAGCGTCTTAAAAGCGGCGCAACAACTACAACAAGAAGGCTTGCAAGTGCGAGATTTGTTGGTGTTAATTGACCGCGAACAAGGGGGCAAAGCAGCGCTCGAGCAAGCGGGCTACCACCTTCATGCAGTCCTGACGATGCGTGATTTACTTACCTCCCTACACGCCCAAGGACTCATTGACCAACCACAAGTTGACGCGGTGAAAGCGTATCTGGCAGCCTCTTAACCTGCTAAGATAAACAACTTGTGGACAGACTGCACGATATTTTGTCGGTAAAGCAATTTGATGGGGCGATGCTCGAGCATATCTTCTCCCGTGCCCGCGACATGCGCACCATGGTCGAACAAAACGGCGGCAACGACCTGCTCAAAGGTCGCATCGTGGCGTGCCTCTTTTACGAACCCAGCACCCGCACCAGTTCGTCGTTCATTGCCGCCATGCAGCGCCTCGGTGGGCAAGTGATTCCTATTACGCAGGGGGTGCAGTTTAGCTCGGTGACTAAGGGCGAAAGTTTGGAAGACACCATTCGCACGCTCGAGCAATACGCCGACGTCATAGTTTTGCGCCACCCTGACATCGGTTCGGCCAACCGCGCCGCCGAAGCCGCTAGCGTCCCCATCATCAACGCGGGTGACGGCGCAGGCGAACACCCCACCCAAGCCCTGCTAGATTTGTTCACCATCCAAGACGAACTGGGCACCGTGGATAACCTGAAAATTGCCATGGTCGGTGACTTGCGCTTTGGGCGCACGGTGCATTCGCTGACGAAATTATTGGCGCTTTTTGACGTGAGTTTGCGCTACGTCTCGCCGGACATCTTGCGCATCCCCATGAACATCCTCAACCCCGTTATCGATGCTGGCCTTGACGCCCGTGAGACCAACGACGTCTCTGAAGTCATCGAACAGTGTGACGTTTTGTATGTCACCCGTGTGCAAAAAGAACGCTTTACGGACATGAGCGAATACGACAGCGTCAAAAGTTACTACGAAATCACCCCCGAGTTGATGCAGCGAGCCAAAGAAAAGATGATCGTGATGCACCCGCTGCCCAGAGTGGGCGAAATTTCTGGTGCAGTAGATAGCGACCCCAGAGCGGCTTACTTTCGCCAAGTCAAAAACGGCATGTTCATCCGTATGGCGCTTCTTGCTGAAGTTTTAGAACGTTAATTTAGGTCACGTTGAAGTGCAGCTAACGAAATTACAAAACCACCCATGGATCAAGCAATTGGGCTCCGTTGCTCGGGGTATCGCTTTAAAGGATAGTGATTACCCACCTCTAACAACTAATGATGATTATGTAGTCGGCATCTATTCTCTTGTCGAAAATGTAACGAGTTGCCTAGACCAACTCTATTATTCGATTGATATGCTTTCCGGCTATCGGTCTAGTGGCTCAATGAAGCGCTTGAGTCGTGTGGAATACGTACGCTTTGGCATAGAAAATTACTATCTTAGATATACCTCGGTTTTTGACAGATGTCTTTTGGTCACAAATGGCGTGTTTCAGCTAGGCTTATCACCACAAGCCTGTAATGTCAAAACGGTTGTCAAAAATCATCATGTTCAAGTCACAGAAGTTGCACAAGCATTGAAAAAACTTGACAGGCTTACGGAGAAAGTCAGAGTGTACAGGAATGAAATTGCTCACAGACAAAGCTATTCTGATTCATCTTTGAAAAATATTGAATTTCTTTTTAGTTTACAAGCTCGTGATGATGTAATTTATCCTAAATTTACTGAAGAATTTGATTATCGTCTTAAGCCTAAGTATTTACAAATATTAAATAAATTCAGCATGGACAGGTTCGTTCAAGACAAAAAACAAGAATTCACCAATGAGATTGAAGACTTAGAGGGTTGTATGGAAGAATTTATGAACAGTGTCGAAAAAGTTTTTTACACAAAAGTCAGCTTATAAAACCATGAAACCAAACGAAAGGCTTGAAAGTCGCTGTATGTTGTAGGTGAAACCAAGTTCATCTAACGTTTTTGTGGTCGTATCAAGATGCCAAAAGAATTCTTCCTCGAGCGCATGTGCTGTGCTTTTATCAGCTTGCTGCAAGTAATGGGCAACTTTTTCTGCTCGAGCCACTTCATCTGCCACCATCAAATCCCCTACCACCAACCGCCCACCCGAACGCAACACCCGCTTCACCTGCTGCAAAAACGTCGTCTTTTCAGTTTCAGTCAAGTGATGCAGGGTGTAGGTGCTCACAATCTTATCAATGTTCGCCTCAGGTTGCTGATGCAGGTGCTCGAGCACGTCTGCTTGCACAAAACGAACATCACCCGTGACTTTTTCTCGAGCTACCCGCGTCATCTCGCTAGAAATATCCACACAGGTGAGCGTCTTGTACGGCGTGAGTAACGTAGTGAGGTTGCCAGTGCCAGAACCTAGCTCGAGCACGTCATCACTTACGTGCAAGTCAGCCTGCTGCGCTACCCACTTCAAACAAGCGTCATACCCTTGGCGGATGGGATCAAGAGTGTTTTGCACGTCTTGGTCGTAGTCTTCTGCCCAGGGGTCATGATTGAAAACGTCGGCGTGTTGGCTGCGGGTGTTTTGCGACATGTGTTGAGCGTAGCACACCCCTGTCGCGTTGCTAACGTAGACTAGGTGGCTCGAGGATGCCTATCAAAGCAACCTAAAAAGCACGTTTCAGAGACCAGAAAACATTGATATCAGAAAACACACTGTTACTAAAAAACCCTTACTAGAAAACACTGAGGAGACACGGTGGAAGGACTGCTGATCGCCCAAACGTTGCAACCGTTAGACGCACCCTGTGCCCGGCAGAGTTGGCGTTTTCCAGACGCCTATACCTTCGTGTTGCCGCTACTACCTAAGGGACGCGACACGCAAGCGTTGTGGTTTTACAACAAACCACCTAACGCCCAAATCAGCGTCACCGTCGATTTTCCACCAATCACAAGCACGCACAGTGGCTTTCAGGACTTGCTAGCGTCTCGAGCCATCGGGCGTTTGGAACGCGTCGAACAACACAAACTTGACCGCGTGGTGTCGTTTCACTTTGCAAGCGAAGCAGGTTTTGTCTCGGTTGAACCTTGTGTGTTGATTGCCGAACTGACTGGACGCAACTGCAATGTGATTCTTACTGACACCGACGGGATGATTTTGGGTGCAGCCAGAGAAGTTACCAAAGACATCAACCGTTTTCGGCAAGTGCGAGCAGGGCTTCCCTACACGCCGCCGCCACCTTATGACAAAGTTGATCCGCGCAGGGCATCGGTAGACGCATTGCAAGATGTGTTAGCCGGACGCACCCTCAAAAAGTTGCGTACCTTTGTCGATGGTTTTGGCCCGGAACTAACTGAAACGGTAGCCGTGCTCGCGGGGGTGGGACTTAAAACGGAACTGACGGATGGCGTACTTGATAGTGTCACGCAAGTCATTCAGGATGTGGCAGAAGACCCAGTCGGCAGCATGCAGCGGGCGCTTGACCGTCCTGATCTAGAAACCTTGCGGCGCATTGAAGCCCGGCAGAGTACGTTTGACGCCCTGACGCAGGCACTCGAGAAAAGGCTCGAGCTACTCCAAAAACGCTTAACTGATATCGACGCCACCCAAGACGCCGTGCATGAAGCCAACACCTTACGCGGCGAAGCGGATGTGCTCATGGCGTATCAGGGCATGGTCAAAAAAGGGCAAAGTCAAGCGGAATTGTTTGATTTTGAGGGGAAGCCGCTAGTGCTCGAGCTAGACCCCAAATTTGACGCCGTGGGCAACGCCGAAAAACGCTACGAACGCGCCCGCAAACGCGAACAACGTGCCACCCAAGCGTTATCTCGCCGTCCAGAGATTGGAAAGCAGCTAACAGCAACACAAAAGCTGCTCGAGTCACTACCCAACGTTAGCGACAAAAAGTTGCAAACCCTTTACGACGAACACGTCAAAAAAACCAAACAACAATACCGCAGTGGCCCCGGCATGCGCTTTACCAGCCCGCAGGATTTTACGGTGTTGGTGGGCAAAAACGCCAAAGACAATGACACGTTGACCTTTCGGGTGGCGCGTAGCCGCGATGTTTGGTTACACGTGCAGGGTTATCACGGTTCGCACGTCATCATCCAAGCCGAAAACCAAGACATCCCCTTTGAAACGATTCTTTATGCGGCCAGTCTGGCAGCAGGGTATTCCAAAGCCAAAGATTCTGATAACGTTGCCGTGGATTACACCCTTAAAAAACACGTCTGGAAGGTTAAAGGTGCACCCGCTGGGGCGGTAAATTTTACCCAGCACAAGACCGTTTACGTCACGCCACAGCGGCATTAAGCAATATCCAATGCGGAAAATTTTAGTACATTAATCAACTTATCAACGTGCGTGCTACAACCCTTAAGTGATGCCCTAGGTGGCTCGAGCCACCCACGATGTGGTTTGCATGACAAATCTACATACGTAAACCTCTATACTCCCTTCATCGCGTCATGTGTAAGGGAAACCACCATTTTTGTCAATTAGGCAGCCGTGAAACCGTTCAGGGTACGTTCATGCCTGTTTCCCTACACTGCACATGTTCAGGTTCGATGCCAGAAATGCGTCTCAGTGACGCGTCATGCTCGAACGCCGGAGGGTACGTCTAGGTAGGTAGACAGCAATAACCTTCCACTACATGACCGCAAGGAGGTGGTAAGTAATCTCAAATTACCAAGAGACAGCCAACATACACACGCTTGGTGCTTTTTGGTGTTTTGAGGTAACAGGTTATGGCGAGCAAACGGCAAGAGTACTGTTTACGAAATTCGTTTAATATTTACTCATTTAACATACAGTATCTCACGCCGTTTGCCCTAGTTTAGGCTCTTTGCAAAACGTTGCACCACACGGAGGTTCAATGAAAAACCTAAGACTCTTAAGTATATTACTCGTAGCATTGGTGTTATGGGGGTGCGGTACCGATGACGACACAACGCCCACACCACCTGCTCCCACTGCCACCATTCAAGGTAACGTCATCGACGCATTAGACGGCGTTACTACTCAGCAACTCGCCGGTATCACGGTCAGCGTGCAAGGTACAAGCCTCAGCACCGAAACCGATGACAACGGCGATTTTACACTTGCAGGCGTGCCCGTTGGCGACGTCGTTTTGCTGTTTAGCTCAGTCGAAATCAACGCGTCTTTGACTGTTGAAAACGTTGCTGGTCAGCAGGTAATCAGCATCGATGTCAGCTTGAGTGCCACAGTGGCTGTCTTGACCAACATCGAACGCGATACTGAGGATTTTGATTTCGACCTCAGCAACACCAATCTCACCCTTGATACAGATGACGACAACGATGATGTCGTTACGGCGACTGTCTCAGGTGATGATGCTGACATTGAAGAAATCGACCCAGACAGCCTCGAGCTAACGGTCGAAAGTGGCAGCGTCACGCCTACGAGCACCAGCATCGTTGATGGTCAGGTGATTGCCGCAATTAGCGTGCGCAGCATACTTGATATCGTTGGCAACATCGAAGGCAGCTTCGAATTGTCTCTGACGTTCGTGGCCGATGGCAACACAGTCACGGTGAGTGTCTCTATCACGGTCGAAGCACCTGAAGTCGATGACGACGATGGTGATGATGACGCGGATGACGGCGACGACGATGATGATGCTGACGATGGCGACGACGACGCGGACGATGGCGACGACGACGCGGACGACGGCGATGACGATGATGACGGCGACGCGGACGATGATGATGACGGCGACGATGATGACGTAGATGATGCGCCGGCACCATTTACGGAAATTAATGTCGTGCTCGAGCTCGACCTCGACACTGGCGTGATCGTTGTTGGTAACGCAGTCGAAAGTTACACCGTTGAAATCACCTCAACGACTACGTTCTTGCAAAGCACCGACGGTGGCGACACGACCATCGAAGTATCGCTCGAGGCGTTCACAGAGCTCATCGAAGCAGGTGCCCAAGTTGAAGTAACGGGTACGCTGCAAAACAACGTAATCGTGGCTTTGTCCATCGTGGTGTACGTTGATGACTTTGTCGACGACGAAGGTGACACCATCGCTGACGACTTTGACCTAGACGCTCAACCTGACACCTGGAACACCAACTATGCTAACAATAACAGCGGTTCAGTGTCCTTCAAAATTTCTGCCGAAGGCGACAGCTCGGTAGCAGATATCGACCAAGACAGCATCGAAATAAGCATCGATGGAACAGCTACGCCGAGCAATATTCGCCGCCAAGGCCCTAACTTGCGCGTGATCCTCAGTAAAGCTGACGCGATTGCTTTGATTGATAACCCCATTGTAGGTGAAGAATATACCGCTGAAGTGAGCTTTGCGCTCGAGGGCGGTGCAACTATCACCCTCACAGACACAATTGATATCGTGGGGCCCGATGTTGACGATGAAGACGTCGATATCGTGGTGGATGAAGAAATTGACGAAGACGACGTTGACGAAGAAGAAGAAACCATCACCGTAGGTGATAATGACGTGCACATCGACGAAGACACTGACATTATCGTTATTGACCCTGAAACGCAAGAAACTGTCAATATCAGCATTAGCGTGTTCTTCCAAATCGTCATTCAAGGCAACCTCAACCTCGACCTTGACTTGCTCACAACGGCTGAAGGTACCTTTGCGCTCGAGATTTACCTCGAATTCAGCATTGGCGACTTGCCCGAAGATGATGACGATGCTGATGACGAAGACTTTGATGTGGTCGATTCCGACGTCAGCGACGTAGACGATGAAAATGACACCTTTACTGTCAGCGATGACGACGGCGAACCCGTTGAAGTAAGCGTGGAAGAAGACACCGAAATTGTCGCCGTTGACCCTGAAACTGAAGAAACTGTCATGCTCAGTATTGACGTGTTCTTCCAGTTGCTAGCCCAGGGCGACATCACCGTGAGCGTTGACTTTGAACTTGACATTGACATCGCTATTGCTATCAGCATTCAAATCAGCATCGACCTCGACACCCTGCCCGAAGAAATTCCTGACCTTGACCTAGATGTCGATCCTGATGAATGGCCACTTAGCTGGGCAAACAGTACCGACGAGACCTTCACGGCTACCATTGACCTTGACGACATGATGGATGACATGGACGATAGTACTGATGATGGTGTCGATGATGGTGTCGATGATGGTACTGACGATAGCATGGACGACATGGACGACATGGATGATGATAGCTGGCTCGAGAACGTCAACCTCGAGAGCTTCAGCCTCAGCATCGAAGGTGTTGAAGGTTCAGTTATCCCCAATGAAGTCACTATCAGTGATGGCGAAATCGTCGCCCTGTTCAACCAGTTTGAAGTCTTCAGTCTGCTTGAAGAACCCGCTGAAGATGACGACATCATCGTGGTTGTCAGCTTTGAATATGGCGCCGATGCTGAAGTCATTACATTAACCGACGACGTAGATATTGTGGCCGCAGTGTTGCCCGAGTTTACGGCTTCTATTGACCCCACCGAATGGCCCCTGGCCGCTTGGGAAACCAGCGAAGAAGAAGTGACCCTCGAGCTGCTCAGCAGCGAAACCGAAGGCATCAACCTCGTTGACCTCAGTACGGTAACCCTCAGTGTTTTGCTTGATGAAGGCGACCCCGAAGACGACAGCGACGATGCATTTACTGATGCGCTCGAGCCTGTTGATGTTTCAACTGACGAAGACATGACCCTGACAGCGCTGTTTGCTGAAGCAGACCTGTTTGGCGCGTTTGATGTCCTGCCTGAGGTTGACAGTGTCCTGACCCTCAAAGTCAACGTTGCCCTCACCGATGGTACGGAGCTCGAGCTATTCCTTGACGCCACTATCATCGAACCCGTAGTCGCACCAGCCATTGTGGTGTCTGAAAGTGAACTCGTCACCGATGAAACGGGTGTCGAAGCCACCTTCAGCGTGTCACTGGCAACCGAACCCACAGAACCTGTCACCGTGACGCTTACGACAGATGAAGAAGAAGGCGTTGACCCAGAAGTGGCGCTCTCGGTAGAGACGCTCGAGTTTGACACCACCAACTGGGACGTTCCTGTTGATGTAACCGTCACAGGTCAAGATGATGAAGACGCTGACGGCGACGTGACCGTGACTGTCACCTTGACGGCTGCGAGCAACGATGCTGATTACGAAGGCCTCAGCAAAGACGTTTCGGTTATCAACGAAGATGACGAACCCGCCCCCGAACCCGCTATTGTGGTCTCTGAAAGCGAACTTGTTACCGACGAAACCTTTGCAACGGCCACCTTTGACGTGACCTTGGCTACCCAACCTGCTGAACCCGTCACCCTCACGCTTACTTACGAGCCTGATGACGAAGGTGAAGTGTCACCCTTTGAGTTGACCTTTGACGCCGATAATTGGGATGTTCCCCAAACGGTCGAAGTACAAGGTACCGACGATGACGAAGTTGACGGCGATATCAGTTATGACTTGGTGCTCGAGGCCACCAGCAACGACCTCGATTACGACGGTAAAACCGCCACAGTAACCGTTACTAACGAAGACGACGACGTTGCCCCCGAACCCACACCAGCTATCAACGTATCGGCAACGGAACTCGTCACCAACGAAGATTTAACCGTGGCCACCTTCGATGTGACCTTGGCTACCCAACCTGCTGAACCCGTCACCCTCACCCTCACCTATGACCCCGATGACGAAGGTGAAGTGTCACCCTTTGAGTTGACCTTTGACGCCGATAATTGGGATGTTCCCCAAACGGTCGAAGTACAAGGTACCGACGATGACGAAGTTGACGGCGATATCAGTTATGACTTGGTGCTCGAGGCCACCAGCAACGACCTCGATTACGACGGTAAAACCGCCACAGTAACCGTCACCAACCAAGACAACGACTAAATACGCTTCTTAAGTACTTGCGTTAGCAAGTCAGTTTAGGGCGCACCGTTCTGTAAAGTTCGGTGCGCGTTTTTGTGGCTTGGTGTGGGATGTTGCTCGAGCCACGCAAGCTCGTCCATATTGCTAGACCACGCATACCCCCAAACAAACGTCGCTAATTTGAGGGTATGCGTGTAAGGACATCGAAACGCGTCATTCATTGACAAATCAGTCTGGTGATGCAATATAAAGCCATCGTCAAGTGAACCCATACACCTAAAAGACCATCACGAATGACTATCACGTGTATCTTGATGCCTACTCAAGGTAGAAAAAACTGTCTCCTAGGTGTCCTGATTGAGTTGGCGACTGCTATAAAGATATCGCTGTTAATGCCTCAAGACCCTACGCTAAAAACGCCCGGCTAATGTGGTCATAAAACTGGCGGCGCAGTTCGTGGATTTTGATGGCTTTGCTGCGGTGCGGGTGCACGGCGTTGGTCAGCAGAATGGCAAACCAGTCATGTTCTGGGTCAATCCAGAGGCTCGTGCCAGTGAAGCCCTCGAGGCCATAGGCTTTGGCACTCAATGACTTCACATCACTGCTGCCGCCAATGAGAGACCAACCTAGCCCGTAACGCACGTCTTCACTGACGACCTGCTCACTAATGGCCTGTCGCAGTATCGCTTCATCAGCCAAGCGGCTATCAAGATTGAGCCACGCTTGGGCATACATGGCCACGTCAATGGCATTGCTGAACAGCCCCGCGTGCCCAGCCACATGATCCATCACAAAGGCGTTTTCGTCGTGAACGATACCTTCTAACACCTGATCGCGCCAACCGCAGTCTTCGGTAGCCGCTACTGGGCTATCCATCACCGGGCCATAAGTAGTGTGAAACATGTCTAGGGGTTCAAACACGAAGTGCTGCACAAAGTCATCTTGGCGCATGTGCGTCACCCGCTCGATGATGGCACCAAGCACCATAAAACCAAGGTCACTTTGCACCCACTCACCGGGTTCGTAGACCAATTCGGTTTGTAGCAGGTTGGCAATGGCCGTTTTGCGGGCGTTGGTTTCAGCAAAAAGGGGCTTCCAAGCGGACAAACCTGACGTGTGGGTGAGCAGTTGGGCGATGGTGACATCGGCGATGGGATTAGTTTGCAACCACCCTGCGTTACTAAAAAAACGCCCCACCCGGTCATACAAGTTGATATAACCACCGGAGAGAAGTTTGAGGATAGCTGGTAACGTAGCCATCACTTGGCTCACTTCAGCCAAGTCAAACAACGTATGCTCATGGATGGACACATCTTCAACGAAAACAAAATCATCGTTGTCAGGACGCACATAACGGCGCACCCCTTGCGCAAAAATAATGGTGATGTCGCGCTTGGTACCGACGGCTGCTACTGCACTAGGAATATCCCGCACATTGACCGCAAGCTCGAGCAAATCCGTTGCTTCAATAAAATCGGCAGAAGATAACGCTGACACGCGGTTTATCGTAACATGGTCTGCGGCTGCGATGGTTAGGACGTTTGCTAATGCTTACACGCATGTCTTTACTGCAGGCCTTTTACCTCGCAGCACCACGTGTCATACCCATTCCTTGAATCAATTCGCGCAGCCCGCGTAGCAAAAGCTACGGATGCGGGCGGAAGCGGAAGAAAGTCTGTAGGAAGTGTTGAAGTGTTTAGTTAGAATCCATATCTAGAGGATAAAAAAAGTACTTCACACCATGACTAAACACGACAACTGACTAATGAACTGACTCACGCCATAACATGACGCAACATCACGACCGGGCGTGTCTATCAATAGAGGCATTACGTCAGTCACGCCTCAACTAGAAGCTATTGTCGTGCTACGGCAATCAAGTCATCGCTGTCGGCATCGCGAATCCAAGCGATTTCTAGGTTAGGACGGGTGACGCTGAGCATGACCCAGGGGCTAGTGAGGGCTTGGGTAGTGATGGCATCTTCGGCGGGTTCGTCTTCCTGCAAGCTGATATAGACTTCGCCGTCTTCGATAGTCACTTGCTCGAGGGTAATGCCGTAACCTCCACTAGGGCGCTGGCCGATGAAAATGGCCACCACACTTTCGCGCCGAAAGTCCACCTCGGGTAGGGGCGGTTGGGCGAGTTGATTGCCATAAGCCACGTTCCACAACGAAATCAAGGCGGCATCACTAGTTGCTACAGCAAAGTCTGCGCTGTTGACAGTGGCATTGTCACCTTCGGCTAGCACCGTAAAACGCGGTTCTACCACGCTGCTCGTCACCACATCATCAGTTTGTGACAGGGATGTCTGCAAGAAAAAATCACTGCGACGATAGTCGTTGATACCTGAGGTATTGCGCAGGGGATTATCAGGGGAAGACAACTCAGCCAGTACGAAAGGTGCTTGAGGGGCAAGAGCACGCTCGAGCATGGTGGCTTCTTCATCGGTCAAATCTGCCAGATTACGCAGCCCCTGTAACCGTTGTCGCGGGACAATACGCTGATTAATCCCTGGGTCTACCCTTGGGGCTAAGTCAAACCAGACGTTACCGTCAAAATACACCACTGCCCCAGTACTCGCCGAAGACGTGAGTAAGACGTCGCTCGAGAAAGGAATGCGCTGCACCTGAATGGGGCTTTCGATGGGAGCCAGGGTCTCTTGCACGTTGGGTGCACCGTCAACCAACAGTGCCCCCGTCACAGCAAATGGGTCATCGCTGCGGCCTTCTGCCAACGTAACGGTAGCTTCACTGCCAAGGGTCAGTTGCCGAGGCGTACCAAAAAAATAACCTAACAAGGTGCTCTGTTCGGCACCATACAGGGCAATGTCATGTAAGTTGAGAACCGCGTCATCGTTGGGCATGCAAGACACGAGCAGCAGCAGGGCGCAGCACGTAAGATAGCGCATGTCCACCTCCTTTTTGAGTCATGCTAACACTTATCTGCCCACTTGGCTTGTGCTGCCATCGACCAATTGTAAGCTGTCAATCAATCTATGCCTCATATTATCTTGCATTGTCTTTAGACTTGCTTGACAACTTGTCGTGTAATGGATAGCGTCCCAAGCTTTTTATCGCCCCAATTAGGCAGCAATTAGGCAGCAATTAGACACCCCAAATAACACGCTTGCACCATCTCACATAATGAATATAGTCATTTAAAATTAATATATAATTTATTAATTACTAGTAAATCCACATACTGTTTCTACAGTTGCTGATGGTTATCAACGTCACATCAACAAAAAATGCCCTCAAATATGTGGACGTCAATCACGGAAATGCCAGTCAATACCTTGAATGATACTGCTAGAGCAGGGTGGACATCAAACAAAGGTGTTGAGCAAAGGTGTTGAGCAAAGGTGTTGAGTACTCGAGCCGATGATGTGGCCTGAAACACAACTGAAACACAATAGGCAATGAGTTGGCGAATCAGTTTGGTGATGCAATAACACCTTGATAACAACCTAAGATATACAAAAAGGGGCGTCCTGATTGCAATAGCGACGGCTATAAATATCAATCATGGAGATGCTACAACTATTCATCCAGATCTAAATCAATCAGCGTAAAACGAAACGCGTTCACAACTCGCATACCCTCTTCGGTGACGTAACTGCGCGGGGCGTTGACGCCGTTGAGGTGCACATGACCGTGCACATGTAACTTGGGTTGCCAGCGTTTGGCAAAACGGTTGAACGCTGGGATACCTCGATGGGGAAAGTCATTGCCTTCATGTGGACCTTTGGGGGGGGCGTGGGTGAGCAAAATATCAACAGCACGACCATGTTTATAGCGGTTGTAAAGTAAGCGCGGCGTCATGAGGTGGGTATACACGTCCATCTCAAATTCGCTGTACTGCAAGTCGCCCGGACGATAGCGGGCGCTACCTTCAAAACCCGCAATGATGACATCGCCAAACTTGATGACCTTGCGGTGCACGTTAATGCAGCCCCCAGGTAATTTGGTTTCACCGGTAAAGGGGTCCCTAAGAAAGCCATTACCATGATTACCAAGCACAAAAAGCGGTTGCACGGTTAACTTCGTAGCTACAAACTCGAGCACATGCCCCGGCATATCACCCGCACTGAGCACCAAATCAAAAGGCGGTAAGTTGTTAGGAAAGTTTTCCGAGTAGACAATCGGCGACACTTCGTCAGCAATAGCAAGAATTTTCATGTTGGCGGCATACTCACAGCCAACTGCCAGCCAAACTGCCAAGAGGAAAAGCGGTCGCTCGAGCTATTGGTCATAACGCAATCCTGTCGTCAAAGTATAGAAGTACCCCAAAAAAACCTACACGATTACCCTACGGCACTCAGCACCGTCATCGCTATACCTATGACAGGGCAACTATCAGAGTATAACTATCGTAAAGCTACTGATATTACAGCGCTAAAGCATAATTCTTGTAATATCTTGCATAATATCCGAATTGTATTCGCATCATACCCAAGGTTGCAGCGTGCACGTGTTTGCTTGGTATTATACCCATTCTCGTTGATATCCAAAGGCATCAATCTGCCCAGAGGGTGTGGGCAACACTATCTCATCGGCGTTCTAATCGCGTTGGCGACTGCTATATAGCCATCGTTAAGTGAACTCATACACCCTAATGACCATCACCTGTATCTTGATGCCTACTCAAAGTGGAGAACCATCTCCTAGGTGTCCTAATTGCGCTGGCAACCACTATAGGCTGTAGATGTCAACAATTGAATTTGACCGCAACACTGAATGTAAACACCTGAACTTGACACCAGTACCTCGAGAACACATCTTCTGATTGTTAATATAAAAAACTTTTTAGCCTAACAAAATTAATCGGCTGTGTCGCTATCATCTACCGCTTCTTCGTTGGCAGGGTCAGCATCGTTGTTGTCACTATTGTCTTCTGGGGTAGGTGCAGCATCACTTGTATCCGCTCGGATGAGGCGATTGACTCGAGCCACCACTTCTGGCTCGAGCCACCCTTGCCACAAATCGGGATAATTGCGCAAAAAGTACGTCACCGTGGCGTCGATAGTCTCCGTAGGTACATCTGCTGCGTTGATGGCTTGTTGCTGAAACGCCAACAGTTCACTCAACACGCTTGCAAACTGCACTTGTTCTAAAAAAACGCGCATATCTTCTGGAAGCTGCCCGGATACGTCTGTTCGCCACAACGCTAGCACGTCATCTGCCGGATAAGCACACATGCGGTCAGCTTGCCAGCAAGTATCACTGTAGGCAGGTTCGCTGAGGCGCTCGAGCGCAAACGTCGGTGGCAACCAACTAGGCGTCCACAAAAACCCCAACCACGGCCTGCCCTCAGCTTGGGCAGCTTGCAACGATGCCACCACTGCCGCCGCATTGTCTGGCGTTGCCACTGTAATATCAAGTCCGTATGCCGCCAATTTTGTCAGGTTGATGTCATGACACTGCCAACTAACCGGGCAATTCACAAACATATCGGGTAGTGATGTTTCAATATTGGTATCCGCATTGGTAGCATTGGTATCTGAGGCGTCCATCGCTGCTGTTGCGTCTGAACTTACATCAGGCGTTGCCTCGGTATCTTCGGCAACCACTGTGTCTGCTTCTGTGTCTGCTGCTGTGTCTGCTGCTGTCGCATCTGCTTCGGTTGTAGTCGCAGGGACGTTGCTCGAGGCAGTATCATTTGTTTCGTCAGTCACAGCAGCATCTGATGTTGTTGTCTCGATGGTTGCTCCAGGTGTCTCTTGGGTGGACGTCACGGGGGTTTCAGCAGGCGTGCTAGCAGTCACCGCATTGTCTACTGCATCGTTAACTGCGCCATCTACCGTATCAGTCGCTTGCGGTGTAGCAGCGACCGGCGCACGCGCAGCAAGACGTTGGGCAAGGTCGCTGATTTGTCCGTCATTGAGTGAAGCAAACAGTGCTTCGGAAACAAAAAAACCCGCTTGTTGTTGATAAAGCACGCTCATGGACGCTACGTCACCCGCAGCCAGCGCGTCACGCACGGGAGTGCTCGCCGTCGTAGAAGACACACCCACCAACACATCTAGCTCGCCGCGCACCAACGCCATTTCTAAGGCGTAAGGCAACCCCTCGAGCACCTCAACCGAACAGCCGTAGGCTAGCTCGAGCAACCGCGCCATCACTGCCCGCATCACCTGACTTGCAGGCCAGTTGTACGCCCCTACCCGCAACGGTTGAGCCAGCGGACACGTTACAGACGTATTGGTGGAGGCTTCATCAAACACCTCATCAAACACCAAAGCATCATCCCCAGCAAGTGGCTGTGTCGCCCACGCCGTGATGCTCAGCAACATTCCTACTAGCAATACGCTCGTCTGTTTCACCACCTGCTCCTCAGTCATTCACAAAACACCCAACCCATCACACACTCGTCCACAACCAAGTTATACCCATTCCAATTGATTCCTTCAGGAATCAATTCGCGCAGAGCGCGTAGGACAAGCTACGGATGCAGACAGGAACGAAAGAAAGTCCGCAGGACTTTAAGCAGTGTTTAGTTGGAATCCGTATTACGAAGCACAACAAAGCACATCAACCAATTATTACTCCATCATATTGACACTTTAGATTAACCGTGTAGCAGATTGAACGTATGGCATTGAAAAAAACTACCCACCACATGACCACAGGATAGCCACGGGTTACCACATGACTAGGGGGTCAACCTGCTGATGTGTGTTTGGCATGTTCAGGCTTCGGTATAACGGGCGTGCATGGCGTCGGCTGCTGCTTGGATGGCAACGGGAAAGTCACTCACGATGCGTTCTAAGGTGCGTTGTGCGGTGAAGTGAATCATCTTGCTGAGCGCCCGTCCACCCCATTTTTCAGCTTCGGGCAAATCTAGGTGAATCGTGATATCAAAGTGATAGCGGATGCGACTGCCTTGGGGTAGTGGGTGCACGGTGGCATCACCTGACACCTCCGCCCAACCGAGTTTGGGTTCGTCAAAAGGCAAGGCCTCGAGCAACGCCCCTTTGGCCGTAGGGCGCACATAACTCTGAAAACTTAAAGCACGCTCCCCAAAGAGCGCCGCATTCACAACGATGCTGGCTTGTACGTGTTGCAGCGCCGTCTGCGCGTCGAGCACATGATTGTCTGTCTGATTAGCCAACATGCCACAGACCGGAACAGCAGGCACATCACTCACCCGCAAATCACTCAAAAACGACGCCCTAGCCAAACTTTTCCGCACGTCACGCACAAAGTCAAGGGCGGCAGCTTGCTCGAGGGCAAGATGAATGTCAAATGTAACTGTATTAGTAATTTTCATAATTAAATAAAACCCTAGCGGGCGCGTTGAGATTGTTTACAGTGGTACATACAAGACTTTTTAATAGAATTTTTAAAGTACGGCGATTTTTGTCACCTCAGCGAATGTAAGATAAACACAAAATTCAACATCAACACACAGCATCAACGTGTTGTTCACGTTAGCCTAGCACGTGCATCTTGGGCTTGCACACGCCTATATACACGCTTACACATCTACGCATTCATATCATGCCACAGTGCCGCTAAATTCGTGTCAGGGTCAGGTTGTCATCAATAACAAGCGTTTGACATAACAAGCGTCTGGCATAGAACACATGTAGGATACTCAATGGCTCACCCACTCTACACGCACGTTACCTGCTTGCAAGGCTGCCTCGAGGTCTTGATCGGAAACATTTCTGAGGCGCGGCAAATCAGCAAACCGTGACGTGCTGCTCGCTAGTCCTACCCGCACAATCAACGGGCCATCGTCATCGCGCTGTCCAATACGCCACACCAACTGACCCGACAACGCCTCAAACGCTTCTGGGTTAGCCTCGAGCTCCGTTAAAATCATTTTCAAATCACTCATGTCGTGTGCTTCCTTCCCAGTTTGGATTCATTACAGGTTAAACCACCCATATGAATAACAGGTTGAAGCGTGCCAACACCCCTTGCCAACACCCCTATGTTAAACCCACTATTGTGTTCAACCCACTATTAAAGCCACGATGTTCACGCCAGCATACAGAGGTCTCGTTAGCATACAGAGGTCTCGTTAGCGTACGGAGGTCAATGCCGTGTGAGTTCACCGTATGTAGGTTCACGATACACAACATTGGCTGCACGCCAGAATGGTTACACCCTGGATTAACCACGCCCACAGATTCATCACGCCCGCGATGTTCAGACCCGCGATGTTCAGACCCGCGATGTTCAGACCCACGATGTTGCACCCTCATCCTAGCGAACGACTGCGCCACGCATTTAACGACTGTGCCACGCATTTGCTGAGAACGCTTCGCAGCCTGCTCGAGCAAACGTCCCCTCATCACCGCACGAAGCGGTAGACTAGGGTTTTGTACGCCTTAGGCACGTCACTGGAACGTTGCTAACCTCATACTGAAACCAAGGCATACTGAAACCAAGGCACTTTCGGAACAGCGCCAGCCTCGAGCACGTAGCAAGGCAAATGACACCTAGGCAACACCCACACAGGACACAAACCCGCTGCTATTGACATTCACTGACTGACATTCACTGACTGACATTCACTGACAGATAACTCAGTCCTATGGCAATTTTCTGGACAAATTTTTTGTAGTGACAACATTATCTGCTTACCCGCAACACACCAACGTACCAACATACAAACGCAACACACCAACACAATGTACAAACCAAGCACCTCTGGAGACATTATGACCAGCCCATCACCAACGAACCTCGAGCCACCCCAGCCTAGCCCAACTGCTAAACGCACACCTCGAGACTACCTCCTGCTCTACCTCAAAGGCATCCTCATGGGCAGCGCCGATGTCGTTCCGGGGGTATCAGGCGGCACGGTAGCGCTGTTGGTGGGTATCTACGAAGAATTGATTAATAGCATCAGCCGCTTGACCGAAGCCGACGTGTGGCAGAACCTGCGCCGAGGAGACCTACGGACGCTCATTGCCACCTTGCCTTGGCGTTTTTTGGGGGTGTTGCTCTTGGGCATCATGTCGGCAGTGTTATCGCTAGCGCATGTGCTCGAGAATTGGCTTGCCAATTACCCTGTGGCTGTGTGGAGCGTGTTTTTTGGTCTCATTGCTGCGTCGGTGGTGAGTGTGCGCAAGCGGGTCAGCCGTTGGCATCTGCCCACCTACGGTGCGTTTGCCTTTGGGACGGTGTTGGCGTTCGGCTTGGTGGGCTTGAGTCCAGTAAGCTCACCGACGGCGTGGTGGTTTTTGGTGCTGTCTGGCTTTATCGCCATTTGTGCACTCATCTTGCCGGGGATTTCTGGGGCATTTATTTTGGTACTTTTGGGCAAATATGAACGCATTTTGGCAGCGGTAACGAACTTGGACATTGTTGTGTTGGCTTGTGTGGCTATAGGCGCGGTGTTGGGGCTGCTGAGCATTGCCCGCTTGTTGCGCTGGACGCTAGCACGCTATCACGACCTGACTATCGCCCTGTTGTGCGGGTTTATGTTGGGCAGTTTGCGCAAAGTGTGGCCGTGGCAAGCCCTCGACGAACGCGGATTGCTCGTCAACGTGACACCACCTGCTACCACTGACGCCCTCATCGCCCTAGGGCTAGCTGGAGCAGCGTTTGTGGGGGTGTTAGTGCTCGAGCACCTCACCACACGTCAAACGTCCCCACCCAGTTCTCACCCCACTTCTCACCCCATTTCTCACGAGGCCTTAAGCACGGATTCACCTAGCGAACAAGCGTGACGTGCCCCGTTGATACTTACCAGCCAGAAGGCGTCTAATGCAAAGTGTCAGGGGAGCACACCACGTATCACGTATCTATACATCTGTATCGCGTCTGTCGTCTGCCCGTACTCAGGGCGTGTACACGTGTCAAAACGAGCCTGAGCCAGATGCTGTTTCCACACAAAGTTAGTCAACGGCACGAGTAGCAAAGATACCTGAGGTTATGACTGCAACGCCCAACGTCAGCGTAACGTCAGCCTAATGTCAATGCCTGACGCAAGATGCAACCCAGCAACGAGACATCGGTAGACCTCGAGGTGACAACATCAGGCAACACACACGCTGCCGCCTTACTCAAGATGCGTTAGACGTTTTCTCATAATTTTTTCATGGGATATGCTTAACGTAAGCTCAACACATGTGCTTATCTTACTGAAGGTTCTTTGATGGCCTCTATACTGTTTAAGATAAGTATGCGCATGTTTTTTTGCCATCTTTGTTAGCAAGCTTTGATAGCACGAAAGGAAGGTTATGTTAGCAATTTTTCGTAAGACCTTACTCGTAACCGCCATCGCCGTCGGCAGCATTTCGACGGTCATGACGGTCGCACCGCACGTATTTGCCCAAGAAGTTGCCCAAGAAACCATCACCCCCATCGATGAAGCTAGTGCACTGCTCGAGTACGAACGCAATACCATCGACATTATTGAAACCTACGGCTCGAGCGTCGTGGCCATCGCCGTTGAAGTGCAAGGCGAACAGCAAAACCCAGGCGACTTTTTGCGGCAAGTGCCCGAACAGTTCCGAGAGTTTTTTAATCTACCCGAAGACTTCGACCCCGAAAACATGCCCGACATGCCCACTCCACCACGGCAAGGTTCTGGCAGTGGTTTTGTCGTTAATGATGAAGGCCAAATCGTCACCAATTATCACGTGGTACGCGCCGCCCTTGAAGAGCGCAGCGTGGAGATGCTCGAGGGCGCTACCATTACGGTGATTTTTCCGGGCAATGACGAAGAAATCCCCGTACGCGTGGTGGGTGCTAACGCCCTTTATGACATTGCCCTGCTAGAACTTGAAGACCCCGCCGACCTCCCCGACAGCTTACTGCCCATTCCCGTGAGTGATTCTGAAGGCGTGCGCGTCGGTCAAAAAACTATTGCCATCGGTAACCCCTTTGGTTTTGAGTCAACGGTGACCGTAGGTATCGTTTCTGGTATTGGCCGAAACCTGCCTGGCGTTGGCGAAATAAACGTGCCCCTGTTGCAAACCGATGCTGCTATTAACCCCGGTAACTCGGGCGGGCCTTTGCTCAACTCGAGGGGCGAACTGATCGGCATCAACACCGCTATTATTCCGCAAGTAGGTTTCGGTGGTCAGCGCGGCAACTTAGGTATTGGTTTTGCCGTACCCAGCAACATCTTGGCCGCCAACTTAGCAGAATTACAATCAGGCACGTTTAGCGACATCGACTCACGCCCGCGTCTGGGTGTCATCATCCGCGAGGTGGACGCCTATCCTGAGCAAGTACGTGGCAACCTCAACTTGCCAGACAGAGGCGTGGCCATCATCGAAGTTCAACCGGGTAGTGCTGCTGAAACAGCAGGTTTGCAAGGGGCAGACTTTGAAGTGACCGTGGGTGGGCAAACCATTCCCGCAGGTGGTGACGTGATTATTGCTGTCAATGGGCAAGAGATTACCAGTGCCAGCGAAATTCAAGATATTGTCTTTGGTAGCCAACGTGGCGACACGTTGGATGTGACCATTCTGCGCGACGGCCAAGAACAAACCATTCCCGTAACGCTCGAGGTTGTTCCCAGCAATAGCTAAACCGTTTTACCCATGATGCTTGTAAGCACCCCTCGAGGGTGCTTTTTTGTGTTTAGCTTATTGCTCACATCCGCCACGCGATAATGACATACACAGCTGCTAGTTTGCGTTTGCACGAGCTGCTTTGTTGTTTTGTGTGTCCTCTTTTGTTCTTCCTCGAGCAAACTAAACACCTATTTCGCTACACCACCAACATCAGTAAGCCAACAACATGACTGGCTCGAGCTGTCAGCACAGCACGCTCGAGCTACCTCCTCAGTCGCTACAATGACCTGTGCGCAGCCGTTACCGCATTCGTGAAGGCATCATCCTCCGCCGCAAAAGCTTACCGAGTGGCGACGTAGTGGTGACGCTGCTAAGTGAAGCTGGCAAGTGGCGCGGTATCGCCAAAAAAGGCAAACGCTTAGGCGGACACTTAGGCATGTTGAGCCTCTTTCACGATGTCACCGTGCAGCACTATCACAAAAACGACGACAGCCTCGCGGTCATCACCCAAGTGCAACTTAACGGCGCATTGCCGCGCCTCAGTGAACCAACGGTCTATCCTTATGCTCACCTTCTTGCCGAACTGACCGATGTTCTCACTGCCGACGTGCACCCAGGCGAACAGATGTACACCTACTTAACCAGTGCGTTACGCGGTTTGGTGCAGCATCCTGAACCTGACAAAGTAGCTTTGGTGATGAGTTGGAAACTACTCACCCAAGCAGGTTTAGCCCCCAGGGTGTCGCGTTGCCAGCGGTGTGGCAGAAAACTCACAGCAGAAGCCGTCTATGTGGATGTAGCAGCAGGAGAAATACGCTGTGAGGCTTGTCAGCAGGGGCAAGGCGTTAGGCTCGAGCCAGCCGACACACTTATCCTCAGTACCATCTTGCAACGCACCACTCGCGACGCGCTCGAGACACCCTTTACTGCTTCCCTGTTCCAATGGTCACTGCTCGCCCGCTACGTCACTTATCATGCTCATACCTTGGACAGTATGCCGGTCATTTTGGGAATGGCATCAACATCTACAAAAACATCTACAAAAACATCTCAAACAACACCATCACCCACCGCTGAGGAAACACCGTGATCGGACTGCTGACGGCGTTCGGGTTGGGATACTTGCTCGGCAGCATACCCAGTGCTGAACTAATTGCTAGAACGCAAGGAAAAACGATTTTTGAGGTTGGTTCGGGCAACATGGGGGCAATGAACACCGCCCGCAACTTGGGTTGGGGTGCGGGTGCAGCGGTGCTAGCACTTGATTTAGGTAAGGGTGCACTTGCTAGTTGGCTAGGTATCGTCATGGTGGCCATCAGCCAACCTGAAGCCCTGTGGGCGGTCATCATGCCACTTGCCGCAGGCCTCGGGGCAGTACTCGGACATGCGGCGTCGGTTTATGTGGGCTTTCGTGGTGGCAAAGCCTTGACGACAGCACTAGGGATGAGTTTGCCGCTTTTTCCGGTGGGGGGGTTGTACGGTTTATTGCTATTGGTATCACTTATTTTACTCTTGCGGAAAGTAGGCGTTGGCTCGAGCTTAGCAGCACTATGCTTTCCAGCAGTGGTCTACACTCAGCAATACCAAACGGGCATCAGCAGCGACGTGCGCAGCGCCACCGCCGTCACCGTGGCGCTCATTAGCATCATCATCATCGTCAAACACTTGCCGGATATTGCCCGCGAACTGCGTAAGAACTAACCTACTCGAGCACTGCCTTCACCGCCGTCTGCAATTTTTCGGCGGTAACGCTCCCGTGCGAAAGGTCAGCTCGAGCTTCACCCTCATAAACAACGATAGCTTGCGGGGTGTGATGGCGCACGGCCAACTGCTCAGCAAGTTGCGTCGAAAGGGGGCGTTGGTCTTGCACGACAATGCGATAGACAGGTAACGTCTCGGCGAGTTGTTGCATCTGCTTGTTGGCGTGGGCGCTGATAGGGCAAGTCGCACTGTGTTTGTAAAGAATCACGGGTTCGCGGGCGGCGTGCTCGAGCATCACCTGCACATCATGTTCACTAGCAATAGGACGCATCAATCCCCCTGGTTGGTATAAATCTAGTTGATATTAATTGGCGACACTAATACGCGAATAGGTGGGCGCAAACACCACCCAGTGCTTAAACGGCGTCAGGTCGATGGTGTCACCCGCACTGCTAGTAAACGTCACCCCATTATTGAGTGACCACTGCCCGGGTACCTGGGTGCCTCGCACATAAAGCGTGGCGTCACCACCAGAGAGCGGAATGTATAAGCGTCCTTCCGGATCGTTTGGATAGGGCGCAGCAGTAATGCGAGCGACCAACACCACATCGACAAGTACTGCTTGCCCGGAGGCATCTACGGCGTCAGTACCCGCACGCTGCCAGCGGTATTGATTGATTTCCGGGATATAACGAAAACCCGTTTCGTAAATTGCGCCATAACTAGCCTGAAAACCACGCGCAGGTTCGGCGTCTTCGGCAGGACGATACAAACTGCTGCGGATTTCACGGTTTTGGCCTAAGTTCAAGCGGTTGATGGCGTTGCGCAAGGCACTGCCTTGGGAATACAAGTTGTAAGGTGCTTGACCACCTGAACGGGCGAATAAACCTCCGTCTTCACTCAGGGCATCTAAAGTGGGCGTGTCGGTCATGGCAATGGCTTGCAGTGCCCCCGGCGAACCGCCTGCGTGCACCAAGATGCCTTGTTTGCTTTGCGCCAAACTCACAAAATAATCGCGGGCGCTGCGAATAGGGCCTACTCGAGCAGGGTCAATGCGGTCAAACGACGCCATCAAGCGGGTGACCCCTCCTTCGACGGGCAGTTCGTAAACAGCGGATGCCTCGAGCAACCCCGTTTGTGGATAGCCAAACACATTATCCAAAATCACCGACAAAGGCCGCTGCCGCACGTCGCGGAAGGGTTCAAAACTCGCCGGTGCAGGGCTGCCCGTACCTTCACCGCCGTCGGGGCTAGTGGCTAACCCAGTATTGTCCACGTTGGCATCAGGCGCAGCACTGGTTTGACCACTGGCGTCGCTGTTACCCCCTTGGGGAAGACCACTTTCCACATTAGAAGGCGTCGGGCGGGTAGGCACAGCCGCCACCGCACCATCGGGATTAGTGCTTGCTGTTGTTGTAGGTTGGCTCGAGTCAGTGCTGTCAGTGCTACTAGCCTGACTCGCCGCTTGCACAGGTTCAGGTTCTGGTATCACTTCAGACACGGCAGTCGGTTCTGGCACTAACTGCTGCGGGGTAACGGTGACACTGCTACTTGGCACAGGCACGGGTACAGCGGCTTGCACAGCCACCGAAGCTTGCGGCGTCGGTACACTACGCTCAGTGACCTCTACACTAGGTTGAGGCGTGGGAATGGCACTTTCTTGCGTGACTTCCACGGTGGGGGTAAGGCTGATAGCCCGTGCCGTGGTTACTTGGCTAGACACTTCAGGAATAGGCAAACTGCGCGTCTCTGGTAAGTCATCAGGTACCACAGGCGTCGCCACCTCAGGTAAGGCTGTCGTGGCCACTTCGTCAACAGGTACGGTATCCACAGGTTCAGCCACCGCAGGCGCGGCTTCAGGGGGGGCTGGCGTCTCTGTCACTGGGTCGGGCGTGGGAACAGGTTGACTGGTTTCAGGTGGCGTTTCTACTGGCGTTTCAGCCACAGGTTGCGCCACAGATTGCGGGGTTTCTGGCGTTTCAGGAGGTGTTTCAGCAATAGGTTCGGGGGTAGGTTCAGGGGTTGCTGGAGGTGCCTCGAGCGGTTGCGTTTCTGCTACTGCCGGCGTTTCACTCGGTACACCCGTTTCGGTATCTGCTACCTCTGGAACAGCCGCTTGCGGGGCGGCAGCAGTGGCCGTGGGCGCTTGGGTAATGGTGTCAGCTTGTTGCGGCGTGCCGATGTCAATGACGATAAACGACTCCTGCGGTTCAATCTCCGGCGCACGGTACGTCGCAATGAACAACCACAAGATGAGCGCGTGCACAATAAACGACATCAGGGCAGCGCGTCTACGGTCTTTATCTTGCCAAATAGTTTGCAAGCGGATTCCCCCTTTGCGACCCGCTCGAGGTCTTTTGAAGTGTGTTCAATATAGATAGGTAACGAAGCATGTTGGGCAGTTTGACGGTCAACATAAATCGTTTACTTTAATGCCAATAATTTATTTAGATTAGCAACTTAACTAAATTTGATGCCAATGGCTTGGCTAAAGCAGTCATAAAGTACCCGACGTTGACAGAGCTTTACCACCAAACTTTACTAAGGTAGCTCGAGCCAATCAGCCTGCTCGAGCAAACATTCACAAGTCCCATCCTACTCGTTTATGGGCCCCCCGTAGCGATGGCAATGCGCTGGGCACCGGCTTGTTTAATGCTGTCCATCACTTCCACACTCAAACCATGCCGCACCGACTGATCGGCTCGCAAAATCACCACGGTTTGCCCACTGGCAATGATGGGCGTAAGGGCGTCGGGGAGTTGCTCGAGCGTCACCTGTTGCCCCTGCACGAAGATACCCTCATCAGCGGTAATGGACACTGTGGGCAAGTCAGAACGTTGCACTTGAGCGGTCTGGGCTTGAGGCAAATCGATGGGCAAGCCAGACTCGAGGGTGATAAATGTGGTGGAAACCATAAAAAAGATAATCAACAAAAACACCACATCCACCATCGCCGTCAAGTCAAGCACTAAGCCCACCCGACGCTGGCGGGCGCTTCTACGCGGTGACGTTCTCATGTCAACCTCGTCATAACAACCTCATGGGTATCGCGAACATAACCATTAGTGCCAACCATCAACGCATCACGGTTTCAGCAGCAGGCTGTTTTTCGCGGCTGTCGCGGCGAGTCGCCACAACTTGCACCACGTTGCCCATCAGTTCTTCGCGGCGGCGTTCAATATCGAGCAGGATGTTGTCGACCCGTCCGGCTAAGTAGTTGTGCCCAATCAACGTGGGAATGGCAACAATCAAACCAGCAGCCGTAGTAACCAACGCTTGCCCGATGCCGTCAGCGAGTTGTGAGGGGTTGCCCGTTCCTTGCACGGCGATTTCTTGGAAGGCAATAATCATGCCTGTGACGGTACCAAGTAGCCCCAACAGCGGGGAAATTTGGGCGACGGTTGCTAGTGCCCGCAAACCCTTAGCGAGGTACTGTTCTTCTTCGAGTGTCGCTTCTTGAAAAGCGGCTTCTACTGCTGCCCGTCCGTAGGGTAAACGGCTCAAAGCTGCCTCGAGCACCCGAGCTACTGGCCCACCATAATAATCACAGGCTTCAAGGGCGGCATCCAAGTCCCTTGCCCGCACAGCGGTGTTCACCTGATTCATAAGGGCTTCGGAGTCAAGGCGTTCGCGAGATAAGCGAATAACATGTTCAAAAAAGCGATACAGCGCAAACAGCGACACCAATACGATCGCTAGTAAGACAATACCACCACTCAATAATAAATCCATAATCTCCTAAAATCCTGTCGTTGTTAATTGCCATAACCTAGTTTAACCACAACGGTGAACCAGGCAGGGATTGCTTTTACAACACGCGTTAGCAAGTCACTATTGTGTCCGACTGGGTTTGCCCGACCGTGTTTACCCGACCGGGTTTACCCGACTGGGTTTAACCCGACTATGGTTACTCGACGTATCACACAACCAAGGCGAGCACACCAATCATCCCCTGCAGTCACATCAGGTCAGCGGTCACATCAAGTAAGTCATGGGCAGCACAAGATACACCAGCATAGCTAATGAATAATACTTGCTATATCAGCAACTGACACGCCGACGAAGGCGCAGGTCAATGCTGTCTCAGTGCTGATATCGTAAACCGTCAGCATGAAAACTGTTGTAGCGATTTGTACGGGTTACCTTAACCCGTGTTGCGCATGCCTGCAGAAATGCCCAAAAGACTGACCAAGACGGCATACTCGAGCTTTTCTTCTTCTCTGCTGGTCTGCGCTTTACCTTCGCGCAAGCGTTTCAAAAGTTCAACTTGCAAGTACGACAGCGGGTCGACGTAAGGATTGCGTAATTCGATGGCACGTTGCAAGGTGGGGTCATTGTCCAATAGAGGTTTGCCGGTGATAGTTTCCACAACCCGAACACTGCGCTGATGTTCATTGTGGATAGTGTCCCAAAAGCCTGCTCGCAACTGCTCGGGGACGAGGGTGAGGTAGCTCGAGAACACCCCCATGTCCGCTTTGGCAAGGCTCATCTGGGCAAAGTCAATGACGGTATTAAAAAACGGCCAGTTGGCGTACATCGCTTGCAGTAGTGCCGTATCTAAGTCACCAAACCCCGTGCCGACGCCATACCACCCCGGCAAGTTAGCGCGGCACTGCGTCCAAGAAAACACCCACGGAATGGCTCTCAGGCTATCGAGTGAACGGGTACCTTTGCGGCGGGTTGGCCTCGAGCCAATGTGCAAACGGCTGATTTCTTCGATGGGGGTGACGGTGTGATAGACGTCCAAAAAGGCGTCGTCTTCTAGCAAATTACGGTAGTGCTGACGGGCTTTATTGGCGGCCGTTTGCATCACCTCGCGGTAGCGTTCTGGCACATCTGGGGCGGCGTCGCGGGCATCCCTTGCAGATGACAAGATGAACGCGTGGGCAACTTGCTCGAGGTGACGGTGCGCCAAGTCCGGGTCGCTGTAACGTTCGCTCAAAGCTTCACCCTGTTCGGTAATGCGCATGCGTCCACCTAATGAACCGGGGGGTTGCGCCAAAATCGCCCGTCCGGCAGGGCCTCCGCCGCGCCCGATGCTGGTACCGCGCCCGTGAAAAAGCCGCAAACGCACCCCAAACTGCTTGCACACCGCCGCGATGCCTTCTTGAGCTTGGTAGAGCGCCCAGTTGGCCGCCACAAACCCA
>CAZKAZ010000007.1:0-3207 GCA_964550765.1 uncultured bacterium | reverse complement strand
CGCTGCTGTGGGTAGCCCCTTGGACGGTGGTAAAGCCCGCCCAGTAGCCGGCGCTCTTAAAGATTTCCTTGGTCAGTGCGTCAAATTCGCCGGCCGGGTAGGAGACAAACAGAGGGCGTACGCCCAATTCAAACTCGATGGTTTCGCGGCTGCCCAGGGCCTGCCAGACCAGATAATCGGCATCCTTGTTACTGTCCGAGTAACCAATCATCACTTCTTGAATGCCTCGGTGTTGCACGTGCGCAAGGTAGGCAGGCATCTCAAACAAACGCGTGAGCACTTCAGGGGCGCGGTTAAGGTCATCAACAGTTTCAAACAGCGGCACCGGGTCGATTTCGCGCAAGCCCACTTGCTTGGCGAGCAATAACACTTCTAAGACATCGGACACCCCTGCCGTCATTGACACGATGTAACTGCCGGTTGCCGCTAAGCCAAAACGAGCTTGCATGTGCTGGAAAATGTGCAAAAACGATAACGCCCGCGTGGTTTCTTCAGCGAGTTCTGCTGAGGCGGGTGCTAGGGGACGTTTGGAGGAAATTTCTCTTTCTAACAGGGTGATTTTGGCTTCTTCCTCGAGGTTGATGTAGTCACCAGTGACCCCTGCATAGTTGAACAAGTCAGCTACGGCTTGTTCGTGTTTGCCGGAGTGTTCGCGAATGTCTAGTGCTGCCAAGTGAAAGCCAAACGCTGCTCCTCGGTAGTAGACCGGACGCACAAAGGCTTCAGCGACATCTGCTTCTTGGTTGCGCTGCAAACTGGTATCTAGCAAACTGAGGTCACGCAAGTACTGTTCGGCGCTATAAGTTTTGTCTTCTGGCGACAGTTCGCCAGCAGCTTGCCGCAGGCCTCGGTTCATATGAAACAGTTTTTGCCGGTACGGTTGCTCATCAAAACGGGTAGGTTTGCCAGCTTCAGCTTCTAAATCTGCTAGGTCGTGAATAAACTGCCCACTCAAGGTAATGCGTTCTTGCCACTGCGACAAACGTTGCACCAACAAGTCCACGTCGGCAAGGTGCTGCTGCATGGCTACTTCTTGTTGTAAGCGGTACGCTTCAGTCATCACTTCTGGCGAGACATAAGGGTTGCCGTCGCGGTCGCCCCCTATCCACGAACGAAACTTGATAACTGGCGGTAAAGGTGTGGGATTGCCAGGGGCATCAGTACCGTGGGCATCGGCAGGGAAGTAACTCTCGAGCGCTTCCTCCATATCTGTCATGAGCTTAGGGATACTATCGAGTAACGAACTCGGAAAGTAATAAAGTGCAGACTTAACTTCGTCTAGCACGCTTGGTTTTTCGGCGGATACTTCTCGCGTTTGCCACAAGGTCATCACTTCGGCGTGGATGGTTTTTTCGATGCTGACTCTAGCAGGCGGGGCAAGGTCGCGCTCAGACAGTTGCCGCAAAGCAGTGGCGATGCGCTCGAGTTTTAAACGAATGGTGTAACGTTTGACTTCGGTAGGGTGTGCTGTCAGCGTCAGTTGAATATCGAGGTCAGCCAAAAAGCGCCGCACTTCTTCTTTGGACCAGCCTTCGTCTTTGAGGGCTTTGACTGCTGCTGCAACCGATTCTTTACGCGGGGCGTCACGGGTAGCTTGCCCTTCGCGCCAACGGTTTACCCGCACCCGCTGAATACTCTCAGCAGCGTTCACCAACTGGAAATACACCGTAAACGCCCGCAGCAACCGCTCAGCTTCTTCTACGCTCAAGCCTGCTAGCAAGGTGGTGAGTTGTTGGCGCAAGTTGATGTCGTCAGGCTTAGCGCGGAGGGCTTTACTCAAGCTGCGCACATGTTCAACGCGTTCAAAAAACGCTTGCCCTTCTACACGAATGAGCACCCTGCCGAGCACGCGCCCTAAAAAGTCAACGTCTGCACGCAGTTGGGCGAAAGCATCTTCACGGCTGCTGATTTGCTGTGGCATGAGACGTTCAGAATTTACGTCCATGACAGCCTCCTTTGTAAAAAGTCAGAACGAAACACGCGTGTGGTGCTGTGTTTGATAAGGGGTTAGTAAGAAAAAAAACCACAAAGCATCATACCCTGTGCCTATCTGGCATCAAACGCTAGCGTCAGTCGTCTTCGGCTGTCCATTGCATACGTTCGATGCTACGGGCGCGCCCTTGGGATAGCTCGAGCACCACCCCGCATAACGTTGCCGTGCCTTCCGCCGGACTAAAGCGCTTAGGTAGTTGCTTGGTAAAACGATAATGCACTTCTTCGTAACGCATGCCAATAGCTGAATCTTGCACACCTGTCATACCTACATCGGTGAGGTAGGCAGTTCCTTGGGAAATAAACTCGTCGGCTGTCTGCACGTGGGTGTGCGTACCAAGCACGGCAGCAACGCGCCCGCGCAGGTGATAACCCATCACTTTTTTTTCCGATGTGGCTTCAGCGTGAAAGTCAACAATGATAGTGTCACTATCAGGTAGTGTCTCGAGCACATCGTCGAGCACCAAAAAAGGACTGTCGTAAGGCTCCATAAAGATACGTCCAATGGCTGACATGACGGTAATCCGCTCGCTACCCACCTCAAAACTGGCGTAGCCTAGCCCGGGTGCATCTCGAGGATAGTTCAGCGGACGCAACAAATGGGTTGTCGCAGTAATGATTTCGGTAACATCTGCGTTGTCCCAAGTGTGATTACCCAAGGTAACAACGTCAACACCTACATCACGCAAACGCTGAAAGTACTTGCGGGTAATCCCGCGCCCACCAGCACAGTTTTCACCGTTGGCGATGACAAAGTCATAATCATCACGGTGGCGCGTTAGATAACGCTGAACCACGTTTACACCTTGCTTGGCGACAATATCTCCGATGAACAAAATCCGCACGTTAGTTACCATAACACGCGGTTAGGGTTAACCTGCTGTGGATTCGCGGTGATGCAGATGGGAGGTGCTCGAGGTTAGGAACATGTTCCAGATGAACTGGATACCCATTACAATTGATTCCCGAAGGCATCAATTCGCGCAGAGCGCGCAAGAAACGGCTACGGATGCAGGTGGGAACAGAAGAAAGTCTGCAGAACTTTTTGAAGAGTTTAGTTGGAATCCGTAGGAAATGGTAGGAAGCCAACGTCAGTGGTCTAGCTTAGCAAACAAAAGAAACCGACTCGAGGTCGGCTAAACGTTTGTGTGTGATGTAGATGGAGCGGGAGACGAGATTCGAACTCGCGACATTCACCTTGGCAAGGTGATGCTC
>CAZKAZ010000006.1:101061-105979 GCA_964550765.1 uncultured bacterium | reverse complement strand
GTCCTCTTGGCGGGAAAGCATCACTAAGGCGTCTTCTACTATGTCGATGTCTTCGCGGTGAATCAGCTCGAGCAGCGCCTTACCGTGCAGACTCTCAGGGGTGTGTTGCAAAAGCGCGTGTACTGCCGGACTGCTACCTTGCACAACACCATGTTCATCACAACAGCACACGGCTTGTGGCATGGTTTGTAGTAGGTGATAAGCAAGAGACATGGACATTCCTCCGGGCGTGGCGTGTAAAAAAAATTCTACCTTCCAGGTCAGCTTTAGTTAATCTGACGTTAACATGGAGACGGTTTCATGTAAACACGTGAAAGCATGTAAAGATTTTTTTGGCACTATTTTACAATTAGACAATATGTATGCGATGCAAAATATCACGCAGTATCTTACTCTGTTTGCTATGACTCTGTTTGCTAGTTGTCATTACTTGGTACTACTGCCAGCATAGGAACGTTGTCTAGCCCAGTTGGGGCGTGCTCAGTACAGCAAACTCATTTAGGTTGGGGATGGCTTGCATAATCACCTTTTGTCGTCAGCGTTTTCAGTGTGGCGTTTTCAGTGTCTGGTATCCGAAGTAACCACGTCACTGCCCAACGATCAGCAGGACGGCAACATTAAACCCGACATTCCGCACCCCCCGTAGAAGATTCCAGTGTTCTTTGGGAGAAGTGCGTCTAGGAGGAAAAACGCACTGTATAAGATTTCAAATACATACAGTAACCCAGTGCGTTTATACTGCATAACGAAACTTTTTACACTTCGCCAAACGAAAAACCCCTTGCTAGACGCCACTTTTCATAATCAGTGAATAGCTTATTCAAGGGTGCGGAAAGTCAGTTAAACCTCAATGTATGCCGTGTTTTTAGCTACAGATGTTTACAATTAGTTAACAACAGGTCTATGTAAACGCGGTGTGTTTGACGAAGGTCACTCGAGCCACCGTGCCACCTGTCGGCTGGTTCTCGAGCGTCAAAGCAGCATTCAGTTGACTGGTAAGCGTGGCAATAATGACCATACCGAGGCTATCTTGATTTGCTGCACCCTCAGATATGCCCACGCCGTTGTCGATGACCTCGAGCGTCACTTGTTCACCCTCGAGCGTGAGGTACACCCGTAACCTGTCACCTGCTTTGGGCGTCACAAAGGCATGTTTAAAGGCATTGGTCAAAAGCTCATTGGCCACTAACATCAGAGGAATGGCTTGGTGAACATCGAGCGGCACACTGGCAATGTCACTATCGATTGTGAGGGGTATGTCACGCAGACCTCTCGAGAGTCCCTCGAGCACATACTTGAGTTGTTCGCCTGCGTCGATATCACCACTTTCGGGCATTTGGTAGAGCGCCCGGTGGATGCTAGCTAGCAGGTTAATGCGTTTGCTGCTTTCCACGAGTGCCTGTTTAGCAAGGTCATCAACTATACGCCGCGACTGAATCGACAACATGCTGGAAATAAGTTGCATGTTGTTTTTGGTGCGGTGATGCACTTCTTTTAGGAGCATTTCTTTATCGGCTAAGGCTTTTTCCAAAGCGGCTTGGGCGCGCTTGCGTTCGGTGATGTCTTGCAGCATACCGATGACGAACAAACGGTTGCTTGCTTGTTCAGACCATACAAACGTATCAACATCAACCCACAAAATAGAACCATCGCGGTTAAGGTAGCGCTTCTCGAGGTGATAGCGGTCGTTTCGCTTAGCGGCAACATTATTAAGATACACTTCCTGAACGGCAAAGTCGTCTGGATGCGTGGCGCGGCGCATGGCTTCTACTACCGAACGGGCTGAGTGAGGATCAAAGTCGTCAAAAAAAGTTGTGTTAGCAACCAACTGTGCAAACGCGTTGTTGTAGACATAAACAAAATTATCCTCATAAGGGTTTCGCTCATGGATAGTTAAAGTATAGGGCACGCTGCTGTGTTCAAAAAAGTTGCGAAACTTGGCTTCGCTCTCACGCAGGGCTTGCTCGGCGCGTTTGCGCTCGGTGATGTCTTGTAACGTCGATAAACACGCTATTGAACGCCCTTGGTCGTCATGGAGCGAGACACTGCTGACCTGACACCAAAAATAACTGCCGTCTTGGTTGAAGTAGCACTTTTCTTGCGGCGAAGGGGCAAGCGGATTCGGTGGGCGCGTTTGGTTGTGTAAGGCTGCCTCGAGCACGCCGTAGGCCGTTACCGAAATCTCGTTGGGTGCATCGGCGAGCACCGTACCTGCAAAAAGGGCATTAAAGGCAGCGTTGGTATCGAGGCGCAAGGTATTGCGTTCAGCGTTTATATAGCTAATCATGAAATGCGGCACGGTGCTGTCGTAAAAAAACGCCCGAAACTTGGCTTCGCTGTCGCGCAGGGCTTGCTCAGCGCGTTTGCGGTCGGTGATGTCTTGGACAATCGACATACCGAGGCTTAAGTCGCCTGCTTCATCACGCAAAAACACACTGCTAATATCTCCCCAAATCGTGCCGCCATCGCGGGTGAAATAGCGCTTTTCTAGTTGATAACTATTGCGCTTACCTGCTATCACTTCAGCGATAAAACGTTCATCCAAAGTGTTGTCTTCAGGGTGGCCAATGGCAGTGAAGGCTTGCAGGGTATCTTCGACGCTCGAGAGTCGATCAGCATAATCAGCAAAAGCGGTGTCTTTAAGAAAGTCAGCAAACGCGTTGTTGAAGTGAAACCCGCGTGCCCATTCGTCAGTAGGGTCAAAAATGAACATGGTACACGGGGTGATGTTGTTTTCAAAAAAATTGCGAAACTTGGCTTCGCTTGCAATGAGGGCGCGCTCGAGCAACTTCTGTTCACTGAAATCCGTGGCATACACCGTGATGTGGTCGCCCGCCGGATACACGCGCACGTCCATCCATTTGTCTTGGTGTGTTTGCGCTTCAAAACACACGACTTCTTGACTGTCAAACGCCCGCTGGTAGTAGGTCTCAAAAATCGACACCTGATGCTCTGGAAACAGGTCTGCATAGGCTTGACCGATGATGCCAGGGACGCGCCGCCGCACCCGTTCGTTAGCATAAAGATACACACCCTCGCGGTCTAATACGGTCACGGCGTCGGTGATGCTGTCGAGCACGGCTTCTTTATCGGCGAGGGCTGAAGCCAAATCCGCCTGCAAGGTTTCTAGCTCAGTGATATCGCGGCTATAAGCAATCAAACCACCCCGAAACGGCGTTGTTTTGACGTCTAAGGTGCGCCCGCGCAGTTTGGGATGAAGCGATTGTGCTCTGATGCGCTGTGGACTGTTGGTGGTGATGGTGTCTAGGTAGAGTTGGCGAAAGGGGCTGCCTGCGGGGAAATACAACACATCCCAAAGGGTCTCGCCGAGTACTTCCTCGAGGGAGACCTCAAACAGCTCGAGCCCCAGTTGGTTAACGTAAGTAAAACGGTACTGGGCGTCGATGATGAACACGCAATCAGTGATGGCATCTAGCACGGCGTTGCGCTGTTCAAAAAGCTGTTCACCGTGATGTCTGGCGGCCTCGAGCTGCTGCTGTTGATACTTGCGCTTGGTGATGTCTTCAACCTTAAACACAAGCAACTCAGCAGCCGGGAGCACGTGCACGCCGTACCAGCCAAAACGTAAGTGTTCATCATCAGCGAGTACCTCGTAATACACTGGCTCTCGCGTCTGCATCGCACGCTGCAACAGCGCCCCCAAGCGGTTATCTTGCACGTTGGGAAAGTGTTGCCACAAGCTTTGACCCAGCAAGGCTGCTTCTGTGGTGTTCATCAGTTGCGCGGCGGCCTCGTTGAGTTGCACAAAACGCCACTGGCTATCCAACACAAAAAGTACCGTCGGCTGCGCATCGACATACAACGTGTCACAGTTAGTTAACGTGTCACAGGCAGGCGTTACATCAGCATCTTGACCCGCTGAATCGTCAATTTTTGGCTTGGCAATATCGTTAATATTAGTATTATTGTTAGAATTTTTACGAAGGATTTTGCTGTTGTCAGCGCTGTCAGCAGCACGTTGATGATGTTTTTCAACGCTAGCCTGAGACGGCTGATGTTGGCGCTCAGTAGGGGCAGCGTGTGCAACGTGAGACGCCCCGTGAGCAGCAGTACGGTGCTGGTTGGACGCCGCCTCAGTGGGTACGGCTGTTACAACGGGTTCTAACCACAACAGGACATGCTCGAGCAACCCCGCCGCGTCATAATCTGCTGTAAAACGCACCTGCACCGCTACATAAGCATGCCCCCAAGCGTGACCGTTGACGATGCGCAAGCCACAAGGGTTCACGTCCTCTTGGCGGGAAAGCATCACTAAGGCGTCTTCTACTATGTCGATGTCTTCGGAGTGAATCAGCTCGAGCAGCGCCTTACCGTGCAGACTCTCAGGGGTGTGTTGCAACAACGTTAACGCCGCCGCACTACTTGCATAAATCACCCCGTGCACATCACAACAACACACCGCTTGCGACATGGTTTGCAGCAGTTGATAAGCAAGTGGCATAAGCATTCCTTCCAAAGCACTTGGCAAGCTGCACAGGCATGTCGGCAGTGTTGATGTCGGCAGTATTGATGTCAGTAATGTCGAAGTCGGCAGTGTTGATGTCAGTAATGTCGAAGTCAGCAGTATTGATGTCGGCAGTGTCGATGCCAACAGTATCGATACCAACTACAATTAGCTTAACATGAAGATATCTTCATACGGTGTCTGTGCTTACATCGACCTATAGCACGACTAGCTTAGCAGTAGCGATGCTGCATCATCACCGATTGGGCGACCGATTTGGTGTGAAAGCAGGTTATTTCAAGCGTACTGAACGCTTTTTAAAACACACCTGCGCCAGACAACCACCCGCTGGCAAGTTGCTGAGGCTAAAGGTAGCCTCGAGCTGTTGGGCAAGCGATTCGACAACAACCATACCCAAGTGGTCTTGCGGATAGTCTGCCGCTAGACCCACGC
>CAZKAZ010000006.1:50817-101051 GCA_964550765.1 uncultured bacterium | reverse complement strand
CAATTGATCGGTAAGGGTAGCAATAATGACCATACCGAGGCTGTCTTGATTTGCTGCACCCTCAGGCAAACCCACGCCGTTGTCGATAATCTCGAGCGTCACCACGCGATTATCGTCCCTGATGGCATCATCTACCGTGTTACTAACCGCATCCTCTACCCCATCATCTACGGCGTCCTCTACCCCATCACGAAGATGCGTAGGCACACCTACATCTGCTTGACCGTCCGCAGGGGCTTGCCACAAACGCACCGTGAGACTGTCTTCAGGGTGATTTTCGGGGAAAGCGTGCTTAAAGACGTTGGTCAGCAGTTCATTGGCAATCAAGCCCAAAGGAATGGCCTGATGCACGTCCAAGTAGATAGCAGCAATGTCTTGGCTGATGGTCAGGTCTTTGCGAAAACCCAGCGTCAAACTCGTGAGCAAACTGCTTATCTGTTCACCCGCGTCAATCATCTCACCGTCTGAGGTTTGATAGAGCACGCGGTGCATATTGGCCAGCAAGTTGATGCGTTTGCTGCTATCGACCAAGGCTTCTTTGGCCATTTCGTCGGCAATGCGGCGCGACTGCAGCGCCAACATGCTCGAGATGAGTTGCATGTTGTTTTTGGTGCGGTGGTGCACTTCTTTTAAGAGTAATTCTTTTTCGGCGAGGGCTTTTTCTAAGGCCGCTTGCGCCCGCTTGCGCTCAGTGATGTCTTGGACAATCGACATGCCAAGGCTTAAGTCACCTGCTTCATCACGCAAAAACGCACTGCTGATATCCCCCCAAATCATGCCCCCATCGCGGGTGAAATAGCGCTTTTCAAAGTGATAGTAATCACGCTTACCTGCGATTACTTCAGCAACAAGACGTTCATCCAAAGCGTTGTCTTCAGGATGGCCAATGGTGGTGAGGGCTGCTAAGGTGTCCTCGACGCTCGAGAGCCTATGGCGATAACTGGCAAAAGCCGTATCTTTAAGAAAATCTGCAAAGGCCTCGTTGAAGTGAAACCCCTGTTCCCATTCATCGTTATCATCAAAAATAAACATGGTGCAAGGGGTGGTGTTGTTTTCAAAAAACGCCCGAAACTTGGTTTCGCTGGTTTTGAGGGCTTGTTCAACACGTTTTTGTTGGGTGATGTCTTGGACAATCGACATGCCGAGGCTTAAGTCACCTGCTTCATCACGCAAAAACACGCTGCTGATATCCCCCCAAATCATGCCCCCATCGCGGGTGAAATAGCGCTTTTCGAGGTGATAACTATCGCGCTTGCCTGCTACTACTTCAGCGACAAAACGTTCATCTAGAGTGTTGTCTTCAGGATGGCCAATGGTAGTGAGGGCTTGTAGGGTGTCTTCGATGCTAGCAAGCCTATCGCTGTAATCAGCAAAAGCGGTGTCCTTGAGAAAGTCAGCAAACGCATCGTTGAAGTGAAACCCGCGTGCCCATTCGTCGGTAGGGTCAAAAATGAACATAGTACACGGGGTGTTGTTGTTTTCAAAAAACGCCCGAAACTTGGCTTCGCTGGTTTTGAGGGCTTGCTCGGTACGCTTAATGTGGGTGATGTCTTGCACGATGGCCAGAGTGAGCCGCATGTTACCCGCGTCGTCGCGCACGGTGACGGTGTTGAGGTCACCCCAGAGGATGCTGCCATCACGGTTGAGGTAGCGTTTTTCCATACGGTAGCCTTGACGCGTACCTGCAAACACCTCCGCTATGTAGTGCTGCTCGAGCGCTGCATCTTCTGGATGGGTAATTGAGTCAATAATCTCAACCGCTTGCTCTAACGTCATGGTGTCGTGGTCGTAGTCAGACCAAGCAGTGTGCTGCAAAAAGTCATGAAAGGCTTGGTTAAATAACCATGTTGCTTGGCCGTCTTCTGTGGCTATATACATAAAAAGCGGTGTGGTGCTGGCTTCAAAAAAGGTACGAAACTTGGCTTCGCTGGCTTCAAGTTGGGTAAGGACGGCGTGTAAGTTTTGTTCGTTGTGCTTTTGCTCCGTGATGTCACGCAAAGTAGCAATGATAAACCAAGTATCGGCGGTGTCATCATGCCAAAGTTCGGCATTGAGATGTATCCACATGACTTCACCGTTACGTTTGAGGTAGCGTTTCTCGAGCTGATAGCCTGTGCGCTGCCCCTCGGCAAAGGTTGCTTCAAAGTGGTCTTGCTTGACCAGGTCATCGGGGTGGGTGATGCGCTTAATGGCGTCATTGACCGACGGCAGTGAGGTTGGCTCGAGGTCATCCAAAAACGCCGTGTCGGCTACAAGTTCGACAAAGGCTTGGTTATAGAGATAGACAAAACCATCTTCAGCCTCGAGGCTACCCTGATACATCGATAAGGTATAAGGCACGCTGCTGCGTTCAAAGAAATTGCGAAACTTGGCTTCACTTAGCTCGAGGGCTTCGTGGATGCGTTTTTGTTCGCTGGTGTCTTGCACGCTGGTGAGCAACAACAAACTACCATCGGCTTGACGCGCTCCCGACACGAGCGTATCGCCCCAACGCACCTGACCACTCGGATGCAAGTAGCGCTTTTCAAAACGGTAAGCGCTGCGTTCACCTGCGGCCATTTCATGCAACCATTGTTGTTCTTGCGCCACATCCTCGGGGTGTGACACCCGCGCCACAAAATCGAGCAAGGCGTCTTGCGGCATGGTTTGCACGCTGGGCAAATCGCGCCCCAAAAAGCGTATGAGCGCCCGATTCGAGGTCACTTCGGCGCGTCCGTCGCTGCCTACGTGAATCAGTTGCAATGGGGTGAGGCTCTTTTCAAAAAAGGTACGAAACTTGGCTTCGCTGGCCTCGAGCGCTTGCTGGATGCGCTTTTGCTCGCTGATGTCCACAATGGTCGAAATCACCAACGTAGGTTCACCCTGTTCATCGTGCACAAAAATGCTCGAGACATCTGCCCAAAAACTGCTGCCATCTTGATTGAGATAGCACTTGATGAGGCGTGCTGGCTGTATGTCACCTTGTATACCGCGCTCTACAAAAAGATCATAATTATCAGTAATTTTTTTGGCGACATCATAATAGTCAGCTAACGTTAGACGCCTGTTCGTTTGCGCTAATAACGTCCCTACAAACAAACGGTCAAAAGCAGCATTGGTAATGAAACGTTCGATAGGCTGGTCAGGGTCTTGCAAGTTCAACATAAAATGCGCCGCGTGGCTATCTTCAAAAAACGCCCGAAATTTGGCTTCGCTTTGCTGTAGTTTGTGGTTAGCCTCGAGCAGGTCGTGTTCTAAACGCTTGCGCTCGTCAATATTGGCGGTATAAATCGTCAGCAAGTCACCCGCCGGATACACGCGCACTTCGTACCAACGGTGGTTGGTGTAGGTTTTGGCTTCAAAAAACACCGGCACTTGCGTATCAAACGCTTGCTGGTACTTTTGCTCAAAAATTGTGCCTTGGTGTTCGGGAAACAGCGTCAAATAGTGCTTGCCAACGATGTCGGGGTGTTGTTTTAGCACCCTAGCATTGGCATATACCCACACCCAATCACGGTTGAGCACGGTGACGCCGTCGGTGATGCTATTCAGGATGGCTTCTTTGTCGGCGAGCGCCTGCTTGAGCTCAAAGCGCAAGTTTTCTGACTCGGTGATGTCGCGGCTGTAGCCAATCACGCCCCCTCGAAAAGGATAGAGGGAAATCTCGAGAAAGTGGCCTGCTAGTTTGGGGTTGCTCGAGCGGTAACGCACCTGTTGGGGTACTTGCTCGCTGATGGCTTTGACATACGCCTGCCGAAAAGGATTGCCCGCTGGCAAGCTGACTGTGTCCCAGATGGTGCGGTTGAGGATGCTGCTTGATGTTTCACCTAAGATATCTAGCACCGCCTGATTGGCATACACAAAACGGTAGTCTTTATTGAGAATAAAAAAATAATCGCTGATGCTCTCTAAGATGGCGTTGCGCTGGTCTAACAACACCTCCGCCTGATGCTTGGCAGCCACAAGGCGCTGTTCGTTGGTTTTTTGCTCGGTGATGTCTTTGATACTCACCAGCAAACGGTCTTCAAAGGGAATGATGCGCACCCCATGCCACGCCCCTTGCAAGCGTTCGTCTTCGCTCAAAAATTCGTAGTAGAGGGATTCACCTGCGCTCATTGCCTGCCGAAAGGCTTGCCCGGCTTGGTTGTGTTGCATTTTTGGTAAAACGTCCCACAGCACCTGCCCCAAAACCTGTTCCGCCGTTTGTCCTACGAGGGCAGCAGCCGCGTCACTGACGTGCACAAAACGCCACTGCTGGTTAAGTACCGCCATCATGGCGGGGCTATCATCCAAGAAAAAAGTCCGCTCGAGCACCCGTTCCTCGAGCCAATGATGGTTCATAGGTAGTAGCTGTTGATTGTGCCAAGACACTTCTGGGGTCAAAGACACTTCTGGAGCAGGCGCTATCGCTAACTGGTCAGGCGCAGCAAGGCTAGGCGTAGCACGCTCGAACACCTCATCAAGCACCTCACCATCATGACCACTCACGTCAGCAACGCTGTTGGTGTCATGCGCTTCAGGCGTTAACCACAGTAGGACATGCTCGAGCGCCCCCTGAGCGTCATACGTAGCCGTAAAGGTGACTCGCACCGACACATACACCGAACTGGTATCGCTGCATTCCCCACACAAACAACGCACCGTACACGGGTACACCTCTGTGCCTACTTGCAAACACTGCCAACGTTCTTCAATGAGGGCTTGGTCACTGATGTGGATTAGCTCGAGCCACGGCGTTTGCGGCAACATCTCTGGGTCATAACCTAGCAACGCTCCGGCAGCGGGGTTACTAGCAACAATGACGCCCTGTCCATCGCAATGACACACAGCCTGCGGCAACGCGTGCAGCACATGGGTGTACAACATTTGATAAGACATGACCGTCCCTCATTCACCGAAGACTTAAATCTCACACGTAATATATGCGTTCAGCTTCACGTCATGCACGTAACAAGGTGCTTGGGTTATGTAGGTTGTGTAAGTCGTGGGGTTTACACGCATTTTGCTTAACAAAGTATGGTATCACGGCACATGGCTGCACATGTTGTGTAACGTAGGCTGTTTTGCAGTATCTCGAGCTTAACATTGCACACCAGTCTCACTTATTCACCTGCAACTGCTTAGTGAAACGCTTGCCACTCGGGTTCATTGTCAAAAATCCAACGGTAATAGGCTTGCCCTTGCAGTTTTTCAGCGGCGGCTTCGTCAACGATGACTTTGCAATTGGCATGAAGCTGCAACGCGGTGGCGCTAATCATGGAGGTGACAGGGCCTTCGGTGGCTTTGGCGAGCATGTCGGCTTTGTTTGCCCCCAATACCAACATGATGATTTCACGGGCTTCCAAAATCGTACCGACCCCCATCGTCAGCGCCCGTGGCGGAACATGGTCGGGGTTATCATCAAAAAACTCAGCGTTTTGCGCTCGAGTGGTGGGCGTAAGGGCTTTATCTCGAGTGCGTGACATCAGTGATGATAAGGGTTCGTTAAACCCAATATGCCCCGATTCACCCAAGCCCAGCAGTTGCACGTCGATACCACCTGCTGCAGCAATGCGGCCTTCGTAGTCTTTGGCTTCTTGCTTGAGGTCAACGGCCACACCATCAGGCAAAAAGGTATTTTCTGGGGCGATGTTGATGTGTTGAAAAAAGTGCTCGAGCATATACGCGTGATACGAACGCGGGTCGTCAGCAGTTAGCCCTACATATTCATCCAGATTAAACGTCTTGACGTGCGAAAAATCCAGACCTGTTTCAGCATGAAAGCGGGCAAGTTGCCCATACAAACGTTCCATGGTGCGCCCGGTGGCACAACCGAGCACCAAATCCGGTTTGGCACGTAAGCGGGCTTCTAACAGGCGCGCCACTAAATCGGTGGCTGCTAGCGCGTCAGGTCGAATCAATATTTCCATATTGCTAGCCTACCGTGAGAAGACGCACGGTTTGACTACCTTAGCTGTCAAGGTGGGATATCAAGGTGGTACGTCATTGAGTACGCCCATCGCAGTTATGCCCGCTGAT
The DNA here is from genome assembly GCA_964550765.1 of uncultured bacterium. GTDB lineage: Bacteria > Deinococcota > Deinococci > Deinococcales > Trueperaceae > JBCCBI01. The sequence goes on along the minus strand of CAZKAZ010000006.1, from coordinate 95,054 downwards.
AGATGCTTTGCCCTGCCACAATTGTCTCTTGTACATGATGATGACTGTCCAACACCACCAAATCCGCCCGTTTCCCCGTGACAATCTCGCCTCTATCTGCGAGTCCCATATACGCCGCTGGCACGCTGCTCAACGCCTGACTGACCTGCGTGAGCATTAAACCCGCATTGAGCGCGTTGCGCAAGGCAACATCAAGGGTGAGTACGCTACCTGCCAACGTGCCATCAGCCAACCGTGCTGCGCCGTTTTTGACGAAGACCTGCTGCCCACCGAGTTCACTTTCGCCTGCGGGGATGCCACTAGCACGAATGCTATCGGTAATAAAAAAAAGTCTGTCAGCTTTGGCATAAAACGCCGCCACCATGCTGGCTGGATGCACGTGATGGGTATCGAAAATCAGTTCAGCAAACGCATCCCTATCTGCCAGTGCCGCACCCACCATGCCCGGTTCACGGCTACCAAGGGGGGTCATGGCGTTGTAGAGGTGGGTGTAACCAACCATGCCGCCTGCTGCACGGACGGTCTGGGTGATACTTTGGGCGTCTGCGAACGTGCCGACGGTGTGACCGAAACTGATGCGGATGTTGGCTTTTGTGAGGATGTCTGCTGCCAGCTTTGCCCCGTCAATTTCTGGGGCAAGGGTGATGAGGCGGATGAGGTCGAAACTGAGGAGTTGCTCGAGCGTCTCTTCTGTTGGCGTCATGGCAAACGGCGGTTGCGCCCCCAGTTTATTGGGACTGATAAAAGGCCCTTCAAGATGCACGCCAGCAATATCGGGTAAACCCGTTTCGCCTTGCACCTGCTTGACCCCTTCTAGTGCCGCCAGAATCTTCTCCCACGGGTTGGTAATGGTGGTTGGATACAGCGTCGTGGTGCCGTGCTGAGCGTGAAACATAGCTAAGGTGCGCACGCCCGCTGCGCCGTCCATAGTGTCTCCCCCAGCGCCACCATGCACATGAGTATCGATAAAACCAGGCAAAATCAACGGTGTGTTACCAGCAGGTGTCGTGACAGCTTCGCCATGAATGGCAATAATGGTGTCGGTAAAACGAATGTGACCTTGAATAAAACCAGACGGGGTGAGCAAGCATCCCTCGAGCTGACGCATCAACAACCTCCTGCTTGCCAATCTACCCCGTTTGCCGCTAGTGCTGGCAACACCCTACACAACCCTGCAGCCGACGCCGCTAAACTACAAACTATGAATCTTCTTTTTCGCTTGGCCGTGCGCAACGTGTGGCGGCATCCGGGGCGCAGTATCGCTACCGGTTTTGGGGTAGCACTTGGCATTGCAGCGGTGCTTGCCACCTTGTCAGTAGGCGATAACGTGCGGGCGAACGTCGAAGGTAGCTTAGAAGCCGCCGCAGGTGAAGCCGACTTACTTGTTACCCCCGGTGCGCAAGGGCGTGCCGTGTTTGTTATTGATGACATCATCGACACCGTTCGCAACACCGACGGCTTAGAAGCCGCCTATCCTGTGCTCACCTTTCGGGCAGAACCCGTGCTTGACGTGCAGATGGAACGCGACTCGATTGTGCCGGGGTTAAGTACAGGCTTTTTGCTAGCAGGTTATGCCACTGACACCCAAGACAACTTACCCGCTGAAATGCTCACTGGCGACTTACCCGCGCCAGGGTCTAACGCCATCGCTATCGCCGAAGCCTTTGCTAACACGCGTGAGCTTGCCATCGGCGACGAAGTACGCTTTTTGACCCAGTTTGGCGAGATTCCTTTTACGGTATCAGGCTTGCTCGATGATTCTCTTGGCCTCGGTAGCACCAACGGCAGCCGGGTGGGCTTGCTTCATTTGGCTGATTTGCAAGCAGCCCTGCGCTTAGAAGGGCGGGCGTCTTACTTAGAGGTCATCGTGGCTAATAACGCCGATGTAGACGCGGTAAGGGGACAGCTCGAGGACATTTTACCCACCGACTACGCTGTGACCTTACCTGCTGGCAGTGGCGACTTTGCCACGGGTATCGTCGATACCATCGAAGCAGGCTTGCGCGTCTTGGCGGCTACCCTCATTGCCCTATCAGGGTTTATGGCCTACAACACCTTTTCTGCCAGCGTAGTCGAACAAGCCCGTGAATACGCTTTACTGCGCACCATCTGCCTCACCCGCAAACAGATGCGCCGCTTGGCGCTACTAGAAGCCTTGCTGATTAGCATCTTGGGCGTGATTGCTGGCATTGCCCTCGGGACGCTCCTTGCTTACACCATCACCAGGGTCAACACCGTCTTACTCGGCTTTGAATTTCGCACCTTGGTGTTGCCTTGGCAAAGCGTGGTACTTGCCAGCGTGCTCGGGATTGTTGTGTCGTTACTCGCAGGCTTGTTACCTGCCCTTTCTGCAGGTCAGACGCGGCCTTTAAGTGCCTCGAGGCAAGCGGAAAACATGGCCACTGCCAAACCGCGCTTGGGCCTCCTCGCCTTGACCGCTGGGGTCATCGTGGCGCTGTCGCCGTGGCAAGGTTATTGGGCGTTAGCTGCTAGTGGTGTAGCAGTAGCACTGTTGTTTGTGGGGGCAGCCCTCATCACCCCCGCCCTGTTAACGCCTGTGTTACGGGTATTGCGTCCAGTCCTGCTGCAGGTATTTGGCATTTCTGGCAAGTTGGGCGCGAGTTTCACCGAACGCAACGCCGCCCGTAACGGGGTGGCTATCGGGGCGGTCATCGTTGGCATGGGTATCACCATCGGCGTGGGGGCAATGGTGTCTGGCATCAACCAAGCCATTGACAACTGGGTGGATACCACCATCGTCGGAGACTTGTTTGTAACCTCGCCGGTGAGTTTTCCTGAAGACTTTGCAGCGCAGGTGTATGAGGCCGTACCAAGTATTAACGCCGCTAGTGGCGTGGGCGTGCGCATCGTGCGTTTTATGCCTGAAGAGCAAGCAGACCAAGCAGACCAAGCAGACCAAGCAGAGCAGGCCCCCCGCAGACGCAGTTCTGCAGGCAGGAGCGTGGCGCTGGTACTCGTTGACCCCGAACGCTTTGACCCAGAAACGGGTTTTGGGCGCTTTCAGTTCATCAGCGGCCAAGGGGACGCCCAAGACGCGTATGACACCCTCACCACGCCAGCTCAGGTGCTAGCAGCTAACACCATGCTAGATCGTTTTGGCATCGAACAAGGCGACACGGTAGAACTGCGCACCAGTAGTGGCTTTGAGACGTTTACCGTTGGTGGGGTGGTAGTGGACTTTACGGGTGGAGGTGAGGCGTTTGTGGCCAGTATTGATGTGCTCGAGCAATTTGGCGGCGGCAGCCCTGACTTGTTCGTGATGACCACCGACGAAAGCACATCACCTGAGGATGCAAGGGACGCCTTAAACGCGGCTTTCCCCGAGCTATACCTCGACATCACCCTCAACCAAGACTACCGCCAACGCATCTTAGATTTGACCCAACGCACCTTCACGACTACCAACTGGCTTTTGGTGCTCGCCGTGTTCATTGCCGCACTGGGTGTAACCAATACCTTGGGGATGAACTTGAGCAGCCGCCAACATGAACTGGCGATACTGCGCACCTTGGGGTTAACCCGCTCCGGCCTGCGCAAACTCATCATTGCCGAGGGGGTTGTGGTGGTGACCATTGGGGCGATTATGGGGGTGGCATCGGGGTTGTTGCTTTCTCGAGTTATCACCGAGGGTGCGATTGCCCTTACAGGATTCGCCATCAGCCCCCGCTACCCGTGGACGCTCATTGTGACTGCCATCGTCTGTTCGCCCGTCGTGGGTTTGTTTGCTTCTTATATTCCCGCCAGAAGAGCTGCCAAACTTGCCCCAGTGCTAGCACTACGCGGGGTCGGTTAACACCGGCTAGCTTCGACCACCCTGCCAATTCACACATCAACCCAAAACCACGAAAGAAGCCACAAAAAAAGCGCGGCACTGTGACCGCGCTATCGCTTTTTTAGCGTGTTGAATGTTTAGGTTTACATGCCTTCAATCGCCGCGTCGTAGATGCTGGTATCGACCACATCTTCAAAAGTAACGGCTTCAGTGAGCAAACCCACATCGACTAACAGTTCAATCGAACGGTCAAACGCGGTTTGATCCATCGCGCCAATGGCGGTATCTGGCGTAGGGGCGACCAATTCGGCCACTCGAGCCATCTGCCAGGTCTGGTGCACCAAGGGGCTTTGGGTGCTGCCCGAACCGTTACAGGTATCGCCGCACAAACCAATGACGGTGAATACGGCTTCTTCGGGATTATTCACAGCATATTCCCAACCGCGAATGGTCGCCCGCACAAAACGCTCGGCAACTTCGCGGCCCGAAAGCCCCGAACCCTTGAAGTCTTCGCTAGCAAGCACATCAGGCGTGGTAAAAATCAAGTCCTCGAGCAGCGCCGCGTCAATATCTGCTGGGTCAAAGATGGTTAAGCCGTCTAAGTCAAACCCTAACCCCACAATTTGGTTGAGTTCGTTGTAGGTCATCACGCTGGCCACTTCGACTTCGTCAGGAAACACCAACGCCGGGTCAAACGCATACACCACCGTTTCCACGTCGGCATTGGTCACTTCAGGGTCAAGATCCGAGGTTAACCCCTGAGCCGCAAAAATGGCTTGTGAGACGAACTCGTTGCCAAGTCCCCACACACCCACACGGCGGCCTGCCATATCGGCAAAAGTTTCGATACCTGAATCATCGAGCGCCACCATGCGGTAACCCGCGTCTTGGTAGATTTGGGCGATTTGCACTACCTCGAGGCCATTTTCACGTTGCACCAACATGTTGGCAATCCAGTCGGTACCAAAGTCGCAGTTGCCGCTGGCTACTTGCACGGTCGGGTTAACGTTACCGCCGTCTAGCACGGTGACGTTTAAGCCTTCTTCAGCATAAAAACCCAGTTCTTGCGCCACAAAATAACCCGCAAATTGGGCTTGGGGAAACCACTTGGACTGAAAACAGACGTCAATGAGGTCATCTTGGGCAGCACCCCAACTGACAAACAAAGTCAACAAAGCGAGTGAGACGGTCTTTTTAAGCATTGCGTTACCTCCGTGATTAAGAATAAAGTTACAACCGAACCTGATTCTAACAAATTTTTATGCCGATTGTGTGCAATGTGTTGCCATCTGTCTTGGGTTTTATGCAAAGCGCACGGCTGGGGAGGTGTGTGAAGAAATTTCTGACCCTTTTCGTAAGGCATAGCGGCACGTATAATCGTGTTTACAAGATGCTATACAAAAAGCCTGTGAGCGTGCACCTGCAGATGATGCTCGAGCAACCCCACAACATACCTTGTTAGTAGAAATACCCTGTTGGTAACTGAAGTTATTAACGGACTGTACGACCTAAAAAACATCCCACTAGCTATCTCGAGGAGACCCCATGACCATCCACCGCGAACCCTTCGGCAGCACCCCTTCGGGCGAACCGGTTGAACGCATCACCCTAAATAACGACAACGGCATGAAAGCCCACATCATCACCTTTGGCGCAACCTTAACGCATTTGTATGTGCCTGACCGAGAGGGCAACGCAGCGGATGTGGTGTGGGGTTTTGATAATCTTGATGACTACCTCACCCACAACCACGCACTCTATTTGGGCGCTACCATTGGCCGCGTCGCCAATCGCTTAGGACAGGCTAAGTTTGTCCAAGACGGTAAAACCTACCCCCTCGCCCAAAACTGGCACGCCCATCACCTGCACGGCGGCACAGTCGGCTTCAATCGGGTGGTGTGGCACGCTCACGCCCAAGAAACCCAAGCAGGACCTGATGTCACCCTTACTTACACCAGCCACGACGGTGAAGAAGGCTATCCGGGTAATCTCGAGGTCACCCTCCGCTACAGCCTGAGCCGCGATAACGTGTTGCGCCTCGATTACCACGCCACGACTGACCAAGCGACCCCTGTTAACCTCACTCACCACAGCTACTTCAACCTAGCTGGTCACGGCAATAACGGCAGTAGCGACATTCGTCACCACAACCTACAAATCTTTGCTGACCAAGTACTTGATACTGACAATGAACTTATCCCTACAGGCAAGCTGATTGACGTAGACGGAACAGCCCTCGACCTACGACATGCCACATCCTTAGGACAACACCTAGACAGCGACGATGCTAATATTCGCCGTTTTGATGGCTTTGACCACTGTTATGTGCTCGGCGGTGAAGGCTTAAAACGGGCAGCCATTGTCAACGAAGCAAGTACCGGCAGGCGCTTAGAGGTTGTCACCGACCAACCTGCGCTGCAGTTCTACACGGGCAATTCGTTACCGGGGACAGTCGGTAAACAGGGGGTGACATACCGCAAACACACGGCGCTGTGCTTAGAAACGCAGCACTATCCTGACGCCCCCAACCATGCCAACTTTCCCAGCATCACCTTGCAACCAGAGCAGCGCTATAGCCACACCACCTTGTACAAGTTCAGCTGCTGCTGAGCCGCCTCTGCCCCTAGCCAACTTGACAAGCGTGACGCTGCCCGTAAAATAGTAAGGCATAGAACAGATGAAGTTAACGTGCGCTCGAGCCACCCATCACCTCGTAGTCGTCACCTCGTAGTCGTCACCTCGTAGTCATTATCTTGCGATGACGTACCTCGTGATTAACAGGGATTTACAGGGTTTAACAGGGGTTTACAGTGCATAACCCGTTACCTACCCACGCCGTAGCGGGTGCTTCTGTCTATTACTTACGCTTCAAGAAACGCGAAAGGATGGGCTATGGAACTCGCCGCACTAGTTGGATTGGTTGGACTCGTTATCGGTATTGAAGCACTCAGGCAACGCCCGCGCTTGCGCCGTGCCCCTGTGACTGCTCAGCGCCAAAGGCGTTCATGAGCGAAAAGAAAAAGTTACGCTCGAGCGCTTGGTTCGGTAAACGCGACAAAGACGGCTTTGCGCACCGCTCGTGGATGAAAAACCAAGGCATCCCCGACGATATGTTCGATGGCCGTCCTGTCATTGGCATCTGCAACACTTGGTCAGAACTCACCCCTTGCAACGCCCACTTTCGCGATATAGCCGAACGCGTCAAACGAGGTGTCTTAGAAGCAGGCGGTTTTCCAGTTGAGTTTCCGGTGATGTCATTGGGTGAAACCAACTTGCGCCCAACGGCCATGCTCTTTCGCAACCTTGCTAGCATGGACGTCGAAGAGTCCATACGCGGCAACCCCATCGATGGCGTGGTGTTATTAGTTGGTTGCGATAAAACCACCCCATCCCTGCTGATGGGGGCAGCCAGTTGTAACTTTCCTGCCATCGCCGTGTCCGGTGGGCCCATGCTCAACGGCAAGTACAAAGGCAACGATATTGGCTCAGGGACCGACCTATGGCGCTACGCCGAAGCCGTCAAAATCGGCAAAATGAGTTTAGATGAATTTGCCGAAGCCGAAGCCTGCATGTCGCGCAGCCCCGGTCACTGCATGACCATGGGAACAGCCTCCACCATGGCCTGCATGGTGGAATCTTTGGGCGTAGGCATGCCCCACAACGCCGCCATTCCAGCGGTCGATTCACGCCGCAAGGTGCTCGCCCAACTCGCAGGCAGGCGCATTGTTGATTTGGTTAAAGAAGGCGTGACCCTTAAAGACATCTTGACGCAAGAAGCCTTTGAAAACGCCATTCGGGTCAACGGTGCCGTGGGCGGGTCAACCAACGCCGTTTTGCATCACATTGCCATTGCCCGCCGCATCGGTATTGACATGACCCTTGAAGATTGGGACAGACTTGGTAAAGACGTGCCCACGCTGGTGGACTTGATGCCCTCGGGGCGTTTTTTGATGGAAGACTTCTACTACGCAGGCGGCCTCCCTGCGGTCATTCGCACCCTTGGCGAACAGGGTTTACTGCACAAAGATGCCCTCACGGTTAACGGGCAAACCATCTGGGAAAACTGCCACGATGCCCCCAACTACAACAGTGATGTTATTCGCCCGTTTGACAATCCACAGACCGAAAACGGCGGCATTGCTGTGCTGCGTGGCAACCTTTCACCACGTGGGGCGATTCTTAAACCCTCGGCGGCCTCACCTAGTTTGATGAAACATCGCGGACGGGCGGTGGTGTTTGAAACCATCGAAGACTATCACGAACGCATCAACGACCCAGCGCTTGATATCGACGAAACCTGTGTGATGGTGCTAAAAAACTGCGGCCCCAAGGGCTATCCGGGCATGGCTGAAGTGGGCAACATGGGTCTGCCGCCCAAAGTGTTGGAAAAGGGCATCACCGATATGGTGCGCATTTCTGACGCTCGCATGAGTGGGACGGCGTATGGGACAGTGGTGCTGCACTGCGCTCCGGAAGCAGCAGCAGGGGGTACGCTGGCGTTGGTGCAAGAAGGCGACATGATCGAACTAGATGTGCACGCCCGCAGCCTGCACTTGGATGTGAGTGATGAGGAGCTCGAGCACCGCCGCGCCGCTTGGACGCCTCCAGAACCCGCCATGACCAGCGGCTACTACAAGCTCTATGTCGACACCGTCTTGCAAGCTGATGAAGGCGTTGACCTTGACTTTTTGGTGGGCTGTCGGGGTGGGGATGTGCCGCCTCGAGAATCGCACTAGCCTTAACTAACCTGCGCCTCTTTGCGCTAATTTGCCTAAAAAGCCAGCAAAGAGGCGTTTCTGTTTGTTATATTGTGCTAACCAACGTTTTGTAGAAAGTGCGGTGCGATGACGTCATTTGACCCTATTGCCACATACCTTGCCAAGCTCGAGCAACGCTACCAGTCAGGACACGCTCTCACTGCAACTATCAATACGCTCGAGCAACATTCCAGTCCTACACGGTACACTTAATTTTGAGGTATAGTGATGTCACCACGAAGTCGTACGTTCAACACCGCACACTGCAAGTTGCCGTATCGTGTTGATGTGAGGGTCAATCATGGCGAGGTCTGTTGAAGCACTGGTCAATGCAAACATGCTCCGTTGGGCACGTAGTAGTGCTGGCTTTGAGCTAGACACGGCTGCCAAGAAAATTGGCGTGTCTCCAGACAGACTCTCGAGCTGGGAAACAGGTGCATCACGTCCTACCATCAAACAATTGTTCACCCTATCTAACGTGTATAAGCGACCAGCGAACGCGTTTTATTTGTCAGAGATTCCTTCACAACCAACTCTGCAATACCAAGGCGACTATCGGCGTTTACCCGGTGTTGCCGGAGATAGGCAGTCCCCTAATCTCGTTTTTGCCCTCAGGCGTGCAGAATATCGGCGCAATATCGCTATTGATCTTCATCAAGAACTTGACCTCGAGATACCTCAACTTCCTTTTATGCTTGACATAAACGACGACATAGAAGCGGCTGCTAATCAGGTGCGTACGTTTTTGGATGTACCTGACGAAGTGCAAATGACGATGTGGCGCTCTCCAAACGATGCTCTCAATGGTTGGCGTGAAGCATTAGAGCGTGTTGGCACACTCGTATTTCAGGCTTCAAGGATTGCTTTATCAGAGATGCGTGCCATCAGTATCAGTGCAAGACCCCTGCCTTATATACTCTTGAATAGTGCTGATACACCCAACGGACGTATCTTTTCGCTGCTTCACGAGTTTGTGCATGTTGTGCTCAAAGACGGCGAGAGAACGGACAACACAAAACCCGCAGAAGCCCAAAAAGTGGAAGTATTTTGTAATGCGGCGGCCAGTGCGATTCTTATGCCCAAACGCTTGGTTGTACAGACGCTAGACCAACAACAAGCGCGTGATTGGGATAACCCTGAATTTATACGTGTTTCAGCAGAAGCGTTAAACGTCAGTCGGGAAGCCTTTGTGAGGCGCTTGGTAACATTGCATTACGTCGATGAACAAGTTTACCGCCGGATGCGACGCCAATTCCAAGAAGAATATCGCGCTCTACAAGAAAAAAAGAAGGCAGAGAAAAGTGGTGGTGGACCTTTACCACACGTGCGTGCTGTCAGTTCTGCTGGTTATCTTTTCTCGCAGCTTGTCCTGTCGAGCCTTGCCTCAGGAAAAATCACAACGAAAGATGCATCTGATTTTTTTGAAGCCAGTGCCAAACATCTACCAAGTATTGAAAGACTCCTCGAGCGTCGCCAAGCCACGCCTAAGGAGCGCCGTTGAAGTACAGCATCGACTCGAGCTCCCTCATTCACGCTTGGAAAAACCTCTATCCTCCTGATGTATTTGCAGGGGTTTGGTCTCGCTTGTCCAGTGCAATAGATGACGAAGGTATAATTAAGATTACAGAGGCAGTGTACATAGAGTTAGAACAGCAAAGAGACCCCTTATTTGATTGGGTTAATCAACGTGATACCTCGTTTATTGTTCCCTTTGATCGCGACATTCAAGAAAGTGTTACAGATATTCAGGCTGACTATCCTTCACTGGTAGACATTGAAAACAATCGAAGCGTTGCTGACCCTTTTGTCATTGCTTTAGCACAGATGAATGGTTGTGCCGTGGTTACTCAAGAAACCTTTGTAGGAGAGGGGGCAAAACGTTTAAAAATACCGAATGTTTGTCAGGGCATGGGCATTGTGTACTTAGACTTTTTGGGGATGATACGAGCTGAGTCTTGGACGTTTTAGAAACAATGCTAAAAGACTGGCAGGTGACCAGTGAAATTCACGGTAGCATTGCCATCATGCAAAAGATTGACCTATAAAAGAGTGGATGGAGGTACTGCATCTTGCTGTATCAAAAACATGTCTACCTGCTCCCGTTTAACCGTTGGGTAGCCCTCCAAAAAGCGTTCAATGGTTTCTCCCGCTTTGAGGTAGTCAATCAGGATGTCTACGGGCACACGCGTGCCAGCAAACACCAGCGCACCGCTCATGATATCGGGGTCTCGAGACATTATGGACACGTTCCACCTCCTTTGCCTCCTTAGCACAGAAGGCACACCACTCAGCCTAAACCCAAACCCAGCACGCCCTTAGCGCGGTGGCAACAAATAAACCCCAGCCGCTTTGAACGTCACCTGCACAGACTGCCCTTGCTGAGCGCGTTGGTCGCCTTCACCGAATAGGGATGCCTCGAGCCGCCCCAATTCACTTTCTAAACTGTATTCACTGACTGAGCCTAAATAGGCCACTTGTTGCACTCGAGCAGGTAACCCCGCACCATGTTCCTCCGCAGGACTAAGTTCAATAGCTTCAGGGCGCACCATCACCGTCACCTCACCGGGGTCAATGGCTTGGTCATGGGCAAAACTGTAACCGCCTACTGTCACTTGCTGACCATCAAAGTGACCGGGTAAAAAGTTGGCCGCCCCGACAAAATTGGCTGCAAACTGACTGACCGGACGGCTGTAGAGGTCTTGGGGGGTGCTTTGTTGCTCGATGCGGCCTTTGTTGACCAGCACAATCACGTCGCTGATGGCGAGGGCTTCTTCTTGGTCGTGGGTGACGTAAATACTGGTGATATGCAAATCTTGTTGCAAGTTGCGGATGTCTTCACGCACGCGCTTGCGCAGTTTGGCGTCGAGGTTGGAAAGGGGTTCATCAAAAAGCAGCACTTTGGGTTGAATCACTAGCGCCCGAGCCAACGCCACCCGCTGCTGCTGCCCACCGGAAAGGGCGTTACTGGCCCGCTGCCCCAAATTATCCAAACCGACGAGCGCCAACGCGTCGTGTACTCGAGCGCGAATCTCGCTTTCAGGTAAGCGCTGCACCCGCAAACCATAGGCGATGTTTTCAAATACTGTCATGTGCGGAAACAAGGCGTAACTTTGAAACATCATGGTGACATCACGCAAGTAAGCAGGTTGACGGGTGACATCTTCGTCGTCTATCCACACCCGGCCACTCGTGGGGCGCTCGAGGCCGGCAATCATGCGCAAGATGGTGGTTTTACCGCAGCCAGAAGGCCCTAGTAAGGTCACTAAACTGCCCGGGGCAATGTCTAAGTCAACACCATCGACGGCACGTTGGTCACCGAAGGTCTTGACGAGTTGCTCGAGGCGCACCGACACACTGCGAAACGCCTGACTAAAATTGGCGGCGGTAACTGAGGAGTTTTGAGTCTCTGCTTGAACATCTGCCATTATTGACTTCCCATCATGCACTGCTTGGATTGAGATTCGCGGCTAACTTGCGGGCAAGGGCGAGCACCATCAGAATCAGTAGCAACATCGACACAATCAAAATGCTACCCATCGCCGCACCACGCCCAAGTTGCCCTTGTTCAATCCAACCAAGTAGCAGCACTGTTGCTAGCTGGTTACCGGGGCTAACCAAAAAAATCACTTGACTCACGGCCGTCACTGCCGATACAAACGCAAAAATCAAGCCTGTGACCAAGGTGTTGAGCAAAAGCGGCAACACTACCCGCCGCAAGGTATAAGGCGAACGCGCCCGCAACATGGTGCTGGCTTCCTCGAGGCTGGGGTCAATTTGGGCTAAGCCTGCGACTGCCGCCCGAATGGATACGGGCATATTGCGAAACACCAACGCCAACACGATGATGGTCGCACTGGCAGTGAGTAGCCACGGGGAACGGTTAAACGCCAAAATATAGGCGACACCCATGACCGTACCGGGGGTCGCAAACGACAGCAGCGAACCAAACTCGACAAAACGCCGCCCCCAAAAGCGTTGCCGCACTACCAAGTACGCCACCAAAAAACCCAAGAGCATAGCAGGCACAGCACTGACCGCGGCCACCGTCAGGGTGTAGCGCAATACTGGCAGTCCGGCGTTCACAAAGTCGCGGTAGTGTTGCCAGGTAAAGCTGTAATCCACGCCCCACAAGCGGGTGACTGAACCTAGCAAAATAGCACCATAAAGGGCGGCAATCAACACAAACCACAAGATGAACACGAGGATGAGTAGGAGCTCGAGCACCCTCGGCAAGGGCGTAAAGCGCCCACTACTCGGTTTACCCGTCACGGTAATAAAAGACGCCCCGCCCACAAAACGCTGCTGCAAAAAGAACGCCAAAAACACGAGTCCTAGTAGCATCACCCCATACACGGCGGCTTCGTTTTGGTTGTAGCGCCCTGTTAACGACAAAAACACTTCCGTCGCTAGGTAATTGCGGTTGCCGCCCAAGATGATGGGGTTGCCAAAATCTGCCAGTGATTCAATCATTGATAGCAAAAACGCCGCTGCTAACCCCGGACGAAGTAGCGGCCAAGTCACGGTGCGCAGCACATAACGCGGACGCGCCCCTAGGCTTTGGGCGGCTTCTTCTAAAGCAGGATTTAGCGAACTAAGTTGCCCCCGCAAAAGCAAGTAAGACACCGGGGTAAACGCCAAAATCTGCGCCATCGACACCCCCAAAATGCCATAGATACCATTGGACGAGATACCTAACAACTGAAACGTCACTACCCCGCGCCTACCCAACAAAAAAATCATCGCAAACGACAACACAAACGGCGGTGTGATGATGGGTAGTAGCCCGACAACATCGAGTAAGCGCGTTAACCAACCAGCCCGCGTACGCTGCCCAAGCAACGCAAACGCCAACCCCAACAAAGTACAACTCGGGGCCACAATCGCCACAATGAGCAAACTCGTTGGCAACGCACCGCGTCCGTAGCGCAACACCCCCGCAAGCGCCCCGATTGCCAACCCCCACAGACTCGCACGCACACACGCCGTGACTAAGCCCGTTGGTGTTTTTGTTGCTGCGTCAGTCGTTACTTCAGATACTGACGATGAGGCAGCAGCGGTAGTACTCGAGTGCTTGCGGCGCATACGCCAAAACGTATACAACCCGTTAGCCACTGCAGCAGCAACACCCCACAACGCCACCAGTAAGCCTTCGTTACGGTCACTGAAGGTGTTGTTAAGCAAAAAGAATAACGGCGACTGCAAGGTGCGCTGAAACTGCGCCACACTCAAGCGCCCATCAATCACCACCGCCGAACGTAGCACCATCGCCAAAGGAAAAACGATAAACAGAAAAACAAATACAATCACAAATAAAATAGCCGAAGCAATAAACGGGTCACTGCGCACCCAGCCAGCTTCACTCAAACCACACCCTGCTACCACGAGCAACGCAAGCACGGCAACCAACCAACCCAAGCCGAACGGTGCTCCGCTCGAGAACAGCCAAAACAGGCTCACGACCAACGCAACAGCCCCTACTATCGTTAATCCTTCAGCTCGCCGCACCGTCGACCAACCCCCTACGAGGGGCGTGACACTGAGCACAAACAAAAGCAACAACAACGCCAGTAGTAACCACGGTGCGCTATCTGTGCGCTGCCATAAGCTCAAATCCGTTTGCAATAGGGAAAACGCCCGCCCCGTACGAACGAGGGGCAACGTTGCCCAGGTCACTAAGGCAACCAAGGCAGGTAAGGCAGCTTGGCTCGGGGCAAAGCGGGGGATAAGCAAGATAAACTCCTCTCGAGCAACATCATAATACTTCATAAAATAACTATTCTATGTGTAAATAAAACGTATATCTATACTTAGGAAATAACAAACGTTTGTGTCTGTCTCACCAGCAAAGCAAAGCGTGTGCCGCCTCAGTTGACAACACACGCTCGCTATCTCACCTGTTCAACTTAGCGAGGTAGTGGGAAGATATTTTCCGTCCAACGCGCCACGAGTGCACTGCGCACATCAGGCGTGCCGTAGCGGTCGAAATCATAGTCGATGAGGTTGATGCTGTCGAGGTCAGGCGCCAACTCGGGTACAGGCGTGTTGAGGTTGGACTGCACTTGATACGAATCGCCCTGAGCTGCGGCAATGGCTTGGGCTTCTGGGGTGAGCGCCCATTCAATAAAGTCAATGGCAGCCTCACGGTTAGGGGCGTTGGTAATCAAGCTAACCCCACCAATTTCGTAACCTGTACCTTCTTCGGGGGCAATCACCTGGAGCGGGAAACCCTGTTCGGCAAACTTCACGCCGTCGTGCATGAACTGAATGGCAATGGCGACTTCACCACGACCAGCAAGTTGTCCGGGGGCGCTACCTGAACTGGTGTATTGGGCAATGTTACGGTGCAAGTCAGCGAGGTATTCAAAGGCTTCGTCTTCACCTAAAATCTGCACCAAGGTCGCAATGATGGTGTATGCCGTCCCTGAACTGTTGGGGTCGGGCATGGCGATAAGCCCACGGTACTGCTCATCAGTAAGGTCTGCCCAAGAGGTCGGCACGTCTAAGTCTTGTTCTTCTACCACTTGGGTATTCACCACAAACCCTAATGCGCCTGCGTACAAGGGGATGTATTCGCCGCCGACGGCACTGCGCAAGTTAGGCAAAATGTCTTCCCACATGCTGGGTTCGTAAAATTCGGTCACGCCTTCTCGAGCGGCTACCAAGTGCGGGTCGCCCGTACCGCCGAACCACACATCAAACACGGGATTGTCCGTTTCGGCACGGATGCGGGCTAAGGCATCTTGCGAGCTGACCCGAATGAACTCGAGGTCATGGCCAGTTGCTTCATTAAACGCTGGCCCTAAGGCTTCACACCACGCCAAGTCCGGGCTGCACAGCAAATTGACCCTTTCAGCGCGACCCACACCTTGCATCATTGGTAACGTCAGCATTGCCAAAGCAGCACAACGCCAGAAGAACTTCATCATGGTTGCTCCTTTCAAAATTGCATCATGCAACAGCGTACATTGTGGTTTGTCAGGAGTATATCAGGTGAACGCTCGAGAGGCTAGGCTTAAACAAATACTGTTATTCATTTAAAAATACTCTTTCAAACTAAGACCACGCGCCCGGATACGCAATACACGCTTACCCTACGTGCGCTCTGCACCATAGCAAAACTAGTTTTGGTTGCCACACACGCGTACTTTATTGGTTAAACAGGTAGAACCATATCGCGTTGGTGCTGTGGTGATGATGCACAAAACGCTAACAATAGCCAACAATGTTGGTAGCACTATAAGTAAAAGGTGCTACCTCAGACCCAATCACAACAAGGTGCTGCCTTAGACCCAATGACAGACGTAATGGACACATCAGCTTGGTGACACAGTATCAATTGGTGACGCAGTATCAAAAGGTTATATCAAGCCGTGTTTCTCGGCACCTGCTTTGAGAAACACCAACCCGTCTTGGGCAATGCTTTGTGAAGATTGATTAGGCGGACGCCACAAACACGTCGCTGCCGCTAGGTCGGGATTAATAGCGGCAAATGACTCGAGCACCAGTGAGCCAGCAAAGTTAATCTCCCCCAAGCCGCGCCACACTTCGTCCCAGTTAACTGTGCCACTACCGACATATCCCCGGTGGCTTTCGCTCATGTGGATGTAGTCAAGCACGTCGGCAGTGTCGATAATGGGCTGATAAAAACCTTCTTCTTCGATGTTCATGTGATAGGTATCGGCGTGCAATTTGAGGTTGGGGCTATCCACAGCCAACACCGCATCACGGGTATCGGCAAGCGAGTTGTACATGTAGGTTTCGTAGCGATTACAAGCCTCGAGCGCCAAGCGAATGTCTTTGGATTGGGCGTAGTCATCAACCTGAATGAGCGCCCGCGTGACATTGTGTTTTTCTTCATCTGTGGGCGGTTGCCCAGTGAGTGTCCCTAGCGAATAGCCGATGCAGCCCCCCAAGTAATGACACCCCAAAGCCTCAACTTGGTCTAGTGCTTTGAGCAAAAACGACACCGCTTTGTCCGGCACGTGTGGCATATGGGCGTCTTTGGGCAGTACCAGCGAACAGGTAGCCTCGAGGCCTGCTTTGTCCAAAGCCTCGCGGTGAGCATCCGCATTGAAGCTATCGGGGTCAAGCAAGGGAATTTCAATAAAGTCAAACCCCAAGCGCCCCGCTTCAGCAATGGCGTGATTGCCCGTTTCTAATGTCCACTCGCCTACCCACACAAACGCGTGTGCGCCAAATCGAACCATCTTCATCCTCCTGTGGCTGTGCCAGCTTGCAACCGTGTCGTGCACGGTGATTGTTTACGGTGTTGTTTTATGTCAGGCCATAGACGTGCTGTGTCTTGACATGCTCGCGTCGTAACACTGTTGTGGTCTTACGTGGTCTTATACTTCGTCTTATACTTACGATTACTACATGCATGTTACGTGGTCTTACGCTTACGTGGTCTTACGCTTACGCTTACGTGGTCTTACGCTTACGTGGTCTTATACTTCGTCTTATACTTACGTGGTCGTATCACATTGTGCCATGTTCGTTAGCTGTGTTGTCTTAGCAGGTGTTGCCTGAGGACGTTCACGGTTGCACCGCATGGCGGGGTTATTGGCTCGAGCGTTGCCTTTGACAGCTTGTAGCTTTATACCCAGCCTCGTATCCAGTTGCAGCCTCGTATCCGGTGGGGCAGTCCCATGAGCACGAGGCACTACCCTGTTTGGCAGCAGTATGTGGTTTGGCAGCAGCATGTAGAAACCGTGCTGCATATGACAATCGTGTTGCCCAGTGACTATCCGTGGCCAGATTAGATAATGGTTATTGTCTCACAATGCCCTCGAGCGCTGTCAAGCATAGCCCGTTATGACAGATATCACTGTGCTAAGGCTTGCGCAATGTGACGCGCTGAGGCGTTTTGTTGCCCTTTTAGGGTGCGCACGTGCGAACCTACGGCAGTCTCTGCTGCAGTCTTGTACAATGACAGTATCCTAGTTAGTATTTCTGCAGTTGAAAGGGGAGCGCATGAACGACGTTGATAAGGTGCGCGAGTATTTGCTCGAGCTTGACTTAAACATCACCAAACAAGACATAGATGATGCTTTGTTTGTGGTCAGCGACGAGGAAAACGGCATCAAAAACTTAGTGGTTGACTGCGAAGCGCCCATTGTGGTGCTCGAGCAACTCATCGTTAGCAGTGACACCATCTCGGGCGAGTTTTGCAAGCGCCTATTGCAGATGAACCGCACCTTGGTGCACGGGGCGTTTGTACTCGATGAGAGCGGTAAACATATCATTTTTCGGGATACCTTACGCTTAGAAACGCTTGATTTGGACGAACTCGAGGGCAGTATTGGGGCGCTGTCACTAGCGCTCGCCGAATATAGCAGCGAACTGCTCGAGGGCAGCCGCGCCGCCTAAAGGAGACAACATGGGATTTTTTTCGCGTATTTTTAAAGTGACCCAAGCCGAAGCACATTCTATGGTTGACAGGCTCGAGGACCCCATCAAAATGACCGAACAAGGCATTCGCGATTTGCGGGAAACCTTACAAGAAGCCCTCACGGGCTTAGCGCAAGTGAAAGCCACCACCAACCGCCTCAAGCACGACCTCGACGAGCAAAAAGCCATCGCCAACGACTACGAGCGCAAAGCCGTAGCACTACTGCAACGGGCGCAGTCCGGCCAACTCGCCCCCGCCGAAGCCGACAGACTCGCCAGCGAAGCCTTAGCCCGCAAAAACGACGCCAGCTCGAGGGCAGCATCAATTGAAAAAGACTACCAAGTGCAAAAACAAGCCGCCGACACCCTACAAAGCAAAGTCGAACAGTTGCGCCGCGACATCAACCGCTACCAAAATGAACTGATTACCTTGCGAGCGCGAGCCAAAACTGCTTCTTCGGTCAAAAAAGTCAACAAAGAACTCGCTGGCGCAGACGCTTCAGGCACCATTGCCATGTTAGAAAAGATGAAAGCCAAAGTCGAAGAAGAAGAAGCCCTCGCCCACGCTTACGGCGAAATGAGTGCCGCACCCACCTCACTAGATGCTGAGATTGACCAAGCCTTAGAAGCACCCGCCAGCGAAAGTGATGATTTGGCTGCCCTCAAAGCCAAGTTGGGCATGGAAAGTTAACATCCGACGCAATACCTGTCATATATCATTGTCGTATGTCATGAACATCGTTAATAGCATAATGCTAGACTAAATCATGCTAGATTGAGCTAAATATCGAACAAAGGCGTGTTGTGCTCGAGTCGATGGTACTGCCTTGAACACAATATTGATTGGCAAATCAGTTCGGTGATGCATTCGGTAATGCAATAGATGCTACGTCTACACATAGCCTTTCCAAGATTGACGTCTATACCGTTATACAAGTTATACAGTTGAACGTGTTTGATGTCGATGTAGCGTTGGTAAACATCAGCAACTGTAGAAACAACACGGGGCATTGCCAATACCACTGATTTCACTTGTAATGTCACTTGTAATGTCACTTGTAATGTCACTTGGGCAGTGTAAACGGGCGTTCTAAGCCAGCATGTGCTACCTCTAAGGCATCTTGCGGGGCATAACTGAGCGCCCGCACGCCTTTGTATGCCCGTTTGGCGGCGTTTCTATCACCTAATACGTCATGCAGTTGCCCGAGTCGCGCTAGCAAATAGCCGGGTAAGAAATACGGTTCGCTAAAATTATCGCGGCTAGCGATGTCTAAACAGGCTTTGGCTTCTTCAATTTGACCGTAGGCAAAGCGGATGTTGCCCTCATGAAAACGGGCTTCGGGTGTGCCGATGTCTTGAAGGCGCAAGATGGCGTTACCGGGTTCGGATAATTCACCACGAAACGCGAAATCAAGGAAAGCTCGAGTTTGAGCCTCTTCGCTAGGCGCAGGTTGGGGTGGCTCGAGCCAATTCACCCCGTGCTCTTCTAAGGCCATTTCCAAAAAAGGCACTTGGTCACTGCTCGCAAGCACCACCACATGCTCTACCGACACGTTAACGATGCGCTGCGCCACCCGTTCACTGCGGCTTTTGAGCCAATCTGTACCCGGACCATCGCCAAGTTGGGCGTCTCTGGCACGCCAATATTCACCCACAGCAGGCAACACCTCACGGCGAATGCGGGCTAAGGTAAGCGGTTCTTGCAACATGGCTTGCAGTGGCCTCAGCAGCATCTCCACTTCTTGCAGTTGGGCAGCAGCTTGGGGATATTCGTTCAAGTAACGCTGAAAATCGTCATAAGCATCAGGGTCAGGACTAGGTTCACCCACGCAGTATAAGGGCAGGTTTTGCTGTTTTGCCCACGGCACAACGGCTAAGGGCAAAGCAATTTCGGGCGTGTCTTGCCAAGCAGGGTTGTCCAAAGCCCCCTCAGTCAGAGGCACAAGGGCAAGGGCATCGGGCTGACTTACAGCGACAATATCGCGCACGGTGACGGCGTTGTATTGCGGGTATTGCAAGTGCAGTGCACCCATGAGTGGAAGCAACGTGACGTTCATAGGGTCATGATGACATTGAAACATACACAGAAACGTACGGGAAATGTGCATGACAACATGCATGACGACATGCATGACAACAATGTACGTGACAACGTATAGCTAAGGTCAAGTGAATATGTATGTCTCAATGACCATCACGTAATACCTTGATGACAACCTAAAGGATGACGACCTAAGGGATGACAACCTAAGGGATACAAAAAATGGTTGTCCTACTTGCGTTGACGACTGCTATACATGACAACGTGCATAACTCGTGCCTGAACAACGTGCATGACAACAACAACGTGCATGACAACAACAACATGCATGACAACGTGGGGCTGCTAACGAGTATCTATGACCACACCAGAACACCAAACAGGGCTACAGCCGAAGCCATAGCCCTATTGCTAGTATGATATTAATGTGAAACTAGCGGAAGTTACCAAAGTTGATATTTGTGGCGTTTTGAACGTCATTGACAGTATAAAACTGCGACGCTTCCGCTGGGACGTTGCGAAATATCCAGTTGGTAATGGATGATACTCGAGCATACCCCCCGGGCGACCCTGCTCGCGCACAGCCAACCCCAAAACTGGTGATGCCCGCTTGCAACCAACCCCCTTGATAGGGCACGAGCAACGGGCCACCGCTGTCGCCACCGCACGAATCCACGCCACCTTGGTCAAAACCTGCACAAAGCACGCCGTCGTTGATGGTGTAGTTACCCTCGAGCGCTTCAGCGCAATCTTCGTTGGCCAAAATTGGCACTTGGGCTTCTTGCAAGATGTCTGAGGTTTCACCGTTTTGGAAGCCGTCGCTGGTAAGCCCCCAACCAAGAATGGTTGCCAGCGTACCAGGAGCGGCGTTACTGCTTAATTCTGGGGTAACCAAAGCAACTCGAGAACGCAACTGGTCATTGGGCAGCTCTAACAGCGCCACATCAAACGACTGATCCGCCGATAGGCCACCCGCATAGTCTGGGTGGGTGATAATGCGGGTAGGTCTCACCGTCGTACCCTGGTTGATGTTGTTCGTGCCGAGCACCACAACGACATCATTGGGCGAGATGATGCCCGTTTCAGTTTCTAAACAGTGGGTAGCCGTAAGTACCCAACGGCTAGCGATGAGCGTACCGCCACACAACTCGTTACCAGGCAAAACACCCACCATAAACGGATAATCACTGATAGACGCGTTACTGCCGCCAATAATGCGGCTGCTGCGGCTGCTACTCGGAAAAGTATTAGTCCACCCAAAGGGCAACTGCTGACTGACGCGGTAACGACCTTCAGGTACGTCCGTAAAGAGATATCTGCCGCCGGCGTCGGTTTCGGTGAACACTTCGCCCATATCCAAGCGGTTGTTGTTGTTGACGTCCAAGAAGACCACGAAGTCCTCGAGGCCGCCTTCACCGCCATCACGCCTGCCATTAGCGTTTTGGTCGTACCACACTTCCCCGCTAATCGTACCGAGTACTGGCTCAGGCTCAGGATTAGGGTCGGGATTGGGGTCAGGGTCAGGATTAGGGTCAGGGTCGGGATTAGGGTCGGGATTGGGGTCAGGGTCAGGATTAGGGTCGGGATTAGGGTCAGGGTCGGGCACATCTATATCAGCAAAAATCACTCGCTCTGTTCGGGTCAACGCCAACAGGCTCACGCCGTTACTAGCAGGGTCATTGATGGCAATCAACGTGAGGTTATCGCCTGCAAACGCACTCAGCTCTAATGTGCCTGAATCAAAAGCCACTGTGGCGCTGTTAGCTGGGGTAATGCGAATGCGGCCATCAACAGCCAACACCGCATCAAACGTCAAGTTGGCATCAAGAAAGGCCACGTTTTCCAAATAGGGATCAACCAAGGGTGCTGTGGGCGCAGTAACGTAAATATCGACGTTACCCACCGCCGCTGCGGCGTGCACCACCCGCACGTTGAGTTGGTCACTGGGGGGCAATGCCAAGTCATCGCGCAAAAGGACACTGCGGGGGGCGTTGGTAGTACCAAGCAAGAGCAGGCTGTAAACACCATCGGCCTCGAGGGCAACGTCACCATCAAACACCGTCGTACCACTGTCAGATAAACGCACCAACACATCCAACGCACCTGCGTCTGTCATTTGGTAGGTAGACGAACTACTATAAGTAAGATTGGTGATGGCCACGTCGTTATTGGCTAGCGATACGCGCACGCTGCCCGCGCCGGGGATGAGATGGACGACCCGCACTCGAGCCGTACCTGGTTCAGGCTCAGGGGTAGGAGTAGGGTCAATGGGATCAGGGTCACTTTCGCTACAAGCTGCTAGCAAAAGTAAAACGAGCAAACATGCTCGAGCAAGATGACGTAACATAATTACCTCCTTGATGAATGAAAACATGACTTAATAACACATAACCTAGTAACACATGACTCACTAACACATGACCTAGTAACACCTAACGCACACGCAGCCAAGCGATGACCCCAATAGATTACGAGTACTCCCATCAATCACTAAGGACTCGAGCCACGCCCTGGCGTTGTTTCCGCCTTGTTTCGGTGTTACATGAATTGCAACAGGCTGCGTCATGTCTGAGTATAGAGGCATCGTACAAAGTAGAGATGTGAAAACAACACGCCACTCACTCATCGTTTCACAAGACCTGAACGCATTTCATGCCACGCTCTCCTGCTGATGCCCCCATCAACTGCCCCATCAACAACCCTGTCAACCTGTCAACAGCCAAAACCCCGCTTACGCAGGAAACTGTTACACTGTCACGGTGGCAACTGAGCGCGAACTCAAATTTTCTTTGTTAGAGAGCACCTTTCCTCCCCCTGATGACCTGCGGGCGATGTTCAAACTCAGCGGCTACGTGTTAGAACCCCCCGACAGCCAACAGATGCACGACATCTACTTCGACAGCCCCAAACACGCCCTGCGCAAGTCCGGCATGGCGCTGCGGCAACGCACCGTTAATGGCAGGCAATTTGCCACCCTCAAACGCCAACAGCAAGGCGCTGACGGTGTACCTCTGCAGATAAGTGACGAGCTCGAGTTGCCCTTAGAAGACGACGGTTGGCCCTTTGACATCCGCCACGCCGTAGCCAACGTGACCCCACTGTTGACGTTACGGGTGCTGCTTGAAATCAACATTCACCGCGTCAGTTATGTGGTCAGTCGTTTGGGCAGACCCTTGGCAGTCGTGAGTTTTGATGATGTGAGCGCCATGAACAAAAAAAGTGAGGTGAGCGCCCACTTTTTGGAAGTTGAAATCGAAGCCCTAGGCAAAACCAAACTAGAAAAGCTCGAGCAATTTGCTGAAAGCATCGCCAAAACTGCCGACATTGCCCCCTGTTTTGTGAACAAATTGCAACGCAGTATGGCACTGCTAGATTTGGCAGACACCCTTGGGGAAGGTTTTTAGCTGGCCGTGCCTCGTCGACTTAACGCGCGTACCCTAGCGTAATTCCCACGTAAAGCCAACCACCGATTGACGCAGATGAAAACCGAGTGCCTCGAGCGTGTGACAGGCTGCCCGTTCGTCGTCGTGCGCCCTGGCCACGACCGTCTCCACGCTGTCGGTTACAAAGGCTAATTCAACCCCAGCATGCACTAAGGCTTTGCCAACACCGCGCTTGCGGGCAGACTTGAGCACACCAAAGTAGGCAATTTCCACTTCGCTGTAGGCTTGGGTATCAGATTCACTATCGGCTATCTCATCAATGCTATCAACTAAATATTCCAATTCGATATGACCAACGCGTTCACCCTGATAATAGGCAACGATGAGGGCGATGTCCTCACGCGCAAAGTGTGCGATGAGTTCTTCGTCTGACCAGGCTAAACGGTCATGCCACGCGTCGGTGGTATCGCGGTACAAATCCCGGTAACGACCCACGTCAAACAGAGGCAGTTCGGGTTCACCTTCAGCGAGTGCTTGGATAGGGACTAGCTCGAGCTGCGGGTCGTAACTATGCGCTGGCGTATCCTCTGCACGGGTTAGCTCATAGAGGTACGTGGTGCGAAACGCTTGCATGCCCGCTTGGCGCAAGGCTAGCTGAGCACGGTGGTTTTCTTCGTCCACAAAGGCATCAATAAATTCATAGTGACGTTGCGGCGCAAACGCTAACACCCGTTTGATGAGTTTGGCCACCCCTTCTAGGGAAGCATCCGCTGCCATGACAGGGCCTTCGATCACGTGTTCGTCGTCTTCACTAATGAGATTTGCAAACGCTATCAACTGACTGTCTTGTTCTAACACAAACGCCAGTGACTCGTGTGCGGGGCTATCGTCACCAAGCTCCAGCGCCAACACCTCGACCGTACGGCCATCTGGCGCAAACGTGCGCAAACTAGGTTCGGCATCTGCCGCGTTCAGCAAGTCAATTAAAGGGGCAATGTCACGCGTCTCGAGCGGCCTAATCATGCTGTCACTATACACCCACTGCATATGTCAGCGGCACGGCAGCGTGTTGCACATTCGTCACACATTTGCTAGACACCATCACTCAACACGGTCACTCAACACGGTTACCAAACACCGTTACCAAACACCGTTACCAAACACCATGTCAGCAAAATCACGCAAAACCCGCTCAAAAGCGACTCGGTGGGTCAAAACGGTGATGAATACGCCTCGCTTGGTCGTAATAGCCCACGAGCGTCTCCGTGCTTGCCCGCCAACTCCAGCGTTCGGTACTGGCTCGAGCCACGTTTGCTAACTGCTGTCGGTACGGTTCATCAAACAACACCTGCCGCAGTTTGGCGGTCAGTTCGTCAGTATCGCCAGGGGTAAACAACAACCCGTTTTCGCCATCAGAAACAACATCAGGAATGCCACCTGCTCGAGCTGCCACCACCGGCACACCCGACGCCATGGCTTCCATGGCCACAAACCCTAGCGTCTCCGTATCCGAAGGAAACGCAAACACATCGGCACTGGCATAGGCTGCTGCCAAGTCATCACCGCCCAAATAGCCCGTAAAGACGGTATTCGTACCCTTGAAACGCTTGCGCAAGTGCGCTTCTGCTGGGCCTGAACCCACAAAAGCAAGCCGCACCCCAGCTAAGTTTTGGATGGCAGGAAGTAACCACTCGAGCCTTTTTTCGTGCGATAACCTGCCGATATAGACCATGAGCGGCGCATCCACATCACCATCTGACAGTCGCTTGCGCATGTCCATTGACGCAAAACGCGGGTGATAACGCTCGGTGTCTACCGCTTTTGGCTGCGACGTGCACAAATTGACATGCGCTTGGTTGTGCACATCGCGAATCCAAGTGTGAGACAAGGGCTGTAAAAACCCCAGTTTGAGGTGCACCACATATTGCGGAATATCGGTGTGAAAACTGGCTAGCAAAGGCAAATTGCGCTGTTTGGCGATGGCAGTACCCCACATCCCCAAAATAATCGGGTTCACCACGTGCACCACATCCGGCTTAAACCTATCGAGTTCGCGCCCCAAACGCGGGCGGGGCATGCCTAACATCAACTCGGGATACCACGGGCGAAACGACACACTAGGCACGTTCACCACGCGGTAACCAGCGTAGGAAGCAGGCGGGTTGTGAGGGGCAAAAATCAACGCTTCGTGACCGAGGTCGTGCAGTTGCTCGAGGGTGCGCGTGAGCCGTGTGACGATGCCGTCGATTTTGGGGAGAAACGTCTCTGTAAAATAGGCAATCCGCATGAGCATGTCAGTATATCGCGCTTACAGAGAAAGATTCCGTGGGGTGCGCAAAGAACATGTTTTTTTACTCAAGTGGACAGCACGATCAAGTAAATGCGTAAAATCAATCTATTAAACTAGAACTTACGTTTTAAAAAAATAGATGTAAGCTCGAGCATGGAGCATGGAGGTAGCTATGAAATTTTTGTGCGTGTTCTTTGTGCTGGTCTTTTTGGTGGCTTGCGGTGATGGCTATACGCCTAACGTTTGTCCACCAGCGTTTGAACCGATTAATGCACAGCACAGTAAGACAACGGATCTTTGCGCCGTCTCATTAGCGACTTTTATTCGCAATCAGAGTGGTAGTGAAACATCACGACTATCCAGAGATGCACTTTTTGTCAACGATGCATATCGAGAATACGTCAACACACAAAAACCACTTACAGTCTTCCTTTTTACGAATGACGGACTGAATCAACATTTGAGCGCACAAGGTATCAGCCGAGAAGCCTTTTTAGCACACCCACGACTCGGTGAATTCATTGCAGCGACAATGGTGAGTGAAATAAGTATTGTGGAAACCGTTAGCGCAGGTCAGACTATCACCTTACAAATGCAAGCGGGTAATAATTTCACCGTCTCAAATCGGCACACTGTCAACATCCAAACACGCTTCGATATAAATGGCCAAAAGGCAGTATGTATTCAAAGGAGATCGCTTGTATTTCCAGAAGAAACTAACTCGAGCAGTGTGTGCTTGACGTCGCGTCCGTTTGTGGCGTTTACGTGGTGATGTTTCTGAGAAAGGGGCTGCTCGAGCACATCCCAAGCAGCCCTTGTCGTTAAGAAACAGCTTCTTCTTTTGGCTTAGGCACACCCGCTTTTTGCGCTTTGGTCCACAGCGACACACTGGGGATTTTATCCATATCAGCGCGCTCAGCGTATTTTTTGGCGATGTCGGCAACTTCTGTGAGCAAGCCTTTTTCTAAAGTCGTGGGGTTCAAGCCAAGGTCTAAAAAGGCTTGATTTTGCACAATGAGTTCATTCTCAGGGGCTTCGTTGCGCGGGTTATCCACATAGGCAACTTCTGCACCCGTCATGTCGCTGATGAGGGTGGCAAGATCACGCACGCGGTGGGTTTCGGTCATTTGGTTGAGGATTTTGACCCTAT
Organism: uncultured bacterium; assembly: GCA_964550765.1. GTDB lineage: Bacteria > Deinococcota > Deinococci > Deinococcales > Trueperaceae > JBCCBI01. The sequence goes on along the minus strand of CAZKAZ010000006.1, from coordinate 68,250 downwards.
CGCCCTTCACGGGGGGGTTCTCGAGCGCCAACTGAATGCAGCGCACCGTATCGCGAATGTGAATAAACGCCCGCGTTTGCCCGCCTGTACCGTGCACGGTGAGCGGATAACCCACGGCAGCTTGCATCAAAAAGCGGTTCAACACCGTGCCATAATCGCCGTCGTAATCAAACCGGTTCACCAAACGTTCATCGCGGTTGGTTTCAGGCGTATTGGTACCCCAAACGATGCCTTGGTGCAAGTCAGTCACGCGCATTTGATCGTTTTTGTTGTAATAGGCAAATATTAACTGATCCAGCGTTTTGGTCATGTGGTAGACGCTGCCGGGGTTACTCGGATAAAGAATCTGCTGCATGAGGCGTTCGCCTTCGTCGGTGACCACTTCAACATCAAGGTAGCCCTCAGGAATCGCCATACCCGCCGTGCCGTAGCCATACACCCCCATGGTGCCAAGGTGCGCCACGTGAATATCTAAACCCGACTCGACGATGGCGCACAAGACATTGTGAGTGGTGTTGATGTTGTTATTGACCGTATAACGCTTGTGTTGCGGTGACTTCATGGAGTAAGGTGCTGCCCGCTGTTCAGCAAAATGCACGATGGCATCGGGTTTTTCTTGTTGAAGCAGATACAAAAAGCGGGCGTAATTAACGGCAATGTCGAGGTTGTGAAAAGCAATCTCGCGACCCGACACCTCGCGCCACGCTTTGAGGCGGGTGCCCATTGGTTGAATGGGCGTAAGCGAACCGGCTTCGAGTTCGTTGTCGATGTCGCGGCGGCTCAGGTTGTCGATAATCACCACATCGTGGCCTAAGTTGGATAGGTGCAGTGAGGTGGGCCAACCGCAAAAGCCGTCGCCACCTAGCACGAAAATTTTCATGGGTGTACCTCCGAGTGAGTTGGGAACGTTCATCGAGGCATGATTCAGGCATGGCTCGAGTGCATTCCTCGATTCCATTCATGGTATGTCATGAGTAGGTTTGGATATGTTGGCGCTGCTTGAATTTTGGCTCGAGCAGCAAAAAAGGCACCCTTCACGGATGCCTCACAAAACATCAAACACAAAACATCAAGCAAAAACGCGTTAGGTAGTTAGTGCCACTTCACCACGATGGCGCTGAGCACTTTGCGACGCAGTTCGCGCACTTGCCGTTTAAAAAAGCGCCGCCGGTAGCTGCGCGCCCCAGCCCGCCATTCACCCGAACGCAGCAGCGACCACAGCACAATCGTGCCGATGAAAAACGGGTGCAAAAGCGCCCAAGTAATTGTTGTCATGCCGTACAAGTCGCGGCGCTCGAGCTGCGCCGTACCAAGTGCCATGCCGCCAATTTCCACAGCCAATTTGACTGCCCACAAGCCAAACACCCACGGGGCAATGGCCGGTACAAACAGGCTGAGGATAACACCAAGGGACAAAAAGACACTCTGAAAACCGAGCGTGAAGATGCTGAGCAAAAACGCCGGGTGATAGTGAATGAGATGATGATAACGGCTGACCCAACGGCGGCGCTGATTAAGAAGCGCACCCACTGAGCTCATCGGTTGGGTATACACGCGGGTATCCGGAGTACTAGCAAAAACAATACGTTTATCTTGCAAGCGGCCAATGCGCTGGGTGAGCAAGTCTTCATCGCCACTAGGAGCGCGGCCCATTGCCCCAAAACCACCGACGGCATCAAAGGCTTCACGGCGGTAGCCTTGGTTGTTGGCGCTACTAGCAAACTTCCAACCGAAGTGCGTCAGCGAGCGCGAGGTGAGCATCAAAGTGAGCCAATCAACCGATTCAAAGCGTTCGATCCAAGTGCTCGGTTCACCTGGTTGGGTGCTCTCAACATAGCCCACCACCATCGCCACATCAGGTTCAAAGTGGCGCACCATGCCCGCAACCCAATTGGGGGTATAGCGGCAATCGGCGTCACTAGTGAGGATAATTTCACCTGTTGAGTTATTGATGCCATGATTGACCGCGTTCACTTTGGGGGCAAGGCGTTTGCTGGGTTCTTGCACATCGAAGCGCTTAAAACGTGGGTCACGTGCGACAAAAGTGTCGATGATATTGGCTGTGGCATCGACTGAGCGGTCATTGACGATGACGAATTCAAGTTCGCCAGCATACACTTGCTGTGATAAGGACTCGAGCGTCCCGTAAAGTTTGTCTTCTTCGTTGTGTGCCGGAATAATCACGCTCACCGAAGGCGTGTCGGGGTTTTCGGGGTTTTTGCGCACCCGAAACATACCCACAACCACCATCAACATCAACCCGATATACGGCACGACGAGGGCGTACATCAACACCAAAAAAGCTGTCATACATCACCACCAAAAAAACACATGCGCCAAAAGCGCGGCTTGTTGTTTGCGTCACGGCATCGCCTATTGTGCTCTATGTTGCATTGTAGCTGCAGTATTGCAACTTCAGTGACGCCACCTATACTTCTTAGCCTGCCTGAAATTCCTTAATCGGTTTGCTGCATACGACATCCTCAGGTCATGCCGCCACATCACATCATATTTACGTTAAACACCTGCGTCACATTGGCACGATATTGATGGCATTGAATTGATGGCATTGAATTGATGGCAGTGACACGGTTTGACACCTGACGTCATCAAGGTGACATCGTAATTATGTTGACATCGTGTCACATCGTGTCGGTGCGTGATAATTGCACACGTTTCAGGGTCTGTAACGACACATACCACCAACTATCGACTCGCCAACTATCGACTCACCAACCATCAACAAACACCTTGTAGCAAACCCTCAACAACTGCCCGTGACGACCTGTGATGGCAGCATCGACCTCGAGCCAGCATGCGATTGTACCTAGCAAAGCTAGCCCGCACCGCCTGACATCTAACGAAAGGACAAAGGACGTATCTCCCCTATCATGCAAGAAACATTACATTGTTAATTGTGACCCAAGCTCACAAAACTGCATATACACACCGTAACTTCGGCATACCCAATTGCGCTAGCGCCACCCGCAACCGCCCCATCACACCCACCACGATGACCCATCACGACCACATCCGCATCACGATTCTGTATCTTGCTGGGGTGCAGCTTGCCAAGGAAGGTGTCCCTCGAGCTCGAGGTGCAACGTGAAACTCAGGAACGTACGAATTATGACAATCATAAACAGCACAATCATATTTTCCATGGTCGGACGTATGGCAACAGTACGTACAATATCAGCAGCCACCAAAATCTCTAGTCCCAACAGGATTACCCGACCCAGACGCTGCCGATAGGGTTGATAGGCGTCATGAAAGCCAAACTGGTAAGACTGTTTGATAAAAATTACTGTGGCCAACCCCATACCGCTAATCAGTACAAGCACACCTGCTAAATCTACCCACTCACCGATGTGGTTAATCAGTACAAAAATATCCATAGGCCAGTGTATCCAAGCTACACCATCAGCAAGCAAGTAAATGCGCTGAATAGAAAAAGTAATAAATTATTTTTATTAAGGGGCTTTTGAGTTTTTTGTAGTTTTTGACACCTATCCTCGATGAGCCTGTTCAGTAGGCGTTCAAAAAACGCACTACGGCTTCATCAAAAGGCACTTCCCCAGCGCATGTCCAGCGGTCAAGATGGCGCAAAAATGGTACTAAATGATGCGACCCTGTGGCCACTTCGCGCATGAGCAAACGGGCGGCACCCCCGGCTGTTTCAAGATAACCACTGTCGCGAAAACGTTGCAAGGTGGCGTCCACATCGTAAGGCACAGCGCGATGTTGTACCTGCCAACCCTGGTGCGTATGGCTCACGAGGGCATACTGCGCTTCAGGAATACCTGCAAGTGACATGCCTACTGCGCCCACTGTAACAATCGTGGTTTCAGCAAGTTCACCTCGAGCCAACACCCGCGTATTGACCAGATGATTGTGCCCGCGGATAATGAGCTTGGGGTGCTTAGGAAAAGCATCACTTGCAAACATTGCTGCCACATCAGCGTCTAACATAAACGGAGTGACGTTGCCCTTGTCGCCTTGGCGGGAGGCATGCACAAAAAGCAGCTCGGGATAGCTGGGAAAATGGTGCTCGAGGGGCACATCCATCAACTGCGCCCGCTCTGCCTCACTAAACTGTCCCGCCGACCACGCCACAGGCTTGAAACGGTCTTCTAGCAATTCCGGAGCAGCTTCGCTGCCGTAGTGCGCCACATAACGCTCGTGATTACCCCGCACTACAGGACAGGCAAGCGCCTGCACCCGCTGCCAACAGGCACGCGAGTCAGGGCCAGCGTTCACAACATCACCTAAGACCACCATGCCATCAACATTTTGTTGGGCAATGTCTGCAAGTACCGCCTCGAGGGCAGCCAAGTTGCCGTGAACGTCGCCAAAAACGGCTACACGCACGTTTATCTACCTAACGCTTTGTTATTCGCTAACTTCGTCCAAAAAGTCCTGCAAACGCTCCATGTCTACCGCAATAGGCGCACGGCGGCGGCGCACCGCACCATACTCTAACAGCCGCGCCAAGCAGTGGCTGACGGTTTCGCGGGTAGCCCCAATCATCTTGGCGAGGTCTTGCTGGGTGAGGTTTAAGTCGATAACTGTCCCTCTATCACCAGGCGCACCAAAGTCATTGGCCAAGCGCAAAAGCAAGTTAGCAAGACGACCTGGCGCGTCAAACGCCCCTACTTCGGCAAACCAAGACTGCGCTTGCCAGAGGCGCGTAGACATCACCTTGATAAATTTCATGGCGATTTTGGGCTGCTGACTAAGCAGGTTTTGGAAGATGTCTTCGGGCAAGACAATCAGCGTGGTGTCCATGACCGCTTCGGCTTGGTTGGGGCGGCGCTCACTAGGTAGCAAGAGCAACTCACCGAAGATGTCGTACTGACCGAGCAAAGCGAGAATCATCTCTTTGCCGTTCGGAAAGTACATCGAGATTTTCACCATGCCATCACGAATAAAGTAAAGCGCGTCGGCGGGGTCTTCCATGTGGTAAATGATGTCGCCGGGGGCGAAGCGCTTGTAGGGCGTAATACGCGACAACTCTTCTAATTCGTCAGGCGAAAGATCATCGAAGAGTTGGGTATTTTTTAAGTGCCAAACTAAGCTTGGATATTCCTGTTGCATTGGGTTTAGTGTACCCCATAATTTGTGAGTAAAGTCCAAATCTAGCCCAAACACTGTCCCTGACAATCATTAGCCAGTTTTGCAAAACATCTTTTTTATCGTTTATGGGGTGATTCTGGGCTTGATGAGACGCTGCTCGCCTCCATCAGCATCACTCTGAATCTCTATGTAAGCACCTACCCCTACCCTGTTAGCAGTTATCTTAACCGTGTGACGGAATCGTGAGCTTTACTACGAAAGAGCCCAGGGTGGGCACGTACACTCGAGCATAAACTTGCGCAATTTTGAAAAGACTTGCATAGCGTTGCGCATGTGTTTCTCGAGGAGGCATCCATGCACCGTTTGATTCTTTTGGTCACGCTCCTACTCACGCCGCTTGCTGCCGCGCAGACGCCTTTGATTGTCGCCCAAGGTGGCGACGCTGTGACTTTAGATGCCCACGACATCGTAGAAGCGGTGTCTGGCTTGGTGAGCCGCCAGTTGCACGAAACCCTTTTTGAAGTCACCCCCGAAGGCACCATCGAACCCTTGCTCGCTGACAGCTACGACGTCTCTGAAGACGGCCTCACCTGGACAATCACCCTAAAAGAAGGCATTACGTTTCATGACGGCACACCGTTTAATGCCGAAGCGGTCAAGTTTAATCTCGAGCGTTTTATCGACCCCGACAACGGCTTTGTGTTTGCTTTCTTGCTCAACCGCATCGAAACCATCGACGTTGTGGATGAATACACCGTTGCCCTCACGTTGTCAGGAGCGTTTGCGCCTTTGCTGGCTCACCTCAGCCACTTAAGTACCGCCATGGTTAGCCCCACAGCAGTAGCAACCTTTGGCGAAGACTACTACCGCAACCCCGTGGGTACTGGGCCGTTTGTGTTTGATAACTGGACAGTCGGGCAGCAACTCGAAGTTGCCCGCTATGAAGACTACTGGGGTGAAGCCGCAGGTAGCGAAGTGCTTCGTTTTATTCCAGTACCAGAAAACACCACCCGCATGGCACTGTTGGAATCTGGCGAAGCCCATGTGGTGGTGAGCGTTCCCCCGCAAGACGTACCGCGTTTGTCAGCAGATCCAGACATCACCGTGGATTTAACCCCGAGTACCCGCACTATCTACATCTATTTCAACCCCAACATTGAACCCTTTGGTGATGTGCGTGTGCGCCAAGCGGTCAACTACGCTGTCGACAAACAAGCCATCGTAGACTTTGTATTAGGCGGGGCTGGCACCGTTTCAGAAGCGCCTTTCAGCCCGGGCATTTTTGGTTACGACCCACAAGAACCCTATCCGTATGACCCCGAACAAGCTCGAGCCCTGTTAGCTGAAGCTGGTTATCCTGAAGGCTTCACCACGACCCTCTATTGCCCCACGGGACGCTACTTGCAAGATATTCAAGTGTGCGAAGCCATTCAAAGCCAAATCGCTGATGTTGGTATTGACGCCAGTATCGAAACCTTTGAGTGGGCAGCTTACTTGCAGCGCACGGGTTTACCGGTAGAAGAAAACGACGTGCCGATGGCCATGTACGGTTGGGCAACAGGCACAGGCGACGCTGATTATGCGCTGTTCCCATTGCTGCACAGTTCGCAGCACGTTCCTAGTGGTTCTAACCGTTCGTTTTATACCAACACCACTGTGGATGAACTGCTGTCTGATGCGCGCACCATCGCTGACCAAGACCTGCGTGAAGCACTTTATAACCAAGCCATCGACACCTTGTGGGAAGACGCCCCTTGGCTCTACTTGCACGTGCAGGGGCAACTCACCGGCATCCGCAACGAGGTTGAAAATTTGGTCGTCTACCCTACCCAAGGCATCTGGCTCAAAGACGCCTCGTTAAGTGAATAATGGTGTCTGGCAAGCGAATCGATAGCACTTAATCGATAGCACTTAATCGATAGCAGCTAGACGCATTGACCCAAACACATCAAAACAAAAACACATCAAAACAAACGAGGTGGCTTTTGCAGCCACCTTTTTTCTTGCTTGCATGGACTACTAACCGATATGGACTACTAATCGATAGCGTGTCGTTCGTACGCTTTGGGGTTATCACGATGACAGCAGGGAATGGTATAGCTCGAGCGTCCCCCTTGCCGTCTCTTGCCACGTAAATTGCTTAGCGCGTTCATACCCTAGTGCTACTAACCGCTGCCGCTCACTTTCATTGTTGAGCAGTTGCATCATTCCCTCGGTGATGGCGTCGGTACTTTCCGGGTCAACGAGCACCCCCGCATCGCCAACGATTTCAGGGAGCGAACTAGCAGTAGATGCCAGCACAGGCGTGCCGTGCACCATGGCCTCGAGCGCAGGCAGTCCAAAACCTTCGTACAGTGACGGAAACGCCAGTAGCGTCGCCCCGTAATACAGCGCGTGCAAACTCGGTTCATCAACATAACCTGTGAAAATCACGCTGTCTAAGTGCTTGGCTTTGCTGATAATTTCGTTAGCTCGCCAGTTTTTTGCCCCCACAATCACCAGTTTGACGTCTTGCCCCAAGTTGCGCACCGCATCAAACGCGTCAATCACCCGACTTAAGTTTTTGCGGGGTGCCAAGTTGCCAACGTACAAGATGTATGACCCATCAATACCTAAGCTATCTAATGCCCTGCGAATGTCTTCGTCACTCAGTTGCATGGCAGGGTCAACACCGTTGGGGGTCACGGTGATTTTTTCAGCGGGCAAATTGGCATACTTGACTAAGTCATCAGCAGCAGCTTGGCTGACGGTAATGATGGCGTCGGCGGTGCGGCGGGTTGCCGGAATGAGGGTATTAAAAATCATCCGCGTCGCCAGAGGTTGCACTTCGGGAGTGACGAGTGAGATGGCGTCGTGAATGGTGACGACCCGTTTGTATTTTCGGTGCGGCGTCGGCCAGACGAAAGGCGCAATGCCACAAGGCTCATGCAGGATGTCAAGGTCAAGTTCAACCGCAGCGCGGTGCAGTGACCAATTGCCCAACGTCGCTGCTAGCGGGACTAAGCGCAAATTGCGCAGCGGATAACCGGCAAATTCTTGATACCAAGGGTGAGGGGAGTCGGTGTAGGGGTTGAGGAGGGTGATCTCGAGCGATTCATCCAACTTCGCTAGCTCCCGCGTGAGGTTCACGGCGTAACGGGCAATGCCCGTAAAATGCTGATTCATGCCGTAGGTAAACACGCCTATTTTCATGCCAACCTCCTCACGACAAGCCCCCAGCGCGGTTCATGACGGCGCGGTTCATGATCTCGAGCGTCCTTTGGGCAGTGCGTTGCCAAGTAAACGTGTGTGCTCGAGCTAACCCCTTGGCTTGCAAGTCTTGGCGCAAACCTTCATCAGTAAGCAGTTTTTTCATGGCGTCACCAATCGCGTGAGCATCTTGTGGGTCAACGAGTAACCCTGCGTCTCCGGCTACTTCAGGCAGCGATGAACGGTTCGAGGTAATTACTGGTGTGCCGCAGGCCATCGCTTCTAGTACAGGCAACCCAAACCCCTCTTCAAGCGACGGGAACACAAACCCTAGCGCGTGGCTGTACAGGCTGGTCATGGCGTCATCAGGCACGTAACCGAGGTGAGAAATGCGTCCCTCGAGGTTGTGGGCGCTGGCTTGTTGCTCGAGCCACGCTAAGTCACTTTTTTGCCACGGCCCCGCAAAGTACAAATGCACCTCTGGATGATCATGGGCAATGTCTGCAAAACCCGCCACGATGTTGCTTTGATTCTTATTCGGGTTACGCCCGCCAAGGTTCACAAAGTACGGCGGATGCCCAGCATACGCGCCACCTTCTACCGGCTGAAAGCGGTCTTGATCCAAACCGTGATAGACCACCTCCATGCGGGTTGCGGGAATATCTAACAAACTCGCGGCATCGCGTTTGACGCTTTCACTGATAGTGAGAATATGCTCGGTGGCTTTTAGTTTGCGGTAGTAGGCTTGCCAGCGCCACAAACTGGCTTGTTCGCTGAGACCAGCAGCAGCACCGGTGCGCAATTTCAACTCGGTGATGTCGTGTAAGACGGCCACGGTGCTGCCGAAGGGGTTTTGTACCAAACCGTTAAAGTCAGGTGCCAAAAACACTTCAGGACGAAGGCGCAGCAGGGCGTAGCGCAAGGTAACTTCGTTATAGAGCCAGTAGACTTGTGCCGGACGGTGCGGACGGGGGAGCAAGAAGGTGCGTTCGCGGGGGATATTAACAGAAGCGAGCAGTGCCTCGAGCACCTTGGGCGCTTGCCACGCTAATACATAGTGCACGTCATCTGTTTCCTGTTCCACAGCGCGAATCAGCGCCCGCAGATAAGCACCAACACCACGCAAACGGTGTTCTGACTGTAAGGGAGTCGCGTCAATGAGCTTCACGGTTGTTAGCTTAACAAGCAAGCGTGACAACACCGTGCAAGACGTTGGCAGACACGGCGTACGCTCTCTTATAGTACTTAGCTTAGTGTACTTAATATGTGAATCAATTGTTCGCACAGCATTCTTCAGACACCATCACCAGGGGCAGCAACGCGGTGACGTATCGTAGGATGATTGAGGCTCACCAACACAAAACAGCAATGTGAAGGGTAGTGCAAGTTGGCCACCTTGCTTGACGCCCATCGTTTAAGGATGTTGTAAATGAACTTTTATGAAGATGAGGATAACGTCAACACATACATTGAGATGGCAGAAGGCTACGATGGTGCGTTTTTGATTGAGGTGTTGCGGCAGCACTTAGCAGCAGATTCAAGCGTGTTGGAACTTGGCATGGGGCCTGGTAAGGACTGGCTATTACTCAACCAGCACTTCAACGTTACCGGTTCTGACGCATCATCTATTTTTGTAGCACGCTTTCGCGAGCAACACACCGCAGCAGACGTGATACAACTTGATGCCATTACCATGGCAACCGACCGTCAATTTGACGCCATTTATTCCAACAAGGTGCTGTACCACCTCACCCGAGGGCAGCTCGAGCAATCATTAGAAAAACAACAGCATGTTCTTCATGCAGGAGGCTTTGCGCTGCATTCATTCTGGTACGGCGAAGGTGATGAAACAATGCACGGACTGCACTTTGCTTACTACAATGAACAAACCCTGCGCACCCTTGCCGAAACGTATTATGACGTGGTGCAGCTCGAGCGTTACACGGAAATGGACGCTGATGATTCACTCTACTTGCTGCTAAGAAAGCGATCTGATGAAGGTCATAAGTAAACTGACTTTATCTCCACTTTTTACACAGCATTATACATATTTGCGTTTTATATATTTAAAGCATAAATGAAAAATCATCGGTCATCTTTATGGTGTCTGATACACATCATGCTTGACAGCACAAAATATTTTTTAATAAGTAAATGAAAATAATTTTTAATGCAAAATTTATATCATCTTGATGCCGTATTTTCCCTAAAAACCATGACAAGCTAAGCAAAAGCAATACAGACAACAATCAAACAACCGCAAACGACCAGACATCTCGCGTATACCGGTGATGGCCCATACACTTCCTGTTGTCTAGTACTGTTGTTTAGTCCTGCTGTCTGGCGACATCATAAGTTTGTTAAATTTATGTAAGAAGAATAACGTTGTCAGTGTCCCGTTTGTGGAACGCTAGCTGTTGTAAACTAACATACGTGCGACGCTTATTGCGCGAAAGCTCTGATGTAATTATCGTACTCGCGCTCACCCTCACCTTTACGATTATCGTCACCACCTTCCCGGAATGGCAAAACATCCTCCGAGCGAGTTTTGGGGCGGTTGTGATGCTGCTTACGCCCGGCTATCTGCTGACCTTGGTGCTCTTTCCCAGCAACGACGGCATCGATGTATCCGAACGCACTGCCCTGACGTTGGCGCTATCAGCCATCACAATTATTGGCACGGGGTTAGTGCTCAATTATTTGCCAGCAGGCATTCGCGCTGGGTCTATCGCTGTTAGCTTGACCATCACCAATACCGCTTTTGCTGTGCTCGGCAGCCTGCACCGGGGGCGGCTCGAGCCTGCAAAGCGCTTTTTCTTACCCCCTGTTGTCGGTACGCGCCGTTTGTTTTTGGGTATCATGATTATCACAATTGCCGAGGTTTTATTTAATATCGCAATTCCCCAAGATTACTTCACCGAATTTTATCTGCTCGGCTCTTCTGGTGAGCTTGACAATTATCCACGCTATTTGCGCCCTGGGGAAACATTCAATATGCGCGTCGGCATCACGAATCACGAGGGACAACCGCACACCTACCGTATCCGCTTGCCCGCCGACGATACGACTGCAGAAGATGTTTTTATTGATGTACCACAACTACAACACGAAGAAAGCTGGGAAACCCCTTTAACGTTGCAAGCACCTCGCGATTTAGGTAGTGAGCAGTTAGTGTTTGAACTACTCAAAGATGACAGTTTGGCGACCTACCGTCAGCTAACCTTCACGATTAACGTCGATCCGGAGCGCCGTGAACGACGCCCCCCTCCCACAACCAACAGGGATATAACCAACAGGGATGTAACCAACACCATTGACGCCACACCAACAACCATTACACCGGCAACTACCTTTTGGTCGCAGACACTCGAGCGTCCTTCTGCTGTGCTTTTGAGGTTCGCGCTCGAGCTAACCCCCATCGAGCCAACCCCCACTGCGCCTGAACCCACGCCCCCTTTTCGCCCAATCTCATCCAACCCACCTAGTACCACCCCCAATGCCACCCCCAATGTCTCCTCGGATGGTTTCTTCGCATTCCCTGTGCCTACATTACCCACTGATGTTTCACCGCTCGAGGAAAACCGTGCCGCCTACTGACCAAGCTAGTCACCACACCAGTAACCAAACGGATCATCAAGCGGGCAATCAAACAAGCAATCAAACAGGCAATCAAACAGGCAAACGCTGGCAACAGACCCTGCGCCACGCGGCCACACGCACTTGGTACTGGTTACGCTATCCGTTTGTAACCTTAGGCAGACGTCTGTGGCGCTTGCCCAAACAGGGCGTCAACCCGTGGTTGGGGTTGTTGTTTTATGGTGTATTGTTTGCCCACATCAGCACCCACACTGTATCGCCTGCAGTAGACACATGGATGCACGTCGGCTTGGCACTCATGCTGGTTATTCATGCTGGTTTCACAACGGCACAACGGGCGGGTTTGTATGCTTGTTTGGCGATTTTGCCCGCTTTACAAGTGGTGTTTTTGCTCGCTCGAGCCGAAACCATCTCCGAAACCAGTTGGGCGCTGTTGTTGGTGTATTTTTTGCTCGTAGGTGTACTCACGGTGCGGCGGGCACTAGCCTATGAGCATCATGCTGTCGGTTTGGCGTTGATTGGCAAACGCGGCAACAACTGGTTACAGCATGTGGCTTGGGGTATCTTTGGGCTTTTTGTGCAACTGGTTATTGCGGTAGCTGGTGCACTGGTGTTGGCACGACTGTGGGCACTGTATCCGTTAGCAAGCCCCCTGCTCGAGGCATCTGGCACATCTATCAACGCTGTGACCATTAGTTTGCTGTTTTTTGCTGGCTTGGCCGAAGAGTGGTACTTTCGGGGTTTGTTTCAACGGGCAGCTCGAGATGCCGCAGGCTGGGCGGCAGGGTTGCTGATGCCTGCGCTGATTACGGGCATGGTGTATCTGTTGTGGCACAACCCGCTACTGGCGCTGCTGCAGGTCACTGTTGGCTTGCTGTTAGGGCTGGTGATGTATGCCAGTGGTTCGGCACTAGGGGTATCAGTTGCCAAAGGGCTTGCCAACCTCAGTTTGCTCATGAGCTTTTCGGCGCTGTGGCGTTATGTGGTAGACACCAGCATGCAGGTATACGCCCTTGGTTTGCAAGCATTGGACGTTACCAGAGGGTTGCTCGAGCGCTTTTTGTAGACCTGCCACCCCACTCAACTCAAGCCAACAACACAAACCAACAACGCAACATCAAATCACCTGTGACACCCCGTGATAGATTGACGTATGGACTACGTAAACTTGGGTAACACTGGCCTCAAGGTATCGCGCATTTGCCTTGGCACCATGAGCTACGGCAGCAAAGCTTGGCGCAATTGGGTGCTCGAGGAAGCCGACAGCCGTCCTTTTTTTGAACGTGCTTTAGAGCATGGCATCAACTTTTTTGACACCGCCGACATGTATTCACTGGGCGTCTCCGAAGAAATCACCGGCAAACTCCTCAAAGACCTCGCCCGACGCGACGAAGTGGTCATTGCCACCAAAGTCTACAACCCCATGGGCGACGCCCCTAACCGAAGCGGTCTATCGCGCAAACACATCATGGACGCCGTCGATGACTCGCTTAGGCGCTTGCAAACCGACTACATCGACCTCTATCAAATTCACCGTTGGGACTTTGACACCCCCATCGAAGAAACCATCGACGCCCTGAGTGAGTTGGTGCGCTCGGGTAAAGTGCGCTACATCGGCGCGTCTAGCATGCGTGCTTATCAACTCGCCCAAGCTCTTTACAAAGCTGACTTGCGCGGGGCTGTACGCTTTGTGTCGATGCAAAACCACTACAACCTCATCTACCGCGAAGAAGAACGCGAAATGATGCCTTTTTGTGAAGAAGAAGGGCTCGGCGTGATTCCGTGGAGTCCTTTGGCTCGAGGTTACTTAACCCGCCCGCCCGGTTCGCGTGATAGCACCGCTCGAGGTCAAGTCGAAGACATCGCCAGAAGGTTATACACTCACGCTGGCGACGACGAAATCATCCGCCGGGTTGCCGAACTAGCAGGGCGCTACGACGTGTCCCAAGCGCAGATTGCCCTAGCGTGGATGCTCCACAAACCGTTCGTCACTGCGCCCATCGTGGGGGCTACCAAAATGCCTCATTTGGACGATGCCATCGCCGCCCTAGACGTCAAACTAACTGATGAAGACATGACCTACTTAGAAGAACCCTACGTGCCACGTGCTATCGCCGGACACCGTTAGTCAACTAAACGTAATTCGTTCAATGTGGCTAACATGACCGTGCAACATGAAAAACACTGCCCCTGTATCAGCGCCCCTGTATCAGCGCCCCTGTATCAGCTTGACTAAATAACACTTGCTAGAGATGCTTGTAAAGCCCGTACGGCACGAGCAGCTCGAGGGTCATCTCCCCTGCTATCAACCTGCCAGCAAAACGCAATATGGCCGCTTTTTTGACGTCCACAAACACCCCAGCGGGGTCACCCGTCAACAGGTATGACGCCAACTCACTCAAATATGGTTCGTGTCCCACTAGGGCAATCACTAAGGGGCGCTCAGCATCAGTTGCCACCAACTCGCGCAGATCACGCAAGAGTGCCGTGTAATCAGCGGTGACGAGGGTCTCGAGGGTTGTTTGCCGGGTAGCCTGTGACGCCACAGCAGCAGCCGTCTGCCGAGCGCGGCTGTAGGGGCTACTGATGAGCCAATCAAAGTGAATTGCTTGGGCGGCCAGCAGATCAGCAAGTTGCTTGGCTTGGGTTTGGCCTTTATCGGTAAGGGGGCGCATACTGTCATCAGGATAAGCGTCACTTTGGTCTTCAGCTCGAGCATGGCGAATCAAATAAAGCACGACAGATATCATTCCGTTAGCCTAACAAAATTATCAAGCTGATAAACACGTCATTCACACGTTTAAGTTGAGACTCACAAATAACCACGCACCTTATCAACACCCCACACCGCCACAGGTACAACCAACACATTCACAGGTACAACCAACACCACGTAGCAAACAGCACAGCGTGATTGTGTCACGGCACAGCGGAGTTGCATTTGGTAGCGTACTAACCAATGAAACAGTTTCTCGTGCTCGGTTGTGGCCATTTTGGCACGGCGCTTGCTACTAGTCTTTACGACCTTGGTTTTGAAGTGGTGGTGCTCGACTCTGATAAAGACCGCGTAGAAGACATCATGAACCGCGTCAGCCACGCAATTATTGGCGATGCCACCGACGAAGACACCCTAGCAGAAATCGACGTGAGTCAGTTCGACACGGTGATTGTCTCCATTGGCGAAAGCTTAGAAGCCAACATCTTGGCGACCTTTGCTGCTAAGCGGGCAGGCGCAGAACACGTCATCAGCAAAGTTGATAGCGAACTAGCAGCCGAAGTATTGAGCCGCGTAGGCGCTGATGAAATTGTCCGCCCAGAACATGACATGGCAGTGCGCTTGGCGTCTAAGTTAACCTCACCGGGATTAGTGGATAGTTTGCAGCTTGAAGAAAGTGATTACACCATTGCTGAACTAGAAATCACTGAGCACTTGACGGGGACACTAGCAGCGCTCGAGCTACCACAGCGTTTCGGCGTGCAAGTTATCCTTTTGCAACACCATGCCCCTACAGGACGTAACAAATCCGGACGTATTAGCCCTAACGGACAAAGCCAAGTACACAAAGGGGATAGCATTGTGGTAATTGGCACCAACGACGCTATCAGTAAATTACGGGCGTATCTTGAACAAGAAAATACCTGACCCACCCGCCCAAACACTATCCTAATTAAATACCAGCCAAACTAGACACAAGGAGACCCTCATGGCAGATGTCATCAGTGGCACCGTACGACACACCTTCGACCCTCGTTTTGACAGTTTAGTACCAGGAATCGCCCAACTTTATCGCCTCGCTTCAAGCTGTCTGTGGGCAGAAGGCCCTGTCTACCGTGCTGATGTTGACATGCTCATCTGGAGCGACATTCCCAATAACCGCATGCTCTGTCACCGTGACGGCCACACGTTTACCTTTCGCAGTCCGTCCAACTACAGCAACGGCAACACGAAAGATCACTATGGGCGCTTAATCAGTTGCGAACACGGCGGCAGACGCGTCACCCGCACCGAAGCCGACGGCAGCATCACCGTGTTAGCAGGTAGCTATCAGGGCAAACGCCTCAACTCGCCCAACGACGTAGTCGTCAAAAGCGACGGCAGCATCTGGTTTACTGACCCTAGTTACGGCATTTTAACCGACTACGAAGGCTACCGCGCCGAACCTGAACAAGACGGTTGTTTTGTGTTTCGGCTTGATGTTGACGGCACGCTCACGGTGGTAGCCGATGACTTTGTCAAACCCAACGGACTGGCGTTTTCGCCTGATGAACGTTACTTGTACGTAGCCGACTCCGGCAGGTCGCACGACGACAGCGCCCCCCATCACCTGCGTTGGTTTGAGGTGAAAGGCAACAAACTGGGCAAGGGGGATGTGCTTACTGAGGTTAGTCCGGGTGTGCCAGATGGTTTCAGGGTAGACATGCAGGGTAACTTGTGGGTGGGTGCTGGTGACGGCGTGCATTGCTATGACGCACGTGGACAACTGCTAGGTAAAATTTTGATACCAGAAATTACCGCTAACGTCACCTTTGGCAGCTACCGCAACACAACCCTGTTTATGACGGCCACTACGTCTGTTTATGCTATGAAACTGGCGATTGCAGGGGCGCGGTAAATGAAGTATCAACTGCTGGGTAGCAGCGATTTACAGGTGAGCGAGGTGGGCTTTGGCTGTATGTCGCTGGGGCGTGACCATGCCCACAACGAAACACTCTTGCGGCAGGCGTTTGATGGTGGGGTGACGTTTTTTGATACCGCTGATCTTTATGACCACGGAGAAAACGAAATTTCAGTGGGTAAAGCCCTCAAAGACGTGCGCGATGAGGTGGTAATTGCCACCAAGGTGGGTAACCGCTGGCTTGACGACTCGAGCTGGACCTGGGACCCCTCACCTGAGCACATCCGCAGCGCCGTCGATCACAGCCTCGAGCGCCTTGGCGTTGACGTCATTGACCTCTACCAGTTGCATGGTGGCACCATCGATGACCCTATTGACGAGGTGATTGCGACGTTTGAAGACCTTAAACAAGAGGGCAAAATCCGTTACTACGGCATCTCGTCCATTCGCCCGAACGTCATCCGCGAGTACGCCGCTCGAGCCAACCTCAGCAGCGTCATGTTGCAATACAGCCTGTTAGATCGCCGCCCTGAGGAAACCGTGTTGGATTTACTCAAAACCCACAATATCGGGGTGATTGCCAGAGGGCCTGTAGCCAAGGGATTACTAAGTGAACGCAAGGATGACAAGTTGGGGCGTTTGCGGCAGGGGTATTTGGCGCATGATACGGCCAGTATCGACCACGTGCGCGACACCTTAGCCGCTTGCAGTAATGAACAGCGCAACCACACCCAGACGGCGCTGAGGTTTGTGCTCGAGCACCCCGCCGTCACCACCACCATCCCAGGAGCAAGCCAGCTCGCCCAACTCCAAGACAACCTCGCTGCTAGTGACGCGCCTGCTTTGGGTGAAGCTTATGCTCGCTTGCAGGGGTTAACCATACATCACTACGACCAACACCGCTGAAAAACACACCCAAGGTGTTATCTCCAAGGTGTTATCTCCAAGGTGTTAT
>CAZKAZ010000006.1:30891-50717 GCA_964550765.1 uncultured bacterium | reverse complement strand
CTCAAAGGTGTTATCTCAAAGGTGTTATCTCAAAGGTGTTATCTCAAAGGTGTTATCTCAAAGGTGTTACCTCCAAGGTGTTATCCCCCTGAAATTTTCTTAGCGAGTTTGCTATAATTCTCACGAATTGGCGCACATCATCACCTATCCACCAACCCCTCACCTTGACCGTGTTGTTAAACATCACGTGATAGAACGCAATATCAGCGAACCATATCAATCC
Organism: uncultured bacterium; assembly: GCA_964550765.1. Taxonomy (GTDB): domain Bacteria; phylum Deinococcota; class Deinococci; order Deinococcales; family Trueperaceae; genus JBCCBI01. The sequence goes on along the minus strand of CAZKAZ010000006.1, from coordinate 50,494 downwards.
GGCGTATATCACTCTGGTAGATATGACGTCAGCCGCGCTTTTTTTCTGCTTTTGGGGGTGCGTTATGCCGCCTAGATACGCCCGTAGACACATGCCAGACTTTTTGCAAGGACTGTGGTCGAGTGCGCTCAGTTTGTGCATCATTAACGAACAGGGTTTTGTCGAAGATGCCAATTTGGCCATGTGTGCAACACTAGGTTATCCGAGTCAACAACTCATCGGCACCGACATGATGCTGCTTCTCGCCCAAGGGGACGCCAAAAAAACCCGCGCCCTGCGGCAACAGTTTAGCGACAAACGTTATGCCATTGCCCAAGGGGTGTGGCAGCTGCGGGCGGCTAGTGGATGTTATTTGCCGCTATTGGTACTCGGGTCGTGGATTACCAAACGCGAGGGCAGTCTTTTTAAGTTGGTGGTGATGGTACACGAAGCCTGTGCACCAGAAGGTAACGCTGTGCTCGAGCGCCATATTCTCAGTGATGACACGCTCAGTGGTGACACGCTTAACCACCCTATCAACACAACTACCCCCCTCACAGATGACGCTGTTGATGGCGTTGTTGATAGTGTTTTTGATAGCAATATTGCTGACGCTTGGCCGCTACCCAAGACACCCCCTGCTGCCCCTGATAACCAACGCTTGCGGCAGCGGGTGGTCATGTTAGAAGGGCAGTTATCGGCCTACAAAGCAGCGCTCGAGCGCTACAAAGTACCTGCTGGCATCCGTTTTGAAGAAGGCGCGTGGTATATCCAACTGCCTGAGGTTGATGACACACCCACAGAAACCCCCTCAGACGAGGATTAGACACGCACGTTATTGTGCTCGCCCGTCAATAACATTTTTTGCCAATGTACGCCTGAACCGCTAGGCTGACGACATGCGTATCTTTTTGTTTTTACTGGCTCTCACTACCTTAGCAAGCCCCTTAGCAAGCCCCTTAGCAAGCGCGTTTGCCCAACCCGCCCACAGCGAATATCGTTTGCACGTTTATATCAATGACAGCCTGATTGACTGGCAAGTGCTCGAGCCAGCTACCCGCGCAGGGGATGTGTTACGCGTACCAGCAGGTACTGAGCAAGCAACTGTGACGTTTGCTGGCGGGATGCTCGTTCTCAATCTGGCAGACGTTCAGCGTTGGGACTATGCCCATGTGCTCGGCACGCGCTGGCAACCAACTCACTCGAGCAACGCAAACAACCCAAACAATTACACCGTCCACACCACGGTGCGCCACGCTGATGCTGGCTGGGACAACTACGCCAACATCTTTCGGGTCGTGCCTGCTAGTGACGCCAGTCAGGTCAGTAACGGCGTTAGAGAATTACTGCATCCGCACGACAACGAACAACCGTTTACCCGCAGTCAACGGGGCGTGCAAGCTGTAGGGCAGGTGCGCGTTGAAGCAGCAGATAACGTCGAAGGCTGGGGCGGTAGCACCATCACCTTGACGCTGGCTGAACTGACGTTTCCGGTTGATATTCGTTGGCAGCTCGAGCTAACCAACCCTTAATCCTGTCATTGGCACGGCTATTGTTTGCTTGATCAATACGCCATCATGAATGTCTATCACTTCGAGGTCGCCATATCTCGAGGATGCCAATGTTTTTAATAATCACAGCAACAGTCGTAGATTAAATAATTACTCAATAATCGCAAATCAACAACGACAAATCACAGATGAGGTGATGATGACACACGTAAAACTTTATGGCCGCGACGATTGCGGCAAAACCGCTGACCTGCGCAACTTACTCGAGCAACACGACATTGCTTATCACTACTTTGACCTCGAGAAACACCATCAAGCCCGTCGTGACTTGATGGCCGTCAGTAGCGGCAGGTTACCCTCACCAAGTGTGATGATTGCTGAACAGGTACTGCGTGAACCCACCTACCAAGAACTCATGACCGCCTTGCAAGCACACTTGCCTGCTGATGCGTTGCCTGCGCTAGCGACATCTGCAGAAGACCAGCACCCAACCGATACCTCCGAGGGCAAGCAGCAGATGATGCCTGTTAATAACGATACCCAAGCCGTCAGTGACGCTCGAGCCATCCAAGAACGCCGCACGCGGGTGCGCGAAGTTCTCGACCACGCCGAAAGTGGTGCACCGGCAGCCGGCAAAGCCGTGCGCGATATTTTTAGTACCGATGAAATCTTCCAGCGCATCTTAGCCACTGCCGATGAAGAATTTTCTCGCTCTACGCGTTTGTTGTTTTTAAGTGGTCTAGCAGCAGGTTTGTCGATTGGTTTGTCGTTGGTGGCTCGAGCGGCGGTCACTGCACTAGCCGGAGGGGCAGAACCAAGCAGCGCAGCGGTGCTTGCAGGCAACATGGTCTACCCAATTGGCTTTTTGTTGATTGTGATTGGGCGCTATCAACTTTTTACCGAAAATACCCTCACCCCTGTGACTTTGGTGCTCACCAAAATTGCCAGTTTGCCCTTGCTGCTCAAAGTTTGGGGGACGGTGCTCGCGGCCAACTTGTTAGGCGTTGCCATTATCGCGTGGATTCTGGCGACAACGGGCGTACTTGAACCCGAGGCCATGACGGTGGCTCGAGGGTTTGGCGAACACGCCCTCAGCACACCTTGGCTGGATTTGTTTTGGAAAGGCGTGTTCGCAGGCTGGTTAGTAGCCAGCATGGTATGGCTCATTCATGCCGCCAGAGAATCCATCACCCGCTTTGTCACCGTGTTTGTGCTGATGTTTTTAGTGCCTTCGCTCGACTTATTTCACTGCATCATTGGCGCGTGTGAGGTGCTGTTTTTGGTGTTTATGGGTGAAGCAAGTTGGTATCAGAGCACCGTGGGGTTCTTTTTGCCCGTTTTGCTCGGTAATATTTTGGGAGGCGTGCTGCTCGTGGCCATTCTCAACTACTCACAAACCCGCGACGTGCTCTTTGCTGATAGAGACTGCGCGACGCTCGAGCTCACCTGGCGCGAGTGGCTTTTCGGTCACTACTCAGGTCATCCGAGGGTGCGGCGGGCGCTGCAGCGCGGGGTCAAAAGTTAGCTTGCGCTATTAATCTTTAGCTCAGTCATTTCACAATTTACTTTCTCCGTCAAATAGTAGACGTTTTGACTAGGCCACGGTTGTCTATGCTGCATCATGCAACGCAAACAACCGTTGCCTTTATTTTTTACTTTGGAGGATAATCATGAGACGCTTAAGCTTAGTGGTTTTTGCCGTGTTTGTGACTGGGTTTTTTACTTCTGTTGGTTTTGCCCAGTGGCAAGACGCCCCATTAACAGATGTACGCACAGGGGAAACGTTTCGCTTGGCTGATTTTGCCGGGCAAACCGTGTTGGTAGAAACCATGGCAACGTGGTGCACCAGTTGCTTGCGACAACTCAACAACGTGGCAGAAGCCAAAGTCCAGCTCGAGCAAACTAACAACAATGACATCGTGTTTGTCGCCATCAGCGTGGAAACCAACTTAGACCCAGCATCCTTGCGGGCGTACAGCGAAGAACACGGCTTTGATTGGCACTTTGCGGTGGCTACCCCCGAACTTTTGCGGGCGCTCGTCGATGACTTTGGTCGCAGTGTGAGCGTACCCCCTGCTACCCCGCACTTCGTGATATTTCCTGATGGTAGCGTCTCAGACTTAACGACGGGCATTGAACCGGCTGCGGCGCTGCTCGAGCAACTGCAATAATGCTCGAGATGTTCTTACTGGGTAACGCCGCTATTTTGTCCAACGTGTGCGTATTACCCCTCTACCCTGGTTTGATTGCCTTTTTAGCAGGCAACGCCGATACGGTATCAACACGCCGCAACAGCCTGTGGCTCGGTGCCGTTGTCTTAGCAGGCATCTTGAGCATGATGCTGGTCATTGGTTTTGGTTTGTACGCCCTGCAGCGTTCCTTTGAAACCATCTTACCCACGTTACTGCCGACGATTTACGTGTTGGTGCTCGCTCTTGGGGTGATGATGCTGGCAGGCATTAACCCCTTTAACAGGCTCACGGGCATGCAAGCGCCTGTCTTCAAAAACCCTTTTGCCACTGCTTACTTGTACGGCGTGTTGCTCGCCCCTATGACGCTGCCTTGCACCGGACCCATTATCGTCACAGCGTTTTTGCTAGGGGCAGGCAGTGCCGCCATGCTCACAACAGAACTACTCAACTTTTTGGCGTTTGGGATTGGTTTTGGCTGGCCGCTGCTCTTACTACCCCTGGTGGCACTACCCTTACAACGGCAGGCAACAGGCTGGCTCACCCAGCACTACACCCTACTCACGCGGGTTTCGGGGGTGCTGTTAGTAACGATTAGCGTATTTGGCTTTTACACTGAAGTGCTACCCAACATCTAAACACCTCACGAACCGCGTCATGGCCGCACCACATAAGGCGGTTTATAAGCAAACGCACGTCGTCCTTTTGTTTTAGGGCGGCGTTTTGTTCTAGCGTTGCCCTGAATAACGACTCCACAGTCGAACGCGATTGATGTCGATGTGACGTCGGTAAACATCAGAAACGGTAGCAACGACACGTGACATGGCTAGGTATTGTGCACTTGGTGCGGCTGACGATTTGGAGGATCTTAGGGGTGTTGTGGCTCGAGCATCCTCATCACACTTTTTTATGATGGGCATCACAAGCGACGTTTCGGGTGAGCTCAACGCTCGATTGCTCAGCCACACCCTCCGCCTGTCACACGGTCTGCTGCCTGTTACCCGCTACAATGGCGGTCATGGCAGAGAAGTCCCTTCAAGACCAAAAATTACAGCAAAAGTCACTGCAAGAACAGCGCGAACAGCGCCTTCGCAACTTAGACAGCCTCCGCGAACGCGGGTTTGATGGTTACCCGTACGATTTCAAACGCAGCCACCGTGCCAGCGAACTTCAAGCGATGTACCCCAACGCCCAAGCAGGCGAGCACTTTGACACCGTCACCACCGTCGCAGGCAGAGCAATGACCGTGCGCGGCATGGGCAAAGTAACCTTTGTGACCTTGCAAGACAGCAGCGGCACCATTCAAGCCTATTTTCAAAAAGACGCCTTAGAAAACTACAACGCCCTCAAAAAAGTAGATTTGGGCGATTGGTTGGAAGTAACCGGCAGTTTGTTTGTTACTAAGACAGGTGAACTGACGGTAAATGCCACTGACTTTCGCCCCTTGGTGAAGTCCCTTAGGCCTTTGCCCGATAAATATCACGGCCTTACCGACAAAGAACAACGTTACCGCCAGCGGTATCTTGACTTGATGGTCAACCCAGAAAGTCGGCGGGCGTTTGTGCTTCGCTCCAAAGCCATTCGTTTTATTCGCAACTATCTAGATGATTTGGGTTTTTTGGAAGTGGAAACCCCTGTGCTACAAAACGTGCCAGGTGGGGCAGACGCGAGGCCGTTTTTGACGCATCACAACGCGCTAGATTACGACTTTCACTTGCGCATTTCTTTGGAACTTTACCTCAAACGCTTGATTGTGGGCGGGTTCGATGCCGTGTATGAAATTGGTCGCAACTTCCGCAACGAAGGCATCAGCCTCAAACACAATCCGGAATACACCATGTTGGAACTGTACTGGGCGGGTAAAGACTATTTAGACATTTTGGACATGACCGAAGACATGTACAGCCGCTTGGTGGAAACCCTACTCGGCAGCACCACAGTGCCTTACCAAGGGGTGGATTTGGACTTTAGCAAACCTTGGGCAAGGGTGGATTACTTAGCAGGCATCGCTGAGCACGCAGGCATTCACTTTGACATGCTCGAGGAAGACACACTGCGCGACTGGGTACGCCAACACCTCCCCGGCGGCGAAGATACACCCCTCGCTGAAGCGTCGCTGAAACAAATCTACGACAAGCTCTACGACATCTACCTAGAACCGCACATCCAACAACCCACCTTCGTTATGAATCATCCGCTGGCCATTAGCCCACTGGCTAAAAAACACCGCCACCGCGAAGGGTTAGTAGAACGTTTTGAACCCGTGTGCATGGGCATGGAACTCGGCAACGCTTTTAGTGAGCTAAATGACCCCTTGGATCAGCGGGAGCGGTTTGCGTTGCAACAACAATTGCGCGACGCTGGCGACGACGAAGCCCAGCAGCTAGACGAAGACTTTTTGACGGCTTTAGAGTACGGCATGCCCCCTACGGGTGGTTTGGGATTAGGCATTGACCGCTTGGCGATGATTTTGGCCGATGTTCCTAGCATTCGCGATGTGATTTTGTTTCCGCTGTTGCGTCCTGACAACTAAGGTCGGTCACTAAGGTTGATCACTAAAGTTGACCATTAAGGTTTAACAGCAAGCCTTGCCTCGAGCTAGCGTATGCCTAATTGCAATACATGCGTACGCCTTAGAGAAGCGGGGCTTGTTGGCTGTTTATGAGAGGGTCTTTGGTCAGTAGGTAGATACCCGAGACAAAACGACTGATGTGATAACCCGCAGCAAAGTAATGGTTGAGAACCCGGCGTTGCTCGAGCCGCCACCTGAGCGCCAACTCTGGGGCGTAACGCTTGAGGGCGTTAATGTCTTGCGGCACCGCCACCCGTACACTCGGGGTGATGAGCCCTAAATCAGCGTTGGCGGGTTCGCCGTCAATGTTTTCTAGGGCAAAAGGGCTTTCGCTCAGGGTGTAGGTGATATCCGGTTGGGCTTCGCCGTGACTTAAGGCTTCTACTTGTAGTGCGTGCAAATTCCAATCAACCAAGAGCCTGTCACTTGGTAAACCGCTGTTGAGATGCCCCGTTAACTCGCCGTAGACGTTTTCCAAGTAGGTACTGGCTGTTACGCCAAAATACTCAAAATTGAGCCGCGCATTGCGGGCTTGCAAGGGGTCAAACGTCCACGTCACCCAGTTGAGCGCCCTTGACAAGCACCAACTGCGTTGTCCCCACTTGAGTTGCCGCCCCACACCTAACCCCCGCGCTTCGGGCAGCACCGCCATCATGTGCGAATGAAGCCCGTGCGCCGGGGTGCGGTCAGGGCGAAACGCTGGAAAGCCGTAGATAAACCCCGTCAGTTGGTGTTCGTTCCACGCTCCCAAAATGCACCCCCCCGCGTGCCCAGCAGCGACAAGTTGATTGATGGGGACAACTTCCAGTTCACTGATGCCCCACACTTCTTGTTGAATGGTCTCACAGTGCCGCACGTCGGCAGCAGCGTGCAATTCGTGAATGTTCATGGGGACAGTGTAACGAGTCGCTCGGGTAGACGTTGCTCATATGTGTGCAATATGGCAGTCGCCAACGCAATCAGGGCACTTACCCATACCTTAGGTCGCCATCAAGACGTTACGTGATGGTCATTGAGGCGTACATATTCACTTGACCTTAGCTATATGTGATACTTATTCCAATTAATGCCTGAAGGAATCAATTCGCGCAGAGTGTGTAGGAAAAGCTACGGATGCAGGCAGGAACGGAAGAAAGCCTGTAGGACTTTTTGCAGTGTTTAGTTGGAATCCGTATTGCTAAACCACATTGAACATAGAACAAATTTGTTTGTCTCGAGGACGATGTTATCAACCCAGATACTGCTACGCGTTAGTTGAAAAATCAGCTTGGTCATACAGTATGAATATCTTATTCGGGGCTACGGAAAGTCAGTATCAGCATAACTTGATAGTTTTATGTTTGCTCACAAGGTTTTTATGTATTACTACAAAATTTTTAAATAAAAAAGTGTTACTGTTGTACGTTTTAGCTTGATGTCTTTGTAGGTAGCTCGAGCCACCTCTCACAACCGCAAACACCGTTCCTCACGCAATTTTCAAAAATTATAGTGTTTTTGTGCTGCTCCTTTCACATCCACAAGTGCTACCATAAGACACGCATGACAGCCATCTACCAACAAGCCCGCCCCTACACCTTTGACCAAGTGGTCGGACAAGATCACGTCAAAGAGGTGCTCGCGTTAGCACTCGCCAAAAACCGCATTGGACACGCGTATTTGTTCAGTGGGCCAAGGGGTGTCGGCAAGACCACCACGGCGCGGCTCATTGCTATGGCGGTCAACTGTGAACGCGCTAGTGAAGTGCAACCGCCTTGTGGCGAATGTGGTTCGTGTATGGCGGTGCGGCAAAACAGCCACCCGGACGTAATTGAACTAGATGCGGCTAGCAATAACTCAGTAGAAGACGTGCGCGAACTGCGCGAAAAAGTCAATTTGAGTGCTATTCGTGGCGGCAGTCGGGTGTGGATTTTAGACGAAGCGCATATGCTCACCAAGTCAGCAGCCAATGCACTGCTGAAGACGCTCGAGGAACCCCCAAGTAACCTTGTCTTCATCTTGGCGACTACCGAACCGGAAAAGCTGCCCCCCACCATCTTGTCGCGCTGTCAGCACTTTCGCTTTCGCCGTTTGTCAGACACTGAAATTGCCAGCAAATTGACCCGCTTGTGCGACATTGCCGGCGTCGAGGCTGAACCCGAAGCCTTGTCACTGGTAGCACGAGCAGCCGATGGCGCCATGAGAGACGGGGAATCGTTACTCGAGCGCTTGCTCGTTTCTGGCAAAAAAATCAACCGTCAAGACGCCGAAGACGCTCTGGGACTGCCCCCCCAAGAACGCTTACAAGCCTTGGCTCAGTCACTGGTTCACGGCGACCTCGAGCAACTTTTTACTGCTGCTGCTGATTTGTACCGAGCAGGTTTTGCACCGCGCAGTTTGGCAGAACGCTTGCTGATGACCTTGCGGGATGCCCTGTATGCCAATTTGGGGCTCGAGGGCTACGCGTTTACTTTGCCCCTAGAAGAAACCGCCATGCTGCGGCTCATTCACGCCCTAGACGACGAAAGTGACCGCTTTGTGCGGCACGATGATCTGTTTTCGCTAGAAGTTGCGTTAATCAAAGCCTACAACGCCTTGCAAAATAACGTTCCGGCGGATGCTGTCGCTGAAGTTATCCCACAGCAAACCCGTCAAGCAACCGCACCAGCGCAAACCGCACAACCAAGTAAGCCAGCGGTGCCAGATTTTGACCCGCATGGGAGTGGCAGTACGCCGCCTGCTCGAGCACGCCCCACAGCAGCAGAACGCACAAAACAAGCACCTCCACCACAGGCCAAATCCGCCCCCAGCATCGACTGGCACACCATCCAAACCAAAGCAGGCGTGCGCCTCAAGGCCTTCATGCAACCCGCTGAAGCTGAGGTAAATGGTGACACCTTGGTGCTTACTTTTGCTGACCATTACAAGTTTCACTTTGAACAACTCAAACGCCACGAGGACAAACTCGGTGACTTGGTAAATACCTTGTACGGCGATAGGGTGACGCTCGAGATACGCGGCCCCGGCAAAGCCCTGCGCATCGCAGGCGGCACAGCAGAACCGAGTACAAACCCTGAGGTGGTCACAAAAAAGCCGTAACGGAGCCAACCGCTCCGCAGTCTCAACCAACCACGACTAACACCACAGCCAACACCCCGACTAACATCCCAACCAACACCCCGCCAAATCCACCTGTCACAGCAAATCCCACCGCCACGAACGCGTCATCTGCACACACAGTAACAGCCACTGTCGCGGATGCACCCGCCCGTTCATCCGAACCAGTACGGGAAACGCCAGCGTCATCACCCACATCATCCGCGTCATCCTCAACATCATCACCGACGCAGACACCCACACAAAACGCAGACCAAGCCGGGCAACCGCAAGCCGTTGCTGGCACCGAACCAGCGGCAACCTCACCGACTGAATCTGCTATGCCTGCGCAGACGGTATATTACGAAGAAGAATTACCCGCTGACTTTTGGGACAGAGAAGGCGCACCTGTTGATGATGATGCACCACCCCCAGACGCTGGCACACATTACGCTGATACAGGCGCTGACACAGGCGCTGACACAGGCTACGACAATCAGACGGCGAATCCTGCATCATTGCAAGAAGACCCGCGTTTTGTGGTGCTTACCCAGCTTTTCCCTGGCAAAATCATCGACTGGCAACTACAAGACGCAACCAAAGCTAGTGACGATGAGGGTGATGATACAGACGCACCGCCTGAAAGCGACATTACCGAAGATGAGACCGAGGGCGCGTTAGACTAATGTTCACGCGTTTGTCATTACACGCGTCTGTTTTAACCACATCTGTTTGAACCCGTCTGTTTGAATCACGGCTGCTTTGACCCTGTCTGTTTGAATCACGGCTGTTTTGACGATGTTACGGGCGAGTCTGTTCCGACAAGGTTGATTACCAGAAGCATCACCACGTTCGTATTAAGATGATGCGTTCGTGAAAACCCTGATAACGTCATTTACCGCGCTCAGCGCGTATTTTTAACGCAAGGAGATAACCTATGAACATGCAAAAACTGATGAAAGAAGCGCAAAAAGCCCAACGCAAGATGGCTGAAGTGCAAGAACGCCTCGCTTCGATGACGGTCGAAGGCAGCGCCGGTGGCGGCATGGTGACGGCAACAGCTACAGGCGACGGCAACATCAGCGCCATCAAAATTGACCCCAGCGTGGTCGATAGTGATGAAATCGAATTGTTAGAAGACTTAGTAATGGCCGCTGTCAACGAAGCCCAACGCAACGCCAAAGAATTGCAAGAACGCGAGATGGGTTCGGTCATGGGTGGCATGGGCGGCATGGGCGGCTTAGGCGGTATGTTCTAGGCGTGTCCACCAAGTACCCGCAAGCACTGATTACGCTCATTCGTGAGTTGGGCAAGCTGCCAGGGATTGGCCCCAAAAGCGCCCAACGCTTGGCGTTTTATTTGTTTAACGCCCCAGATGCCGACGTTGAGACGTTGGCGCAGTCGCTGGTTGCTGCCAAAGCAGATTTGAAACGTTGTCCGGTGTGTTTTAACATCACCGACGCTAACAGCGACACCTGTAGCGTGTGCGCCAGCGTCCAGCGCGACCAGGAGATCATCTGCGTGGTGGAACATCCAGCGGATGTGCTGGCTATTGAGCGTTCGGGAGAATACAACGGCTTGTATCACGTCTTGCAGGGTGCACTTAGCCCTATGAACGGCATTGGCCCGGAGCAACTGACAATTAACGCGTTGCTTACTAGGCTCGAGCCCATTAACGAAATCGTCCTAGCAACCTCGACTACCGTCGAAGGCGAAGCCACCGCTATGTACCTAGCTAAACTCTTAAGCGAGCAAAACAAAGCCACCTCGAGAATCGCTTATGGCTTACCGGTAGGTGGTGACTTGGAATATGCCGACGAAGTGACGCTAGGACGCGCTATCGTCAACCGTCGAGCTTTGTAGTTTTATGCTGTTTACCAACGCGACCCTTTGTGTGGTGCTAAATTTTCAAACAACACACAAAGGGATTTTTTATGGTTTAAAAGAAATACCGCACCCCCACCGACCCCACAACCGCCAAAGGTTCAGGACCTTCTAGCACCGTCACGCTAGCAGTCAGTTGGTCGTCAAACCCGAGATTGCTGTAAATCACACTCACCTGCCCTCGAGTGCCATCATCGTCGAAAAAACTGGCACCCGAAACGGTGAGGCTGTGCTCACTATCAATCGGCCAGTCAATTTGGGCGAGCACCGCCGGGCGCGGGTCAGTCGTGAGGACATTGCCTGCGCCATCATCAGCACCTTCAAACTTGACGCTGCCCAAACCGGGCACGAGGTAGGCGAGTTCTAACGTCCACGCGCCAAAAGACGGGTTGCCCGTTGCCCCAAAGGTGGCCCTCGCTTGACGACTATCAAACAACCACCACGCTTCTCCATAAACCACGATGTCTTCTAAAAACCCCAGTCCCTGCACGATGCCACTACCCCCCACGCCCACGATGGGTTCGCCTGCGTAGACGCCAAAACCTTCTAACTCAAATTCGCCAAAACTGCGCCGTACACTGGCAAAACCGCCCAGTTCATCGCTACTACCTGAGTAAAAACCATCGTAAAAAAGCCCCCCTCGAGCGCGGTAGTCGCCGCTGAAGTAGTTTGCCCTTGCGCCCAATAACCCGCGTCGCACGTTTTCTGCCAATACAGGTTCTAAATTGAGGGGAACGCTCAAACGGGCGTACTCGAGCGGCAACCTTTCCAGTCCTGCACTAACATCAAACGCCCCTTGGCTGGTGAGTCCATACGCTTCACTGAGACCCAAGTTGACGCTGACAAAATCTCGCTCGCTGTTACCATCGGGCAAAAACGTCTCGGCGCTGTCAAAGCGCATACTCGGTTCGGTGACGGCAATGAGGTCAAGGTCGGTTTCAGCAAACGTCAAGCGGGTGTCAAGGTCTAAGCGGCTCGAGAGCACCAAAGCATATTGCTGCAAGCGGTCACTTTGCACGGTTTCGAGTTGCACCCCAATGTCGCCTCGGTAATTTACAGCTAGGGTCGTAAGGACACGAGCAAGGGGCGTTTGGGCGAGGGCGCTCGAGCAGAAAACCACAAGCACACCCGCCAACACATGTTTTTTCATCAGACCAATTCAGGCACGTCTTCGCGGATGACTTTGCCGTCTTCGACGCGGACGATGCGCTTGACGTGTTCTAGGAGGCGCGGGTCGTGGGTACTAAATAAGAAGGTCACGCCTTGTTCGATGTTCAAGGTTTTCATGTGCTCAATCAACGCCAGACCCGTGGTGCTATCTAAATTGGCGGTGGGTTCGTCTGCCAAGATGACGCTGGGGTTAGAAGCAAGCGCCCTGGCCACCGCTACCCGCTGCTGCTGCCCACCAGAAAGTTGGTTGGGGCGGCGATCAGCATACTGAGCCATACCGAGTACCTCGAGGGCGTCACGGGCTTTGGCTTCGCGTTCTTTTTTGCCGACGCCTTGCAGTTCTAGTACGAATGCGGCGTTCTCGAGGGCGTTGAGTACCGGAATCAAGTTGTAGGCTTGAAACACGAACCCAAAATTTGCCAGTCGCAAATTCGCGAGTTCAGCAATACTCAACGTATCAATGCGTTCATTGTCCAAATACACTTCGCCTTTACTGGGTTTGTCAAGACCAGCAAGTAGGTGCAGTAGGGTGCTTTTGCCACTGCCAGAAGGCCCTGCGATAGCAGTAAATTCGCCAGCTTGTACTTCTAAGTCGACGCCGCGCAGGGCGTAGGTTTCTACCTCGCCGACTTTGTAGGTTTTTTCCAGATTCTTTGCCCGCAACAGTGCGTTCATGGGGTGTCCTTTCTCGTTCTTCTTGGATGTGATATCAAGCTGCCGTAAAGCGCATGGCTTCTACAGGTTCTAAACGGGCAGCGGTAAACGCCGGAAAAAGTGCCGCCAAAATGCCTGTAACAATGGTGAACAGCATGGCGGTGATGATTTGTTCGACGGTAATTGACGCGTACAACACTGAGGGCAATCCAAACTCGGTAAAAAGTTCTTCCATACCCGGAAAGGTAAACCCTTGCGCCATGCGCCACAAAATCAGCGACCCAACTGCGCCACCAACAACTGCACCCACGCCGCAGATAAAGAGGCTTTCGCTTACCACCATGCGCAACAGTTTGCGTCCTTTAAGACCGAGCGCCATCATCACGCCAAATTCTTTGATGCGTTCCATCACGCTTAAATAGACGGTGTTCATCACCAACAAGCCTGCAAGCACGAAAAAGATGGCGGTGTAGACCCAAGTGATGCCTTCAAAGCTATCGAGGTAGCCGGCGATGCTCGAGTTCACTTCACGCCAAGTTTCAATCTGGTAATCTTCAATGTTAATGACATCGGCAAGATTACTGGTAATGGCGCTTTGCAAACGCGGCAAGATGGCATCATCGCTGTAGCGGCGCATATTGGGAAAGTAAATTTCAAAACGGCTCGCGTCATCTGGTGCGCCCACATCTTGGGCAGCCAGCAGCGAACTAATAGCCACCCCTTCAGCACCCGCCACATTGAGAATGCCTGTCACCGTAAACGCCGCTGCGCCGTATCCTTCGGTACCAGGCGCATACATATAAACGGTGTCACCGATGCTTACGTCCAACGCGGTCGCTAGTTTGTCACCTAAGGCGATGCTTTCGATGTCACCTGCTGCGGGCAAGGTACCGGCGCTCAAGTTTTCAGCGGCATAACGCTGCCGCACGGTGTCAGGTTGGTCGATACCGCGCAACACAATACCCCTCGAGCGTCCATCACCCTCTAATAGTCCGGGCACTTCCAAAACGGTACTCACCTGCGGATTAGCTAGCAGCTCGCTGTCAAGGTCAGCACTGCTTGCCGCAATGGCCTCGAGCAAGTTAGCTTCGAGTTGCTCGGCATCATCCATAAGCAGGTCATCAAAGTCACGAATATCGCGGTAGCCTGCTACGTGCACTTGCATGTGACCCGAATTTTGGGTGATGTTTTGATACGCCCCGTTTTGTGATGAGCCCACCAAACCGAAATACACCAAGGTCAGTAACACCACCAACGCAATGGCCACAGCGGTGAGGCTACTGCGCCATTTTTTGCGCCAGATGTTGCGCCACGCTAACGTCCACATTAGTCGCACCCTCTTTCTAATGCTCGTTCAGTAAAGCAACTTTCAGCAATGTCACTGTCAAAATCCACATTAGTGTAACGCAGGGTGGTTGATTCGCCTTCCTCGAGCAAATTGGTAATTTCGAGCGTCTGCGGAAAGGGCAAACCTTCCGGCGTTTCGGTGTAGTCCATCAAGTTGATGCGCCGCACGGCGGTGTCACGTTGATCAAAGTAGAGGTACTCGAGGGGCGCAAAGTCGCTTTTGCGGCCATATGTCACCACTTTGCCGTAAGGGGTAGGGGCGTTGGCTTTGGGTGTAAGCGTCAGTTCAAACGTCTCTGCGTCTTGTTCGGTAATTTCTGCATCATAGTCTTCTTCCATCGCCCGGCCAGCAATGTCGTTGTAATTGAGGTCAGACCCCAAAAAGCTGTCACTGCGGCCACTCGGCGGCACCCGCAGCGTGCGGCGCAAACGCGGGTTGTACAAAAATAGGTTGTTGTCTTCGGTCAAAAAGGCTTGACCAGCATCCCGGGCGGGTTCAATGACGCGAATGAGGCTGCGTTCTTCGCCGTCACCGATGACATCAATCACGTAGGTGTTTTCTTCGTCTGGGCGGGTAACCGTCATGCTCATCGTTGCCCGCAAGGTGCCACCGCGCATGTTGTCGAGCATGTTGTCTAACAGTTCGTCTGCTGTCAGGTCAGTGCTTTGCGCCAAGCTGCTCATGAGCATCATCTGCACGAAAACCAGGGTGACAATCACTGCGATCATGGCTGCAAGCGGGGCACGGCTCAGTCTGAGCATGAACGAACCAGGGCAGGCTTCAGATGTTGACGGTTTGGGTTTATCAGGCGCGTAGAAACGTGGTTTGCGGTTCATAACTTCCTCCGTATATGTTTCTGCGGGTATCGGTTCAGTCATTAGTTCAGTAATAAATCAATTGGCCGAAAATCGGTTTAGATACGTCGATGATGCCAGGGTAAATGATGTCGGTGTAGATGGTGTCGGTGTAGATGGTGTCGGTGTAGATGGTATCGGTGTAAATGGTGTCGGTGTAGATGGTATCGGTGTAAGTGGGCATCAACGTTGCTCAGTCGGCACGCATGGCGTCTACGGGGTTTAAGGTGGCCACTTTGCGAGCAGGAATGAGTAAAGCGAAGATGCCTGCAAACACCACCGTCACCGCCGCATACAGTGCGTGCATGGGTGACACGGTGGTGTAGAGTTCATCGGAAAAACCAAACTCGGAAAAACTCTCAAACGCCGACTCGAACGCTGGCCCTAAGATGTTAAATGTCGCTAGGGTCGTCGTTAACGCGTAGCCAATCACCACACCTACCACCCAACCAAGCAGCGTAGCTAGGGCGGCTTCAATGACCACCATGCGAGCAAGGCGCGGGGGCGCAAAACCAATGGCGGCCATCATGCCAAATTCTTTGGCGCGTTCAATCACACTCACCAAAACGGTGCTTGTTACGGCTAGGGCAGCAAAAATGGCAAACAGCAAGCCCACGGGAATCATCTGAATGCGGCTACTTTCTACTTCTAAGCGCAAAGGGCCAAGGAGTTCCATGACGTCATACGCCTGCATGCCTGCGGGCAAAACTTCTTGCACTCGAGCAGCCACCTCTTCTTCTTGACCTCGCGGCACATCTAGGGCAATGCCCGTAGCCGTGTCTACCCCTGTGAGGGTGCGAGCGTCATCGATGTGCACCAGTACGGTGCTTTCATCCACCGCGACAATGCCCGAGTCAATCATGCCTACAAGAATTAAACCCGCCCCTTGCGGGCCAGCCGTCGATGACACATCAACCGCCAAACGTTCGCCTAAACGCACGTCAAGTTCTCGAGCCAACGCAATACCCATGACCACTTCGCCTGTGTTTTCAATCATGCGTCCGTCACTGACATAACCGGGTACCGTGCTGAGGCGGCCTTCGCTGTCGGGTTGGATGCCGCGCACGCTTGCGCCCCTAGAGGTATAAGGCGAACGCAACAAAGCAGCAAACTCGAGCCGCAAGGTCATATCCTGCACACCGGAAACGTTTTGAATGGTCTCGAGGGGCAAACTCGCTAAGGCGTTTTCTGGGTCGGGGTCACTAAAGTAGTCCGGCGTCATGACCATAGCAGGCGCACTAAAAAGACGCGCTTGGTTGCTGACGATAGACCCTGCGTAGCCATCGGTGAATCCCCAAAAAAAGATGATCGACGCGGTTGCATAAGCCACCACGATGACGAGCAGGGTGGTGCGGCGTTTTTGCCGCCAAACGTTGCGCCATGCCAGTCGGTACAGCGGTGAGGTACTTGCTGCCCGGCGCTTTTGGGCGGCTTGCGTGTTGTGGGTGATGGCGGTTGCCATTGTGCCTCCTTAAGTTACTTGGAAAGACAAAGCATTACTTTGAAAGACAAAGAACGTGACTTAACCAGACGCGTGGGGTCGGGATGTGTTTCGCCGGGTTGATACCCCTGTCTTCTTCCGGCTGACGTTCAAACGATTGCTGCGTTTTTGTAGGTATTGAATCAACGATCCTAAAGGTGAAGGACGGGTTTGGGCGTGGCGTAACAAGCGGACATGGTCGGCTTCTTGTAGTAGGTCGTGGTGACGACTGTAATTTGTGACGATCTCGTCAGAAAATTTCATGATGTACTCGCTTTCTGGCTTACTAGCCTCGAGTATCAGCCTACGCAGCGCACGGGTGAGTTGGCATCATCCTTTGGGGTGAATTGGGTGAACCGTTTGTGGTGAGGTCGCAAGTCGTGAGGTCATAAGGTGCTAATCGTCGCGACCGGGTAGAGGGGTAAACACGTTGTTGGGGTTGGTATTGCCCGCGTGCCAGTGGCTGATGAGCAAATCGAGGGATTCTTCCCAAAAACGATAAAACGCCACTGCTTCTTGCAAACTACGCTGACCTTCTGGGGGTCTATCTTGCACCGTTTCGAGGCCGCGTTCCATCAGTTGCCGCAGGGCTGTCATGGCCGTAACGCGCCTATGCATCATCTGGTTCCATGCGTTGGGAATCATCCGAAAGTAATCTTTGCGTTCGCCGGGTTTGCTGAGGCGCAGTGACAAACCAACTGCCTCGAGCCGCCTGACCGCACTGCTAATCGAACCGCGACTAGCTTGTAAGGTTTCAGCTAAGTCTTCTGCTGATTGTTCGGGTGGGTCTGCGACTAACAGTGCCCCTAGCAAACGCCCTTCCATGCGGGTTAAGCCAAACGTTTCATAGGTAATGCCCATTTCTTCAATAAATTCCGCAATGGCTTTGTCTGTTTTAGGATTCTTGCTGGGCGTATCTGCATTTTTGTCAGCAGCTTCGTTGGCAGCTTCGTTGGCAGCTTCGTTGGCAGCTTCGTTGGTGTCTTTGTTAGTATTGACTGACACAATTCATCACTTCCTCGAGCTGAGTATAGTACCTTTGGAAGTTTCAGTCAATACTGAAAGTTGCATAAGCCTTGTACATTAGGGTGAGTTTGGGGGTGCTCGAGCTTAAACGCGTACTTAAAAAAGCAACCCTTGCGAGGTTTGTTGCACTCGAGCCAAAATCTTGTGATCTACCTTAGAAAGCGCCAAGTCGGAAATCCCATCAATATCTACCAACTGCCCATCGCCTGCAGGTTGGGTTGATACTAAGACAGGATGCACTGTCAATTTGAAGTGGGTGTAGGCGTGTTTGACTGGCTCGAGCGTCTCCCCTACCGGACAATCTTCTGTTAACGGAAATCCCCACAACCCCCGCAACAAGCCGCCTGTTTTGCCCTCGTCTTGGCGCTGACTTAACCACAGGGCGTTATCTCTACGGTAGACACTGGCGTAACGCGTGAAATGAGGGACGGTCTTTTTGGCTTTGGGAGCAGGGAATTGTGCCACCGTTTCCTGTTGATAGGCTTGGCAGTAATTTCGCAGCGGACAGACATTGCAAGCGGGTTTTTTACCGCACACGACTGCCCCTAATTCAATCATGGCTTCGTTGAAAGCGCCCGGTTGGTCGTGAGGGAGGTGTGGCTCGAGCTTACTTTTCACCTCAGCTTCTGACGGATTGGGCAGTTCAAATAATCTTGCTGCTACCCGTTTGACGTTGCCATCAACCGCCACAACAGGTTCAGCAAAGACAAATGAAGCAATCGCTGCTGCTGTGTACGTGCCAATTCCCGGCAAATTGCGTAAGTCAGCGTACGTCTCCGGCAACTGACCGCCGTGTTGTTCGTCGATGACCCGGGCGCATTGGTGCAGCAACCGAGCGCGGCGGTAGTAACCCAAGCCTTCCCAACGTTTTAATACCTCATCTTGCGACGCCGCTGCCAGCGTATGAATATCCGGAAAGCGTGCCAACCACCGCTCAAAGTAGGGAATGACGGTCGCCACTTGGGTTTGTTGCAACATCACTTCCGAAATCCACACTCGGTAAGGTGTGCGCGTGTTGCGCCAAGGCAAATCCCGTTGGCTGCGGGCAAACCAAGCAAGTAAGGCGTCAGCAAAAGGGGTCACAGCCCGTCATCACATCACATCTCTGGGTATTTTTGTGTGTCGTGTTTGGGTGTTACGTTTTTGTAGCAAGAACTGCATATAGTGCATACGACATAATGTGAATAGTTGTCGTTAAAGGCTCACTTTGCTTGGGTACAATACAGGGCACCCGAGCATTCTCCTTTCAACGCACGTGCGGGTGTTATGGTAGGAAATCCTTGGAGTAAGAGCAGCGCGAAACACACGGGGAGTCATGTTGTCAGACATCGAACGCACGATAGGGGAAAGTTTTCAAGCACGCACCAAATATCGGCGTGATCGGTTGCCTGTCAAAAGTGGCGACTTGGTGGTGACGCACAAGGTCTATGCCAATCCGCTCGAGGTAGCCGCCCTGCCCGTACCCAAACTTGAAAAAGGTGACGGTGTGTGGTCGGTGCTGTCGCGCCCGCGGGAGAGCATCGCCGAAGGTGGCCGCCTCAGACTGGCCGAGATGTCACAGATTTTGTGGGCAGCAGCCGGGTTTACCTATGGTGGACAGCGCACCCACATCAGTTCGGCTGGCGTTACTGGCGTGGAGACGTATGTGATTGTGCGGCAGCTCGAGGACTGTTTTGCGGGTGTCTATCACTACAACGTCAAAGAACATAGCCTCGAGTATTTGGTCAACATCGACCCCGTGCCTGCTTTACAAGCTTGCCTCCTCGGTCATGGTGACGTTAGCCCTTACGCAGTGGTGCTCGCCTTTACCGGGCTTCCCAAACGCATCGATGATGGCGCGGCTAGTCGGGTGTATCGGCATTTG
>CAZKAZ010000006.1:0-30874 GCA_964550765.1 uncultured bacterium | reverse complement strand
CACCGTCGCCGCTAGCAGTTTAGAACTCGCTAGTCACTTTGGCACCGAATTTTATGACGATGAACTAGCCACCCTCTTACAGGTTGACGGCGTGAATGAGTTTCCGCTTTGTGTGGTGTCTATTGGTACCTAGTTGTGATACCTAGTTGGTACGTAATTGATACCTGAAACGTACATATGACTACTGCATCAAATCTCGGCTAAGTTGGTCGTCGCCTGTCGAGCTTGATAATTGCTTGGTAAATAATTATTATTTAGATTTATCACTTTCGTATTGGTTAATACACACCCATACAATCCCCACAAGACACAAAACATGGTTTAGACTCGAGCCGTGATTGGAAAAAACATTGCTGGCGACATCGACAGCGTCTTTGTCTATGGCACGTTGATGCCGGGCAGCAAGAACGAATATATGGCCAAACAAGCAGGCAGCTACCGTGCCGAAAAAGCCTACATCGAAGGGATGCACCTCTTTGACCTGAAACCCGAGGGCTATCCGGGCATCGTTCCCAAAGACAATAGCAGCCCCTTAGACGAAAACCCCACCGGACGGGTTGAAGGCTACGTGTTGCACTTTGATGACATCACCTTGGCGCTCACCTTACTTGACGAATTTGAAGGGTGTTACCTCGAGCCACCCGACTACCACCGCGAGACCATCACCGTGAAGCCGAGCGGCAAGTTAGCGTGGGTCTACATCTACGCTGACGAAGCACGTTTGACGCGCCCTGGTGCTTCTCTCATTAGTTCAGGCAAGTGGCGCAGTGACAGCTGACTCACGCCAAGATATCCGCAACTAAAAAGCATAAGCACTATCACCCTAAACTTTCGATTCTTTTGTAGATAGCATCCCAAGCTTTGTGATACGTCGTTTACAAACAAACCCAGCACACGTCGTCAAAATTCCGTTGGCGACGTGTTTTCTATGGTCTTGACAAGTCCTCGCGCAACCACTACACTGACGCTTGTGCGTCTTTGAAAGCACCCATTAATCTTTCGATTTTTAAGTTACCCGCATCACCCTCGAGGCTACTATGACTCAGCGACTGACCCAGCAGATTCGACAATCCATTCCCCGCAATTGGCATCTGATTGATTCAACCTTGCGTGAAGGCGAGCAGTTTGCGCTGGCTAATTTCACGCTCGAGGACAAAATCACGATTGCCAAAGCCTTAGACGCGTTTGGGGTGGACTTTATCGAACTGACCACGCCAGTAGCCTCACCAGAATCGCGCAAAGCCTGCGAAGTGATTGCCAGTCTAGGACTCAACGCCAAAGTGCTGACGCACACCCGCGCCAAAATAGAAGATGTGCAAGTAGCGCTCGAGTGCGGTGTGGACGGCGTAGACATCTTGTTTGGCACATCTAGCGAACTGCGCCAGTTTAGCCACGGTAAAGACGTCAATGCCATTATTGAGCAGAGCAGCCAAGTGATTGACTTTGTCAAACAGCGCGGCGTAAACGTGCGTTTTTCCAGTGAAGACACCTTCCGCAGCGACAAACGCGATTTGTTGCGGGTCTATGCGGCTGCCGATGCCGCTGGTGCGGACCGGGTGGGACTAGCAGATACGGTGGGCGTAGCAACACCCTCCCAAGTGCGCGAACTGGTCGCTGATGTGCGGGCGGTCGTCGGTTGCGATATTGAATTTCACGGTCACAACGACACCGGTTGCGCTATTGCCAACGCGTTTGAAGCCGTGCGGGCAGGCACGACCCATGTGGACACCAGCATCCTCGGCATCGGTGAACGCAACGGCATCACCCCACTAGGTGGCTTTTTGGCACGCATGTACACCCAAAACCCGCAGCACCTTGCCGAACGTTACGACCTCACCATGTTGCCCGAGCTTGACGCTATGATTTCTCGTATGATTCAGTTAGATGTTCCTTTCAACAATTATTTGACGGGTGCGTTTGCGTATAACCACAAAGCCGGCATGCACCTCAAAGCCATCTACTTGAACCCCGGGTCGTACGAAATCATTCCCCCTGAAGCGTTTGGGGTAGCGCGTCGCATGCAGATTGGCAGCCGTTTGACGGGTAAACACGCCATTGCCGCAAGGGCCAGCGAACTAGGACTCAACCTCGATGGTGACGCGATTGTGGCGGTAACTCGAGCCATTAAAGCCCAAGCCGACAGTGCTGATGTTGCCCTCGAGGACATCGACGCCCTTCTTTATGACGCCGCTGACATGAATGTTGAGGCTGTGGCATGACAGTGGGCACACCGGACATGCAAGGGCTTACTTTGGCTGAACGGATGCTGTCGGCAAGGGCAGGTAGGCGCGTGCGCGCAGGTGACTTGGTGGTCGTTGACATCGACCAAGTGATGGTCGTGGATTCCATCGCCCCGAGCGTCATCCGCATCATTGAAGAAGACTTAGGTGGCGTGGTCAAGCATCCTGAACGGGTCTCTATCGTTATTGACCACGTCGCCCCTGCGTCCAATGTGGAAGTGGCGACGACGCAAAAACAACTGCGCAACTACGCTGCTGAAAAAGGTCTCATCTTGTTTGATGTGGGGCGGGGCATCTGCCATCAGGTGTTGATTGAAGAACGCCTCGCGCGTCCGGGTTGGATTGTCCTGGGTTCAGACTCGCATTCCACGACCTATGGCGCAGTGTGTGCGTTTGGTACGGGCATGGGGGCAACTGATATTGCCCTAGCTACGGCTTCTGGTAAAACCTGGTTGCGCGTACCCGAAACGGTGCGGGTAAACCTCACAGGCGTACGTGCTGCGGGGGTGACGGCCAAAGATGTGGCACTTGAAGTGGTACGGCAACTCACTGCTGATGGAGCCACTTACATGAGCATCGAGTATCACCTCGAGCACGACGACTGGACACTTTCCGAGCGGATGACGCTAGCTAACCTCGCCGTCGAAGCAGGGGCAAAAGTGGGTCTTGTTCCCCCGAATGATGCCATTCGTACTGCTTATGACGTACCTGAGTGGTTAGACATTGACCCCACGGCGACTTATCAAAAAGACCTCACCATTGATCTCAGTAACCTCTCCCCTGTGCTCGCCGCGCCCTTTTTTGTCGATAACGTGCATCCGATTGAAAAATATGCAGGCACACCCGTTGATGTGGTGTTCGTGGGTACATGCACCAATGGCCGCTTGGACGATTTGCACATCGTGGCTGACACCTTGCGCGGAAAGCGTGTTGCTGCCAATACTCGTTTGCTGATTATTCCCGCTAGCTCCAAAGTGTTAGAGGATGCGGCTGCTGATGGCACATTTAGCACTTTGCTGGCGGCTGGGGCAACGTTTGGTACGCCCGGCTGTGGGCCTTGCATGGGGCGACACATGGGCGTGCTTGCTCCGGGTGAAGTGTGTGTGTCTACTAGCAACCGCAACTTCATTGGCCGCATGGGTAGTCCGGAAGCGAAGATTTTCTTAGCTAGCCCGGCAGTAGCAGCAGCGAGTGCTTTAACAGGACGCATCACTTTGCCCACGTCACCAACATCCAACGAGGTGGCCGCATGAGTCAGGTTCGGGTGTGGCGTTTTGGCGACAGCATCAACACCGACGACATTCTGCCGGGTAAGTACGCCCCGTTTATGGTCGGTGAGGATAAATTCCAGAATTACGCTTTTGCGCACTTGCGGCCTGAGTTTGCTAAAAACGTGCAAGCAGGGGACGTGCTCATAGGTGGGCGCAACTGGGGGCTTGGCTCGAGCCGCGAATATGCCCCGCAAGCCCTCAAAAAGTTGGGCGTTGCCGCCATCATCGCCAAGTCGTTTGCCCGCATTCACTACCGCAACTTACTCAACTTGGGTATTGCCGCGTTCACTGCTGAAGACGTGCCTGATGCCCTTACTGACGGCGAAATGATTGATTTTGACATGAACGCAGGGCGCATTGCTCGCAATAACGGGGAGACGTTCCAACTAACCCCCCCGCCTGCGTTTTTACAAGAAGCGTTAAAAGAAGGTTCCATTCTTAACTACTACCGCAAATATGGTCGCTTTCCCGGTGAAAGCGCTTAGAAGAGGAGAAAATATTATGCCATTAACCACCATTGACACCCCCTACGGCGCAGTTGACGTCGACCCTAATGAACTTGAACTCGGTGAACTGGTCGTCAGCGATGACGGCAGCGAACTCGAGGTCGTCGGCTTAGACCCTTTGCGTTTTGAACCTGCTCCTGAAGAAGACGAGGACTGGGGCGAATGAGTCAGGCACGTATCGGCATCGTTTATGACCGCCTTCGCAACGAAGAAAAAATGCTCTTTGACGCTTTCGAGCGGCGCGGGGTAGCGTTTGAAAAAATTTATGCGCCACACCTCACATTCGATTTTGACGCATTGTCTGCGTTTGACCATTTGGATGTGGTGCTCGAGCGTTGCGTCTCCCAAACCCGTGGTCTTGCCATCAGTCGGGCGTTTACTGGCCTTGGCATCACCGTCATCAACCGCCCTGAGGTGATTGAAACTTGCGGCGATAAACTAGCGACTAATGCGGCCTTAGCTCGAGCAGGTGTGGCAACGCCTAGAACAGGTATCGCTTTTGACACTGAAAGTGCCTTAGAACTATGCGAACGCTTTGGCTATCCCGTGGTGCTCAAGCCCGTCGTCGGTTCCTGGGGGCGGATGGTCTCTAAAATCAACGACCGTGACGCCGCTGAAGCCATTTTTGAACACAAAGAAGTCTTAGGCGGCCCGCAGCACAAAGTGTTTTACATTCAAGCCTTTGTCGACAAACCTGGTCGCGACATTCGGGCGTTTGTGGTTGGCGACGAAGTAATTGGCGCAATTTACCGCACGTCAGAACACTGGATCACCAATACTGCTCGAGGTGCTGTGGCTAGCAATTGCCCCCTTTATGGTGAACTTGAAGCGGTTGCTCGCAACGCAGCTCAAGCCGTGGGTGGCGGGATTGTAGCGGTGGATTTGCTCGAGTCCGCTGACGGTCTACTTGTCAACGAAGTCAACCACACCATGGAATTTCGCAACTCTGTTTCCACGACAGGCGTAGACATCCCCGGCAAAGTGGTCGACTATGCTGCTAACTTGTGCCACCGCGACCTAGAAACCGACCTCGCCAAAGTAGCCTAAAAAATATTCAACAAAAAGATAACAGAGCGGGTGCAAGCCTGCTCTTCTTTTGCTGTTTCATTGCTGTTGTAGCATTTCCATTAGCATTTTCAGGATTGACGTCTACACAGTTGAACGCGATTGATGTCAATGTGACGTTGGTAAAAGTTGGAAAATGTAGCAGCGACACATGAAATTGCTACATGATTGATGGCTATACAGTTCACTCGAGTGAATGTCAGCGTGACATTGGTGAAAATCGGTCACTGTAGCAACGATAGATGGAATCGCTATTGATATCGCACATCTTGGCGCTATGAGTACACTTACGTCACCATGCATTCAAAACAACCCTTAAACGTTGTGTTAACGCTACTTTGTCACCTCAGTCACAGGCATTTGCACGCTGTAACCGCGTTTGCTTTGGGCTAGCTCGGTAAACTACATAGGTGTTTAGCACGTTCAAAGCCATCCGCCCAACCTTAACGCGTAATAAACAAGCTCATTCAAACAACCAAATCATGTGGTGGCAGCTACCCACCTTGCTGTCGCTCGATGCACCCATAGTGGCGCTAACTTGGCAGATGTTGTTGGCTCGAGCCACCCCTGCTGCCCTACCTTGGCAAGCCCCGGTGTTACTTTTTGCGAGTGTTTGGCTGGTTTATGTTCTTGATCGCTGTTTGGACGCCCGCAAATTGACCTTGCGCCGGGCGGCTACCCCGAGACATCGTTTTTATGTGCGTCACGCTCACTGGTTTGGCTGGTTGGTGGTGGCTGTGTTTGCTGGCTGCGTGGGGGTGAGTATGACGCTCGAGCCACGTCTTTTGCTTATCGGCAGCGCCGTCGCCCTATTAACAGGGTTATATTTGGCATTCATTCACTTTGCCAACGTAGCGCGACACATCCCCAAAGAACTGCAAATCGCCCTCGTTTTTAGCCTCGGCGTGCACGTGGCTTTGTCACCGTGGAGCATGACGCAACTGGTGAGCGGGAGTCTGTTTGCGCTGTTGTGCTTTCTCAACTGCGCTTTCATTGCCTTTTGGGAACGTGCCGCCGACACCCAACAAGCCCAACGTTCACTGGCTCGCAGTCACCCACGCTCGCGTCCGATATTGCACGCGTTGACGCTAGCACTCATCGGCACAAGCGGCATAAGCGGGTTGCTATTGCCTGACATGCTCGCCATCTGGGTATGTTTGGCAGTAAGTAGCGGGTTGCTGTTACTGCTCGAGCACCGCCATCACGTTCTACCCACGCGTTTGTTGCGGGTGCTTGCCGATGCCGTCTTGTTGACGCCCTGTTTATTTTTGTTCTGGTGAAAGCTACAAAAAGCTATGACAATTTGGTCAGCTGGTACGCGTGGCTCGAGCGGCTTGCTTTCGGTAACCTTCTTACTCGCGTAAGAACCAACGTCCTCGAAGACCTCCTTGAACACTTACAAACAGGCCAACGGGTGCTCATTTTGGGCGAAGGGGACGGGCGTTTTTTGCAAGATTTTAGCCACAAAAGTAGGTTAGCGTGTCAGGTGGATTGTGTGGATAAAAGCAAAGCCATGCTGGCTCGAGCAGGCAGCAGACTCGCCGAAAACACGTCACTTGACGTCAATTTTATTCATGCTGACGTAACCTGCGGTATTCCTAGCAAAGGACAATACGACGCGGTGGTGAGCTTATTTTTTTTGGATAACTTTAACGCCAAGACGCTCGAGCACCTTACTTGCGACATCAGCAACAGACTTTGCCCCGGCGGATGTTGGTATCTAGCAGATTTTCGGGTGGGTACAAAACGCCTCAACAATCAGCTTTGGTTATGGCTGATGTACCGTTTTTTTCGGCTGACGACGGATATTGAAGCAAACGCGTTGGTTGACCCCACACGGTGGCTCGAGGCCAATCTCAGTCTGACCAAGCGCCGCACGTGGCAAAGCGGGTTTTTGGTGAGCGAAACCTGGCAACGCCCACCTCAAAAACCCCATCAACACACCACATCAAAAACGCCTTAAAACAGCATCACCCCGTCGATAGTCGGTTGCCAAAAAATGTTGGCACGCATCCCCCAGTGTTTCATGGGGCTGTATAAAAACAACCATGGGGCATCCTCGAGGATGGCTTTTTGGGCGCTGACATAGAGGTCGTTTTTCATCTTGCTATCTGTGGTGCGGGCGATATTGTCGATGTACTTGTCAACGTCGGTGTTGTGATAACCCTGCCACCACGGGCCTTGGGTTTGCGAATGGAACTTTTCCCGCAAGACGCGGTAACTACTGAGTGGGCTGGAATCGAAAATACACACGTCACCTGCTTGCTTATCGCGCACCATGTCAGCGTACGCGGGGCGGTCTTTGTGCAAAATGGTGTTGACGGTGACGCCGACTGCCGCGCACTGTTCGGCAATCAATTCAGACAAACGCGGTGATTCATCGGGGTGGATAGTGGGCGCGTTGAGGTCAAGAACAAGGCCTTCTGCGCCTGCTTCGGCAAGGAGGGCTCGAGCTTTGTCTGGGTCATACCCGTAACCCGTCAAACTGCTATCAAAGCCTGTGTGCAAAGGCGTCAGTGGGCTGCGCAGGGGCAGGGCATAGGTTTCGTGCAATTCGTGCATAATAGCGCGAATATCCAGAGCATAATTCAAGGCTTGACGCACCCTTTTGTCAATATCGCTACTGAGCAAATTGAACATGGCAATCACACACACCGTGCTTTGCATACTGACCAAGCGGGCTTTTTGCACCACCTCAGCAAACCGCGCGAGCGGCACGTCACTGATGATATGAGCATCACCAGCAAGCAGGGCATCCACGCGGGCATTGGCGTCCGGTTGGGCAAAAAATGTGAGTGCTTCGGGGCAGTTATGGGTATGCCAACAGTCATCAAAACGCTCGAGCACCACCCGATTTTTCGCCACTTCACCCACAACATACGCACCTGTACCCACAATGTCGTTAGCTGGTAGCAAACCCTCACCCAGTATTTTTTGAGGGACAATAGGAAATTTTTCAATTAAATCGAGCAATTCAGAAAAAGGTGTATCCAAAGTAACATGCACCACATCACCTCGAGCATCAAACGTTGCCCCTTGCAAGTAATGCTGATAGACGCCTGCTGTACCAAGTTCGCCGCCTAAATCTTCATCACGAATGCGCGTTAGGTTGGCAACAACATCAGCAGCACGCAAGCTCGAGCCATTGTGAAAACGCACCCCATCATGCAAAACAAACTGCCACTGACGGGCATCTTCAGACACTTGCCACGACTTCGCCAGACACGGCACAAAACCACCCCGTGCGTCCCTGCGCACTAACGGTTCAACGACGTTTGCCAAAATACTGAGGCGATTTTTGTCGTCACTGTTAACGTGTGGGTCGGCAAAACGAACGTGCGATTGAAAGATGTGGCGCATGCTTTACACTATGTCACAAAGCTGCTGTGGCTCACATGGTTTAACAGGATACTTAAACACTACGTGAATACTCGAGGGACGGCTCGAGTTATTGCTCGAGCGTCGAGGTATCTCCCGGGTCTTGCCCTAGTTCTTGCGCTTTGAGCAATCTGCGCATGATCTTCCCGCTGCGGGTTTTGGGCAAACTATCCACAAAATCAATGGCTGAAGGAGTAGCAATAGGCCCTAGTTCGTGGCGCACATGGTCTTTTAGGGCTTTTGCTAATGCCTCATCGGCAGTGATCCCTTGACGCACCACCACGAACACCTTGATGGCTTCCCCTTTGATTTCATCAGGAATACCAATAACAGCAGATTCAGCCACACTAGCGTGCGACACCAACGCCGATTCCACATCCGCCGTACCGATGCGGTGTCCGGCTACGTTCAAGACGTCATCCGCCCGTCCCAAAACGCTAAAACGTCCTTCTTCATCACGCACGGCCACATCACCTGTTAAGTACATCCCCGGAAAACTCTGCCAGATGGCTTGGTAGCGTTCGTCGTCGTTGTAGATGGTGCGCATCATGTGCGGCAGGGGACGCTTGAGCACCAAATAACCGCCTTTATTCACTGCTTGGCTGTTACCTTCTTCGTCTACCACGTCGATGTCTACCCCGGGCATAGGACGACCCACGAACCCGGGTTTGTGTTCGTGAATGGCCAGTGTCGCTAAGGTTGGCGCAGGAAGTTCCGTTTGCCACCAGTTATCCATCACATAACCGTGACCACCTGTGATGTGCTTTTGCGCCCAGCGGAAGGCTTCCGGGTTAAGGGGTTCGCCTGCACACGCCATCACCCTGAGGCTGGACAAATCACACCCCTCAAAAATGCTCTCACCAACTCGCATCCACATACGCACCGCCGTTGGGGCAGTAAACATCACCGTAACCTTGTGTTGGCTGACGATGCGCCAGGTAATACCAGAATCAGGCGTATCAGGTGCACCCTCGCGGAAAAGCGTAGTGCAACCCAGTAACAGCGGCGCATAGCAAATGTAGCTGTGCCCAACAATCCAACCAATGTCGCTCATGTTGAAAAAGACATCGTCAGCACCGATATCCAAAAAGTGCCGCCCGTGGTAGTACGTTCCCACCATGTAACCACCATGCACGTGCACGACGCCTTTGGGGCGGCCTGTTGTGCCGCTGGTGTAGAGGATAAACAACGGGTGTTCAGCATCGACAATTTCAGCAGGGCAGGTGTCAGGCTGATCTTGGAGGGTTTCAAACGACACTTCACCTGCTTGCAACTCGCCTTCGCGGGCCCACATCACCAAAGTAACGTCTTCTAAGGGGGCAACGGCTTCACGGGCAATCGTTCCCAAATCTACCGTCTTGCCACGCCGATAACCTGCGTCTGCGGCAATGACCACTTTGGCACCGGCGTCTTCGATGCGTGCTCTGAGTGCTGCCGCTGCAAAACCCGCGTACACCACGCTGTGAACCGCCCCAATGCGGGCGCATGCCAACATGCAGATGACGCCCTCGAGCGTAAGTGGCATGTAGATAATCACCCGGTCGCCTTTTTGTACCCCTCGAGCTTTGAGACCATTGGCCACGCGGCATACCCTCGCTAGCACCTCTTCATACGTTAGGCGCTGCTCACGGCCATCTTCAGCCAGCCACACATAGGCAGTGTGATCTCCCCTGCCTGCTTCAATATGACGGTCAAGGGCGTTCACGGTGATGTTGGTTTGACCGCCCACGAACCACTGATGGTGAATGCCATCAAACTCGAGCACCTGCTGCCACTGCTTATCCCAGCTAAATTCACTGGCAACTTCTGCCCAAAAGCCTTCGTTGTCTTCAAGGGAACGCGCCCGCACGGCGTCGTAATCTTGCAATTTGGCACGCTCACGCACCGACTGGGGCGGATGAAAAATGGTCTGTTCGGCAAGTAAGGTCTCGAGCTGTTGCGACATGCTGCCTCCTGAAAACGACACGCTAGATAGCACCGCCAAAACGGCATGAACTAGCCGTACGCAGGCGGTCAAAGAATTTTTGTTTAACGTGTTATAAGTGTACGCACTAGACGGAGATAGCGTCAAGGCATAAAAGCAGTATTGTCCGATTAAAATTTATAGCAAATAAGTATATTAATTTATTTATCCATGTACCCAGCATGCCAGACACTTAAGAAATACTGCTTGTAAGGTGTATACTACTCTTATTATGGAAGATAAGATGCATGAGAGCGAAACACAAGAATCAGAAAAAGAAGTCTCCAGTATAGACTTGGATTTTGCTAGGATTTTAAGCCTCAAGGATGACTTCTTAAGCGATTTAGAGTCTACCGAGGAAATGATTGAAGCTGTCTTGCCCAGATTGAAAGATAAGGATAAAGAAAGACATAACTACCTTGATAACATTAGGAATAGAACAGAAAACGCTGACGGCGAACTTTTGTTGAGCAAAAAAGAAGTCAAGAGATTGTTTAAGAGTATGAGAAAGTTAAACAGGGCAGAGAGTATGCTACGGCAGAGTGCGATAACCAACATTGTTTCAAAATTTGATAATTTTCTTTTTAATTTACTTGAAATTTGCTTTAAGAGAAATCCTAACTGGCTTAAAAACTCGAACAAACAGGTTTCATATATAGAAATACTTGAGTCAGACTCAATCGAAAGCTTCAAGGAGATGATTATCAAAAAAGAGGTTGAGATTCTAATGCGCGACTCACATTACAAGCAAATCACCTTCATAGATGAAAAACTACACTGTGGAATAAAAGAGGGCTTTAAAGAATGGCAGACATTTTTAGAGATTACTGAACGAAGGAATCTATTCGTACATAGTGGCGGTTTAGTTACAAAATCTTATATTGAAAATTGCTCTAAGTTAG
This sequence comes from uncultured bacterium, assembly GCA_964550765.1. Taxonomy (GTDB): domain Bacteria; phylum Deinococcota; class Deinococci; order Deinococcales; family Trueperaceae; genus JBCCBI01. The sequence continues at coordinate 19,549 of CAZKAZ010000006.1, read as the reverse complement.
GCATAAAAGTGAATGAAAAGGCCAAGGAAGGCAAACGCCTTCAGGCGTCAGATAATTATATAAATAAGGCAATACACTGTTTTTATGAGTTAAGCATTAGACTAACACAAGCAGTAACCCGCCGCCTATTTCCCAACCATCTCAGCAAACTTGATGATAACCTTCTTGAGGAAGGTTATGACCTTTTAGTAGCAGAAAGATGGCAACTTGCAGAGCAAATCTGCCATTTCACCATGAGCATTCCAGATAAACACATATTCAAAAAAGACATAAAATTAATGTCCTTGGTAAATCTTTGCATTGCTAGAAAAAATTTAGAAAAACCTTTTAAAGAAGAGCTGGACTCAATTTATTGGGAATCTCTACACCCCATCTACCATCTTGCTTTAGCAGTACTCGAGGATCGATTTGATGATGCTGGTCAATTGATAAGGAATCGAATAGGTATACGTGAAGATATGCTCAAAGAATGGCCGTTGTTCCGCGATTTCCGCGAAACAGAGGTCTTTAAAGAAGTCTTTAAAGAAGTTTTCAGCAAAGACTATGAAGTGGACCTACGGGAAGAGACGCTTAAGGAAATTGAAGCACAACAAGACAACGAGACAGAAGATGAGGATATCGACCGTAAAGACCTTGGTAGCAAAAATTCAGATTAGAGGAAATCGAAACTTTAGGTTCTAGTGTTTCTTGCCGTCAACACTACCCCAACAAGCAGCACCCCCGCCCCAATCGCGGTAAGTAACGAGGGAATTTCAGCAAAGATAACGAGCGCCATAATCGCCGCACCGATGGGTTCTAACAAGATGACAGTAGCCACCAAGGTGGGTTCGACGTGGTTCATGGCGTAGTTGAAACTGGTGTGACCGATCATCTGCGGTACTAACGCTAACAGCAACAACCAACCCCACGTTGCCGCTGGGTAGGGTGCATAAGGAACATCAAACACCAAAGGGAGCGGCAAAAGCGCCAACGCAGCTACTGCGTAAGCACTGCCTGCATACGCCTGCACCGACAACCCGCGCCGCTGCGCCGCACGTCCGAGTAACAAATACGCCGATACCGACACCGCCCCAGCGAGCGCCAGAGCATTACCAAGGGCAGGTTGACTGCCTACACCTGAGCCATCAAAACCGATGAGCGCCCCACCAAGTACTGCAAGTACCGCGCCAATGAGCACCGTGAGCGGGGGGGCTAAACCCAAAAAAAACCAACTGAACAGCGCCACCCACAGCGGGTTAGTGTTCACCAGAGCAGCACTCGCGGTGACGCTGGTGTAACTAAGTGAGCTTATCCACGTCGCAAAGTGCACCGCCAAACACAACCCCGCCAAGATGGTGTAAGGGGCATTTTGAAAGGTTAGGGGCGTGCGAGCCAGCGAACGCAACGTCCACGGTAACAGCAGCACGCTGGCAATCAGCAAGCGGTACAAAGCCACGACCACCCCAGGGGCATCGGCCAAGCGAATGAAGATGGCTGCCGTGCTGACGGCAAGCACACCAAGGGGCAACACCACAGTTACCAAAGACGGTACGGTTGCATCAGTTGCATTAGCGGTGGCGTCAGATGGGGGCAAAAATCGGCGCATGCTTGTCATGGTAACGGATACATCCCGTGTGGGTCAGCTACCAAGTAGCGAATTGAACAAAGTGGGGCGGGGCTTTTTCGTATGCTTGAGGCTAATATGAAAAACATGTGTGACCTCACTGCTCGAGCATCATGGCGTTAGGGATGCTTCGTGTCACACAACTTGTTAGGCAACTTATTGTTAGGCAACTTAGCTATAGTTGCCCACCATTCACAAAGCCCTTTTTGTTTCGCCCTAGGGGCGTTGTAGACTGCTACCCTATTTGAAGCTGTCTTGGTTGGTTCTGCCTTGTTTGATGCCGTTTTATTTGTGTGTAAGTTATTTGTGTGTAAGTGAAGATGTAAGTGAGGCCTTTTGTGCGCGTTTCCCTTAATCCTGTCCGTCACCTTCGCTTGCCGACGTCTTTGCGCAATGACCTCGCCGGAGCTTTGGCAGCTACGATTATTGGTTTACCCAAAAATATTGTTTATGGCTTAATTGCTTTTGCACCCCTCGGCAGCAGTTACAGCAGCATCGGCGTGACAGCAGGGTTTTTTAGTGCCATTATTGGTGGGTTTATGGCGGCACTTTTGGGTAGCACGGCATCGCTGATTTCCGCTCCCTCACCAGCAGCAGCCTTGGTGGTGAGTTCGGTGATTGCGCAGATGTTTGTACCAGAGTTTAGTCAGGTAGGTGCGGAACTTGACCCGAACGCGTTTGCAAACGCAGTCATCGTGTTGGCGTTTTTGGTGATGTTTTTGAGTGGCCTGTTGCAAGTGGCTTTTGGTTTGTTTCGGGCGGGCAATTTGATTAAGTTCATCCCCTATCCAGTGATTGGCGGCTTACTTAACGGCCTCGCATTGACCGTCCTGCTCGATCAAATTCCTGATTTATTGGGGTTTAGTGACAGTAACAGCGCTAGCCTCAGCAACGTGCGTCCCTTGACAATGGTGATTGGCATCGGTACGGCACTACTGATGTGGTATGGCAAAAAAATCACCACCCGTATTCCCGATGCCTTGCTTGCTTTGATAGGTGGGTCACTACTGTACTACTTGGCCGTATTGGTGGGCTTCGGTGACGCTGTTGGCAACCGTCTGGGGTTTGTTAGTCCGGGTGTACCTACCAATTATTTTGCGGCGTTTTTTGATGTGCTTAGGCTAGACGGGATGCTCGAGCTATTCCCCTATCTGCTGTCAGCTTCGTTCAGTACGGCGCTACTTATCTCCGTCAAAACCTTACTGGTGAGCCTCAGCTTGCAAACGGTCACCAACCAGCGCAGCGATGTCAACCGCGAACTCGTCGCCCAAGGCGTCGGCAACCTCAGTGCGGCCAGCATGGGGGGTATTGCCGTTGAAGGTTCGTTTAGCCAAAGCACAGCTACCCATCGCGCCGGGGCAAAGACCCGCGTAGCCGGCATGATGTGGGGAGTGTTTACCCTGCTCATCGCCTACTTCTTGGGGAGCGTCGTAGGGTTGATTCCCAACATCGTTATGACGGGGATTTTGCTGATTGTCGCTATTTCCTTAGCCGACCCTTGGAGTTTGCGGCTACTGCGCGACGTGCTCGTGGGCAAACTGCGTTACGTCACCAGCCTCTGGGGCGATGTGGCGGTGATTCTTTTGGTCACTGTCGTCACGCTGATTACCAACTTGGTGACAGCGGTGACGGTGGGTTTGGTGTTGTCGGTGCTTATCTACGTCTTCAAAATGAGCAAATCGACCATCCGCCGCAACTACAACGCTATCGAACAACACTCGAGCAGACAACGCGACGACCAATCCTTAGAAGCATTAAGTGACACCGGGCATCAGATTGGCGTGGTGGAACTCGAAGGGTTCATCTCTTTTGCCTCAGCGGACAACATTGTCAGCGAAGTCGAACGGTTAGCCGATGAAGGTTCGCGTTATCTCATCATTGACCTCACTCGAGTGAGCGAAATGGATGTTACGAGCGCCAAACTTTTAGAGCAACTCAACCAGCGCCTTACTGCCGACGGTCAAGAACTAGCGCTCAGTGGGGTGTCGCTCGAGCGCCAACTGGGGCAGTTTTTAGACAGCTTAGAAGTGCTCAAAGCCTTCGGTGAAGACTGTGTTTTTGAAGACACCGACGACGCCCTTGCCCACTTTGAAGACAAACTGTTACAAGACACCCTGCCGCAGTATCTTTTCAAGGTACTGGCCGAAAACCCCAAGTGGGAATACCTCACCACCCTCAAAAAAACCCGCCAAGCCGACATCGAAGACGACGAAATTGCCCTCGATGACATCACCGTGTTACAAGGTCTCAACGACAGCGACATTGCTGCATTGAGCGCGTTTATGCACCGCGAACGCTTTGCTGCTGGTGAAATTGTGGTGCGTGAAGGCGACCCAGGTGAGGCACTCTTTTTCATCGTCAAAGGCCTCGCCAACATCAGCAAAGGTGACGACAACGAACACGTTGGCAGTTTTACAGCGGGCACATTTTTTGGTGAAAGCGCCCTACTCGATAAGCGCAAACGCTCCGCTACTGTCACGGCTGCCGAAGACCTGATTTGCTACCGCCTCAGCAGCATGGACTTTGAACTCATCAAAGCCACCTACCCCAGCATTTCCATTCACCTACTGAGCAACATCGGCCGTACCCTCACCGCCAAGATGCGCTACGCTCGAGGCATCGTCACCGTATAAGTACGACCATCGCGTGCCAAATCCTGTGGCGTGTGTGCCTGTTTTAGAGGCGCTAGGTAAGGGCGCTAGATAGAACCACCCTCACCAACATCCCCATAACACCAACATCCCTATAACCTGACAACATCATGATTGCGTCACACGTTACCAGCATCGGCCTAGCAACCTTTGCGTCACACCGCTTGCTGATTTATCTGCCAGTGTTGCCTAAAAGTGTTACCTAGCAGTGTTGCCTAACAGTGTTGCCTGTCCATGTTACCCGTATGTGTTTTGCAACCTGAGTTCGGGGTTTTAATATCGATGAGAATGCGTCTCTGACACCGTTTACGATGTAATCATCAAGTTGGCCTATCAAAAAGCCTTTTGCAAGCGTTGAAGCCTCTTGAACGTCATTCCCTTTACAGCCACACAAAATACGTTCCTGACGCAAATTAACTGTGAACTGAGGTTTTGCATGATGGCGCTTTGTCTGACGTCACGTTGTCTGACGTCACGTTGTCTGATGGCATGTTGTCTGATGGCATTTTCACTGATAACAGCGTTGACAGCGTGGTTCGCCACTTCAGTATTTTGTCACAGCACACCCCTCAGCAAGGCAAGCAACAGATGAGAGTCGCTGCATCAGTCAGCCTCTCGCAAAGTAGTTTTGATTACTTTTTTGCATCCATGCGCATCTCACATACATCTTTAGCAACTCGAGCCACACACCCTCTACGACCGTTGGTGACGGGCTATACAGTTGTTATAAACGAAAGTTCATTTTTCTAAGACAATTCACAGAGTGCTTAGCAATGCCTAGGGTGAGCGTTAAAGCGTGCTAGCGTAAAAACGTGTCAGAGACGCATGCTGGCACATACAACGAAAACATATCAAACATGACGATAGCTAAATTTGCTCAGAGCGTGTTGGCTCGAGCAACTAAGCAGACTAGTTAGGAGAAACATAGATGAACATATTAACAGCTTTACTTTTTTGGTTAATTCTCGGTGGTGTCGCAGGCTGGTTAGCTGGTGCAGTGATGGGCGCAAACGCTCGCCTCGGGTTTATGAGCACCATCGTCTTAGGCATCATTGGCGCATTGGTCGGCGGTCTCATCTTCAACTTGCTCGGTGGCGCAGGCGTCACAGGCATCAACTTGTACAGCATTCTGGTGGCCGTCATTGGTTCTGTAGCGGTAATTGGTGTGGCCAGAGCGACCCGCCGCGCTTAAGCGACGCGTCAGCCAAGCATCAAGCGCCGAAACATCACTTAAGCATCACGCTAAATACATCACGCTGGCCACAACGACGCCAGTTCAACGCACAACAACCATTTTTGGAGGCTATATGAACAGTGAAATTTTTAAAGGCAAGTGGAATGAACTCAAGGGCAACGTTCAAGAACAGTGGGGCAAACTCACCGAAGATGACTTGAATCAAGCTGAAGGCAACCGCGACCAAATTATCGGTAAGATTCAGCAACGCTACGGCATTGCTCGAGACCAAGCTGAACATGAATTTGATCAGTTCTTACACAAGATGTAACCCCACAGCATATAACCCCACAGCGCCGCACACCCTGCGGCGTTTTTTTTGCTTGTTTTTTGACTTGCACTACAAGATTACTGCAAGGTGGCTAAATAAACTTGACACAACCACACTCAGGTTTTAAGATATAACCATTAGAGGAGGCACACCTATGATTCAATACTGGAATCCTTTTGAAGAACTTGAAGACTTACAGCGCCGTGTCAATCGCAACGTGGCTGTTCCTACTACGACTAATCACAACAACAGCCAAGAAACCACCCACGGCACGTGGGCACCTGCTACCGACGTCGTTGAAGACAGTGACGCTTTGTACATCTACATTGACTTACCCGATGTTGACGACAACAGTTTGGACGTCAGCAGCGAGCAAAACCACATCGCCATCAAAGCCACCCGTCACTATGCAGAAACCGATAACCAAACGGTGCACCATCGGGGGCGTCCTAAGGGGGCGTTCGTGCGCAGCTTCAATATCCCCAATCAGTTCGACGTCGCTAGCGTAGAAGCCACTTACAAACGCGGTGTGTTGCAACTGCGCATCCCTCGAGCTGAAAGCGTCAAAGCCCGCAAAGTCACCATTAACCACGGCTAGACGGCACAACCCAAAAAACAACAAAAAAAGCCACCCGCACGTTGAGGTGGCTTTACTTTTGGCTGAACGTGGTTTGCTGAACATGGTGCTGGATTCAATTTTTGTGCTGATTGCTTCGCTAAGCGGTGATTGGCTCGAGCCGCGCCTTATGTCAAACACTTACAGAATTTCACACACTTACAGACTTAAACGCCAACCGCGTTACGGTCACTCACTGGGACACAGGTCAAACATCTTTTGGTAGCTTACGCACGCGGATGTGAACTGCTCAAATGGCTAGCACTCGAGCGACCTCGAGCAGTTCCCAGTCGATTTCTTTTTTCTTGGTCCAAATGTCTTGTAACGGCACTTCCGAAGTGATGCGCTTATCGACGCCAATCATCACGTTGGTGTGGCCTTCGATAAGGGCGTTAACTGCCGCATAACCCAAGCGCGATGCCAACACCCTATCGCGGGTACTGGGGCTACCGCCGCGTTGCATATGCCCCAAAATGCTGGTTCTGGCTTCGTAGCCACAACTTTCAGCAATGTCTTTTTGTAAGGCGAGCGCCCCACCCGGATACGCCCCTTCAGCCACGATGACAATGCTCGAGGATTTACCCCGTTCGTGAGCGTTTTCTACCAGCTTGACCAAACCATCAACATGCACCTCAACTTCAGGCAGCAAAATGGCTTCTGCGCCCCCTGCTACCCCCACATACAACGCAATATGTCCGGCGTGCCTACCCATGACCTCTACAAAAAACAAACGGTCGTGGCTGGCTGCTGTGTCACGCAAACGATCAACAGAATCGAGGGCAATGTTGATGGCGGTATTAAAGCCAATCGACACATCCGTACCGTAGATGTCGTTGTCGATGGTACCGGGTAAACCAATGACCGGAAAACCATGTTCTTCGTTGAGTTTGGCCGCCCCGCGCATTGAACCATCGCCACCCACGACCACCAAGGCGTCAATACCCCTCGCCCGTAAATTATCGGCGGCCACTTTGCGTCCTTCGGGGGTCAAAAAAGGTTGACAGCGCGCCGTGCGCAAAATTGTGCCCCCGCGCTGCAAGATATTCGCCACACTGCGGGCGTTAAATTCTTCGATGTGATCTTCAATCAGGCCTTGATAGCCTCGATAGATACCAGAAACTTGTAAACCTTGATAAATGGCTGTACGCACCACTGCCCTAATGGCAGCATTCATACCCGGTGCGTCACCGCCGCTAGTTAAAACGCCAATATGCTTCACAGTCAGTCAGTATAACGCGTAGCGCGGCTGCGTCTAGTGTATCAACTGTAAGGTAACAACCTATACAGCACTCGAGGTCACCTACTTGTGTCATTTATAGGTATCTTGCTGTCATCTTGCTGTCATCTTGCTCGCTATCATCGTTGTCAAACATCACCCAAACACCGAGTAGCGACGGCTACAAGCGCAAAACACAATACTAACGCCACCACCTCAACACACCATTCAACACACCCGAAGACAAACATAGTAAGCTAAAAAGACACTGACAATACACGCTTCGGTGCGGCGTGCGATACGATTGCTTGACGCTAGCAGTTAGTGTTAGGCTTGGCTGTCTCAAATGGCGTGTTATCTTAGCCGAGCGTGCGCCAAAAGACCATTTCATACCCAAACGTTTGCAAGGAGGACATCATGGAAGAAAGCGAAATTCTGGCAAAAATTCGCGAGGTAGTAGCGGAAAAACTTGACGTTGATAAGGATGAAGTGACCGAAAGTGCTCACTTTGTCGATGATCTTGGTGCCGATTCGCTTGATGTTGTTGAACTGATTATGGGGCTCGAGGACGAGTTTGACCTCGAGATCAGCGACGAAAAAGCCGAAGAACTCGAAACCGTCGGCGACGCTGTTTCTTACATCGCCTCACAGCAGTAGCTCGAGGTGCCGCAACGCTACGGTGCGCTTAGGTTAAACACATGACAACCCTAGCATTCGTGAGGCATCATGCTAGGCGTCAACACTGATATAGCGATTGACTCAGCTTGACCTAGATTGATATTACACTAGATTGATAGTGCATCAGATTGATAGTGAGTGAGATTGATATTGTGATTGACACTACACGACGAATCGCGCTTGTGTTAGCTCGAGTGATTGCGCTCGAGTCACATGACACCGTGTTGTTCAAAGCAGCATCAGTCTTAGCAAGGTCAGTCTTAGCAAGGTCAGTCTTAACAAAGTCAGTCATAGCAGCATTCGTCATTGCCAATACAGTCATTACCAATACGCGTCGTAACAGCCGAGCGGCACAGCATACTTGCACTTGTTGCGTATATTAAGTAGGCATATTTTAATATGACACAAATCGAACAAAAACGTGTTGTCGTAACTGGGCTAGGACCCGTTACGTCAATTGGTATCGGTGCGGAGGCGTTTTTGGCAGCCCAACATCAAGTTGCCAATGGTATCCGCTGCATTCAGGCGTTTGACGCTAGTAACATCACCGTCAAAATTGCCAGCGAAGTTGACGTTAACGTCACTGACTACATTCCTAAAAAAGAAGCCCGCCGCCTCGACCGCTTTGTGCATCACGCCTTAATTGGCGCAGAACTTGCCCGCGAACACGCTGGCTTAAGCGAAGATGACATCGCAGGTGACCACACAGGCACGTGCTTGGGTTCAGGTATTGGCGGCATGATCACCTGGCAAGAAAACTCTATCAACTATATTGAGCGCGGTGCTATGCGCATGAGTCCGTTTTTTATTCCCATGCTCATCGCCAACATGGCTAGCGGTCAAGTTGCTATGCGCTATGGGTTAACGGGCCCAAGTAGCACCGTAGTAACCGCCTGTGCAACCGGCTCAGGTGCCATTGGTGACGCTTACCGGATGATTCAACGCGGCGAAGCCAGCATTATGTTCGCTGGCGGTAGCGAAGCGGTCATTTCCGAAATGGGCGTTGCGGCGTTTGCCATCATGAAAGCCTTATCTACTCGCAACGACAGCCCAGAAACCGCCAGTAGGCCGTTTACGGCGTCTCGAGATGGTTTTGTCATGGGTGAAGGCGCGGGTATTTTGGTACTCGAAGAATTTGAGCACGCCAAAGCACGCGGCGCGACCATTCACGCTGAAATCGTCGGTTACGGCACCAGCGCAGATGCCTATCACATGACCGCCCCCGCTCCGGGTGGTAAAGGCGCAGTACGTTGCGTGCAAGCCGCCATGAAAGACGCCGGTATCGACAAAAGCGCTATCGGCTACATCAACGCCCACGGCACCAGTACACCTGCTAATGACCTCAACGAAACCCTAGCCTACAAGAGTATTTATGGTGATGCCAAAAGCGTGCCCCCTGTTTCTAGCACCAAGTCGATGGTCGGTCACACCCTTGGAGCAGCCGGCGGCGTCGAAGCCATCGCTACCATTCAAGCCATCACCTCAGGCGTCTTACCACCCACCCGCAACTATGAAGACCCTGACCCCGAACTCGATTTGGATTACATCCCCAACGAACCCCGCGAAACTCCCATTGACTACGCGCTTTCAACCAACTTTGCTTTTGGCGGTCAAAACGCTGCCCTTATTTTCAAGCGGGTGTAGCAACTTCGATGGCGGTTACAAGCAAGCACTAAAAAACACTCGAGCCACACAATTGCTCGAGTGTTTCACTTGTACTGGTGTCAGGTCTAGTTGAGTGCGTCCAACAAAATCCCTTTGGTGGTCACATCTGGCAGGGTTTCAAAAGTCAAACCTTCTACCCCCAAGTAACCAAGTTGGTTAAACGGCAACGCCACCCAGCTCGAGGTCACCATGCGGTAGGTAGCATCATCATCTACATTGACCTCAGTTGCATAGACAAAATCTCCCGTTAACGCGTCCAAGTTGACATCTTCAAAAAGGGCGTCGTAACTGCCTACAGGCTGGTTGGCAGTTGCTAAAATGGTGCGCAAGGTTGCGCCGTCTACCTCTGTGACCATCACATCGTTGTCAAAACGCAAAAAAGCGTCGTATTCGTAGCGCTCGAGCGCCCCTTCTGCTAGCCCTGCTCCAAAGGATGTGTGATTCAACATGGCCACATCAGCACCTACTGCTTGCCGCAAGGTCTCTACTGCCCACTGCGCGGCATCATACACGCTGTAATCGCGGGGTACGGTGCCAATGACTGCAGCGTCTTCGAGGGCTAAAAAGTCGGCTTCGACCGCTGCAAAGGCGTCTGCGAACGGTGGCCAACTTCCCGAGCCTGCTCCGCGTCCGGTGAACGCCACTTCCACGCCTGCCTCAGTGAGTGTATACGCGTGTAAGGAGACGGTTTCGCCCCTAAAACCGTTTTGCAAATATAGCGTCTCGCCTGTAGCAGTAGCTTCAACTTGTTCAATAAAAATGTGGTTGTGACCGCCCACAGCAAACAGGACGTTATCGGGCAGTTGCGCCAATATCTCGCGGTCGTGCGTCACGCCAGCGTGACTAAGCAAGATACTGTAGTCACTCAAAATGGTGAGTTTGTCGTAATAACGTGCCCACGACACTGGATCGGGCAAGGTAAGACTCCCTCGTACGGCGGCGGGGTAGGTGTTAATAGCGTTGGTGGCAATACCGACCACGTCAATCGTCGTATCGTCCACGTTGATGGTATGCACGGCTGGCGCGAGCAGTTCGCCTGTCATCTTGTCGATGACGTTACCGATGACAATGAAGCCTCGAGCTTCGGCTTCTTCTAAAAACACCTGCGGGCTCAAAAAGTCAAACTCGTGATTGCCGATGTTGATGATGATGTTGACGTTATCGCCGGTGGCTTGCAGTTCTTCCAAAAAGAACCAGTCCAACATTCCTGCAGAACGCGTCGCTAGGGCGTTACCAAGCTCAAAGATGTCGCCGTTTACAAGAATGTACACGGGCGCATCTGCAAAATCTTTGGCGACCACTTCTTCTACGTACGAGATAATACTTTCGTATTGGTCGTACGCTGAGTGCAAATCCGCCATGTTGAAAAAGCCAATATCCGCTTCTTGGGCGCTAGCGAGTCCAAACCATAACATCGTTAATAGCAGTGTGCGGGCAATGTATTTCATGACATTCAAAGTAGCACAGCTCTGTCAGCCATGCGTGAACATACCGTCTTGCCTTACGGCTCACATGGCCTTACAGCGCACATGGACTTGCGACTCGAAACAGTACCAAGGCACACTTTCCTTGTAGACTAAACCCTACACGTTGACCCAATGAAGCCCAATCCAATGACGCCCAATAATAGTGAAATGCAATGGCTCAGTACATTTGCTCAACTTAACGCTCAATAGATAATGAGGTGACGTATGTCAACCGACATCCAACGGCGCAGCGCCCAAGCACTAGTTCACACCCCCACCGACCTTGTCCACAGCCCACACGTGCGCAACCCCGGTGTGCCTTTTGAAACCGACTGGTTACAACATGGTTACGTTAACCGTAGTGCCGTAGAAAGGCGGGCAAGCACCCTACCAGCGCGGCGCAGTGTCAAACGCGACTACCAAGCAGCTTGGCTTCTTAAAGCCATCACCTGTATTGACCTAACGACACTGGCTGGTGATGACACCCCGGGGCGCGTGGTCAGACTTTGCGCCAAAGCGCGACAACCTGTCAAACAAGAGGTATTAGACGCACTGGGCGTGGCGCATCTCAACATCACCACGGGTGCGGTTTGTGTCTATCACGAGATGGTGCCTATTGCCATTGACGCCCTCGCTGGCAGTGGCGTTCCCGTGGCTGCCGTGTCGACAGGCTTTCCGGCAGGGTTATCACCTTTTGCCCAAAGGCTAGCGGAAATTCACGCGTCGGTAGCCGCTGGTGCAGACGAAATCGATATTGTCATCAGCCGCCGACATGTGCTCACCGGCAATTGGCACGCCCTTTATGACGAAGTACAAGCCTTCCGTGAAGCTTGCGGGGATGCCCACTTGAAAACCATCTTGGCTACAGGCGAACTAGGCACCCTGCGCAACGTCTACCGAGCAAGCATGGTGTGCATGATGGCAGGAGCAGACTTTATCAAGACGTCAACCGGTAAAGAATCGGTCAACGCCACTCTGCCTGTGAGTCTGGTGATGGTGCGCGCTATTCGTTATTACTTGGAGCGCACAGGCGTGCAAATTGGGTTCAAACCCGCAGGCGGCATTCGCACGGCCAAAGATGCTTTGTCTTGGTTGGCGCTGATGAAAGACGAACTTGGTAGGGACTGGCTCGAGCCAACCCTGTTCCGCTTCGGTGCTAGCAGCCTCTTGGGAGACATTGAAAGACAACTTGAACACCACTTGAGCGGACGCTACTCAGCCGACTTCCGCCACCCCTTAGCGTGAGGTTGTTGCATGCTCGCCCACGTCGTTGACGAAGAATTGCAACTGGTGCTGCTCGAGCCGCACCACGCCGCAGCCTTTTTTGCAGTCGTAGACGCCAACCGCGAACATTTGCGCCCGTGGATGATCTGGCTTGACGGCACCAAAACAGTGCAAGACAGTTTGGCGTTTATCCACAAAAACCTCGAGGATGTTGCTGCCGAACGGGACATGGCACTAGCGTTGCGTTATCGCGGCGCATTTGTGGGTACTATCGGCGCACACAGCAAAAAGCACAACACCAAAAGCTGTGATATCGGCTATTGGCTTGCTCAAGATGCCCAAGGGCACGGGTTGATGACTCGAGCGGTTAAAGCCTTCATCCACCTGCTGTTCAACGACTATGGTTTCCAGCGCCTCACCATCCGCTGCGCCCCCGAAAACCAGCGCAGCCGCGCTATCCCCGAACGCCTCGGTTTCACCCAAGAAGGCACGTTACGGCGCGTGGCGTTGATACCGGGCAAAACCCCCAATAACCCACCCCGACTGACTGACTTGGTGATGTATTCCCTGCTCGATGACGAATACTATCGCCTCCCGTGGGCACAAAAACCCACTATGAGCAACCGTTCTAGCCAATAAGCACATACCTATCGCAATATTAAGTGCAGCCATTTAACGCAGCCATTTGACACAACGCATAAGCGACTGATATTGCCAACGCCGCGCAGACACATCGTTTTGCCAACAAAAAAAGGAAGACTCATGACCATCGCAGACATTTTTGACACCATGGACTACGGCCCCGCCCCAGAAAGTGACGCCCCGGCGCTAGCCTGGTTAGCACAACACAAACACACGTTTAAGTGTTTCATTGGCGGTAAGTGGACACGCAGTAAAGGGGCAGATACCTTTGAGACGTTTAATCCAGCTACCAAGGAAACACTTGCCACCCTCACCCAAGCCGCTGACAAAGACGTTGACAACGCCGTCGCTGCTGCCAAAAAAGCCCAAACGGACTGGGCGGCATTAAGCGGACATACGCGGGCAAGATATATGTACGCCCTAGCGCGGCAGATACAAAAGCACGCTAGGCTTTTTGCGGTATTAGAAACGTTGGATAACGGCAAACCCATCCGCGAAACCCGCGATCTCGATATTCCCCTAGTGGCGCGGCACTTTTACCATCACGCAGGCTGGGCAGCCCTCGAAGATGACTTTGCAGGTTACGCCCCTGTGGGCGTAGTTGGGCAGATCATCCCTTGGAATTTCCCACTCTTGATGCTGGCTTGGAAAGTTGCTCCGGCACTGGCAATGGGCAACACCGTGGTACTAAAACCTGCTGAATTCACCCCGCTTACAGCACTGTTATTTGCGGAAATCAGCCAACACATCGGCTTACCCGCAGGGGTGTTTAACGTCATCACGGGCGACGGGCGCACGGGCGAAATGTTGGTGAGACACCCAGATGTCGACAAGATTGCTTTTACCGGCTCAACCGAAGTGGGTAAACGCATCCGCGAGCAAACCGCCGGCAGTGGCAAGAAGGTGTCACTCGAGCTAGGCGGCAAGTCGCCTTTTATCGTGTTTGATGATGCCGACCTAGACAGTGCCGTTGAAGGCGTGGTTGATGCCATTTGGTTTAATCAGGGACAGGTGTGTTGTGCTGGCTCGAGGTTGCTGGTGCAAGAATCCGTGGCCGATATGCTGGTAGCCAAGTTGCAAGCTCGCATGGAAACCTTGCGCATCGGTTCGCCACTCGATAAAGCCATCGACATTGGGGCGATTGTCGCGCCGGTGCAGCTCGAGCGCATTACCAACCTCGTGAACAAGGGCATCGACGAAGGTGCTCGCTGTTTCCAACCCTCGTGGGCTGTTCCGCAAGAAGGCTATTTCTACCCGCCCACCCTGCTCACCAACGTCTCCCCTGCGTCTACCGTTGCCCAAGTGGAAATCTTTGGCCCCGTGCTTACGGTAATGACCTTTCGCACGCCTGCTGAAGCCGTCGAACTGGCCAACAACACCCGTTACGGCCTAGCAGCCAGCGTCTGGAGTGACAACCTCAACCTTGCCCTCGACGTTGCTCCCAAGCTAAAAGCGGGCGTGGTGTGGGTCAACAGCACCAACTTGTTTGATGCGGCGGCGGGTTTTGGTGGTTACCGCGAAAGTGGTTTTGGGCGCGAAGGGGGCAAAGAAGGTTTGTACGAATACCTGACGCCCACGTGGCTCGAGCAAGCCCCCGAACTCGAAACCAGCGAAGACGCTAATCCCCCTGCTACCGCTGCAGACGTCCCCACAGGCTATAGCGCCCTCACCATTGACCGCACCGCCAAGTTGTATATCGGCGGCAAGCAAGCCAGACCCGACGGCGGTTACAGCTACGCGGTGGTGAGTCCTGATGGTAAGTACGTGGGAGATGCCAGTGACGGCAACCGTAAAGACATCCGCAACGCCGTGGAAGCCGCCCGCAAAGCTAGTAGCTGGACAAAGGCGACGGCACACAACCGCGCGCAGGTGCTTTATTATGTCGCAGAAAATTTGGCCGCAAGAACCAGCGAATTTGCTGACCGTCTAGCCGCTATGACTGCCAGCAAACCCAAGCAAGCCAGCAAAGAAGTCGAAACAAGCATCGAACGACTTTTTTACTACGCAGCCTGGGCAGACAAGTACGATGGTCACGTCCACCACACCCCTATTCGCAACGTGACGCTGGCCATGCCCGAAGCCCTCGGGGTGATGGGACTCGTGTGCAACGACGACGCACCCTTGTTGCAATTTATTTCCTTACTTGCGCCTGCTATCGCGATGGGCAACCGCACCGTCATCATCCCGTCGCAACGTTACCCACTGGCGGCTACCGACTTTTATCAGGTGCTAGAGACCAGCGACGTGCCTGCAGGCGTGGTGAATATCGTCACAGGTAACGCCCTATCGCTTACCAAAACCTTGGCTGAGCACGACAATGTGGACGCCCTTTGGTATGTAGGCACGGCACAAGGCTGTGAACTGGTGGAAAAAGCGTCCGTTGGCAACCTCAAACAGACCTGGGCAAGCAGTAAGCAACGCGATTGGTTTGCCCCCAAACAGGCCCAAGGGGAACTATATTTGCGTCATGCCACGCAGGTGAAAAACATCTGGGTACCCTACGGTGAATAAAGCCGCAAGACAATCCCAGCTATAAAACCACACACATTCCCTTCGGTCAACAAACGCTGAGGGGATTTTTTGTCAATGTGCGCTACACTGAAGCTATGGCCACCCTCGAGCGAGCCATTGCCCTCGCTGCTACTTATCACGCCGGACAACAACAACGCAACGGTCAACCCTATATCCTCCACCCTTTGCACGTCATGCAACGTGTTAGCGGCATGTCTGCCAAGATGGTGGCGGTGCTGCACGACGCCATTGAAGACACCGACCTGACACTTGCCATGCTCAAACGTGAAGGGTTCGATGACGCAATACTGCAAGCCATCGACCTACTCACTCGCCGTGACGGACAACCTTACGACGAATATTTGGCAGGGTTAGTCAGTAACACCTTGGCGCTCACAGTAAAAATTGAAGACGTACGCCACAACCTCGACAGCACCCGCATCGACAAACTCAGTGACCACGATGTTATGAACTTGCGCAAGTATCACGCGGCACTCAAGTGGCTCGAGCAAAAAGCCTCCCACGAGCAACATACTGGCGAGTAAAGTACTGGCTAATGCCGAAAGTGCCGCACCCCGGTAAACACCATCGCCACGCCAAGTTCGTTACACGCGGCAATCACCTCATCATCGCGGATGGATCCACCCGGTGAAATCACTGCTTGCACGCCCGCAGCGGCGGCTTCTCGCACCACGTCGTCAAAGGGGAAAAACGCATCGCTCGCCATAACTGACCCTTGGGCTAGTTCACCTGCTTGGCTGAGTGCTTGCTTGGCTGCCCCAATCCGCGACACCTGCCCCGAACCAATCCCCACGGTGACGCCGTTTTTGACCAGCACAATGGCGTTAGACTTGGCGTGTTTGACAATGTGCCACGCGAACTCGAGCTCATCTTTGACGCCCTCAGCCACCGCGTGCTGCGTCACCACGTCATATTTGGCGTCAGAAAGCCGCAAACGGTCAGCGTCTTGCAGCAACACCCCACCCGCTAAGTAACGGATATCTTGTTCTGGCGTTGGCACGTCTTTGGCTTTGAGCACCCGCAAGTTTTTCTTTTTGGCAAACACCGCTAGGGCATCTTCCGTAAAATCCGGCGCAATGACAATCTCCAAAAAAATCTCTGTTAGTGCCGCTGCCACGTCTGCATCCACCGTTTCATTGAGGGCAACGATACCCCCAAAAATGCTCAAAGGGTCAGCGTCGTATGCCATGCGGTACGCCGTTAACAAGTCATCAGCCTGCGCCACCCCACAAGGATTAGCGTGCTTGAGCGCCACCACCGTCGGTGCGTCCCCCAAATCTTGCAACAAACGCCACGCGGCATCCGCGTCTTGATAGTTGTTAAACGACATGGCTTTGCCCTGCAAAACATCAGCGTCAATCACTGCCCCTTGCTGCCCGGAAAGCCGCCACAAACTGGCTTGCTGATGGGGATTTTCGCCGTAACGTAAGTCATGGATTTTGGACACTTCCAAGGCTGTGGTCGCCAGCATGTCATCACTCAAGTAACGGGTGATGGCGGCGTCGTAAGCGGCCACGTGAGCAAACGCTTTGGCAGCTAGGTGTTGGCGTGTACTAGCGTCTACACTGGGTAAACGGTCAGCCAACCAACTGTAGTCATCGGGGTCAACGATGACCAACACCGAAGGAAAGTTTTTGGCAGCAGCCCGCAACATGGTGGGCCCGCCGATGTCGATGTTCTCCAAGGCTTCATCACGCCCGGCCCCGCTAGCAATGGCTTCCCTAAACGGATACAAATTCACCACCACCACGTCGATGGGGGTAATGTCGTGTTCGGCTAGTTCTGCGAGTTGTGCGTCTTCACGTTTGGCTAAGATGCCGCCGTGAATGTTGGGGTGCAAGGTTTTGACCCGTCCGCCCAAAATTTCTGGTGAACCCGTGACGCTACTTACCGCCCTAACGGACAAACCTGCTTTCTCGAGGGCACGCAATGTCCCGCCCGTCGAGATAAGTTCGTAACCTTGATTGAGTAACGCTTTGGCAAAATCGACGACGCCTGTTTTGTCGAAGACACTAAGGAGTGCTCGAGGTCTGTTCATACCCCTAGCATGACACGAAGCACCCCTATCCCTACCAACACCCTAGTCAACACACGCTTTCCTAACCAACACCCCAAAACGTAAGCACCACAGCGACATCTCACCTCACTTTGCAGTAAGTTTTGTACTATGCGCACACTTTTCTGCTGGCTGCTCCTCGCCCTCACGCCGCTACTGACCCTAGCGACCGCCCAAGTTACTCACACCGTGCAACGCGGCGACACGCTGACCCGCATTGCTACTCGCTACGGTTTGCAGGTCGAAGACGTAGCCGCTGCCAATGGCATCACTGACACCAACTTGATTGAACTCGGGCAGACGCTCCTCATCCCCATTGCTTCTGCGACCCCTGCCGAGCAACTGCCTTGGCCGTTTACTAACGTAGAAGTGCGCCCTGGTACCCTGACGCAGGGGCATGTGGCTCGAGTGCACGTAGACCTAGACGAACCCGCTGCTGTCAGCGTGCGCTTTTTAGGAAGTGACCTCGCGTTCGCCCCCACGGGTGCTAGCTGGCAAGCCGCCAATGTGACGACCCCAACCACAGCAGAAACCAACACAGCTTCAACGGAAAATAGCCCAACAACCAATACACCCACTACCCCAGCCACGCCAACTGAAAGCCCTCTCACCCTCACCACCAGCTACCGCGTGCAGGGCGTGATTGCGGCGTCTGTCTTGCAAGACCCAGGGGTGTATGACCTAGCGTTGCGAGCAGAACTCGCCAACGGCGACGTGGTAGACACAACCGTTCCGGTGCAAGTGGTGCCGTTTAGCTACCGCCGCGAGTCCATTAACCTAGACCCTGAAACCAGCCGCCTGCTAGACCCAAACCTAGTCGCCAACGAACGCGCCCGCATTGCCAGTTTGTGTGACTACAGCCAAGCCGAAAAACTTTGGGAGGGCATGTTCAGCTTCCCGGTCACTAACCCCATAGAAACCTCACCGTTTGGCACGCTTCGCTCGTACAACGGGGGGCCTTTTCGCAGTTTTCATGGTGGCCTCGACTTGCGGGCGAATAGCACCATACCGATTTATGCGCCAGCGCGGGGCGAAGTGGTCTTAGCAGCCCCTTTGAGCGTGCGCGGCAACACGGTGGTCTTACGGCATGGGTTGGGCGTGTGCAGTTTGTACACTCACCTGAGCACCATTGACGTTAGCGAAGGCGCAACAATCGAAAAAGGCACATTGATGGGGTACGGCGGGGACACAGGACTCGTGACCGGGCCACACCTACACTGGGAAATCCGCATTGCCAACGTACCTGTTGACCCGGCGCAGTGGGCGAATCAGGATTTGGGCTTGGAGTAGGGTTATTCTGTATCTTGGGCGTATTGGTCAATTAAAGTAAGGATGCGCTCAGGCATGTCGGCGGGAGCGTCGCGGAAAAAGGTGTAATTTTGTCCGGTGGCTTCGTTGAGGAAGGTATCACCGTCTGGGAAAAAAGCACGCACAAGTGCATCAAAGTCTGCCCGTTCACGGCGTTGCCCTGCCAGCCACTTGCCAACCACGCTGACGGTTGGTGCTTGAATTTCGTAGAAGATAACCAACGAGACCAACCAACACGCTAACATTTTCTGCACTTCCCCTAGGTTGCGGTAAGCATTCCCCAAGTTGCCGAGCCAAGCACCCTCACCACGGCGGTCGTGGATTTCGCGGGCGATGGCTAGCGCTTGTTCATAATATTCGATGGCGCGGCGCACCTCCCCTAGGTTG
>CAZKAZ010000005.1:101767-121550 GCA_964550765.1 uncultured bacterium | reverse complement strand
TGATGTCTATCCCGGTGCTCATAAAGTATTCCCCAAAGGGGACACTGGTCATGTAGAGGAACTGATTCATTGGTGCAACATAGGCTTCCCATGTGTGTGGTGTGCCTTCTGCAAAAATCTTTTCGACAATAGGCATGAACTGTTGTGTAGCATCATAGGCAAAGATGTCATTGGCGGTTTTGCCAATAATCTCAGCACGGGTTTTGCCCCACGCTTTGAGTGCCGCAGGGTTGGCTTCGGTCAGTCGCCAAGTCTGTATCGCTCCTTGCTCATCACGCACAAGCTCCCAGAGGTGCACCTCGTGCATCATATTCTCAAACAAAGTTCGATGTTGTGCTTCACTCTCACGCAGGGCATCTTCAGCTTGTTTGCGGTCAGTGATGTCTCTCGAGCTTGCTAGTATGCGCTGCTCACCACTCACACCATCGGTAATGATGCTGACATAAACTTCTATCCACACATACGTACCGTCTTTTTTCTTGAGGCGATACTGCATTGCTTGTGGGGTGTGGTCGCGCAGTAACACCTGGTAAATAGCACGGAAATGCTCGAGGTCGTCTGGGTGAAGGAGTGTTTCAGGAGACAGCAAAGCTAGCTCACCGTGGTTGTAACCAAACAACCGCTCATAAGCAGGGCTTGCGTAGATGAGGGTGTGGTCAAGTTGGCGCAAACTGATTAAATCCCTGCTGTTATCAGCCAGTAAGCGGTAACGGTTTTCACTTTCGCGCAGGGCAAGTTCGGCTTCTTTTTGCTCGGTAATGTCCTGAAACATCCCGATGAGACGGGTCACTTGACCGTTTTCTAACACAGGGTAGCCTGATGATCGTACCCAACGGTGGTTGCCTTTGGCAGTAATAAAACGACACTGTACATCAAAAGGTTGTTGTTGTTTGATAGCTTGCTCGAGGGCGTCCGCGATAATAGGTTGGTCTTCTGGGTGATAGAACGAAATGCCTAGTGTCTTATCAACAGGCACATCCAACGGTAATTCATGAATGGCATACACTTGCTTGGTCAGAATGACCTCGTTTGTTGCCACATCAAGTTCCCAACCACCCATATTGGCAATGCGTTGGGCGTCTTCAAGCAGGGTGGTGGTGCGTTGTAAGTCGCCTTCGGCTTGTTTGCGTTCGCTGATGTCTCTGGCTACCACAATCGTTTGAGCAGGCAAGTTTCTATCCTCGTATAACAGGGTCATGTGGTCTTCGCGCCAGATGTAGCGGCCATCTTGGCACTGGGCGCGGTATTCGATGGTGACATCACGGTGCTGCTGGCGCATGGTGTGCTCGAGGGTGGCAATAAAGTAATCTCTGTCATCAGGATGAATGAGCCAGTAGGCGTTTTGCTGGTTGCGTTGTTGTAGTTCCTCGAGGCTATACCCGAGCATGCGCTCATAGGCGGGTGACGCGTAGGTAACTTGGTCGCCAGCAAACACCACGATGCCATCTGAAGTGTTTTCAGCAATAAAGCGAAACTGGGCTTCACTGGCTTTGAGGGCGCGTTCGGTCTCGAGCTGTTGGGTGACGTCAATTCCCACGCAAAGTATTTCGCTGATGTTCCCTGCATCGTCAGTGAGCGCCATAAAATCCCACTCAGACGCTTTGAAGATGCCTGCGGCCATCGGCTTGCGCAAGGTGACGCTGAAAGCCTGATAAGGCTGTTCAAAACAGGCTCTGACCGTAGCAAGTGCTTTGGGATGATCGTCTATAAAGATGCTATCCATCGACGATGTACCTAGATAGGTGTCAGGGTCAAGGTTAAAACGCTCGAGAAACAAGCGGTTGGCATAGGTGTAATTGCTTTCAGTGTCGGTTTTGATGATGTAGGCTTTTTGGTTCTCGAGGATGGTGTCGTACCAAGGGGTGCTTTTTTGTGCTCGGGCTTGGGCTTCTGTGCGCTCAGTGTCTCTGTGTGTGGCGTTATTGTGTTCGCTGTCTTTATGTTCAGCTTCTTTGAAGGAGGTGACGTTGCTATATGCCCCCACCATGTGTAGCGGTTGGCCGTGTTCATCGCGTATTGCTACGCCACGGCTGCGCAACCACACCGTTGAACCGTCTTTGTGCTGAAAGCGCACCACTTGGTCATAGGGTTGTGTGGGGTCAGCGCAGTGCGCGTGGGCTTGCTCGAGGGTAGCTTGCCAGTCATCAGGATGCATAACTGCTTGCCAAGCGTCAGGGCGTTGTGGCACTTCATGCTCGTCGTAGCCTAGGGTTTGCCAAAAGGTAGCGTCCAACGCGTAGGTGTTGTTTTGCGCGTTCCAGTGCCACATGCCATCAAACAGCGCCGCTTGCATAAGGTCAAAAACGGCATCGTGGTTGGTTGTTAAACTGCGAAGCGTCTCTCGAAAAGACGGCTGCTCGAGCATGGTTCACCTCGTGAATACAACTCGTGAATATAAACTAACTAAATGGCAATAAGCAGTGTAAGCATACTAGGGTTGACGTACAGGCTTCGGCTAAGGTAAAAATATTAAGTAAATAATCATTGACGTTTGGTTATCTCTTTTCTAGCTAGCCCATAGCTGTTCGATATACATGTATGTTACACAGACAAGCGTAGGTCATGCGTTGAGAAACGTCGCTAAAACAACCTGCAATGACAAAACTATCCTGCTCCATCGTACCCTTACACGGTGTGTGCCACAGCAACTAGCGGCATAAAACGTGTTACTCGAGCGTCACGCTTGCCAAGTGTATTCAAATATTACATTAGAAAAATGCATTTAAGAAGTAAAATTATGTGAGTGATTTGATGATAAAAAATAAAATAAAAAATCATAATAAAATATGTTGGTGTTTTTTTGGATTGCGTGCTCGCAGCCATTAAAAAGACGCCCGACGTGGTTTTTACAACCGATGCGTATAAATAAATATACTCCAAATTTTTACACTATACATTGCTGACGCTTCCTGTTTATCGTTATTGTTGCCTCTGCGGCTTCGTGCACCACCTCGGCAGCACGGGGAGGTTTCAAGTGCAAGGGTTGCGTGTAGGCGTGTCGAATTGGCTGTCTTTAGTGAATGCAGCATACACCTTTTTTGGTCGAATGGGGTGTTCTTAGACTGGCCGTTTTTCCTTGACAAAGGGAAAGTCTATGCTAGACTAATTTTGGTATGCGGTCTTTGAAAAAGTTTTTTTTTGATTCTCGAGCATTGCTGCAAACATTGATTCAAAGAGGTCTTGCAGCAAATGCCATGTTTGAATGCCTCATTGGGGTAGCAGTGTAATGACGCAATTTGTGCTGCGTAGACTGCTTGGCGTCATACCGCTACTGGTGTTAATCTCGTTTGCCGTTTTTATAATGATGCATTTGTTACCGGGCGATCCTGTGGTGGCTATGTTGGGTGAAACAGGCAGTATGACATCTGAACAAATCCAGCAGTTCCGCGAACAACTTGGCTTGGATAAACCCGTGTTATTGCAATACGTCGATTATTTTCAGGGCTTGCTCACGCTAGACTTCGGTACTTCTATTCAGTTGCGACTGCCGGTGCGTAGTTTAATTGGCCAGAGATTACCAAGCACTTTACAGCTTGCATTAACAGGCTTAGGATTGGCCATTATTATTGGTGTGGGGCTAGGTGTTTTGTCGGCGCTCAACCACAACACTTGGCTTGATAGCCTCGCAGTTACGGTGGCATTACTTGGGGTGTCGATACCTAGTTATTGGCTAGGCTTGATGCTCATCTCGCTTTTTTCGGTCACGCTCGCTTGGGTACCCATTGCTGCTGTAGGCGGTTGGCGCGGCTTGGTACTACCTGCGGCTACGTTGAGTTTTGCAGCGGCTGCGCCCATTGCCCGCTTTACGCGTTCGGGCATGTTGGAAGTGATGAATCAAGATTTTGTGAGAACGGCCTATTCCAAAGGTCTGACCAAACCTCGAGTAACCACCCGGCACGTATTGCGCAATGCTCTTATTCCCGTGGTCACCATTGCAGGTATTCGCTTTGGGTCGATTTTGGCAGGTACGGTCATTATTGAATCGGTGTTTGTGCGGCCAGGGTTGGGGTTATTGTTACTTGAGTCCATCCGCAGCAAAGACTTTCCGGTGGTGCAAGGCATTATTTTCGTGGTATCAACAGCGTTTGTGCTCGGCAATTTGCTGGTAGAAGTGATTTATGCTTGGTTAGATCCCAGGATTCAATATGGATAAGCAAGCAGTCACGAGAGTGAGGCGGGCGTTGTTGCGTCCGGCGTCCCTTTTGTCGTTGCTGTTTCTGTTAACAGTTGTCACTACCAGCATCTTTGCGCCAGCCATTGCCCCTTATGACCCCATTCGTATTGATTTGCTTAACGCTGAAAAGCCTCCGAGTCAGCAGTTTATCTTTGGCACCGACGATGTCGGGCGTGATGTTTTTAGTCGGGTGATTTGGGGTGGGCGAGTGTCGCTTACGATGGGGCTAGTAGCAGCCAGTATCTCCACGGTATTGGGATTATTACTAGGCACCATTAGCGGTTACTACGAAGGCACGGTGGGTTATCTCATCTTGCGTTTTATGGATTTTTTGCTGGCGTTTCCGGGTATCTTGTTGGCGCTAGCGATTGTGGCTATTTTGGGCTCGAGCCTTGCCAACGTCATGATCGCCGTGGGCATTGGCGCAACCCCGACGTTCGTGAGGTTAGTACATGGGGTGGTACTCTCTATTAAGCAAAACGACTACATCGAAGCTGCTAGGGCGTTTGGTGCTAACGACGCCCATATCTTTACCCGCTATATTTTCCCCAACATCCTCCCTTTCGTCATCGTGATTTTTACCATTCAGGTGGCGAGTGCTATTTTCTACGGTTCGTCGTTGAGTTTTATCGGCCTTGGAGCACAACCTCCCTCTCCTGAGTGGGGGGCAATGGTCAGTCGGGGCCGTTATGCTTTGCGCAATGCCCTGTGGATGTCTGCGTTTCCCGGTGCCGCGATTGCCCTCGTGTGCATCGCTATTAACCTGTTGGGCGACGCCCTGCGCGACGCTTTGGATCCGAGGTGAGGGGCTATTTGATTACTCGGTGTCCGTAAGGAGGTAGGTTTTTTGTTTAGAAGTACAGCAAGTTCGTTTGTTAGTACGGTAACTAAGTCACGGGTTCATTTGACGAAAGGATGACCATGAAATTCAAAAAAGTTGTATCGATGATTGTTTTGCTTGCCTTCGGGTTAGTTTTAGCCCAAGAAGGTCAACAGTTGACAGTTGCCTTGCGCACAGCCGGCGGCCAATTAGACCCGCACCTAACCGCCGTGCAACAAGACGGTTTTATCAACATGAATATCTTTGACCGCTTGATCTATTTGGATAGTGATGGCGAGTTGGTGCCGTGGTTGGCTACTTCTTGGACACCCAACGACGACGCCACCATGTGGACACTCACCTTGCGCGAAGGCGTCACCTTTCACGACGGCACGCCGTTTAATGCTGAAGCTGTCAAATACAACTTTGACCGCATGACCGCACCAGAGACGGCGTCACCCATTTCTGGGCCTTCACTAGGAGCGTATCGGGAGAGTGTCGTTGTTGATGAGTACACCCTCGAGGTCTACTTTGAGCGCCCGGCTGCCCTGTTGCCGTTTAACCTGACGCCACCACCTATGGGCATCGTGTCGCCGACGGCAGTTGAGACCCATGGGGAACAGTTTTCTAACTTTTTGGTGGGTTCTGGACCTTTTAAGCTCGAGAGCACCATCCCCCGTGTTGAAACCGTCTTAGTACGCAACGATGACTACAACTGGGGGCCAGCCTCATTTCACGAAGGTGCTGCGTATATACCTAGCGTGCGTTTTGTATTCATCAACGAACAAGAATCACGCATAGCAGCGCTGCTGAATGGCGAAGCACAAATCATCGATGAAATTTCAGTTTCTGACATTGACACGCTGACCGAAGACCCTAACTACGAAGTATTTTTGTCACCTAGGGTTGGCATCAACCGCGGCCATACCATCAACGCGTCTAATGCGCCTACTGACGATATCTTAGTGCGTAAAGCGCTTATTCATGCTGTTGACCGAGAAGCCATTAACGCGGCGGTATTTCGGGGTTACTACCCAATTGCCTATCAGGTGCTCACCAGAGGGGTACGCTTTTACGACGAAGCTGTCGAAGATATGTATCCTTATGACCCCGAACTGGCAGTGCAACTGCTCGAGGAAGCCGGCTGGACAGAAATCAATAGTGATGGCTACCGCGTTAAAGACGGTCAGGTGCTAGAAATTCAACACGCTACTTGGGAAAGTGCCGTGTCTGAACCGCCTGCTTTGATTGTCCAGTCGATGTTGCGCGATATTGGCGTCAAGATGGACATCGAATTTCCCGGTAACTACACAGCCACGGTCAATTCTGGCGATAGCCCCTACAATACTGCCCTGTTAGCTGTCTACAGCCCTGACCCAGGGGTGCTTTTGTACCGTGCGTTTCACTCTTCGGGCATGGGGTCAACCAACATCGCTCACTACGGCACGCCAGAAATCGACGCCCTACTTGAAGCTGGTCTCGAAACCCCAGATGCTGACGAGCGTATGGAAATCTACGCTGAAGTGCAGCAAATACTGGCTGAAGCTGCCCTCAATATCCCCATTTATTCCAACATTGCTGTGTTTGCCGTCAACAACGCCGTAGAAGGCTTTGAGCTGAACTTGCACTCCAATCCGGTTATTTTTGGCGCACGCTTCGTAGAATAAGCCAATCAATCGTCTTCTGGGCATTGTCGTGTTCTGGAAGACGCTGCCGTTTTTAGGTCGATAGCTGTGTCAAGACATTATCGCCAAGACATTATCGCAAGCGTTATGTCAAGACATTATCGTAAGAGAACCGTAAGACTTGCAGGGTTAGGAGGTTAACCTCGTGGGAAGACAGATGCTCTTGTTTGCTGCCAAGCGTTTGCTTACGCTCGTGCCGTTACTACTTGGCGTGACATTACTGGTGTTCTCAATGTTGCAACTTGTACCTGGTGACCCCGTGCGTGCCATTCTCGGTGAGTCAACTGCTGCTAATCCTGAACAGGTCGAACGCATCCGTGAAGAACTCGGCCTCAATGATCCTTTGCACGTGCAGTACTTGACTTACGTTGGGAACGTTATTCGTGGTGATTTTGGCACCTCGATTCGCACCCGCAAACCGGTGCTCGAGCAAATCATGTTGCGCTTACCGAGTACGCTCGAGCTCACCCTAGCCGGTCTTGTCTTTGCCATTCTATTTGGTACGACCTTGGGTGTCATCTCGGCGCTCTATCACAACACCATCATTGACAAAATTGCCGTCTTGATTGCCCTACTGGGGGTGTCGATTCCCAGTTTTTGGTTGGGGTTGCTGCTCATTTTGGTGTTTTCGGTGCAGCTGAACTGGCTTCCGGTGTTGGGTAGTGGCGGCATTCGCGGTTTGATTTTGCCGACGTTGACCCTGGGGTTGTGGGCTGCTGGCGGGATTGCGCGACTAGCGCGCTCGAGCATGCTAGAAGTCATGAACCAAGACTTCGTCAGAACGGCTCGCTCCAAAGGCTTACAACCACGCCGGATAGTGCTTTTACATATGCTGCGCAACGCCCTTATTCCGGTAGTGACGATTGTCGGCATCCGCTTTGGGCAGGTGCTCGCAGGTACTGTCATTATCGAAACGGTGTTTTCGCGCCAAGGTCTGGGGTTGATGCTGGTTAGTTCAATTTTAGGTAAAGACTTTCCTGTGGTGCAGGGCATCATCTTGCTGGTGGCCACGTCTTATGTGTTAGTCAATTTTCTGGTTGAGCTTGCTTACACTTGGCTCGACCCACGCATTGCTTACAGCTGAGCCGTTGACAGCGGGAGTTACGGTTTATTTTTATGGTCAATAATGTTAAATCTACCCTCACCCAAAGGCGCAGCCAGCCTAGGCCGCGCAATCAATTACTTGTGCTCGCTGGACGCGTGTTGCGTAATCGTACGTCCCTTACGGCGCTGATAATCCTACTGACGGTCATCTTGCTGGCGGTGTTCGCTCCCCTGATTGCCCCATACGATCCCTTAGACATCGACACCCGCAACACTTTGGCAGCGCCAAGTCGGGCGCACTGGTTTGGTACTGACGACTTAGGGCGTGATGTTCTCAGCCGGGTTTTGTGGGGTGGACGCATCAGTTTGCGAGTAGGGCTCATCTCGTCTTCGATTGCTTTGTGTGGTGGTGCAGTTTTAGGACTCATCAGTGGTTACTTTGGGGGCGTGATTAGCTTTGTCATTTTGCGGGCGATTGATTTGCTGCTGGCGTTTCCGGGGTTACTGCTCGCGTTAGTCATTGTAGGCACGTTAGGCGCAGGGCTAGAAAACATCATGATTGCTGTGGGCATCGGTTCGATTCCCATCTTCACGCGGGTCATACACGGTGCCGTTCTCTCCGTCAAAAGCAACGACTACATCGACGCCGCGCGGTCACTGGGGTCACCTGACTACCGCATCATCATCTTTCACGTCATTCCCAACGTGCTTGCCCCCATCATCGTGCTGTTTACCTTGCAAACCGGAGCAGCCATTTTCTCGGCGTCTTCACTGAGTTTTATTGGCCTCGGGGCACAACCACCTTCACCGGAGTGGGGGGCGATGGTTAGCCGGGGGCGGCATGTTTTGCGCGAAGCCATGTGGATGACGGCGTTTCCGGGTACTGCCATCGCGGTGGTTATTTTGTCGATTAACATTCTTGGTGATACCCTACGTGACATTCTCGACCCACATGTGCGTTCGGAGTGATGGTGTGATTGACTTGCACACCCACGTTTGGGACGTTGACCAACACCTATCAGCGTCGTTTCAGGAACTGATGGGCGGGAGTTTCAAAGCGACACCTGCTGCTACGACTCAGTGCGCACCCGCTGACCCCAAGCGCCACTGGCAAGCCTGCCAACAAGCCGATAAGACGGTGGTATTAGCGTTCGATATGGGGCATTGCGGCGCAGTTGTGCCCAATGAATACGTGGCTGATTATGTCAAACAGCATCCTGAGCGTTTGGTTGGTTTTGCGTCGGTTGACCCCAACCGCAAAGACGCCCTCGAGCGCTTAACCCACGCCCATCAACACTTAGGCCTTAAGGGTCTCAAAATGAGCGCCACCTATCAAAACGTCCATCCTCATGACCCCCGTGTATATGCCCTTTACGAATACTGCCAAACGCACGGCTTACCTATTTTGCTCCATCACGGGGCGACCATTTTTCCGCAAGCGCCGCTGGCGTATGCCAAACCACTGCTACTCGAGCAAGTCGCTTGTGACTTTCCTAAGCTCAATATTATCATCGCCCACATCGGTTTCCCGTGGACGGTTGACGCCATCACCGTCATGCGCAAGCACGTTAACGTCTTTGCAGATATTTCGGCGTTAGCTTACCGCCCGTGGCAGCTTTATAACGCTTTACTGACTGCTATGGAAGCCACCGTCACCGAGCGCATTTTTTTCGGTACGGACTGGCCGTTTACCACCATTGAACAGACCCTAGGGGTGCTCGAGCAGCTACCTGACATGGGCAAACACTGCGCTTTTCCTACTGTTCCCAAAACACTCCTTGACGAGATGATTCACAAAGACTCTCTGGCTCAACTCGAGATTAGCTAGACGCGTGCTCGAGGAGGTGCATAATGACCTAACATACAACCCTTTAGTCGACAGTTGACAGTATGCACATACCCACTTGGAAGGAGTTTATCTGTGAAAAAAGTTGTTTTATTACTCGTCGCGCTAGGTTTGTTGAGCGTTGCCTCACTGACCTTGGCGCAAGACCCCATCGAAGGCGGCGAAATCACCATCGGTATCCGCTTTGATGACTTTGGCACGCTAGATCCGCACGTTACCAACTTGACCCAAACAGCGTACGTCTTTGGGCACATCTTTGAAAAGTTGATTTACCTCGACTCAGACGGCAACTTGCTGCCGTGGTTGGCAACTGCTTGGGAACCTTCAGACGATTACACCGAATGGACACTCACCTTGCGCGAAGGGGTTACCTTTCACGACGGCACCCCGTTTAACGCTGAAGCGGTAGCGTTTAACTTTGACCGCATGGTCGCCCCTGAAACCAACTCACGCACAGCAGGCCCTTTGTTGGGGTCGTATTTACGCAGTGAAGTTGTCGACGATTTAACATTGCAGGTGTTTTTTGAAGAACCCTTTGCGCTGTTTTCGTTTGCCCTTACCTCGCCGTGGGTGGCGATGGTGTCGCCAACAGCAGTTGAAACCTATGGCGAAGACTTTGATGAGCACTTAATTGGCACCGGTCCTTATGAATTTGTCAGTCAAATTCCGCAAGTCGAAGTCATCTTGGAGAAAAACCCTGACTATGCTTGGGGGCCGGCAGAATTTCGTGATGGTCCAGCGTATTTAGACCGTATTACCTTCAGGTTGGTGCTAGAAGAAGCCTCGAGACTCGCTACCCTAGAAACGGGCGAAACCCAAATCATCGATGAGATTCCCGCTACGCGTGTGGCAGGCATTCAAGACGCTGGCATCTTCCAAGTGCGTGGTGCAGCTCGTTTTGGCATTGCCCGCAGCATGTTTTTAAACACCAGTTTGCCCCCTACCGATGACCTGTTGGTGCGTCAAGCCCTTTTGTATGGCACTGACCGCGAAGGCCTGAATGCAGCAGTGTTTCGGGGTGTGTACCCCATTGCCTATCAGGTGCTAACGCCTGGGGTGCGTTTTTACAACGCAGAGGTAGAAGCCGCGTATCCTTACGATCCCGAACGGGCGATTGCTTTGCTTGAAGAAGCCGGTTGGACAGAAATCAATGGCGATGGTTATCGTGTCAAAGACGGCGAAGAACTCTTCGTCAACCATGCGACTTTCGCGGGCTACGTCGCCGAAGCCCCTTCGGAAATCATTCAAGCGCAACTGCGAGACATTGGCGTGCGCATGGACATTACCGTCATTGGTAGCGGGTTTATTGACATCGTGTCAGCAACGGATAGCCCTTATAACAGTTCGCTTTTGGCCACCTACAGCCCGGATCCTGGGTTAATCCTTTTCCGGGTGTTTCACTCGTCGAACATGGGCTCGAGCAACTGGGCTTTCTTCTCAACTGACGAACTTGACGCCCTGTTACAAGCCGGTCTAGAAACAGCAGACGCCGCAGAGCGCCTTGCTATCTACACCGAAGTGCAAGAGATTTTGCAAGACAACGCCGTGGTCATTCCGCTCTATGCCAACGTGAACGTGTTTGGTCTCAACCAAGACGTGCAAGGGTTTAGGTTTAACGCCTACGGACACCCAGAGTTGCAAGGGGTATGGCTGCAATAAGGTTGCAATAAGCGTGTGGGGCTCGGGTGTTGGCTCGAGCCCTTCTTTAACCCTCATAAACCCATAAAACATCACTACATCTGCGTTACCTGTAACAGCGACTTGTGACGACCTCACAACGAAATCGCGAGTTAGTACAAGCTAATCAATCACGAGCTAATCGCTAAAGCAAACTCGGACAGTGTTGACAGATACTGCTCGAGCCCTTTACTCACTTTCGCCAATCTGCATATCACTTCAAAGGAACGTAATCATGACCGACAATCTAACTATCGACTACGCTGCTCGCCTCAAAAACGTCCGTGAGCAGATGGTCAAACAAGGCATTGACCTATTGTTTTTGCCGCGTTCGACTAACTTGCATTACCTAACAGGCTTGCGCCGAGGTGAACCCAATTATGGCAACGTTGTCCACCCGGGTGAACATGTTACTGGCGCGTGGATTACCGTAGACGCTGAGCCTGTCATCACCATGCCGCGTATGGTCGCAGAAAAGACGGTGCTACCTGGCTATGAAATCCGCAGTTTGCCCGACGTGCAAAAACCTATCGAACTGACCCGGCAGGTGCTAGCTGATTTGAACGTGCCTGCGTCTGCCAAAATCGCCCTTGATAACCGCAGTTGGGCGGAATCCATCTTGATGATTCAAGCGGTGCTGCCTGATGCGTCTTATACCTTGGCTGAAGACCTGTTGATGCCCCTGCGCATGGTCAAAGACGAAACCGAAATTGCCATTATGCGCAAAGCGGGGGAAATCACCGAATTGGCGTATGAAGCAGTGCGCGGTAAGCTCGCACACGGCATGACCACTCTAGATCTCATCAGCGAGGTCAATTACCAATTACAACGCCACGGCGCAACCACCAATTCTTTTGCCACTGCGTTTTATAACCGCGGCAAAAACGCCCCCTTTGCCCCTCACAACCGCGAAGAAACCCTGCTTGTGCCGTTAGAACCCCCTGTTGCGGTGTCGTTTGACTTTGGGGCGGTGTTTCAAGGGTATTGCTATGACTACGGGCGTTCGGTTTATTTTGGTGAACCTGATGCCGAATACCGGCGGGCGTATGACTTGGTGATGCAGTCGCAAGCAGTCGGTATCAAAGCGTTGTTTGTCGGTAATACAGGGGAAAACGCGGATAAGGTGGCTCGAGACGTCCTCGCTGAAGCAGGTTACGGTGAAGCCTTCCGCCACCGCTTAGGACACGCCATCGGTATGGACGTGCATGAGATTCCCTTTTTGATGGAAAGCGACCATACACCTTTACAAGCAGGCATGTGTTTTACGGTAGAACCCAGCATCAGCACCAAAACCATGAGCGCCAGGGTGGAAGATGTGGTGGTGGTGCGTGAAGGTGGCGGCGAAGTGCTCACGTCTGGCTATCAAGATTTGCACGTGGTCAGTTAAGGTGGTCAGTTAACCATGCCCCACGCTGAGACGTTTAACAACCGCTCGATGGAACTTCCTTTTGAACTTTTAGAAGGTGCTATTGACATCCACGTGCACGCAGGGCCTCATTTGAAATCTAGCCCGCGTAGGGCGGATCCCTTTCAAGCAGCACTTGAAGCCCGTGATGCGGGTATGCGCGCCATTGTTTACATGGACGTGTTCAAAGAAAGTGCGGGCACGGCTTGGATTGTGCAGCGCCACGTAGAAGGCATCGACGTGTTTGGCGGCTTGATTTTGTGTAGTAATTACGACGGGTTGAACCCTAGAGCCGTCAAAACCGCGTTGAATTATGGCAAGGGTGCTAAGTTTGTTAGTTTTGGTGCCCATTCGACGTACTACTTAACCAGTCGCGAAGGCAAACGGGTGGACGGGCAAGCGGTTGCTTACAAGGATTTGTACCCAGAATTTGCTGAAGAAGAACTTTCCAGAGCCATTCGCATTCCCCTCGAGGATCCCCTACCGTCAGCCTTTGAAGAGATTATGGGACTCATCGCTGAGCACCCTGATGTCTACCTCAACACGGGCCACGTATCTGCCGAAGAAGCCTTACGTGTGGTCGAACTTGCCCAGCGTTTTGGTGTCAAACGGGTATTGGTGGCGCATTTTTCTCGCAAGCGCATGACAATAGCACAACAAAAACAAGCCGTGGCCGGGGGGGCGTTTTTAGAAAGTGCGTTTGCCGATCACGTCTATCCGACGGGCATTCCCAGAACCCATTACTACGCGGAGCAAAAGTATCTTTCGGGGGTGGTTGCCAACGACGAAACCAAACCCTCGAGCCTTGGCCTCCTCGCTGAAGAAATCCGTGAGATTGGTACAAAACATTTTGTACTGTGTTCCGACTACGGCATTCGCGGTACGGCTACCCCCGTAGAAGGTATGCGCCAGTTCGCTACCGCCCTGCTTGACCTAGACTTTAGCAACGAAGAGATTCAACAGATGATTGCTCACAATCCAGCGCAACTGTTGGGGCTCGAGCCATGAGTCACGTCACCCGTTTGCGTCACGCCAACCTCATTGACGGCACCGGCGCAGCCGTTCAAGCCGATGTTGATGTGGTCATTACCGACAAAAACATCACCAGCATTCAGCCCGCGGCTGCTTACCAAGCGGACACTGACCCTAGCATTGACGATGCCGATACGGTCATTGACATACAAGGGGCGTTTTTGCTGCCCGGACTGTGGGACGCCCATGCCCATTTAGGGATGGTGTTTCCACAAACCGACTTATCCAAAACCCCCCACCACGAACTCCCCTCAGAACGCACTGTGCGCTGCGGACACGCCGCCATGCAGTGCCTTGATGTGGGCGTGACCAGCGTGCGGGTCGTAGGTGAAGCGGACTACGTCGACGTGGCGTGGAAAAACGCTTTTGCCAGTGGCATGTTCACCGGGCCTCGTTTGTTCGTGTGCGGGCGGGCGCTCATTGCCACAGGCGGGCACGGTTGGGGACACGGTAACTCGGTGCAAGTAGATGGCCCGTATGAAGTGCGCAAAGCCGCCAGAGAACAGATGAAACGCGGTGCTGATCAAATCAAGTTGATGATCACAGGTGGGGTGGCTTCTCCTACCGAAACCATGCACGAACCGCAGATGACGTTTGACGAGATTCAAGCTGCCGTTGAAGTGGCCACCTTCAAGGGGCGCAAAGTGTGTGCCCACATCGGTGGTTCGCTCGGGGCAAAAATGGCCGTTAAAGCAGGGGTAGCCAGTGTAGAACATGGGTATTACCTCGATGACGAAGCCTTAGAGATGATGGTTGAACACGGCACGTTTTATGTGCCTACCTTGGCTGTCACCCAAGACATGGACTTTGTGATGGCCAATAACGCAGAATTTGCCATCAAAAAGATTCTGGCTGCCGCCCCCGGACACCTCGATACCTTTCAGCGCGCCCTTAAAGCAGGCGTCAAAATCGCCTCCGGTGAAGACATGCCCGTGCCCTTTTCGGAGCGGGTCATCCCAGAAATTGAAACGATGGTGAAAGCAGGTATGGACAACATGGCTGCCATTGTGGCTTCAACGCGCAACGCCGCTGAACTGTGTGATGTGTCTGACACCCTTGGCACGGTGGAAATAGGCAAACTTGCTGACCTTGTTGTCATAGGCAAAAACCCCCTCGAGAACATCTCACATCTGCGCGACTTACAACTTGTTTTCAAAGAAGGTCAACGCGTGCGTGACTTTCGTCCTGTCAAAGCGTAAAACGTCAATACACACGTAATACACACGTAATACACGTACTAAAGGAGAATCAACATGCTATTACCGCCAGGGCGCTCGCTCGAGCTCTCCTACGAACTCTTGCGTGGCGCAATCGATATTCATGTGCACGCTGGCCCTCATATCTTCAGTAGCCCCCGCCGGGTTGACCCCATTCAAGCGGCCACCGAAGCCCGTGAAGCAGGCATGCGCGCCATCGTCTTTATGGACGTTTTTGAAATGAGCAACGGTACCTCGTGGTTGGTGAATCGGGTAGTACCTGACTTTGAGACCTTCGGCGGTTTAATCATGAACACCGTTTACGGCGGTATGAACCCTCGAAGCGTCAAAACCGCCCTGAATTATGGCAGCGGTGCCAAGTTTATTAGCTTCGGGGCGCACTCAACCTACTACCAAGCCTCCCGCGAAGGTCATTGGGTAGACGGAAAATTTATCCCCCTTAGCGAGCTTTATCCCAAATTTAAACAAGAAGAACTCGACCGCTGTATCCGCATTCCCCTAGACGAAAAACCCGACGCCAAACTCGACGAAATTCTTAGTCTTATCGCTGAACATCCCGATGTGTACCTCAACACGGGACACGTTTCTATAGAAGAAGGCATGCGGTTGGTGGAACTCGCTAAGCAGTACGGCATCAACAAAGTGTTGGTGGCTAGTTCGGTGACGAAACTGGCGTCGCTCGAGCAACTCAAACAC
The DNA here is from genome assembly GCA_964550765.1 of uncultured bacterium. Taxonomy (GTDB): domain Bacteria; phylum Deinococcota; class Deinococci; order Deinococcales; family Trueperaceae; genus JBCCBI01. The sequence continues at coordinate 105,954 of CAZKAZ010000005.1, read as the reverse complement.
ATGGCCGCTCAAGGTGCCATCATCGAATACACCTTAGCTGCCTACACCCACACCACCCCCATTCCCAAAACCCACTACTATGTCGAACGTGAATACATGTCCATCGACGAAGGCATGCACGAAGCCCCGAGTGGCGGTGTCAAGTTGGTGGCCGAACAAATTCAAGCTTTGGGCGCAGAAAACTGTATCATCGCTACTGACTTTGGCGTATATACACTGCCCACGCCAGTAGAAGGCTTCCGCGAATTTATCGCCTGCTTGCTTGACTTGGGAGTATCGCCTGACGATATTCGCACGCTCACCAAAACCAATCCCGAAAAGTTACTCGACTTAGAACCGCTACCAGAATCCAGCGATGTATCTTTCGCATGACGTGGCAAGTCACCTGTAAACCATGCCCTTAGTCACGACAGAATCACTAGATAGCCTTACGGTATTGCAACCCTATTTGCGTTTGGGCGACCCGCATGCGTGCAGCGATGACCGCCACCGACTGAGTTTGCTACACGCCCTCTATGAACCGCTCGTGCGGCGGGCAGGGAATGGGCATTTTACGGGGGCGCTAGCGAAATCTTGGCAGTCTGCTGATGCGCGCCAGTGGCAGTTTCAGTTGCGTCCGGAGGTGCGTTTTCACAACGGACACGTGCTTACGGCGGATGACGTAGTGAGTAGTTTGACGCGGGTGCGCGATGAAACCATTGCGGGTGAACTGGGTACAACAGGCATCTACCAAGGGTATTTGCAAGGTTGTCAGTTAGAAGCCAAAGACGCTCACACCATCACCCTGACGCTACCTGCACCGATGGCGGATTTGCTCGATGTGTTGGTTGAGTTGTTTATTTTGCCAGCAGATTCACTCACGAACTTGCCCCAACTGCCAGCCGGTACCGGCCCTCTAACGTTGGTTCAGGCAGACGGTGACGACATTGTCATGGAAGGACACGCCGCCTATTGGCAAGGGACGCCTGCAGTGAAGCAAGTGGTGTGGCGGGCAGTAGCGGATACTGAAGCGCGGCTCGAGCACCTCCTCACCTCTCGTGCCAGCATCGCCAGCGACGTTGCGCACGTCCCCGATACCCTCACCAGACACACCCGCCCCAGCAGTGTCACCACCACGTTTATGTTCAATCTGGTGTCGGGTAATGTTTCTGACGTCAACTTGCGGCGAGCGTTGAACTATGCTACCGATGTTCCCGCCATCGTCGAGACGCTTTTTCAAGGGGACGCGCACCTGATTGCGAGCCCTTGTACGCCGCCACAATTAGGGTTTGACCCTGACCTCTCGCCCTATCCTTATGATCTACAAAAAGCGCAGCAGTTGCTCGAGGCTAGTCATATCACCAACCCCAGTGTGACGTTTGATATTCCTAGCCGCCTCCCCGACGAAGCCAAGCAACTCGCTGAACTGTTACAAGAACAGTGGCAGGCTGTTGGGGTATCGCTCGAGGTCATCGAACACCAAGATCGCCCCCAATACGCCACGGATGTCCGTGAAAAAAACATTCACGACGCCGCTTGTTTTGACTCGAGCCCCGCTAGTACCTTTCGCTTGTTTCACGAAAAATTCCGCTCCGATAACCCCGGCGTGTGGTGGTTGGGCTACGACAACGCGGCGTTTAATGACCTACTGAACCGCGCCCAAGCTACGAGTGATATTGGTGAGCGGCAACAGCATTACCATCAAGCAGCTCGAGTGTTGCGTGATGATCCGCCGTGGTTGTACCTCTACAGTGGCAATCTCACGTGGGCAGCAAAAGACGTGCCAAGTTGGCAACCAAGCGTTGATGGGCTTGTCACCTTCATCCCTCGAAAGGCTTTAGCATGAACGACCCCTATGATCTTGTGGTGAAAAACGGCACGTTGGTACTAGCGAGTGGCATCACCCAAGCAGACGTTGCCGTGACAGATGGCAAGATTGTGGCTATGGGTAGCGGCTTAGCTGCGGACACCGAAATTGACGCCCGTCACCTGTTGGTGTTACCCGGGCTGATTGACCCGCATGTGCACCCCATTCACGCAGAAACTTACGCTAGTGCCTCAGAAGCTGCCATCTTTGGGGGGGTAACAACCGTGTTGCATCACCTCTACACCCCGCCAGAAGGTGACCCACTGGCGTTTTTTGAACAAGAAGTGCAGGCTGCTGCCCAGACGTCACTGCTGGACTTTGCGTTTCACGTGCGCCTCAATGACCTCAACCGCACCCACCCGGCCATTGCCGCCATCACCGAGCGGCACAACCCTAGTTTTAAGTTATTTATGGCGTATGGCAGTCGCGGCATTCAAGTGCGCGATGATGAAATTTTGTTGGCGATGCGGGCTGCCCATCAAGCGAACAGTGTATTGCTCTTTCACGCAGAAAATGGGCACGCGGCGGATTTGCTCGAGGCATGGAGTCAAGAAAATGGTCAATTGGGCTTGCTCGACTATTACAATTCAAGACCTAAGTGGCTCGAGGTCGAAGCCGTTGAGCGTCTCATTCACTTACAGCGCATTCAAGCGTGCACCACCTACCTTGTTCACCTCACCTGCGCTGAGTCGATACAAGCCGTCACCCGCGCCAAACTGGCAGGCTTGCGGTTTTATGCTGAAACCTGCCCCCACTATTTGCTGCTCACTGCCGAGACTGCCGCGAATTTAGGGGCTAGAGCCAAAATGTCACCACCGTTGCGCGAGCAAGTTGACCAAGATGCCTTGTGGCACGCCCTTGCAAGGGGCATACTCGACAGCATCGGCAGCGACCACAGTGCTTTTGTCGAAGAAGAAAAAGAAGTGGGCGACAACGTCTTTAAGGCGGGTTACGGCGTGCCTGGCATTGCCACCATGTTGCCGCTACTCTATCAAAAGGGCGTTCACGAAGGACGCGTAAGCGCAGAAACCTTGATCACGGCCATGTCGGCAGGGCCTGCTAAGGCGCTCGGTTTAACAGGGCGCAAAGGGCATATAGCAGTAGGTTATGATGCCGATTTTGTACTTTTTGACCCCGATGAAGCGTTTACCATCACAGCGGAATCAGAACGTGGCAACGGTTACTACAGCCTTTATGAAGGTTGGCAGGGTAAGGGCGTCGTAAAAGCTACCTATCAACGGGGGATAGCCCGCATGGCTGAGGGAGAACTATTGGCGCAAGCAGGTGACGCGCAGTTTATTGAACGGACGCTGGCGCAAGTTTAACCATGCCATGACGACGCTACGCTGTTTAATCGTTCAACCCATCCACGCTGCGGGTGTGCAGCTACTCGAGCAAGCAGATATCCACGTGCTAGCCGCCTCGAGCGATGCTATGACAGTAGTGGCTCGAGAAATCTCCGAAGCTGACGCCGTCATTACCCGCAGCGCTGGCCTAAACGCGCCCGCGATGCAGCAGGCAACGCACCTCAAAGTAATTGGCAGTCACGGCGTTGGTGTAAACGCCATCGACCTAGCCTGCGCTGACCGTTTGGGTATTCCCGTCATCAACACGCCGCATAGCAACGCCAACGCTGTCGCCGAACTGACTGTCACGCTCATCTTGGCGGTTATCAAGCAATTACATGGGGCAGATAAGGCCACTCGAGCCAGCAACTTTCGCTTCAAGTATGATGCCCACATTACCGAATTAACAGGCAAAACCTTGGGCGTCGTTGGCTTTGGACACATCGCCAAACGCACTGTGTCGCTGCTCAAGCAAGCGTTTCAGATGAACGTGTTGGTGTATTCACCCTCAGCTAGTGAGGCTGACCTTGCTGACTTCGGTGCAAAAAAAGCGACCTTAGCAGAGGTGTTGGCAGCAAGTGATGTGCTGTCATTGCACGTTCCACTCACGCCCAAAACCCATCATCTAATTAGCCAAAAAGAACTGGCGCAGATGAAACCTAGTGCCGTACTGATTAACACCTCACGGGGCGATGTTGTGGATGAACATGCGCTCGTAACTGCCCTTACAACAGGGCAACTAACTGGCGCGGGTTTGGATGTCTACCACAGTGAAACCATGCCCGAACACCACCCACTGTTGCAGCTTGACAACGTGGTGTTGACCCCGCACATAGGTGGGTCATCGCAAGAAGCCTTAGAACGCACGGCTATCTTGGTGTGTGAGCAAGTTATTGACGTTCTCAACCACACCAAGCCTCCGCATCTTGTTAACCCCCACATCTGGCAAACGCGGCGCTTCAAAAAAGACTGAGACGCCCAAGGCGCTAAGCGGT
>CAZKAZ010000005.1:72679-101757 GCA_964550765.1 uncultured bacterium | reverse complement strand
TTTTTCGCAAGTTGCGCCAATGCGTTAACGACAGTTTGGTTTGCTGCAAGTGCGCACGTAACAACGCCGATGCTGCTGCACCATCCCGCGCTTCAATGTGGTTTGCTATCTGCAAGCACTCGCTGATGTCGCGTTGTACCCGTTCGATATTGTTGCGGCCATCTTGCCAAAAGCGTTGCAACTGCACGGCCATCTGATCCCAAGACGCCAGCATGCGCATGTTGTCAGCGTGCAATACCAACGTGCGGTGAAACGCCAAGTCGGCTTTGGCAGCGGCTTCGATGTTGGTGTCTGTGTTGTTGGTGTTGTTGGTGTTGTTGGTATCGGTGTTGTCGGTATCGTCGTTGGTGTCGTTGTTGGTATCAGTGTTAAGGTGATGAAATGGCTCGAGCGTCCTCTTGAACGTCTGCAACTGCTTATCGCTGCAACGTTCTATCACTTTATCTACTGCAAAAAGCTCAATCGCTTGCCGAAACTCAAACACTTCTTCAAGGTCAGCCAGGCTCAACCCAGACACAATCATGCGTCCGTTGTCGACTTCGACCAGGCCGGCTTGCTCGAGCATCAACAGCGCCTCGCGCACAGGCGTACGGCTGACGCCAAGGTCGGCAGCCAGTTCGGTGATGACCAACGACTGACCCGGAATCAGGTCATTTTGCGAGATGGCACGCTCGAGCTGGCGATACGTCTTTTGCGTGGTGCTTTTGCTCTTGTGGATTTTTCGTATTTTTGGCATAGTCGTGATTTGGGGTAATGGCTTTACGCGTTACGCTGACCCTTAATCATTCCATCTTAACGCACGCTGCCGCCTGAAAGCAGAAGATTGCCCATTGACAGGTTCATGGTTTGCCTGTTGGTGACTGCTTAAGACGTCACGCGATAGGTAATAAGATGATTGTCCTGCCAAACACTCGAACACTACTTGCGAACCTTCCTGTAAACACTACCTACGAATGATGCTTGTTGCGTTAAGACGACGCTTATCCCACGCTATAGCCAGCATGTTCAGGGTTAGAAGCCTGTTCACCACGTCGCACCGCCCCTGGAGACACGCCAATAAAGCGCTTAAACGCCCGACTGAAGGCAGCTTCCGATTGATAGCCAAGGCGGTCAGCTAACTGCATCAGGGTAAGGTTTTGTTCTTGCAACCACTGCACGGCAAGGTTCATTTTCCAGCGGGTGGCGTAGTGCATGGGGGTTTCGCCAACGAGGTCTTTGAAACGGGCGGCAAACGCCGAACGCGACATAGACACGGCTTCAGCCAAAGAAGCCACCGTCCACGCTTCTGCTGGATAGCGTTGAATGAGCAAAATAGCGCGGCCAATTTGCTTGTCTTGCAGTGCGCCAAGCCAACCGGTTTGGGCCACAGGGTCAGCCACCAACCAGGTGCGAATGGCTTGTACTACCAAAATATCAGCCAAGCGGGTGATGATGGTTTCGCCGCCGGGTTGTAAGTTTTGCGCTTCGAGTGCCATCAACCGCAAGGTGCTTTGCATCCACGCCATCTGCGGGGCATCCCACGCCCGCACACACAATATTTGCGGCAATAAATGTACCAAATGCTGCGCCGCAGGATGGTCAAAACGCACCCCACCACAAATGAGGGTAGTTTCGGCACCGCCGTGACCGTGTTGTAAACGTTCGTAGCGTTCGCTGATGCGCTCGAGGGGTAGCTCGAGAATATTCACTGCTTTTGTACCCAACTCACTCAGCAACCGGTGGCCGTCGCCGTGCGGTACCAAGCTGAAGTCCCCTGGTTGCAATAGTTGCGGTTCAGCCCCCGTGACCTCGAGCCAACACGCGCCACTGGTTACCACGTGAAACATCAAACTGTCCGGCAAAGCAGGCACGGCCAACCCCCAAGGGGCAGTCAGTACCGAATGCGTGTAGTACACCCCACTCATATGCAAAAAGTGCAACGCCTCCCCCAGCGGGTCAACAGGCGTCCAGCGGGTATCGACGGCACTTGGCGTGACACTACCGGGCTGGATATGGCTGGGGGCGTGAGGGTTCGTATCCGTCATGGGGCGACTTTAGCACGGTTTGCTCTTTCGTCTATTCATCTGGACGAATGAGCAAAATAAGGCGACGAACAATCATTGTAACGCCGATGTAAAGCCACTACACTGGACGTTAATTGAGCTTGGTTATCCCCAGCAATCAACGTAAATCAACAATACCTAGCTTAAAAAAATCACGCGTGTTACGACACATCAGGAGGAAAATCATGCAGGTTTCAAGCCAATCCCACACTGCCCAATCCCCTATCGCTAGCCAGTCCACCGCGAGGTTGCAAAAGACTGAGATACCCCAAAACATCGTCATCTTTGGGGCGACGGGTAGCGTCGGACGTGAACTGGTCAAACAAGCCCTGACCCAAGGCCACACCGTCACAGCGTTTGTGCGCGATCCGGCCAAAGTGACCGGCCAGCACGGCAACATGAAGCTGGTGCAAGGAGATGTGTTGGATGCTGCTGCGGTTGAGCGTGCTGTTTTAGGCCAAGACGCGGTGTTTTGTGTGCTCGGTGCGGGCATGAAAGGGACGATTCGCGCTGAAGGCACGCGTCATATCATTGCTGCGATGGAAAAAACGGGCGTGCGCAGGCTCATTTGTCAGTCTACGTTGGGCGTTGGTGACAGCCGCAACAACCTCAACGCCTACTGGAAATACGTCATGTTTGGGATGCTGTTGCGCCGCGCTTATGCTGATCACGTCAAACAAGAAAAACTGGTCCGACAAAGCCAGCTCGAGTGGACCATCATTCGTCCGGCGGCGTTTACCGATGGCGAACACACCGGGCAATACCGCCATGGTTTTGCCAGTCACGACAAAAGCATCTCGCTTACGGTTGCTCGAGCCGACGTAGCCGATTTCCTCCTCAGTCAACTCACCGATACGCGCTACCTCTACCAAAGCCCCGGCCTGTCGTATTGAGACAGCAGACAGCCCACGCAATAGACATGCCCGCCGGGGGTGTCGGGACGTGGCGTAACGTCCTGTAAAGGAGACCAAAGAATGCCCAGCCAACACATCTTTTATCTTGCGCTACTGATTGCCACCTTTTTTTCGTCTTTGGTTGCCGGATTGTTATTCGTCTTCGCTACCGTGGTGATGCCCGGCATCCGCCGCCTCAACCATGCTGAATTCATCCGTGCGTTTCAGGTGATGGACGGCATCATTCAAAACAACCAGCCCCTGTTCGTGTTGGTGTGGCTGGGTTCGGTGCTAGCGCTCATCGTTGCCACCATTTTGGGCGCTGCCCAGTTGACAGGTTGGCCGCGTTTGCTTTTGCTAATAGCGGCGGGTGTCTATTTGTTAGGTGTGCAACTGCCTACCATCACCATCAACATTCCTCTTAACAACGAACTGCAAACCCTGCGCCCTGAGACGATGAACCCTGCCCACCAAAAAACTGCCCGCCAACAATTTGAACCGCGCTGGAATCGCTGGAACACCTTCCGCAGCCTGTGGGCGAGTCTGACTTCGGTGTTACTTTTGATAGTCATATCGGCACTCTGAAGGTGCGACCACCGAAGCAGCCTAGTGCTCGAGTGCGGTAGAATGTGCTCGAGCACGTCACTTTCCCCATCGCGTACACAAAGCGATGCTCGCACCCCTCAGGGACGCAAAAATGCCACTTTTAGCCATTTACGAACACACTTTGACGCCTCAATTTTGTGCGATGCTCGCAATTGCATGCAGTATCGCCGTCTCTGCTATACTTCTTAACAGGCGGTCTTGCAAAACGCTTTTTCCTCGTAGAGGATTGAAACACGCTCGCGCCTGTGATACCGGGCAACACCGCGACACTTGCAAAACGCTTTTTCCTCGTAGAGGATTGAAACTCCGCTTTGCTGTCATCAAAAAGAACGCTTTTTCCTCGTAGAGGATTGAAACATAAGTTGCCCTTGTGCGCACGCGCCAAAGGGCTTGCCTTGCAAAACGCTTTTTCCTCGTAGAGGATTGAAACGTAAAATCCTAGGATTGTCTCGTACCCGACAGCCTGACTTGCAAAACGCTTTTTCCTCGTAGAGGATTGAAACTTGCTTAAGCCAGCGTTTGGCCTGTGCGTGTCCGACTTGCAAAACGCTTTTTCCTCGTAGAGGATTGAAACATGAAATGACTCGAACAATACTACAAACACTTCACGCTTGCAAAACGCTTTTTCCTCGTAGAGGATTGAAACCACGAATAATGGAGCATATCACACGCTAGTGATGTGCTTGCAAAACGCTTTTTCCTCGTAGAGGATTGAAACAAGTTTGTCATGCTATGCTCCTTGGAGAGGCGTGTCTTGCAAAACGCTTTTTCCTCGTAGAGGATTGAAACTTGGCTGATGTGCTGTTTATTCTCGGTTGCGGTTGGCTTGCAAAACGCTTTTTCCTCGTAGAGGATTGAAACCATTTCAGGGTGTGCTCGTCGTTTATCACGTTAAAGCTTGCAAAACGCTTTTTCCTCGTAGAGGATTGAAACCATACAAGGGTTTTGGTTGTATTTTAACCGTAGCTAAGCTTGCAAAACGCTTTTTCCTCGTAGAGGATTGAAACTCGAATAACTCAGGCTGCTCACGTTGGTACGTCAGCAGACTTGCAAAACGCTTTTTCCTCGTAGAGGATTGAAACTGAGCCTGTTGGAACACTTACCCAAATCATCAACCTTGCAAAACGCTTTTTCCTCGTAGAGGATTGAAACGTGGCTAGCTGATTAGCTTTGCCTGCTAACTTGCTTTCTTGCAAAACGCTTTTTCCTCGTAGAGGATTGAAACATAGTGACCTTGATAAAGCGTTGGAAGACATCCTTTCTTGCAAAACGCTTTTTCCTCGTAGAGGATTGAAACTGGCGACTTTAGCACCATCAAAGCGGGGCCTACCTACTTGCAAAACGCTTTTTCCTCGTAGAGGATTGAAACTTCGTAGTACTCAATAGACTCTTTCGACCACCATTCCTTGCAAAACGCTTTTTCCTCGTAGAGGATTGAAACTAACTCGAGCCACGTGCCGTGCACGTGCTGGTACTCGCTTGCAAAACGCTTTTTCCTCGTAGAGGATTGAAACAAAGCAGGGTTGCGGCGCTCGAGCACAACGGGTGTTCTTGCAAAACGCTTTTTCCTCGTAGAGGATTGAAACAAGTGAGACACTAACGCTTTTTTGAGACGTGCACGCTTGCAAAACGCTTTTTCCTCGTAGAGGATTGAAACGTGGCTATGGCTTGGATTATCAGGATGCAAGGGCTCTTGCAAAACGCTTTTTCCTCGTAGAGGATTGAAACCGGGACTAGGTCGTTCACTCTCTCGTACTCTCTCGCCTTGCAAAACGCTTTTTCCTCGTAGAGGATTGAAACAGCCTGCTAGCGTCAAGCAGCCTGTGAGCACGCTTGACTTGCAAAACGCTTTTTCCTCGTAGAGGATTGAAACCTACCAAAGTAACTGCACGCGTCGACGCCACCATCCTTGCAAAACGCTTTTTCCTCGTAGAGGATTGAAACAGTATTTTACACGCGGCTCGAGCCAGGTGCATCACTTGCAAAACGCTTTTTCCTCGTAGAGGATTGAAACTGCTGTAGTAGATAGTTGCGCTTTTTAGCTCAGTTTCATCTTGCAAAACGCTTTTTCCTCGTAGAGGATTGAAACCTGCAGCACTTGCGCTAGCCATAGCGGTTTGTACTCTTGCAAAACGCTTTTTCCTCGTAGAGGATTGAAACTCTCGAGCGGTGCACTCTCGAGCGTCTGCAATGTCCTTGCAAAACGCTTTTTCCTCGTAGAGGATTGAAACCATTGCTTTGCTCGAGTAGCCCGTAGATATCATCAACTTGCAAAACGCTTTTTCCTCGTAGAGGATTGAAACCTCGCCAACTAACGGACTTATCCGGGCATGTGTTTTTGCTTGCAAAACGCTTTTTCCTCGTAGAGGATTGAAACATCGACCACGCCTAACCCGCTGATGCCTTGCCCTGTCTTGCAAAACGCTTTTTCCTCGTAGAGGATTGAAACAATTTGGCTTCAAATCTCCCCCGCTGGTATGCACAGCTTGCAAAACGCTTTTTCCTCGTAGAGGATTGAAACATGCCAATATCATCATCACTAATCGTGAACGAACGACTTGCAAAACGCTTTTTCCTCGTAGAGGATTGAAACCTGCCCTAAAACCAGCATTTGAACCTATCGTGTTAGCCTTGCAAAACGCTTTTTCCTCGTAGAGGATTGAAACACAAAAAGCGCACTAGGATTCTAGGCATAAAAATACTTGCAAAACGCTTTTTCCTCGTAGAGGATTGAAACCTTTACCTCACACACCGCGTGACACTTGCTAGGGACGCTTGCAAAACGCTTTTTCCTCGTAGAGGATTGAAACTGAGTTAACGCCTCACATCGCAACATTACTGTCCAGACTTGCAAAACGCTTTTTCCTCGTAGAGGATTGAAACCATGCAATGACCAGCACCCGATACCAGCTCGAGCGGGCTTGCAAAACGCTTTTTCCTCGTAGAGGATTGAAACCTAGCTGGCCTTTGTCGTTGCGTTCAGCGTCCAAGTACTTGCAAAACGCTTTTTCCTCGTAGAGGATTGAAACTGTTGCCAGTACATCAGTAATCACGTCCCGAACGCTTGCAAAACGCTTTTTCCTCGTAGAGGATTGAAACCTTACCAAACTCCCCACACTCGAAAACGTCATCAACTTGCAAAACGCTTTTTCCTCGTAGAGGATTGAAACCGTGTTGGCAAGCGTCACAAGGGACAATACGCGCTAAACTTGCAAAACGCTTTTTCCTCGTAAAGGATAGGCTCAATATGCCTGCAGAGGGTGCGAACGCTGTTAATGTAACGTGTGGTTTTAGAAGTAGTAGATGCAGTGAGACAAGTCGCCAGTTTTGGTAAACATCGCCTGATGCTCAAAATACTTGCTCGAGGTGACGTTGACGGTGCAGTTGGTTTTGAGGGTGAGGTAGCCCATGCGTGAATTGTCCCCAGAAGTGTTGGTGAGTGCGTATGCTCAAGGGTATTTCCCGATGGCAGAACCAGATACGGGCGATATTTATTGGTATGACCCAGACCCGCGCACGATTTTGCCGTTTGAAAGTTTGCATGTGTCGCGTTCACTCGCACGTACTCTGCGCCGAGGGACGTTGACAGTGACGTTTGATCAGTGTTTTCGAGCGGTGATGCGAGCATGTGCTGAACCTGCACCAGGGCGTGAAGAAACCTGGATTAGTGAAGACTTTGTGAGCGCGTATGGCAACTTGTTTGAGCTGGGTTTTGCTCACAGCGCTGAAGTGTGGCAAGCAGACAAGCTCGTAGGTGGGGTATACGGGGTTAGCATCGGGGGTTTTTTTGCGGGTGAAAGTATGTTTAGCCGCGTCAGTAATGGCAGTAAAATCGCCCTTGTAAGTTTGATGCGGCACTTACAAGGGCGTGGGTATGTGTTGTTTGACGTGCAGTTTATGACAGCACATTTGCAGCGTCTAGGGGCAGTAGAAGTGGCTCGAGCAGATTACAAAAGACGCTTGGCTCGAGCTATTCGTTTGCCTGTGCAGTTTTAAACTGGTGCGGTACTAGTACAGTGTTACCTAGTGCAGTGCTACCTAGTACAGTGCTAAATAATCACGTGTTGGTAGTCATTAAACACGCAAGGGCGCTTTAACCAGACGTACCGGGGTGGATAGTGCGCTGACGGGCAGCTTGTTGTTTGTTTTTGGAGACGTCACGGTAACTGGCTTCACCAAAAAAGTACACATCACGGCCACCTGCTTCTAATAAAATTATCTCAGCACGATCGCGGGCGGCACTGCGTTCTTGGCCAATGTGTACTTGCAGCACGCAGTTGCCTGCTCGAGCAGCGTGGGCGTAGCGTTTATCTACGTCGACTTGGTGTCCAACAAACATTTTGCGTAGCACACCCATGAAACCTTGGTGGCGTTCCAGAAATGCTCGAGCGTCCTCTGCTCCCTGATAACACGTCATCATGTCGCCTTGTGTAAAACCTTCGGCTAGCAATGCTTGTTCTGCTTGTTTGGCCTCGTCGGGTGTCAAAATGGCAAACAAGCTGTATTGACGACCTTCATTGGTTAATTCTCGAATATCCATAAATATGCCTCCATTGCCTTCAGGGTGACAAGATTACGGATATCTGTCAGCAAGACTAACTACCATGTTTCTTAAAGTAAGATTAAATTCCTCGAGAAACTATCTGATGTTTAGTTTTTACCGATTTTGGGCATCATCATCTACTGAAGCGAACGAGAAAACATTAATAGTTTGTCAAAATAAAATTGTTTAATGCAATAACAAGTAAGTGGCGCGTGAAGCTGGCGCAGGCCGTCAACACGCGGTTTATAGTGGAATGATGCGTATTCTCATCAGCAACGATGACGGCATTCACAGTCCCGCTTTGCACGCCCTCGCCGTGATGGCCAGCCAGCATGGTGAGGTGATGGTGGCTGCCCCTGCCTCCGAACAATCCGCGACCAGTCACAGCATCTCTGCACATGTATCGATACGTGTGAAAAAAAGCCGTGTCGTGCGCACGTCGCAAGGGGTTTTGCCTGCTTACAGCGTTGCTGGCACACCCGCTGACGCTGTGGCCCTTGGCTTGCACCTCTTTGAGGATATTGACTTGCTGCTTTCGGGTATTAACTTAGGCGTAAACGCAGGATTTGCAGTCATGCACTCAGGCACAGTGGCTGCTGCCCGTCAAGCCGCGGCCATGGGTGTTCCTGGGATTGCGTTTAGTTGTATGAACAGCAGCCTCGAGCAAGACTTTTCGCGTTTTGCGCCCTATGTCACCGAAGCCATCAAACGACGCAAGCAACATGACATCACGCTGCTCAATGTCAACTTTCCCGCTGCTGGCAGGCCTGACCCTTTCTATGCGGGTGACGTGTCGCCCGAGCCTGTTGATCCGCAAGGGGTATTTTGGACAAGTATGGCAATAGCGCAGTACGAACGGCGCATCATTACGGGCAACGAACCCCGTGGCCGAGAGGTGTACTGGCTCAGTTACATGGGTATGAATAATTCCGAAGTTGGCAGTGACCGCTGGGCGCTTGCCAACAATTACGTGTCGATGACGCCGTTGACGTTACAAGGCGCAGACATGGCGCTGCTAGGGCGCCTCAACCAATCACCTGCTGAAGCGGCTAATGATGCCGATATCAGCGATGTCCCCGATATCACTGGTGTTGAGTAATAGCGTCTCAGTCATAGTATCGAGTGATGGCAGCATTGCTTGATGGATGGTTGGGTTGATACTGAATCTCTGCGCTAACACGTAATGTCTGCGCTATCACATACGCGAACAGATTATATACGCCAACAGATAGATGTGGGTGCTGCTCGAGCGTGTTACACCTCGAGCGCTTGCCAGTCGGCTTGTGGGTCGGTGCGGGTTTCAAGGGATATGTCTCGAGCGTGCAGAGCGTGTACAAACGGATGATTTCGCAGTTGTTCAGTAAGTTGTTCAGTAAGTTGTTCGGTGAGTTGGTCAGTAGCCCTAGCTGAGCGTTGCTTGCTTTGTCGCAGGTGCAGCAGGTCAAACACGATGCTGCGTTGTTCGCTGATGATGCTGGTCTCGAGTGCCTCAGGGTAATCACCCAAATCAAAACGTACCGTGCGTAACTGGCTATAGGGTAGCAGCACCCGCCGCGTAAACACGCCAATGATTCCCGGGCGGCTCACCTGCAACCCTGTTGCTTCAAAACGTAACTGCGCTTGCTGAGCAAACACCGCAATCTGCCAGACTGCCGCTAGCACGATGCCCGCTAGCAACCACGAACTGATGACAAAAAACCACGCCCTCGCGTCTGGTGTCGTGGCAGGTTGTGATACCAGCACAACCAAGCTCACTAGCACTTGCATAAACAGCAACATGGCGGTAGCAACGAGGGCAATACGCTTGCCACTGGCCGTGCCTATGTTAAAAGACAGGTTTGGCTCGAGGTCTGGGTCAGGATGTTGTTGGTTAGGGTGTTGTTGGTTGTCGTGTGTGTCGCTCGCCGTTATAGCTTCATCGTTTGTGACGTGATTGTTTGGGGTTGGGTTTGTGGCTGGTTGGGATGTATCAGCAGTCGATTCTTCAGGGGACGTGTTTGTCATGGCTCTCCTCAGGGGCTTGTGTGTGTTTTGTGTTTGGCGTGTTAGTCGCTCGAGCATGTGCATCTCGTTCAATGTCTCGTTCAATGATGTAGTCTAACGCGCTTAGCCCCTCATTAATAAGTCAGTGTTGTGACAGAAACGCCTGTAGCTGTGCTGCTAGCGACTACTATTCACCAAGTACCAGATATCCATGAACCATCACACCATACTTGTTATAGGTTGGCGTTGTGAAAAGGTAGCGTTAGCTGAAGCAACAACCGAGTAACGAGCAGCGAGCGTCATGGAAACGTTGAGTAATACCCATTCCAATTGATTCCTTCAGGAATCAATTCGCGCAGAGCGCGTAGGAAAAGCTACGGATTCCAACAGGAACGTAACAAAGTCCATAGGACTTTTCGCAGTTTTTAGTTAAAATCTTTGTAAATTAGTCATTTTTTTAAAAAATAAATAACTAATGAGATTGTAGTAACGAAGTAGTAGCGAATAAGTAACGAGGTCGTATCCTCGAGGTCATGATAGATGGTGGCGATTGCAGGTGTCATTGCTACAGTGGCTGATTTTTACCAACGTCTCACCGGTATTAATCACATTCAACTGTGTAGATGCAACTGTGTAGATGCCAATCATGAAAATACTGATGGATAACAGATGGATAAGATGTGGCGAAAAGGGTGAGCATGTGAAAAGAAGCATCGTCATGGTTTCTCGAGCTTACTCATGTGATAAAAACCAATTTAAGTAATAATTTAATCTAATATTAAAATTAAAAATGATACACCTGAATGGTCGCATCGTGCACATATCTGTTGCAAAAACGCGTTTTATGTAAGCGATTTGCTGTTTTTGGTGCAAAGAATACAGCGAAAATGCGCATCATTCCCCCAAAAAGGGGAGGAGGCAGTCCCCCAACTAGGGGTTTTATGTGTAGCCATTTAGCTCTAAACTAAGTCATTATGAAAAGACTGCCATCAGCACGTTCACATCTAGCAACCTTTTCTCCTGCGCGGTTGCAACAGGGCTTTACATTAATTGAATTGCTCATTGTGATCGCCATTATTGGCATTATGGCTGGTCTGGCAGTGATGGGCTTGCGCGGTTTGCGCAATGACCTTGACTTCAACGCCACTGAACTCGAGGGACAAGTCAAACTGATTCGTTCCAAAGCCATGACCACCACCCGGGCTTACCGCCTCGTCACTGCTGCCGGTGGGCGCATTGAAGCCGAATGGTCAGAACGTTGTAGCGACACGACTGGCTGGCAAAAAGACAACGCCATTTGGATGGAATTGTCTGAGCGCGTCAGCCTCGCTAACACTCAAAACGTTAACAACAACGTCATCATTTGCTTCACCAGTCGCGGGTTAGCCAGTACCAACCCCATCTTGACCCTGCAAAACACTGAGGGTGACACCGCCGAAGTTGAAATCTTCATTGGTGGCGGCGTGGAGGTAAGACGATGACACATACAAAGACAAACAGGATGACACACACCGAGACAGGAACACACACCAACATGCGCACCCGCAGACAAGGCGGTTTTGGACTCGCCGAAGCGATTGTTGCTGTTGCTATTTTTACCATTGTGATGGCGTCCGTTGCCCCCGTGCTGATGACGCTCATTCGTACCAATCAGCGCAACGAACAACGCGCCGAAGCAGGCTACGCAGCACAACGAGTGTTTGACGAACTGCGCCAAACAGACTTTCCTAACTGGCCCGCGTCAGGAACTACGGGCACAGTTGATACCGGACAAACCATCTATGACTATGAACTCACTTACTGCACCAGTGGTAACGACCAATTTTGCCGTACTAATGTGCGCCAAGCTCGAGTCGAAATATCCTACAACGGCGAAATGCTGTATGGCGTCGAAGTGGTCTATACCAACCTCGGCAGCGGTAACGACAATATTACTGAGTGACTTGTGACCTCGAGGAGGTTGGACAATGACACACCACATGACACACAACCCGAAACACCACCAACACAAACACCAACACGGTTTTACGCTCATCGAATTGCTAATCACCCTCGTCGTAGGCATGCTTGTGATTAGCGCAGCCGTAAGTGTCACCATCGCCAGCAACCGCATGTTCCGCGTAGATAGGGCGCGCACCCGCATGAATCAAGACTTGCGAGCAGCCTCTGACCTTGTGGGGGCGGATGTGCGCACCGCAGGCAGCTATCTCCCCAATGATGGTTTGCAACCTGTCGTCGTGCGCAACGGTAACGAACTAGAAATTCGCCGCAGTTTGCTGTCTACTCAATTGCCTGTATGTGTCGATGTCAAAGGCGGCAGCAACGCAGACGTGGTGTTTGTCTCTAGCAACAATAATAAGTATCTTGAAGAACGTCCTGAATGCGATAAAGACAGCCGTGACATTAATAACAATGGTCGCCCGGATGATCTCGAGGAATGGGAAGCCTACCGCATGGATACCAGCATCAATCCTGGTCAACAAGTATCAGTGTATATCTGGCCATCCGATGACGGCAATGGCGAGTTCTTTGTTTACGATGATGAAGACGGTTCAAACCAACACATTCACAAAGATAAAGGCAAGTGGCAAAACGACTACAGCCGCGCCAATAACCCCAACATGTATGTACTCGAAATGCGCCGCTACCAACTCAGCGATGACGGTATCTTGCAACTCATCATCAACGAAGATGAAGAAAACCCCCTCAATCTCGTCAACAACATCACCGACTTTCAAGTGCGGGCAGTGCTAACAGACGGCACCGTGGTGACGGATTTTGGTGACGGTCTCAACAACACCACCGATTTGTTTACGGACATCGCCAGCATTGAAATTGATGTTCAAGCTGAAGAACAAGTGAGACCAGACCAAGTAGTATCTCGAGAACTCAACAACCGCTTCTTCCCCCGCAATATCCTTAACTTTTAATGCACCCTAACCAGAAAGGAACGGCCATGACACACCTGCGCACGCAACACCAGCAAGGCTTCGCGCTCATCACTACCCTCATCATGTTGATTGTCTTTCTTGCTATTATTACCACTTACACCTTCTTGACGACTATCGAAACCAAAACCTCAGATGCTTCCGTTGACAGTGCTACGGGTTTTTATGCCGCTGAATCGGGCTACAACTTGCGTGCTGAAGACATTCGTACCGTCTTTCAAGACTTTCGCCGCCCCGAGGGTACGTCTCCCAACGGCACAGCGCCTTGTGTGGATGGCAATGACGGCAGTGGTGCGTTTGAATGTGTCAGTTACGCACTGAATGACCGCACCATTCACACCTACGTCCAAGAAGACCCACGCAACGGTGTAGACGGGCGTGCTACCACCGTCAGCAGTGGCGTTTATGCAGGTTTGAACGCTATCGAATATGGCTATGATTTCTTTTCAGACGCTTATCCGCCCAACGAAATCCGCCCCGAAGCCAGCATCGAAACCCGCCTCAACGTGCAGCTCATTCCGCTGTTTCAGTTTGCGGCGTTCTACAACAAAGACTTAGAAATTCACCCAGGGCCGAGCATGACCCTAAATGGACGCGTGCACGTTAATGGCGACCTTTACATCACCGCAAGTAGTGGGTTGAACATTACAGGGCAGGTATCTGCTGCTAGGCGCGACATGGAACTCTGGCCCGAAGCCGACAATGATGGGGGGACGCTCAGTACTTTCCGCAAAGATAAAAACGATAACCGCAGTGCCGCCAAAGTGTTTGATGGCAGCAACCTGCGCAGTTTAGACAAAGGTAAAACCTACACCACTAACACAGCACTTAACGACTGGAATAGCCGCATTCAAGTAGGGCTAGATACCCTCATCGTACCGCCTGTGAACGATTTTGCTATTGATGACGAAGGTACGTATTGGAGCAAAGCTGATCTCCGCGTCCTTTTACGTGTCAACCGCAGTCAAGCACCTAATATTGTCAGTATCGAAATACATGATAACGACGGCGTGATTACCGCTGGTGACAGGATGACCGTCGCCACGACTACCCTCAACAGTTGCCTTGCTGTTGATGACCGTCCCCCTTACATCGGTTATCGCGATGATGATTATGCATTTTTTGGCGTAGATGGTAATAATACTGAACATCAAGCACGCGTTCCTGCTGGTTATCAGACGGCTGGTCATGAACCTCGAGTTATCGAGTGGAGCAATACCTTCTACGACGGACGCGAAGGCACTGACATGTTGTTTATGGAAGTCGATGTCGTGGGCTTGCTCGACTGCATCACCGAAAACAGCAGCGATTTCGGGTTTGATATCGACGATGAAAGCGGTGGCGGTTTAGTGTGGTACTTCTCGGTTGAAGGCCCTGATTCTGACAAAGTCAACAACTACGGCATTCGCATCCGCAATGGTGACATCTTAGCTGCTACTGGCAACAAAGCCCCCGATATTGCTGGGTTAACCATCGTCTCTGACCAAGCCCTCTACGTTCAAGGTGATTACAACGCCGAAGCTAGCGACGTTAACAACACCACTTGGAAACCCGCTTCGTTCTTAGGCGACACCATCAACATCTTGTCCGAAAAATTCGATGGTGACTTTAGCGAAGGTGGCAACACCTCAGGCGGTTGGGACGCAACCGTGTATTGGTGGGATTACACCAAAAATCCAGAAAACTGGGTGTCAGAAACACGCACGGATAACAAACCCGATAAAGATCACTACATGAACTCAGGACGAGATGGTGACCGCGACGCCGACCCTACGACCGTACGCGCCGCCGTATTAGGTGGTACCGACAAAACCGGTGGCGAAGAAGGTACAGGGGGCAAGTGGAAAGGCACATACAATGGTGGGCTCGAGAACTACCCACGTTTCCACGAAGACTGGGGCGGCAAAACATTTACTTATGCAGGGTCGTTCGTTAGTCTGGGCACGCCGCAATTCAAAGATGGTAAATGGGGTGGTGGTTACTATAGTGCCCCTAACCGTGTCTGGCAATACGAAGAGGCTTACAACAACGCCGCCAACTTGCCGCCCCTTTCCCCAAGGGCAACCTACTTGGCACAAGGTGGTTTCACACGGGCTTATCCCGAACGCTAAACGTCATCCATTACTTATAACTGCTCCCTTGTGGGGCAGTTTTTTTATTGAAACAACAGCAAAATGACCCCCTAAGGTGATATGGTGAGATTATGAGATTTGTCATTATTACCCTTTACCTATTTGCTTTTGTGGGCAGTGCGCAAAGACTTAGCGATGACCCGCTTTTTGTCGATGCCCAATTAGCATCCATCGAAGCCCGTCAGAATCGCGTGGTGCGTTTTATCGACACACCCCTTTGGAACGATGCGGTTATTCTTGGGGAAGCAGCACTGGTGCGCAACCCAGAAGACCCGGCCATCTTGCGCTTTTTGGCTGAGACCTATGCTGATATTTACTGGTATCGGCAAAGCTTACGGCGCTATCAAGACTTGCAAGCGGTGGCTGCACTGAGCGAAGAAGACCAAACAGGTTTTATTGACGCTGCTCAGCGGGTCAGTTTTAACTACTACCAACGCGCAGATTTGACGGGGGCGATTGCCTTTCATGAGCAGGTGTTGCGCGTTGACCCCGACAATATTCGTTCTAATGCGTGGTTGGGACGGTTGTATCTTGAAAGTAATGAACCCCTGCGCTCACAACCGTATTGGCGTTTTTTGCTATCTCAAGACCCCGAAGACCGCCGAGCTGCTTACTTTTTGGCGTTAGCAGAAGCAGCCGCTCGAGACTAGCCACAACATACCCAACTAGCCACAACATACTTAGCTGCGAAAACATGCCATAACAGGTGTGTGACTGCCGCTCGTTATCAAAAAATTCAAACCATTCTCGCTAAACGCCAAGCCGACCTCACCGTGCTCGCTGAGCATATTCACAAACCTCACAACCTGTCGGCCATGTTGCGCAGTTGTGATGCAGTAGGCATTGGTGAGGTGCACGCGGTGAACCCGACGGGTGGCATGCCTACTTATAACGAAACTAGCGCCAGTGCGCACAAGTGGGTGAACGTGCGAGTGCACGAAAGCAGTGAGGCAGCGCTGACGCACCTGCGCGCCCACAACATGCAAATACTCGCAGCTCATC
The DNA here is from genome assembly GCA_964550765.1 of uncultured bacterium. GTDB lineage: Bacteria > Deinococcota > Deinococci > Deinococcales > Trueperaceae > JBCCBI01. Next base: position 85,608 of record CAZKAZ010000005.1, on the reverse strand, counting down.
TGTCTGAGACTGCTATCAGCTACTTGGACGTTGACTACACCCGCCCGACCTGTATTGTCATGGGCAACGAACGCGATGGTATTTCTGAAGCGGTTGCCCGTCATGCTGATGGGCATATCATCGTGCCAATGGTGGGCATGGTGCAGTCACTGAATGTGTCGGTGGCTACTGCCGTGATTTTATTTGAAGCCCAGCGGCAACGGCGTGCTAGCGGCATGTATGACCGCCCACAACTGCCTGAAGACGTGCGCAAAGCACAAGCCTTTCGTTGGTTGCAACCCAAACACGCCGCCCGTTGCGACGAAGCCGGACGTGCCTATCCAGATCTTGACGAAGATGGCGATATTGTTTGGGAGTCCTTCAGCGAAACACCTTAATCATTACTTGATAGTCACTATAGATTCGTGGCGTCATGTGCTTATCGTGATACGTGACGGTGTGCTGGCAAGCGTGTTTGCGTAGACTAAAACCATGAAAACTAACATTATGAAACGACGTTTTTTTGTATCTTCAATGCCCCAGGTAGGTCGCACGGGGTTGTTACTCGTGGTACTCGCGTTGCTCAGTGCCTGTAGCTCGAGCCGTGCTACGACCCTCACCGAAATTAGCACTGGTTTTGAGCGTCCTTTGGCGGTTACCAACACCGGTGAAGACGCCCGCCTGTTTGTGGTAGAGCAAACTGGACGCATCCGCATTGTTGACGCTGGTCAAGTGCTCAGCACGCCTTTTTTGGATGTCAGCGCAAAAATTTCAACGGGTGGCGAACGGGGTTTGTTGAGTGTGGCGTTTCACCCTGACTACGCCAACAATGGCCGTTTTTTCATTAACTATACTGACAGATCTGGCAACACCATCATCGCTGAGTACCGTGTCTCTGACAATCCCAATGTAGCTGATGCAGACAGTGAACGGGTGCTTCTTACCTTCGAGCAACCCTATGCCAACCACAATGGTGGGCAACTAGCGTTTGGCCCAGATGGTTATTTGTACATCGGCACAGGTGACGGTGGCGCGGCCAACGATCCCTTGAACGCAGGTCAGGACTTGTCGACATTACTAGGAAAATTGTTGCGCATTGATGTTGATGACGTTGATAACGGCGAACCTTACGCCATTCCAGAAGACAACCCTTTTGTGGGGCAAGACGGCGTACGCGCCGAAATTTGGGCATATGGCTTACGCAACCCGTGGCGTTTTAGCTTTGACCGTGACACAGGCGATTTATTCATTGCCGATGTGGGACAAAACGCTTACGAAGAGGTGAACTTTCAACCCGCAAGCAGCACAGGTGGCGAAAACTACGGTTGGCGCGTCACTGAGGGTGCACATTGCTTTGACCCTGCCGATGGCTGTGACACGGTGGGTATTACCATGCCCATTATGGAATACAGCCACCGTTCGGGCGCAGGTCGTTCTATCACAGGTGGCTATCGTTATCGTGGTGATGCGGTCAGTACTCTGCAAAACGCCTATGTCTTTGGCGACTTTGTGAGTGGCAACATCTGGGCATCGACGTTTACGGGTGAAAGCTGGGCGACAGTACAACTGTTCGACACCAACTACGCCATTGCTGCGTTCGGTCAAGATGCTGCTGGGGAACTGTACGTAGTGGATTACAACAGCGGCACGCTCTACGGTTTTAGCGAAGAGTAAACTGGGAATCCTCGAGCACAAGTACCTTCATCATCACTCACAGACGTCGGTAACCACCCTTTAGCCGTGGCTTGCTGGCGTCTTTTTTGTCGTGGGTAGCTGTTTTTATGGTTTATTATAGTTGAAATTTACGCAGTTAAAATCATCTATGTTGTCTGTGGCGCAAAGTGGTTTTTGCAGTCCGGCTAGCGTGCGCGAGGTAAGTTTCGCCGTCCACACATATTTAGACTATACATCACATCTAAGTGCGTAAATCCTAATAGTATTTAGAACGTAGCGTTGAAGCTGACCTGTATCTAGCATTTCCATAAGGGACGTCGGCAAATGTGCTCGCGATTGATGGCAATGTGACGTTGGGGAAAGTCGGCAATCGAAAGTCGGCGTAGCAACAACACGTGTAATTGTCCTAGTATAAGGCTGTTGGGCGCGTACAAGATACAGGTTTGGACGTAGGTCTGGCGTTGTGTTTTTGGGGTGTTTTTACCCTACCAAGTGCTATACCAAGCTGTATCAACATCAGCAGTAGTAACGTCAAAAGCAAAACGTGCCCAGATTGGCTAGGCACGCTTGAAAGTGTCTTAGTTGTTAAGTGCTGTGTTGTTAAGTGCTGTGTTAGTAACGACCTGCGGGTTTAGGTGCGGGATTGATGACGTTAATTTCGCGGGCTTGTAAGCCTTTGGGGCTTTCCTCGAGTTCAAATTCAACTTCATCACCTTGGTTAAGGTTGCGGTAGCCATTGCCGATAATACCCGAGAAGTGGCAAAACACATCGGGACCGCCATCAGCTTGTTCGATGAAGCCGTAGCCCTTTTCACTGCTAAACCATTTAACTTTACCTGTTGCCATGTTTCAATCCTTACTACGCAAGCCGACAGTACCAGCCCAGCCGAGCTAGCGTAAATGATGCTTGAGAGTAGGGGGCTACTCTCAGTCACGAAATACACTATACTTTTCTTCGTGACACCATACTTTACGGTATTGCTCCCGCAAAAGCAAGGGAAAATGGTCGTTTTTTAATTGTTATAACCATCACAGTCGTAGATAACAGTGTAGTTAGTTACGTAGGTTAATACGTGGCCATGCACCGCGCTTCGCACCATGGCTGAGTATTTTGACACCCTATCTAGAAGCAATCTAGAAGCGCAAACTATCTAGCAACACAAAGCACGGCATCCTAGGGTGTAACATATCGAAAAAGCTCGAGATACACCCTGTACAAGCACAACGCTATCACTAGGCGCTGTTTTGCCAGAGATGTCTGGCTAGAGATGATTGAAGTATTTGGAGTATTGTTCTTTGAGGCGTATTGCTGAACCACGTTAAACATCAAATAAACGTCGCTAGTTTGAGGGTACGCATGTAAGGACATCGAAGCGCATCATTAATTGGCGAATCAGTCTGGTGATGCCGTATAAAAACATACTGCCAACACAACAAACAAAACGTGCCCAGACTAGCTAGGCACGCTTGAAAGTGTCTCAGTTAAGAGATTCGGTTAGGTGATGTTACGTTAGTAACGACCTGCGGGTTTGGGCGCAGGGTTGATGACGTTGACGTCACGGGCTTGTAAGCCTTTTGCACCTTGCTCGATTTCGAATTCAACTTCATCACCTTGATTGAGGTTACGGTAGTCGTTGCCACGAATGCCTGAGAAGTGGCAAAAAACATCTGCGCCACCGTCGGCTTGTTCAATGAAGCCGTAGCCCTTTTCGCTGCTAAACCATTTGACTGTACCTGTTGCCATGTTCTATATCCTTACTACGTGAGTCACAAGACACCTTGCAAGTGTTGGGTCGTGCTCACATACATACTACTTGAGAGAAGCTTTCTACTCTCAGTCACGAACATCTACTTTTTTCATGACTCTATAACCTTACGCCACCCGCGCCGTAAAAGCAAGGTATTTTTATAAAAAAGCTATTTTTCAAATTAAAAATCACTCAACGCTTCTGGAGCACACTGCAGACATCAACGCTTCTGGAGCACACTGCAGACAAGCGAGAATGAGAGGCGGCTTGCAACGGGTTTTCGGGTGGTCTGCTATGCTATTACCTACTTTGACGAAGGGTCTTTCAACCATCGAGACGACAACTGAGACAACAGACGGGATAACCGCAAAAACAAACACTGAAACGGCACAAAAAACAGTGCTGGTGTGTGATATGGGGCGGCTTGATTATCAGCAAGCGTGGCACAAGCAGCTCGAGCTACACCGCCGCGTCGCCGAAGGCACAGTACCGCCTACGCTCCTGCTCGTTGAACATCCGCCTGTTATCACTTTCGGACGTAAAGGGGGGCGCGAAAATCTGCTCACCGATGAAGCTACTTTGCGCCAAGACGGGTTCAGTTTGTACGACATTGAACGCGGCGGCGACGTCACCTATCACGGGCCGGGGCAGTTGGTTGGCTATCCGATTTTTCGCGTAGGTAGGCGGGTGCGGGACTTTTTGCGTAACCTCGAGCAAGTTATCGTGCAGGTGCTCGATGGTTATGACATCCCTAGCGCAGGCAGTAGCGGTTACGCGGGCGTGTGGGTGGATGATGTGAACCCCTTGGCGGGTGCCAACAAAGACGCCAAAATCACCGCCATCGGGGTGGCCGTTAAGCGTCACGTGGCGTTTCATGGTTTTGCAATGAACGTGTCTACTAACCTCGAGCACTTTGCGCACATCGTCCCTTGCGGCATCACGGACAAACGCGTGACTAGCCTTTCACAGTTGCTAGGACGTGAAGTTGCTTTGGAGGAAGTGAAACCGAAAATCATCAGCGCGTTCAGTGACGTATTTGATATAACCATGACACCTGTCAGTGACCATGAACTTTTTGGTGAATGTAGTGAACTTTTGGATGAGACACAAACTGTTTTGTGAAGGTTGATGTTGGTGTGCTCGAGTATCACCTATGTCTCACAATATGCACAATGTGTAACAAGCAAAGCAAAATACGCCCGTGACGGCGTGAAATTGAGGTAAAGCATGATTGATTACAGTGATATCAAAGTCGTCAAAGACGGCATTAACAGCAAAAAAAGCGAACCCGTTCCCCGTGAACACAAACCTGACTGGTTGCGGGTCAAGTTGCCCTCGGGCGGCAAATACGGCGAGGTTAAAGACACCGTCAAAACCCACAGCCTTAGCACTGTGTGCGAAGAAGCCAAGTGCCCCAATATCGCTGAGTGCTGGAGTGCTGGCACCGCCACGCTAATGCTCATGGGTTCAGTATGCACTCGAGCGTGCCGCTTTTGTGCTGTCGACACAGGCAACCCCAAAGGTCGCTTAGACCCGGCTGAACCGCGCCTGGCTGCCGATTCGGTCAACTTGATGGGGCTCAAGTATGTGGTACTCACCTCGGTTGACCGCGATGATCTGCCCGATGGCGGGGCGAGTCACTTCGCTCGCACCGTGCGCGAAATCAAACGCGTCAACCCAGAAACGGCGGTTGAAGCCCTCACGCCGGACTTTCAAGGCGACGAAAGCTGCGTGCAAACCGTGCTTGATTCGGGTATTGAGGTCTACGCCCAAAATGTCGAAACCGTCAAACGCCTCACCCACCCGGTGCGTGACCCAAGAGCCAGTTACGAACAAACGCTCAAGGTGCTAGGCTACGCCAAGCGTGCCCGCCCCGACGTGCTCACCAAAACCAGCTTGATGCTTGGTTTGGGCGAAACAGACGAAGAAATCATCGAAACCATGGACGACTTACGGGCGATTGGCGTCGATATCGTCACCTTTGGGCAATACTTGCGGCCTACCCAGCACCATTTGCCTGTGCAGCGCTTTGTGACCCCAGAAGAATTCAAACGCTACCGCGACATTGGCCTAGCTAAGGGCTTTTTGGAAGTCGTCTCAGGGCCGTTAGTGCGTTCTTCGTATCGGGCGGAGCGGGTGCTCGAGAAAAACAACGTCGGCTTGGTCTAAGGTTTATGAGCCTTTAGCATTTCCATGATTGACGGCTATGCAGTTCACTCGAGTGAATGTCAATGTGACATTGGTGAAAATCGGTCACTGTAGCAACGATACATAACTGTAGCAATGACACATAGAAGTGCTATTTGATAATCTTTCAACAAATATAAATATAAGCGCGTCCTTGTGAGTAAGAGACGCGCTTCATCTGTTTTAAGTTTGCCCTTAGGTGCTAAAAATCAGCGACAATAAGTAGCCACAGCGGCAAGTCTGGCTCGAGCGTCCGCACTGGAAAGTCAAAAGTGACGCTTTCGGTCAGTGCTGCTGGCGGTAACCAGGTGGCTAAAGGCACATCAAGCCGATCCTGCTCCCCGCGAGTGCCACCGTCAATATAAAGCCGCAAGCGTGTAACTCGAGCCAAGGCAGGTACACTATCAGCGTTAATGGTGAGGGCGTCCAGACTGGCGTTTTCTGACCCAGCAGGTACGCGCAACTGAAGGCTTAACATGGGTACGCTTGTGCCTGACTGCACCTCACGGTTAGGCAGGCTAACACCGGGTAGAACGTATAACGCGTTGGCAGGGGTGTCGCTGACGTTCAACATGACGGTAAACACAAACGGATTTTCAAAGCTGTCGGGGTCGTTGCTAGTGAGCGTAACCTCGCCACTGAGCTTCCCTGCGCTGCTGGTATCGACTTGTAGTGACAGGGGGGCGCTGGCAAAACTGGCTAAGGTGTCGGGTAAGTCGCTAACGAGGGTTAAGAATGGAGGCAGGGTGAGGTCGCGCAGCTCGAGCACCTCCCTGCCCGTATTGCGCAGCAAAAAGTCAAGCACGACCGCCTCACCGCGTTTGACTGTGCCGTAGTGGGATGGCTCGAGGGCGTTTGAAGTAATCACTTCTGCTGCGAGTGTTGCTCCGTTGCGCACTTGCACGTCAGGGTCTGGGTTGATGATGGGACGGTTCGCGACGGTTGCCGCTGTCCATTGTCCAGTGGGGAAGGCTACGGCTGCTGTTGTGTTGTCAGTTGCGCCCGTTAAGGCGTTTATGCCACTAAACGTCCAGTCAGCTGGGTCAAATGTTGCACTCGGTGTGGTGATGTCATTGCGATATGCCCATCCGTTGGTGTATTCCCAAGCTTCGCCTGTGCCGTTCGTACCCACTACGCCGAATGCATCTACGATTACGCCTGCACGATACAGCACCACTGCGTCATTACCGTTGACGTTGGTTGCTTGAGCATCGGTGTAATCCGGTGGAAAGCCAAAAAAGTTACCAAATTCTCCCACCTCTGTTGCCAAATAGAGATACGTGCCCGCTGCAGCCGTAACATTTGGAAAGACAAAATCAAATGTTGCAGGTGGCATGTTGCCGTTACTAGCAGAACTCACGGCGTATTGACTCAAGTCGGTAACATCGTTCAGAACGTACAATTCAATTGCTTTGGGTGTGCCACCAGCCAGTGGGCCATCAATGATGCCTGTGATGATGAGGTCGGAGGCAAACCCAGTGAGTAACACGTTGCAGAAAAAGATGAAGAGTATTGAGCGGAGGTGATGCTGGCGGTGGCGAAAGAGGGGTAGCATGATGCGTTTCAGTTTACAACAAACAGTACGTGTTCATCAGCTATATTCTGATGTTTGTCTTGCCATTGTCGTACCATTTAGTGATGATATTTGGTAACGGGGTGTTAGTTCATGGCATGTTGTAGCGAGGTGAGTTGTTGATGGTCAGCAAGCGCCCAAAACAATTCAGCGGTAGCAAGGGCATCCTCGAGGGCATCGTGATTGGGTGCGTCTGGTAATTTGTATCGTCGGCGCACGTTGGCAAGGCGCAGGGCATCAGCATGCAAGTGGTCTTGACTAATCGCGCCCTGTTGCCGCAGTAGGTGGCGTTTTTCCAGTTCTAGCGTGTCGACGGTTTGCACCAGCAGCGGCACGCCAAAACACGCCCGACAGGCGACACGCAAAAAACGCCGTTCGATGCTGGCGTAGTGAGCGAGCAACACCCTTCCAGCAAGGGCATTGAGCAGCAGGGGTAACGCCTCACAGAGGGGGACGCCCGTAGCGGCGCGGTCATCGAAAATTTTGTGGATAATAGCCCCAGAAGCGTTTATGTCGGTGCGTGGTTTTATCAGTAGGTGTTTGGCGGTGGCCAGTTTAATTGCACTTGCGTCGATAGCAACGAAGCCAATACTTAAGATATCGTCGCGGTTGGGATTAAGGCCGTTGGTTTCGAGGTCAACGGCGAGCAAACCCACATTATGTAGGGGCGTGTTGGGGGCAGGTAATGGGGTGTTGAGGTAGGTGTGTAACTGCTCGGCACGTTCAGGATGCTGTTGGCAAAGGCGGCGCAGTACGTACTTGCGGCGGAACTCGAGCCACTGATATTGCCACCCTATCATCACCCGCAATCACCCGAGCCGCGTGGCTTGATAGCGTTTTTCTAAGGCACTTTGCATGGTGCTAACTACTTGAAAAGCATCTTTGAGGTGGTTGCGTTCAAACTGCGATAAGTTATCAGGGGCAAGGAAGTTGTCGGGGGTTTCGCCACGCTGCAGTTGTTCGGCTTGATGGCGTAAGCGCACGAAGCCAATAAACTCGAGGGCGTCGCGCAAGTTGTCCATGCCGTCCGAGCTGAGTGCACCAGCACTGGCAGCTTGTTCTAGCCTATCGCGAGTATTCATGGTTGTGACCGCTTGACTGGCAAGACTGTGCACCCGCGCAAGATCAATCACTGGCACAACGCCACGATGTTTGAGGTTGAGGGCTTTTTCGTGGTTGCCGCCACGTTCTAACACAAAATTGCGAAAAAAGCCCAAAGGCGGTTGGTGATCGAGGGCATTTTTGGCCATATAACCCAAAAACATGGGTGCGGTGACGTTTTCGCGGATGTGCTCGAGTAGTGGCGTTAACAAACTGGTATCACCATAAATGGCGCGCACGTCAAAAAAGATGCTGGCGTTCATGAGGGCTTCTGGTTCGGGGTGGTGTGTCCAGGTAGAAAAATAGTCTTTCCAGACGCTGAGCGGTTGCCGCCAGTGGTCATTGGTAGCCATGACTTTGCCCGGACAATAATCGTAGCCACAAGCGTTAAGACCATCGGACACGAACGTAGCCAACTTGCTGAAGTAGCCGTCATGGTCGTAGCGCATCTCGTCGGCGATGAGCAAGGCGTTGTCTTGGTCGCTGTGGACGCTTTGTTCTTGGCGGGCTTGCGAACCGAACACCAAAAACGCATACGGCACAGGCGGCGTGCCCAATTCGCGTTCGGCAAGGCGCAAAAGTTGTTGGGCGGTCGCATCAGCAATGAGGCTTAACACCCGTCCGACGTCATACGCAGTAGCATCAGCAGTGATCAAGTTCAAAAACACCTCACGGCGGCGTTTGCTTAACTGAGCTAGTTCCGCCACATCATCTTGCTTGCGGATGTCGCCCACTAAATACACCGGGTTGTCGCTCACCTGCTGCACCAAGTCCGTGGTGGTGATGAGGCCAATGATGCGGCTCGAGTTAGATACCGCCCCCGACACCGCAATGGCCGATGTTTCTGTGGACGTTTCTGGCGTGGTCTCGGCGACGACAGGCAAGTGGTGAATGCCGTGAGACGTCATGGTCATAAAGGCTTCAAACGCCAGTGCCGAACCGGGCATGGTGGTGGGGTTGGCGGTCATGATAGTACTTACTGGTTCGGTTAAATCCCGCCCGGTGGCAACAACACGACTGCGCAAATCGCGATCGGTGACGATGCCTTGCAAGACGCCTGCGGAGACGACCAAAAGTGAAGACACTCGAGCCTCACTCATCTTTTTAGCCGCGTCTTGAATGGTGTCTTCTGGACCGATGGTGACGGGCGCTCTGGCTACTAACTCCCGCAGGGTCATGCTCATCAAGTTGGGGTTGTCGTAACCTGATGTGCGCAATTCGCCTAGGGCTTGGCGCACCCGCTCGGCGTGGGCTTCACTAAAAAACTGGTCAAACACCCGCACCTGACTGCGCAAGTCATGAAAAGTAGCTTCGGGCAAGCGGTAGAGCAAACCATCTTCAATCGCTGTTACTTGCCGGGTTACTTCGCCCCGCGTGAGTAGCGACGGATAGCCGAAGCATTCCCCTTCCCCCAAGCGGGCAATCAAACTTTCGTCGCTATCACGCAATTCAACAGCGCCACTGCGGATGATGTAAAGATACGTGTTGGTATCGCCCGATGCCAGTACAATCCGCCCCCGCCGCACATAGATGATCTCGAGCTGACGCACGAGTTGCTCGAGCACAGGCATGTCAAGGTGATGAAAGGGTGTGTGCTTGCCTACAAAATTGATAATTTCGGTTAGTTCACCATCCATCAAATGCCCTCCTATAAGCGCTGCGACAAACATTGACCCTGCAAATACCCTGCCTATATTGACCCTGCACGCGCTGCCGTGAGGTGTCATCGCATGAATCGTTTTCGGTAGGGCTAGTGTACCAAGTTGGCTGACATCTTACGAATGAGGCAGCAGATGATTCAGCGGATGCACGCGCCAATTGTCCAGTAAAAACAAACGTTTGTTGGGGGCAAAGTCGATATAATACCGCGTGATTGCACGTTACAGCACCCCAGACATGATTGAGCTTTGGAGCGAAGTGAGCAAGTTTCGCAGGTGGCTCGAGGTCGAATTGGCCGCCACCTCAGGCTGGCAGCAGCGCGGTGATGTGCCTGTTGGTACGGTAGATACTTTGCGTGAGCGCATCGGCGACCTTGACGAGGACTTTGTTACCAGAGTGGCCGAGTTAGAACACGACACCCGGCACGATGTGGTGGCTTTTACCCGTGCTTTAAGTGAACGGGCGGGCGACCTTGGGCGATATATTCACTTAGGACTCACCAGTACTGACATCGTTGACAGCGCCCAAAATTTAGCGTTGGGGCGAGCAACTGACGTTATTCTTGGCGACGTGCAAGGGTTGCTCGAGGTCATCAAAACCGTTGCCTTACAACACAAGTACACCCCTTGCGTAGGGCGCAGTCACGGCATTCACGGCGAACCGATGAGTTTTGGCCTCAAGTTTGTCAATTTTTATGCGGCACTGTCGCGGGATATGGCCAGGCTCGAGCGTGCCAAACATGCTGTTTCTGTGGTGATGGCATCAGGTTCTGTGGGTACGTATGCGCATATTCCGCCTGATGTCGAAAACCATATGGCGCAAGTGCTGGGGCTTGAGGTTGACCCGATTAGCAACCAAACGGTGGCTCGAGACCGTCATGCTGAACTGCTTTGTGCGCTGGCGATTTTGGGAACTAGCTTGGAGCGCATCGCGCTAGAAATCCGCCACTTGCAACGCAGCGAAGTGCGTGAAGCCCAAGAAGGGTTTGCTAAGGGTCAAACGGGTTCGTCGAGTATGCCGCACAAAAAGAACCCCATTGCCAGCGAAAACATCAGCGGTCTGGTGAGATTACTGCGCAGTAACTTGCAAGCAGCCCTCGAGAATGTTGCTTTGTGGCACGAACGCGACATCAGTCATTCGTCGGTAGAACGGGTGATTTTGCCGGATTCCACGACGTTAGCCAGTTACTTGACCCGCCGCTTAACAAAGGTGCTAGGTAATCTCGAGGTCTACCCTGACAACATGCAGGGCAATTTGCATCACTTGCACGGGTTAATTCACTCGCAACGGGTGTTGCACTTGCTTATCGAGAAGGGATTATCCCGCGAAGCCGCTTATGACATCGTGCAGCGAGCGAGTTTGCAGACCTGGCAAAGTGGGGTGCACCTGAAAGAGACGCTTGCAGCTGATGCCGATAATCCCCTCAAAGGAAAGGCGCTCGAGGCTGCTTTTGATGACAGTTGGTACTTGCGCTACGTTGACGATATCTATGCGCGGTTTGGTTGGTGATGATGAAACACTCTCGAGGCTGGTTACAAGCAGGTTTGTTTTATCGTGCATGGCTTCCTGAAAACCCTCGCGCTACCTGTGTCATTTGTCATGGCTATGCTGAGCACAGTGGGCGTTATCACGCGGTGGCTGAAAGGCTAGCCGACAGCAACATGGCGGTGTACGCTCTCGACTTGCCCGGACATGGCCGCAGTGAAGGCAAGCGAGCCAGTGCAGCTAGCGTCAGCGTGTTCGTGCCGTATTTACAGCAGATGATTGACCACGCCAAAACAGTCCATCCCAACATCCCCAGCATGCTCCTCGGTCACAGTATGGGCGGCTTGATTGCGTTGCAGACGTGCCTCGAGCATCCTGCTACTGACCTGTTATGCGTGAGTGGCGCGATGCTGCAAAACGCTGTACCCGTGTCAGGTGCTCTCACAGCTATCGCCAAAATACTCGCTCAACGCGTACCCAATGCAGCCATTCAAGCCCTTGATGCCAACGATTTGGCGTTTGATGCGCAGGTCGTTGCTAAGTACGAACACGACCCGCTGGTCTATCACGGCAAGGTGCGGGCAGCGCTGGGCTATGGACTATTGACCGAAGGGCACAAGGTGCTCGAGCTAGCCCCTCAACTCAGCCTACCTACCCTGATTATGCACGGTGAGCACGACCCTATTGCTGCGCCGGCGGGCAGTCACCTTCTCTATGAACGCCTCGGTAGTGATGATAAGACACTCGAGCTGTTTGACAGCAAGCATGAAATTTTTAACGACAGATGCCGTTTGGACGTACTAGACACGCTTATACACTGGCTCAACCAACGTATCTAGCGGCGTTTGCTAGCAAACTTGCCCAGTTGACTAGGTTTTCACATCCGCGTGTGATACCTTACACAACGTGGACGCCGTAGATTTACAGCACATCAAAACGATCATTCGCACGGTCGATATCTTTGCCAAGACCCCCGAACACGCCATCGATGCGTTGGCGGGATTGGTGCGCACCCTCAATTTTGGTGAGGGTGAGGTCATTTTTGAAAAAGGTGACGTGGGCGCGTGCATGTACATCATCGTTAGCGGGCAAGTGCGGGTGTTCGATGGTGAGATGGTGCTCAACGACCTTTACAGCCGCGATGTCTTTGGCGAAATGGCCATGTTGGACGCTGAAACTCGTTCGGCATCGGTGCGCACAGTGTCAGATACGACCCTGTTAATGCTCGAGCAAACCCCCTTTTATGACTTTATGGCCAAACACAGTGATGTCGCTCGGGGCATCATTCAAGTGTTGTCGCAGCGCCTGCGCGCCCGCATGCAAGACATGATGCAAGACTTTTTGTACATTCAGCAAATGCAACGTTTAACGTCTGCTGCTGCTGCCCTTGAAGACGGGTTTTATGAACCGGAAAGCATTGCAGAAGTCAAAGCTCGAGAAGATGCTTTGGCAACTTCTCCAGGACTACATTCATCAGGTGAAGTTGCTGGTAATCATGCTCATAATGTTACTGTAACAAAGAC
>CAZKAZ010000005.1:27187-72669 GCA_964550765.1 uncultured bacterium | reverse complement strand
GCAGGTGTGTTTGACCGCATGGCCAAAGAAGTCGTTGGTCGCGAAGCCCGCCTCAAAAAACAAGTCATGGAACTTCGCATCGAAATCGACAACAAAAAACGCGCCCGTGAAGTAGCAGAAATTACCGAAAGCGATTATTTTAAAGAGATTGAACGCAAAGCCAAAGCAGCTCGAGGAGGCAAACAGCGCAAGTAAGCTGCTCGAGGGTCAGCTTGTGCTGGTAATTACCCAAAGATGACTGCCAAAAGGTACCTGCCAAAAGTTGACTAGCAAAAGGTATCTGCCAAAAAATATCTTATACAGCGGGGTCATTAACGAGTTTCATAACCACGTCAACAACCCGACTGCCCTTAGTAACAACATGCGCCTAAAGTTGCGTTATACGTTACCGCCAAGGCTTGACGAACTGCCCAGGACGAGCGTTGGTATGTTCGCCTGCTGCTAGCACGCGTGTGCCGTTCACCCACACATCACTGACGCCAGTAGCCAGTTGATGCGAATCTACGAACGTGGCGTTATCGGTCACGGTATCGGGGTCAAAAATCACCACGTCAGCAGCCATGCCTTCACGCAATAATCCGCGCTGCCGCAAACCCAGTCGGTCGGCGACTGAAGACGTCATTTTGCGCACGGCGTCTTCTAAGGTGAGTGCGCCTTCTTCACGGACGTAACGGCCAAGTACTCGAGGATACGTCCCATACGCCCGTGGGTGCACTGGCCCTAATTGTTTCGCCCACGCCGGGTCGTAGCCTCCTGCGTCAGTAGATACTTTGATCCACGGCAGTTGCAACTGCTTTTTGACGTTGTCTTCTGACATCAAATAATAGACCGTGCTGATACGTTGCTGTTCGGAAACAAGCAAGTCGATGGTGGCGTCAATCCAGTCTTGTCCGCGCATCTGGGCAATTTCGGATAGGCGCTTGCCGACGTACTGCTGGTTTTCTGGTTTTTGAAAGCCAATTGGCATGACCCCTTCAGGGCCGTTGTAACTGGCCATAGCTTCCCACGTGCCATCAGGGTTTTCGGCTTCGCGGCGCACCTTGGCTTTAATCTCAGGGTCTAATAGTTTGGCGTACAGATTTCCACCGTCGGCCAACCAGGTTGGAAAGACTGATGTTAACCCCGTACCGGCAGCAGGGTATGGATACATGTCGGCGGTGACGTCTAAGCCGGTAGCTCTGGCTTTATCAATTTTGGCAATGACATCATCCATTTTGTGCCAGTTGTGCTTGCCAATCATCTTCAGGTGATAGATTTCCACGGCCACATCGGCTTGCTGTCCGATGGCAAACGTTTCATCAAGGCCTTCAAAAATTCCGTCTGCTTCTGAGCGCATATGCGTGATATACACCCCGTCAAAGTCGCCAACGACCTTACACATGTCGACAATTTCGTCTGTGTCGGTGTAACTGTCCGGCGGATAAATAAGCGCATACGACAACCCAAACGCCCCGTCTTCCATAGCCTCGAGCACGACCTGCTGCATTTGCTTGCGTTCGTCTGCATTGGGTGGGCGCATGGCCATTCCCAACACTTCTTCGCGCAAGGTACCTGCAGCCAAAAATGAACCCACGTTGGGTGACACTGAACCCTCCATTGCCGAAAGCCAGTCGCCAAACCGCCGCCACGACCGTGCTCGTTCTGTCCAGTCGGCAAGTTTATCGGCAAATACCTTAAAACCAATCGGATCGGTGCGCTTGCTAGCTTCGGCAAAAGGCGCAGGCGTCCACCCTTCACCCATGATTTCAGTAGTGACGCCTTGGCTAATTTTGGAGAGGCAGCGCCCGTCAATCATCAACGGGGCAATAGCGTGACTTTGAATGTCGATAAACCCCGGACACACCACCTTGCCAGCTGCGTCAACGACTTCGGCAACGTTCGCCGGATCAATGCGTCCACAGGGTGCGAGGGCGGCAATTTTTCCACCCTCTAGGGCAACATCGCCGTACCACCAAGGATTACCGGAACCGTCGATGATTTTGGCGTTTTGGATTAAGGTCGTAATCGTCATGAACGAGTTTACCATCAGCACGGTTTACCATCAGCACAAAAAAGTTTGCAAAACCCGTTACTGACGCATCTCCCGTTGGCGCATGGGCATGGCGTCAATTTGGGCAAACAACGTGTCAACGGCAATGGCCTGGTTTTCGTGTCGTTTGATGCCGCCGTCTTTACCGATTAACAGCAAGGTAAACGCGTCTTGGGGTACGTCGAACTGAGCGCGCAGGGAGGCGGTTTGTGGGTATGAGAGGGCGGTTTTTTCGCCATCTCGCTCAACATGTCCTTCTTCAGCGAGGATATGAAACACCACCATATCGCGGTCTTCTAAGCCAAAATCGTGGGCATCCAAGGCTTCGACTTGGGCTTGATAGTCGGCGTCATCGGCATTGGGCGCAAATAACAACAACAAACGGTTGTGCCACTGATACTGCTGTAAATGTGTGGGATTGGTCATGGTTACCTCCTGGAACATGCTAGCGACGCGCAAGTCTGTCAAAAACATTCGCATAGATTGATTGTGGACGATGCTCGAGCACCCTGACTGCAAGCTGTCTTGCAACCTTACATGCAGCAAGGAGCGAACGCACTTGATACACTCGAGCCCATGACAGTAGCGATTTCCGACTTAAAACATCACATTGGCGAACAGGTAACCGTTGCCGGCTGGCTCACAGGCATGCGCAGTAGCGGCAAGATTGCCTTTTTGCAACTGCGTGATGGCAGCGGGTTTGTGCAGGGTGTGGTCGTCAAGAGCGAGGTAGAAGAAGCCACCTTCGACCTGGCTAAACAACTTTCTCAAGAAACCAGCGTGCATATCTCAGGGGAGGTGCGAGCCGATGACCGTGCGCCTAGTGGCGTAGAGCTAGGCGTTACAGGCATTGAACGGGTGGCGACCCCGCGTGATGACTATCCGATTACCCCCAAAGAACACGGGGTGGACTTTTTGTTTGAGCGCAGGCACTTGTATGTGCGCCACCGAGCGCCGTGGGCGATTTTGCGCATCCGTGATGAAATTGAACGGGCTTTTCACGACTTTTTTCATGAGCGCGGTTTCATTCGTTTTGATGCGCCTTTTTTTATGCCCACTGCCGTCGAAGGCACCACCAACCTGTTTGAAATCAATTTGTTTGATGAATCGAGTGCCTACTTGTCCCAATCGGGGCAACTTTACGCTGAAGCGGGGGCGCTCGCGTTTGGCAAGGTGTATACCTTTGGTCCGGCGTTTCGGGCGGAAAAGTCCAAAACCAGAAAGCACTTACTAGAATTTTGGATGATTGAACCGGAAGTCGCTTATTTAGAACACGACGGCAACGTGCAACTGCAACAGGATTTGGTGGCGTATGTCGTTGGGCGAGTATTAGAAAACCGTCAGATTGAACTTGATATTTTGGAAAGGGACGTAAGCAAGCTCGAGCCCACTGCCCAAGGTGACTTTCCTAGACTCACCTACGACGAAGCGTTAAAACTTCTAGCCGATAAAGGTGAGGTGCTCGAGTGGGGTGAAGACTTCGGTGCCCCGCACGAAACCATTCTTGGCGATCAGTTTGACCGCCCGGTGTTTGTAGAAATGTGGCCCACTAAGACCAAAGCTTTTTATATGGAACCCGCTGATAATGACCCAACACGCGTTAAATGCGATGACTTGATTGCTCCTGAAGGTTACGGCGAGTTGATCGGCGGCAGCCAGCGTATTCACGATTACGACTTACTCAAAACTCGCATTGAAGAACACAATTTGCCCCTAGAAGCCTTTGAATGGTACTTAGACTTGCGTAAATACGGCAGTGTGCCGCACTCGGGGTTTGGCATTGGCTTAGAGCGCACCTTGGCGTGGATTACGGGTGTTAACCACCTGCGTGAAGTGATTCCCTTTCCAAGGATGCTCACGCGGATGTATCCGTAACCTCTGCTTTTGCAGAACATGCGCCTAAGCAGATAAAAATGGGCGACGCCAGAATCTCGAGGCGTCGCCTGTTATTTTAATGCTTTTCGCTAATGCGGATTTAGTGAGTAGCGGTTTGCAGCTCGAGCTGCGTGCCACTCACCATCACAAAATCGCGTGGGTGGGCTTGCCAGCCTTGGGTGCGACGTGATACGCCGTAAAGCGATGCGGGTGCCCATAAGTAGATGCCAGCGGGGTCTTGATGAGTTGCCTGAGCCACCTGCTGATAAAGGGTAGCGCGAACCTCTGGGTCAACTTCACTTTGAGCGGCTTGCAAAGCGGCGTCGACGTCGGGGTTGCTGTAGTAGCTGGCGCGGTAGTCCGTTGCCAAAAAATAGGCTTGCGAATCGGGGTCAAAAAGACCGCCCCAACTGGCAACGAAAAGGGCACTCATGTTGGGTTCGCTATCGCGCAACCAAGCGTCGTTGAAAGCATTTAAGTCCATCGGACGAAGGCGCACGCTGATGCCAATGTCTGCCAGATAGTTGGCGATGGCTTCGGCGATGGGCAAGTTGATGTTGGGCGGCACGCTCAAGGTAATGGGCGTGTCAAAGGGAAAGTCAGCTTCTTGCAGTAAACGCAGAGCGCGTTCGGGATCAAAGGGGTAGGGTGTAAGCGACGCATCAAACCCCAGTGACAGCGGCGTAATGGTCGATGCCAAACGCGTGCCATAACCACCTTGTAAGATATTGAAAATGGTTTCTACATCTACGGCATAGTTAAACGCTTGGCGCACCCGCGTATCTTGCAGCAGGTTCATATCGCCACCGAAAGCGTTAAACCACACCATCACCAGCGTCGGCACTTCCCGGGCAACGACCTCACCGACCCGTTCGGCTACAGGCACAAAATCCGCCGTGAGGTTGCTCATGATGTCGACGTTGCCCGCTTGAAATTCGGCGAGTTGGGTGGCTGCTTCGGGAATGACCCGAAAACGCACGAAAGGCACTTCGGCTTGGCCTTTGTAACTGCTTTGCCAATAGTCGGCATTAGCAGCAAGCACGGTTTGCACATCACGTTCATGACTGACAAAACGAAATGGCCCCGTGCCGATAGGTTGGGCGGCAAACCCTTGTGCGCCCACTGCAGCGTAGTAGTCGGGGGGTACCATCACCAGTTGGGCGGTGAGTTTGTCGAAAATGGACACATCTGGCTGCGACAAGTGCAAGCGCACCGTGAAGTCGTCAACGATTTCCACTTGGTCAATGGCGCTAAATTGCCCCGCGTTAGGGTAGTTGGCTTCTGGGTCGAGCAAGCGTGCTACCGAAAACTGCACTGAATCAGCATCGAACACTTCGCCGTTGTGAAAACGCACCCCGCGCCGCAGCTCAAATTCGATGGTTTGATTGTCGATGATGGTGTAGTCGGTTGCCAAACCGGGCACCAGTTGACCTTCAAAGTCGCGCTCGAGCAAGTTGTCAAACAGCGCCCGCACGATGCTTTCGCCTGCCACTTCATTGACGGCAAACGGGTCAAACGACTGAATGTCTTGAGAAATGGCCACGACGAGGGTGTTATCGCGCTGTGGCGTCACGACCTCTTGAGTGGCCTCTTGAGTGGCCTCTTGCGCGTGGGTGACTGATACGAGCGTAAGCAACAGTAAAGCCGCTCGAGCCACCATACCCCTAAACCTAAAACCAGTAAAAAGATACAACATAACATTGCGTTCTCGAGTCATTGCTCGAGAACACGTCACCTCCTTCTCACATCCGGACTATCACCGTCGGTTTCGGATTCGCACCGAATCGGGCGCACGTAAAAATAGATTCATGCGCTTCGCGGACTCGTGCTTGTGTTTACCAATCGCGTTTACCAATCAATGTGAAACCAATTGGCATAACCAAGCCATTGCCGCCGGTGGGGAATTGCACCCCGCCCCGAAGGATTATGTTGTGGTAGGCATAAACCTACCCATTCATCATGGCGTGCTCAGATGACTGATGCTGTATTGCAGCCATCATTGTGGGTCGTTTTTGATGGTGAAGTTTAAGCGCAAACAGAGGCGTTACATTCTGTTAGGGACAACTCCGCAAACACGCGTGCATAAATATGCTTCGTCTTGTCGTGCATTACTTTTTTTCTGTTGCCGTGAGGGAGTACGAAAGTACGTTTAGGGTGATAGTTATGTTTTTGGTTGAGGTGATATTTCCATGATTGACGTCTACAAAGCTGAAGGCGATGGATGTCGATGCGACGTTGATAAAAATCAGCAACTGCAGTGACAACACGTGGAATTGCTAAAGATACTGCTAGTTGAAGGGAAAACGTCAACTAGGTGCCAATTGCAGGGTGATGGCTCATTTATGCGTCGGGGTCGTGATCGTTGGCGTTGTGATTGTTGGTCTGGCTTTGAGGTTGCATGTCCTCGAGCACCCCTTCGCTAATTTCATCTGCTACCTCATCGAGTTTATCTTGCAGCACATCCGCCCGCTTCCCATCATGACGGTTACCTTCCTGTGGGTTGTATTTGTTTCGATTAGCAAAGTGATTGGCTTCAGCTTGGTCATCTTGGTCGGCGTCATCGAGTTTGCGCATGGCGTCCTCGAGGCCGCGCCTGTCCATTTTGGCGTAGATGCTGCTGGTATTCACGTCGCTATGACCCAAAATTTGGCTGACGACATGGAGATCTCGAGTTTGCTGATAGAGGCGCGTGCCGGCTGTGTGACGGAGCATGTGCGCCCCTCGGTAGCGCTGGCCAAAACCTAGTTGCTTATAGAGCCTGTCGAGTTCTAGCCGGATAGTGTTTACGTGCATGGCTTTGCCGCGGCGGGTCTTTTTGACCTTTTTGCCGACGTTAACAAGCAAGGTGGCTTCGTCAGCTCGAGCGTGAGCAGGACGCATATTTAACCACTCGCGTAAGGCGTGGTAGCAAGCTTGGCTAAGGGGGAGGGTGCGCGTTTTGCCGCCTTTGCCGCGCCGCACATAAAGTTGACGGTTGCGCATATCAATATCTTCGACGTGTAAATTAGCCGCTTCAGAAATGCGCAAGCCCTCGTCACCCAAAAGCCGCACTAGTAAGCGCGTACGCGCCTGGCGAGCGCCGTCGTAGTGATGTTCGATGTGCTCGAGCAAAGCCTGATAATCACGGTTGGGTAGCGCCGGACGGCGTTCTACTTGCGGCCTTGGGTCTTGCGGGGTAGGCACACTTTGCGCGGGCGAATGGGTAAGCGCACCCGCCCAAATGAGCGCCCGATAAAACGCCCGAATACCTGCTAAATACGCCGCTACACTGCCCGGACTGAGTGGTTTACCGGAGGATCCCTCGAGGTGACCCCCTTGTTGCAACAAGGTCGCCAAATAATGCGCCACGTCATCTTCACTGGCGCGCAAAATGGGCACATCTGGTGACGCTTCTGGGTCACTCCAGCAATAATGCAACCAGTCACTGGTGGCGATGTGATAATACTCGCGGGTGTCAGCGGAGGTGTTGACCCCTTTGCGACTGCGCAGGTCGATGTAACTGTCGAGCAAACTGAGTAGCGTGCTAATGTCTCGTTCATGGCATGCCCGCACCGCCTCGAGCCGCCGGGTACTCGGGTTGCGCCAACGGCTGCGCAACTGCAGACTCACAATAAACCTCTAGCTCTGAACACAGGTTAGTGTATCGCACTACTCCGACGAAAAAAGCCGCCTCGAAGGCGGCAATGAACAGTCAAGGCGGCTGTTAGTAGCTGATGCTGCCAGTAAAGGCGTGGCGTTTGGGGACGCTGGCGTTGACGGTGTCACCCCTATCTATGAGGCATTGGGTATAGTCGCCGAGCGCTTCGGTATAAGACACACCACGTTCTAAAGCACGGTCAAAACGCTGTTCACACGTGAGTTGGGCGCTTGGGCCAGTGGTGGCTGTGCAGGCAGCCAATAGCAGGCAAACAGCAGCAACAAATAAACCTAGGGTAATACGCTTCATGGGCTTTCTCCTCAATCACAAGTACTGTCTGTAGTGTGCGCTAAGGAGAGCTAAGAAGTGTGCCTTTTATATGATAAATATAATTAACTCATGAGCAATTCATGTGTCTATCATGGATATAGGGTGAGCTACCTGAAATACGGCGCATCAGCGCTTGTTTTGGCTATCACAATCGCCCTAAGAGATGAGTCGCTAGCAGTGTTGTCCCACTCTGCAACGTGAAATGTGAAACGCACCTTCTCATGATGAGAGGTGCGTAGGTTGATAAATGACAACCAATAAGGTTTAGCAATGCTTCGTGTCGTTGCTACATTGGCTGATTGTCACTCATGTTGATTGTTACCCGTGCTGACTGTCACCCATGTTGATTGTTACCCGTGTCATATCGACATCCATCGGGTTTAACTGTGTAAACGTCAATCACGGAAATGCGAGTCATGCAAAGCGGCGTGTTGCCAAAAAGGCTTATGTAACGGCTTATGTAACGGCTTATGTAATGGCGGCTGTGTGCACGTTGGGCACTGCTTTGGTGGGGGCAAGGGGGCGCACAAACTGCCCTTGACCGGGTTTGCCAATGACCTCGCCGTCTGCGTAGACGGTTTTACCGGCGACGATGGTGCGCTCAATCTTGCCTTGAAAGGTGCGTCCATGCGAAAAGTACTCGGTATTGCGCGATTGGCTTACTAGCTTAGTGCGGTCAATGGTAGTTGTAGCGTTTAAGTCAACCAAGGTTAAGTCTGCGTCACTGCCCACGGCAATAGCCCCTTTTTGCGGATACAACCCAAAGCGCATGGCACCGTTTTTGGTGATGAGGTCAACAGCGTGCTCGAGTGTCAATTTCCCCTGATGCACCGCGTCCAACATTCCCAGTACCAACGTCTCAATTCCCGGGTGTCCCGGCGGTGCTGCCCAGATGTCGGTTTTGGCTTTTTCTTTTTCAGCTACTGTAAACGGCGAATGATCGGTGGTAACCGCCATTAAGCTGCCATCGGCCAGTGCTTGCCAGAGGGCGGCTTGGTCACTAGGGGTGCGCAGGGGTGGGTTGATTTTGGCAAACGACCCGTAGTCTTCTAAGGCTTGTTCGGTTTGCCACAAGTACTGTGGGCAGGTTTCTCCGCTAACATCCATGCCCGTGGCTTGAAAGCGGCGAATGGCATTGACGGCTTGCTCACAGGTCACATGCGCAATGTGCAAACGTGCGCCGATACCTTCGTTCATGGTGAGTAGTTTGCTGATGGCGAGGGCTTCGACTACCGGCGGACGCGATTCACCGTGGCTTTTGGCGTCGTTGCGGCCTGTCTTGATAAGTTTTTGACTGAAGTGTTGCAGCAGGGGGTTGCTTTCGGCGTGAACGACGGTGACAATAGGCGTTTCAGCAATCAGTTTAAGGGCTTCGTACTGTTCGCCTTCATCAGGTAAACACAAACCGACAAATTCGTCGTCGCGGCCTTTGGGGGCAGAGGTGGTAAAAATCTTAAAACCAATTGCCCCCAAATCCACCATGCCTGCAATGTCCTCGGGTTTGAGCGTACCCGGTGCGCCATATAGGGCATAATTCACCACCGCACCTTCGGCAAAAATGGCTTGGCGGTCAGCAAAAACCTGGGGCGTAGCGCAACAAGGTTTAGAAATCGGCATCTCAAAAAGGGTGGTAACGCCACCTGCTGCGGCTGCCGCTGTTTCGCTAGCCACCGTGCCCCGTTCGGGATAGGCGGGGGCGCGCACGTGAAAGTGAATGTCGATAACACCAGGCAGAAGGGTTTTGCCATTAGCATCGATGGTTTCCTTAGCATCCACCGGACTATTAGGGGCGAGCAGGGCGGCGATTTTACCGTCTAGCAGGGCTACCTCGAGTTGCTCCCTACCTGCGGGCGTCATCACGGTAGCACCGCGAATGAGGGTATCGTACATGCGTTCTCCTTATTAACAAGACAATCATGACAAGCAACCGATGGGCTGCAATTGTTAGCAGTTAACAGTTTGCCGTTAGGTTTGCAGTATATCGCATCATCTAACAACAAGCGTGTGTCGCTATAAGCAACGCTCGAGCCAGCGCCGCAATATACTTTCGCAGGCTTGCAACTCAGCGAGGTCGGTGTATTCGTCAAACGCGTGGGCGACTTCGTAGCTACCGGGGCCAAAAATCACCATGTCGCCCCTTGCTACATCCATGAGGTGCTTGGCATCACTACCGGGTAGATAACCGATAGGGTTGGGGTCAACGCCACTTTCTTGGAGGGCGTCTTGCAGGTGTTTAGCTAAGTCGCTCGATAAGGTGGCATCGAACCAGCTCGAGAACAAAAAGTCACCGATACTCACCTCCGCCGGGCTGACATCCACACTGGCAACGACGTCACGCATTTCTTGTTGCACGGTATCGGGGTCTTCTCGAGGAATCATCCGCCTATCCAACTTCACCTCACAAAAGTCCGGTACCGCATTGGCCGTACTACCCCCTTGAATCACTCCCACATTACAAGTAGGCGTGCCCACTAGCAGATGCTGCCGCGTTTGCAGGTTTTGGTGATAGTTTTCCAGCGCCAACACGACTTTCGCCATGGCAGTAATGGCGTTGATTCCCCTGGCCGGATTAGTGGCGTGCACCGAGCGTCCCGTCGTCTTCACGGTTGCTCGCATCACCCCTTTGTGCGCCAGTGCCAAGTGATTATCGGTCTGTTCACCCACCACAATGAAATCGCATTCGGGCAAATGACCGTTATCAGCAAGCCAACGTGTGCCAAGTTGTCCGCCGACTTCTTCTTCAGCGGCTGCTACCAGCACCAGTGTGCCATTAATGGGACGCTGCGATATCTCTACAAACACCCGCATCATGGCCGCCAAGGGGGCTTTATCGTCGATGCTGCCTTTGCCGTACATCTTGCCGTCACGTACCGTAGCGGTAAACGGATCGGTTGCCCACTTGCCTGCTTCGTCACTCGCTACAGGCACCGTGTCGATGTGGGCGTGCAGCATAATCACCGGGGCACTACCATCACCCAAGGTGGCAATCACGCTGTCGGCATCAGGTTTTTGCTCAGGGTGAATGACCTTGATATCGGCACCAGTCGGCGTGAGGTAATCGCGAACAAAGGCGGCAATAGCGCGGCAGTCGCCCGGAGGGTTGGGCGAGGGGATGTTGATGAGATCGGCAAGGCATTGCTCGAGCGCACTCAAGCTCACGTCAGTTGCCATGCGCCAACCCCCGAAATCGACTTGCAAACGCGGCAATCATTAACCCGAAAGTCCATTATTAACCCGAAAGTCCATGCCGTGAAAACACGTCCTGCATGCGCCCTATGGCTTCTTGTAATTTGGCGTCTGATTGCAAGCAAGTAATGCGCAAATGGTTCGCCCAAGTGTCACCAAAAGCCGTACCGGGGAAAATCAACACGCTTGCTTCTTGCAGGAGGAGGTAGCTTAGCTCGAGGCCACTCAGCCCACTTGACGCCCCATCCGTCCAAAAGAAAAACCCACCCCTCGGTTCTGCATAGCTAAGACCTAACGAAGTAAGTCCTTCAGCCAAAATGCTGCGCCGCTGCTGATAGATCGCCCGAAATTCAAAGATGCAATCGTCACTACCCTGGGCTGCAGCTAGTGCTGCGCGTTGACTGAGTGATGCTGCTGCGCCCGTTGTCACCTGTTTGATGGCTGTTAGGGCATTGATGATGTGTTCTGGTGCGATGACATAACCCACTCGCCAGCCCGTCATGGCGTACGCCTTGGAAAACCCACTCAAGGTGATGGTGCGCGCTTGCATATCCGGCAGTGCCGCCATCGACACATGTTCAAAAGGCTGCCACACGAACTGTCCGTAAATTTCATCAGCAATGACCACCAAATCATGCGCTTTGGCCAGTTCAGCGATGGCTGCTGCGTTTTCGCGTGTGACGATGCCACCTGTGGGGTTGCTTGGTGTCACCAACAAAATGGCTTTGGTGTTGGGGGTAATCCGTTCGGCGATAGCACTAGCAGACACATCAAAACCATTTTCAGCTGAGGTCGGTACCGATACCATCACCCCGCCTGCGTGTTCGATGGCTTGGTCGTAGGCGGTATAACGTGGGTCAGGCACGAGAATTTCATCGCCCGGATTGAGCAGTGCCGCCATCACCACAAACAACGCTTCTTGTCCACCTGTCGTCACCAATACGTTATCTGCTGTGACGTCAATCCCGTGGTCGTGTTTGGCACGAACAGCAATCGCCTCACGAAGTTCGGGTAACCCTGCTGTGGGACTTTCGGGTAGTGTTGGTTGCCTTAGGGCGTCGTAAGCAGCTGCCATAATGTGTTCTGGCGTGGGCAAATCAGGGTCGCCGCGCCCGAGGGCGATGCTGTCTTTTTTGGTTTTGACTAAGTCCATCAGGGCATAGCGCAGTTCGGTGCCGCCGAGGTTGCGAATGTCTGCTAGATTCGAGAGCGTCTCAGCCATGAGCCACCAACCCTTTACTACTGAGGGCGTTTACCGCCCACTGCGACACGTTGGTGCTGCAGATGGTCAACGCTTGTTTGAAGCTGCGCAATTTGGCAACGTCACCTTCAACGACGGCAAAAAACCCTACCCGCCACGGATTTATATGATTGTTACCAATATCCGCCACGATAATGGTGCGGGCAGCTAGTTCTGGGGGAAGCGATAAAGTGTCTTGTCCCGTGAGTTCGACGATGAGCCAGAGGTTTTGAGCTTGGGCGTGCTCGAGCCACCCCCCCACTTCCGTATCCTCGACATACAACACCGTTGCTGTTTCTGGAATTTCTTTGGGACTACTTACAGCCACTGCTTCCGCCCCGCGCAATACCGCCGCCCCGCGCATGGTGTCAACATCACCCGCACACGCCACCACCCCGCCGCGTTCCACGAGTACTTGCACCGCCACAAAGCGTGCTTCGGTGACCCCGCAAGTAATCACCACGTTGCCAGCGTTTGTTTCTACGCCGAGGGTCTGCAAGTACGCCACGACCTTTTCCCGCAGTGGCAAAATGCCTGGGCGGTCACTGTAGTGGGTTTCGCCACGTTCTAAGGCTTCTTTTGCTGCTCGTGCAATGGTTGCATCCAACTGCACCGCGTCCACATTTTCTGCTTGCACATTGGTGACAAGTGTTTTCGCCCTGTCCGCTAAGCCGATCACAGATCCAAAGGCCCTTCGCGGTACTGTTCGGGAATTTCTTCGGGTTTGTAGACCTGCATGAGTTCGACACCTGCACCGGGGACGTCTTCTTCTTCCAAAAACGCCACCCAACCTTCGGGGTGTTCATAGCGCCCGCGAATGCCGCAGTTAGGGCAGACTGAATCTTCGGTAACGACTTTGTTCCAAGCTTCTATGTCTTCGGGGTCATCAGAAATGCGGCAGGTTTGCGCCCGCATGGTGGCACCTTGGCCTTTGGCTTGCTCGATGGTGGCTTTGAGGTTGTCGACGGTGTAGCAGATGTGGTGGACGCCTTCGCCGTGTTCGGCGATGTGTTGGGCGTAGCGGCCATCTGGCTCGAGCGACTGCACCAACTGATACTGCACGTCACCGACCATAAACACCGCTGTTTTTTGCTTGCTAACATCCGATGTTTTTACCACTGCGTCCGCGCCTGCGCCTAGCGTTTGTTGATATTCTGCCAAGGCTTTTTCAGCGTCCTTAACGGCAATGGCGATGTGTTTGATACCTGTAATCATGTTTCCTCCTGAGATGGTGTGAGAGACGAATGCATCTATAAGCAGCAAGCAAGC
The DNA here is from genome assembly GCA_964550765.1 of uncultured bacterium. GTDB lineage: Bacteria > Deinococcota > Deinococci > Deinococcales > Trueperaceae > JBCCBI01. Next base: position 59,103 of record CAZKAZ010000005.1, on the reverse strand, counting down.
GTTTATGTCCAACCGCGCAAGGTTAACGTGTCATGGTCGTGGCGTTTGTTGGTTGGTGTGTTGGCAGGGCGTTGGCATCCTACGCCGTGACTGTCCAGCCAAAATGACGTAATCCCATAAAACGTAATCCCATAAAACGTGGGACAAATTATCTCGCTTGATATGTGGCTGCACCGTCTCACTGCCGCAACCTCGGATCTAACGCGTCACGTAAGGCGTCACCGACGAAGTTAAACGCCAACACGGTCACGAAAATGAACAGCCCAGGTAGTAGTAACCAAGGGCGCTCAGAAAAGGTTTGAATGCCGCCTTCTTGGGCAACGGCGAGCATCAGTCCCCAGCTCGAGGCAGGTTCGCTAATCCCTAACCCCAAAAAACTCAAACCGGCTTCGGTCAAAATAAACCCTGGAATCAGCAAACTAAACGCCACAATGGCATAAGCAGACGTACCCGGTAACAAATGCCAAAAAAACACCCGCCATTGGCTGCCGCCTAAGGCTTTGGCAGCTTGAACATAGTCTTCTTCGCGCAGAGACAACGCCAAGCCGCGCACCACCCTGGCAATCGGCCCCCAGCGGATAAACCCCAAAATCGACACTACAATCAAAAATACCGTTGTTGGGTCAACATCTAAAGGGAAAAGCGCCCTGAGAGCGAGCAGTAAAAACAAACTGGGAATGGTCGCTAAGACTTCTACCAGGCGCATCAGTACATCATCAAACAGTCCCCCGTGAAAGCCTGCTAGACCGCCAAGTAATAAGCCCAAACTGAGTGAAATCAGTGACGCCACAATGCCAATTGTCAAGGTGATGCGTGCCCCAAAAAGAATGCGCCCAAAGACATCGCGCCCGAACTGATCAGCACCCCACAAGTAAATGGTGGCTGGAAATTCCACCCCGAACAGGTGCGTGTCAAAGGTGATATCTAGCCCCAGTCTGCGCCGCAAGCCTGTAGGAATGAGCGAAAGTGGTGGTGGTACATAAGGCGTGCCGGAGACCCAAAAGCGAATGGGGTAGGGGGTTGACCTGTCTTCTTGGTACTCGAGCCGAAACGTTTGCAAGTTCCGTGTGGAGGCTACCGGATAAACATACGGACGCTTAAACCTGCCTGTTTCTGGGTCGCGCCAGTAAATATTGGTGGGTGGCGCATAACTGCGGTTGCGCTCGCCGCGCCTGAAGGATTCTGCTTCGCCATATGGGGCAAGCACATCGGCAAAAAGTGCCATGCTGTAAAGAATAATCAGCACTACTAAACTGCTCACACCCAAACTGTGCTTACGAAACTGCCGCCACGCGATTTGCCATTGGGACAGAGAGCGTGCTCGAGCTTCTTGCGTCACTTCAAGTTGCGGCGTGGTGGTGTGCGGTGTGTCTGCCATCTTTATGCGTAACGAATGCGCGGGTCTGCTACGACCAAAAGCGCGTCCGCAATCAAGTTCCCAATCATCAATAGTAACGCTGAGACAGTTAAAAGCCCCATAATCACATAGACGTCTTGCGCGGCAATGGCGGCTACAAACGCGGGCGTAATGCCTGGCCAGCGAATAACAAATTCCACCAAACCTGCACCACCAACGAGTTCTGGCAAAATCGTCCCTGTGCTAGAAATTAACGGGTTAAGGGCGTTTCTCAGCGCGTGTTTGTAGGTGATGCGGTCATGGTTGATGCCTTTGGCTCGAGCGGTACGGATGAAGTCTGCACGGAGTACCTCGAGCATCTGCCCCCGTAACACCCGCACCAGTGACGCCAGTGACGCCGTCGTCACCACAATCACCGGCAAAATAAGATGCCAGAGTCTATCTAAAAACTTGCCCCACAGTGACAACTCGTCATAAATTTGCACACTGCGCATGCCGCCAACGGGAAACAACAACCCCCGTTCTAAGTCAAACGTGATGGGCGTCAGTACCGTCTTGAGAAACCCATCCGCTTGGTAGGCGTCTCGCAAAACGGGTTGCAATCCCAACACGCCCACAATCAGTAACAAAATAAAAAAGAAATTGGGAATGGCCAACCCAAAAAACGAAAAAAACGTCACTACTTTGTCTGTTGTCGAATACTGCTTCACCGCAGACGTCACCGCTAGGGGTATCACCAGCAAATACGTGAGCACTAATGACACGAGGACGAGTGACATGCTGTTGGCAATTAAAGGCATGATGACGGCACGCACTGGGGCGCGGTAACTAAATGACTCGCCTAAATAGCCAAAGCGAAGTAAGCTATCGAGCCAGCGAAAATACTGCACGATGATGGGTTGGTCTAACCCGAAACGGGCTTGCATGCGCTCGAGCTGTGCAGCGTCAATATTCGGCTCTAAGATAAACCTGTCCGTAAAATCTCCCGGAGCAGCTTGGATAATCACAAATGACAATAACGTCGCCCCTAGGAACGTGGGGATAATCTGCAGTACCCGCCGCAATAGGTAGGTCGTCGCCATCAACCGGCCTCGTTACAACACATAGAACACCCGGTCATAGAACACCCGATCACAGAACACCCGGTCACAAAACACTGGGGGTCTCGAGTTCTGGTTCACTAGCATAATTGGCCATAATCCGCGCTGCGTATTCGATACCTTGCAGGTAGCGGTCAATGGGCATGTTTTCGTTGGGGGCATGTAAGTTATTATCTGGCGCACCAAAACCAGAAAGCACCGCTGGGTGCGGGATGTGTAACATGATGATGCCCTGAATCGACACCCCGTGCACGACGGGTTGGGTGCCGAAGACTTGCTCGGCAGCACTGAAGGTGGCTTGGCTAATAGCAGCGCGGCTCGAGACCTTATACGGGTTCTTGCGGGCGTTGTGGACAATCACTTCGATGTCGCCGTAACCATGCTTGTCAAGATGCGTTTTGAGTTTTTCCAACTGCTCACTGGGTTCAAGGTTGGGCGGACAACGAAAGTCCAGTTTCGCCATTGCTTCAGAGGGCACAATTGTTTTAGAACCTGCCCCTGTGTAGCCCGCTTGCAACCCACAAATGTTGGCGCTCGCCCCGTAGTGCGCCCGTTTGAGGAGTTCTAAATCGTCTTCGTGGCTTAGGTGCGTGGCCCCAAGTTGGCGTTTGTATTCCTCACGGTCAAACCACGCGGCTTCTTGTTTGAGAAATTCGAGGTCGTCAGCATCTGGTTCAAGCCAATCGTCGTACCAACCGTCAATCAATACCTCGCCTGTATCCACATCAAACAAGGTGTTGAGGGCTTTGACGAGCCGCCACACCGGGCTTTTGACCGTTTGTGCTCTGCCTGACCACAGGTCACTGCTGAGTCCTTTAAGGCGCAGTTCGACGTACAAAATAGCCTTGATGCCAAGGTGCACTTCCGGTTTGAGTGAGGTGCGGTTCACGCCGCCATCTAAGCCAATGGAAGCGTCACAAGCGAGCATGTCGCGGTGTTTTTCTACGAAGTCTTCTAGGTGGGGGCTACCGATTTCTTCTTCGCCTTCAAACAAAAACACCAAATTGACGGGTGCGTGTCCGTGAGTTTGTAAATACGCTTTGGCGGCTTTAACAAACGCCATGACGCCACTTTTGTTGTCGGTTGCCCCGCGTGCGTATATCACCCCATCACGAATATCTGCAGCAAACGGGTCACTGTGCCAGAGCTCGAGTGGTTCTGGCGGTTGCACGTCATAATGCCCGTAGCAAAGGAGCGTCTTAGTTGCCTCAGGATGCGAGAGCGTCCCGACCACCACATCCGGCCCGCCCTCGGTAGCGAGCCTTCGTGCGTCGCTGATACCATCAGCTTGCATCTGCTCAACTAACCACTGAGCGCACTCATCCAAGCCGATATTCTGCGCCGAGATGCTGGGTCTTTGCAAAAACGTCACCAAGTCGTCAACGGCTTCTTGGCTGTGGTCGTGAATGTAAGTAATGACATCGTTAAGGGAATCGCTCGACACGTTAAGCTCCTTTGGTGTGAGTGTGAGTTTTAAACTTAAATGCCAATGTAAAAAATATTTTTTATAGATTAATTGTTGTGTTAGTTGGTAAAATCAGCTGCTATCTTGTTATCTCAACCTCTAGTTGTATCTGTAAAATAAGTTTGTATAAAAGTATTCTATGTCACTTCCTTACCAGCTTGAAACACCCGCAGGTCGCCTTGCAAAAGTGTGACGTCTTGCGTGGGGTCTCCGGAAACGAGCACGAGGTCGGCGTGTTTGCCTAGCTCGAGGCTGCCAACGTCTGGCATATCTAACAGGGCTGCACTTGTTTTGGTGGCAGCGGTGATGGCTTCTAAGGGCGTGAGGCCACCTTCGACTAAGAGTTCTAATTCAATGGCGTTCATAAGACCGTGTGGGAGCATAAAACCAGCGTCTGTTCCCACAGCGATATTGACGCCAGCGCGGTGAATGCGCTCGAGGCTGGCCCACTTGTCTGCTCGAGCACGCTCGAGCCACTGCCACGCCGCATCGGACACACCAAGTTCTTTTTGTCCAAAGTCAAAATTGCGCTCATTCACTAGCAGCGTAGGCACGTAATATGCGCCTTTTTCGGCCATTACGTCAGCGGTTTTGTCATCAATCCAGTGCCCGTGTTCGACGGTGTGTAAACCTTCTTTGACGGCTTTGTAGATGGCGTCACCGCCAGAAGTGTGGGCGGCCACTTTGACGCCAAGTCGGGTGGCTTCGCCAATGGCAGCGTGAATCTCCTCGTCGTGCATTTCTTGCCTATAGGGAAGTTCGCTGCCGCGACTGCCCACACACAAATTGATTTTGATAAAGTCCGCCCCGCGCTTCACCTGCTCGCGTACGCCCTGCCGAAACGCCCATGCCCCATCGCAAGGTGCGGTCATATTTTGAAAGGTCACATGGTCACCAAAACCGGGTTGATCCATGTGTCCGCCGGTAATTGACAACCCCAGCCCACAAGCGCGAATGTGTGGCCCTGGCACGTCACCGGCATTAATGGCATCGCGCAAGTCGATAATCACCCCGCCGGGGGCGTTCATATCCCGCACGGCGGTGAAACCTGCTTTTAAGGTATTGAAGGCATACTTGGCGGCTTTAAGTGCCAAACGGGGGTAGCTGGCGTCAATGGCTTCAGCGCGAAACGTGCGTTTATCGGGATTGCCACTGTAGGCCAAATGCACGTGTACGTCGATCATCCCCGGCATCAAGGTGCTGTTGGGGGCGTCGATGGTGAGGCTGTGTTCGTTGGTGTTTTTGTGGCTTGGTTCTGGGGGGGCGTCGCTTTGTTTGCCGACGAACATAATCTGACCGTCTTGGGCGATGAGGGTAGCGTGCTCGAGCACTGTCCCCGTTCCGGTGACTAACTTACCGACATTAAACCGCAACACCTCACTCACGCGGGCACCTCCCGAAGGCTTTCAGACAGTTGCCACGCGTTGACGTACTGGTCATGGATGCCATCGGGTGTTTGCAAAGCAAGATGTACAAACGCAGGGGCAATGTCGGCTGGGTCGCGCCAAATTTTGCGGGTTTCAGCATCATACGTGGTTTCGCTCATGCTGGTGTGGGTGGGAATCCCTGGGGTGATGGAGTTGACGGCGATGCCGTGCCTGCCTAAATCTTGGGCGAGGGCGCGGCTCAAACCTTCGATGCCGAATTTAGACGCACAGTAAGCAATTTCCTGCGCCCCACCACGCACCCCAGCACGGCTCGAGACATTGATAATCGACCCCCGCCCCGCTTCAATCATGCTGGGCACCACCGCCCTAGCGAGCAAAAAAGGCCCCCGCAAGTTGATGGCAATAAGGCGGTCAAAGTCTTGGGGTGAGGTTTCTGTGGTGGTTTTTTGAATGATGACCCCCGCAACGCTAGCCAGCACGTCAATGTGTTGCCGTTCGCTGAGCACCCGTTTGACTAATGCGTCTACTGCACCGACATCAGCTACATTCGCCACTACGGGCGTAACGTCAAAAGCTTGCTCACGTAAAGCTTGGCAGACAGTCTGCAATTCGTCCGCGATGACATCGACGCCGTAAACGATTGCACCCTCAGCGGCGTAACGCTGCGCCACGGCGCGACCAATACCGCGTGCTGCTCCGGTGACGATGGCGACATTTCCGGCGAGGCGTTGCTGAGGTTGTGGTGCGGCTAGCTGCATGGGCGTCCTTTACTTAGTCCTTTACTTAGAGGGTGAACAAAGTGCCTCCCCGCCCAATCAGCTAGGAGAGGCATGGTGGCTTACTCGCTGACGTAGAGTGTGTCGAGGTAGTTGATAACTTGTCCGAAAAAGCCATTTTGACTGCCTTCAAACGAGCTGATGGGATCCTCGAGCTGATCTTGCGTGTTACCCACCCGCGGGTCGTAAGCAAAATTAAGCCCTTGGGTATACATATAAATCAGCGGCAAGTTGGCAGCAGCTTGACGTTGTAGTTCGGTGTAAATCTCAAAGCGTTCTGCTTCATCAAACGTCGCCAAGGCTTCAAACACCAGTGCATCAAGGTCTTCTTCGAAGGGTTCGACTCTTGCTGGTCTGTCTTCGCCTGGTTGCGGCAAGTTCCACAGCCTCGAGCGCCCGTTCAAGTTGTACAAATTGCGCCGGGTAGGCGGGTCAGCTACGCCCCCAAAATTCGTGAACATAAAGTCAAAACTGCGGTTGCCGTCTTCGTCAAAGTTGCGCATGGCAGGGGCGACCACGCTGCCGGTATCAGCAATGGTGACGCTCACGTCCAAGCCAGCTTCGCGCATGTCTTCGGATAAAATCTGCCCCGCAACGCGCTGCACCGGTTCTGAGGCGTTGCCCAAAATGTTGAAACTGATGGTTTGCCCGTCAGCATTCACTAAGAATCCCTCGTCGTTGCGCTCGTTAAAACCAAGTTCAGCAAGTAGTTCGGCGGAGGCTTCGGGGTTAAACGAGAATTTTGACTCCCCTTCGACAAAAACTTCTTCGTTATAAAAACGGGTGTTGCCCGAGCTAAACGGCCCGTAGAGGGGCACACCCAAACCACCGAGCGCCAAGTCGATGATGCTCTGACGGTCAATCAGGTGAGAAATTGCCCGGCGGAAGCGCACATCACGAAAGAGTTCTGCTAAAAACGGGTCAGTGTTTTGGTAGTTCGGGTGCACCGTTGAGGTAACAGCCGTAAACGCAGCGTTGGGAAGGAGCACAGCGTCAATGCGCCCGGTGTCGATGGCGTTGGCGATGGCGGTTACTTCGTCAATGAGTTCAGCGGTGAAAATGTCGAGTTCGCCAGCCAAGAACGACGCGAGCAGGGCGTTGGAGTCGGCGGCACCTTGAATCAGGATTTCATCCAAGTAAGGCAGTTGATTGCCAAATTCGTCTTCCACAAAGTAGTTGGGGTTGCGAGTAAGCAGCAGGGATTCGTTGATGTTAAATTCTGCCACTTGAAAAGGACCACCTGCAACTAAGTCGCTTGGCGGTGTGTTGACGTCCCACAGTTCTTGGACGGCTTCTGCGCCACCTTCTGCAAACACAGGTGCAAAAATATGTTCGGGAATGATGGGGAAGTTAGCAAGGTCGAGCACGGCGGCGTCAAGTTGAGGGACGCGCTGCACCACGGTAAGTTCATCGACCTGTTCCCACACCACGGGTTCACCGCTGAGTGAAAAGTTGGCCACATAGCGCGAGTTGATATCAGGGTTGGCGTGCAGTTCAACGCTGTACATGACGTCTTCGGCAGTAATGGCTTCGCCGTCTGACCACTGTGCCCCTTCGCGGATGGTGTAGGTGACGCTGAGGCCATCTTCAGCAATCTCGTAGTCGAGGCACAAGTAGCATTCGTGCTCGAGCGTTGCCCCATTAAACGACACCAGGGCAGGCAGCAGAATGTTAATCCTGAACGCATCAGACAAAATCCGCGCTGTAAAGGGGTTAAATGTCGTTGGCAAGTCCACTGTACCCAGCAGCAAGGTACCGCCAGAAACGGCATCCGGGTCGCCGCCGCCAAAGCGAGCAGGCCTTACTAGCGGTTGCGCCATGCCGAGGGTCGTTGCCCCTAAAAGCAACAACACAGTCGCAAAACGTCGAATACGCAGTGTCTTCATACTTCCTCCTGACGGTAACTGTCGATTGTTGACAGTTTACCAGATGGGTTTTGCTCGAGCGTCTCGAGCTGTAAGTGAGCCTTTCGCGTCACGCGAAGCGATGTAAAAATATCGATACGTTGTTTATTCTATGCAGGTTTGTCAGCGTCTTGCAAGTCTTCTTGGCTAGGCGTGCCGTTCTCTTCGCGCCAAGCGGCATAGGCCTGCACGCCAGTAGTTAAATCAAAGTACGGCGTCCAGCCAGTATCCGCCTGCAAGCGCGATAGGTCGAGGCTGGCTCTGGCTTGTTCGGGGACTTGTACCAGGTGTTGGCGGGTGGTGTCGTCTTTGGGGTCTTGTTCCCACATGAGGTCGTGCGTTGTAGCGAGGGCGTTCAGGGCGGTGCTAAGTGGTTCTGCTCGAGCACCCGCAACGTTGTAACAGCGGTAGCTGAGCTTCTCGGTGAGTAGCAAGTGTAAGTAAGCCCGTGAGATGTCATCGACGTGGCAAAAATCCCTGCTAATCTCTGCCCCGATTACCGTCAAGGGGCGTTTTTCGAGGGCTGCAGTGACGGCTTGATAAATAGCGGACATGCGCTGCCTCGAGCGCGTCGGGCGTTCCATTGGGCCATATGTCGTACCCAGTCTACCTGTGACAATATCAAGTTTATGCAAGTCTGCCAAACGGTCGCACAGGTGTTCGCTGGCTTGTTTGGCGATGGTGTAAAGGCCCCCAATCACTAAAGGACTGTCCTCACGCAAAGCAGGTTGAGCGGGTTGCGCACCGTAGAGGCCGCTCGAGCTGACAAACACCATCCGCACGGCTGATATGTCCCGGGCTGCCTCGAGCACGTTGAGCGTTCCCAACAAGTTAACGTCCAACATGCGTTTTGGGTTTTGTGTTTCGGTCTCGAGTGAGCCTGTGAGCGCCGCTGCGTGCAAAATGTGGGTAACGTCGTGATGGTTAACAAGTTCGCGTAAGCCAGTAGCATCACTGACATCACCCACGCACCACGTGACATTCGCGGCAACGCCAGCCAGAAACGCGTGACTGGCGTTGTCAGGTTCGCGTCTACTTAAAGCGATCACCTGAGCGCCAGCCGTCGCCGCGTGTTTGACGAGGTTAATGCCAACGAAACCCGCTGCGCCTGTGATGAAAAGGCGGGTGGCTCGAGCTTTTTGTTGCAATGTTGCTGGCAATTCCACCAACGTCACCTGTTTCTATCAACGTTTTGCTATCAACGTGTTTCTATTAACACCCAAACCAACAAACCGCTAACGTTCCCAAATGATGCTGTCAAAATCCGCAAGGTGGGCAATATAACCACCGGGGTTGATGGGCATGCGCACGCGTGTGCTCACTAGCATCCCCGACACAGGCGCGGTGCAGGTTTCTAATACTTCACTGGTTACTGGGTCAACGACTTGCCCGAGCACGTCGCCTTTTTCCACCATGGTGCCAACATCGCGTCCGGGTTCTTTGAGATAAAACCCACCTGTGAGCGAGCGATACACTTTGTAATTGGTGACCATCACTTGCCGTTCGGGCATGTCCAGTTCGCCTTCGATCATGCCTAAGTACTTCAAGATGTTCATGGTGCACGTCACACTTGGTTCAATGGTGGCGTCAATCATGCCGCCGCCGCCGGTTTCTACAACTAAAGGCACGATGCCGTTAATGGCGCACTGCGCGGTGAGCATTTTGGGGTTGAGCATGTACTGCCGCCACCAGATGACGGGCGAACCAAAGGCTTTGGCCATGCCCATAATTTGCTCGTTCATCTTTTTGGCAGCGTCAGGGTTAATGGGTGGGTTGGTGTCTTTGCCTTCCAAACCTTCGATGCCCGCACCTGCGTAATAGGGGGCGTCATCGGGAAAGGCGTGCGCAAAGGCTACCGGCAGTTCATCTGCTGCGCCCGTGCCGTCGTGATAGTCGAGAATGGTGTCGCACTTGCTGATGACGTCGTTCCAAAGCACATACGCGATTTGCTGCGTTAGCCAAGCATTTTCACGGGCACCAGGCCAGGTTTGGTTGAGGTCTAAGTTATCAGCAGGACTCACCCGCTGCCCGGCGCTTTCAATGGTGCCGCCAAATTCGACCGTGAACGGATGGGCTAGCGGCAAGCAGTAGATGGTGCCTTTGAGGGTTTTGGGGTCGATGCGTTGGGTGGCGCGGCGGATGACTTCTGCGCCCATCGGTTCCCAACCGTGTTGGGTGGATTCTAAGCACAAGGTCGGGCCATCTTCTGCGCCATTGATGACTTGAAAAGGGACGCGCACTTCGGTGCGGGCTGCCAAGGTATTGACGTGTAAATAACCAAACCCGCGTTCGCCTGCGGGAATGGTGACGCCTGCGAGTTCAATAGCTGCTTTGCTCATAGTGTGAGAGAGATTTCCTTTCAAGAGAGTAGTTAAGTGTTGACTGTTGACATAATACACTTTTGCTCGAGCGTATTCACGTTGATAATCCCGGTTGCGTTTTGGTTCTGGTGTTAACGTGATGTGTTAGGTAAGACGTATAGAGCATATAAGGTTGGCTTGCTGGTTGTGTGGTGAGCGGTAATGGCTGTGGCTGATGTGGGAGCTCGAGCTGCCACCCGACCCACCAAATACACGTTATAGCGAATACACGACATAACAACAAACCGATCATCTACCCGTTGACGTTACCTGATGGATGTGCTGACTTATAGGGTCATCTTGGGGTCCAAAACATCGCGCAACCAGTCACCTAAGAGAATCATCCCCAAAGCCGTGAGGGTAATGGCTATTCCTGGAAACGTTGCCAACCACCACGAAGTCGCTAGGTAATCGCGTCCGTCAGCCAGCATCGTCCCCCAGGTGACGCTTGGCGGTTGCACGCCTAAGCCCAAAAAAGACAGGGACGACTCAGCGATGATGACGGTGGCCACTTGCAGTGTTCCCAGCACGATAATCGAAGCGCTGATGTTGGGCAGTACGTGCTTAAGCAAAATAGCTACCCGGCGCACCCCCAAAGCGCGGACGGCTTCGACATATTCCAGTTCTTTGACGGATAAGACTTCTGCTCGCACCACCCTAGCAAACGTCACCCAACCGGTCATGCCAAGGACGATAATGAGAATGAGCAAGCTGTCGCCGCTACCAGGGCCAAGAATACCCACTACCGCGAGGGCTAAGACGATAAAGGGAATGGCCATAAAGGTGTCGATGACGCGGGAAATGACCGCATCCACTGCACCACCTGCAAACCCGCTAATCATCCCCAAACTGACGCCTACGAGCAACGACACCATGACCCCGCCAGCGCCCACGAGCAAAGAGACTCTCGAGCCAAAAATCAACCGACTCAGTAGATCCCGCCCTAGTTGATCGGTACCTAGCGGGTAGGTGGCATCGCCTTCTAACCACACCGGTGGCAGTCGCCTAGCCCGCAAGTTAAATTCGGTTGGGTCGTGCGGGGCAATCAGGGGGGCGAAAAGGGCCAGCACCAACAGCGTAGCGACTAACAAAAACCCCATCATCCCCACTGGGCTGCGAATGAGACTCAACACGACGCGTCTGCCGGCATAGCGTTTTTGAACGGCTGACGTCGTTTGTGGTTCTGAGGCTTGTAAGGCTGGGTCGGTAGTAGTTTCAGCCATAGCGAATCCGCGGGTCCAAAAAGCTGTACAAGATGTCTACTAATAAGTTGGTGGTCATGACAACGAGGGCAAACACAAACACACCCGCTTGCACCACAGAAAAATCACGCACCAACACCGACGCCAACATCAACCGCCCCATGCCCGGCCAAGCGAACACTTCTTCGATGATGACCGAACCACCGAGTAGCCACGCCATCTGCAAACCGAACACCGTCGTCACTGAGATTAATGCGTTGCGGCAGGTGTGTTTTAAGAGTACCCGCCACTTGCTGAGGCCTTTGGCGTGTGCTGTGGTGATAAAGTCGCGGCGCATGACTTCAAGCATTGACGAACGCAGTACCCGCGCCAAGGTCGTGGCGATGCTCGAGCCCAGAGTGATGGCGGGCAAGATAATCGAGACAGGTTCTAACCTGCCCGAAGGCGGGAGCCAATTGAGGCGTACAGCCACAATCAAAATCAACATGATGCCAATCCAAAAGTTGGGCATCGCCCTTCCTAAGGTAGAGAGCACGGTGACGAACAAGTCCAGGGGCGAATTTTGATAGACCGCTGACAGAATACCCGCCGGAATGGCGATGATCACCGCCACAAAGATGGCAGCAAGCGCCAGTTCGATAGTTGCAGGCAGGCGCTCGAGCACGAGTGGCAAAGCAGGCACACGAAAACGAAACGACTCACCAAAGTCGCCACGTAACATTAAGCCAAGTTGGTTGAAGTACTGCACGTGCAAAGGCTGATCAAACCCGTACGCCGCCCGTACTGCTGCGATTTCTTCGGCGGAAGCTTCGGGGTCAACAAGGTGATAGATGGGGTCACCACCAATGCGCAGTAGCACAAATAAGATGATGGTTAACCCCAACAGCGGAGGAATCATTTGAGCGACTCGAGCGACAATATATTTGGTCATAGTGGGGTCACGGTTGGGTCATTAGGTCGTAGCAAGCAATACAAAAAACAAAGACGCCCACAAGCAGGAGGGTGTGCCTGTGGGCAGGAGGGGTTTACTCTAATTCGGCGTTGCCCATCCACAAAAAGCCGTCTAAAGGCATCGACCAGTTCAGATTGCTGTTGATACCAACGGCATCTTTCATCTGATAAAGCGGGATGGTAGGCGCACTTTCTACTAAGATTTCTTGCAGCGCCAAGTATTCATTAGCACGGGCTTCGGCGTCCATGTTGGCTGCTGCCGAACGAATGAGTTCATCGGCCATATCGGCTTCGGGGCCTGACCAACCACTGCGTTCACGACGGTCAGAACGCTCAGAAAGTACCGTGATCCAAGGGTCAAAGAAAGAATTGCCCAACGCGTCCATGTAGATTTCTTCGTTGCGATACGGGAAATACACCTGCTCGCGGAAAGTCGTCACGTCCATAACTTGCAAGTCGACATTAAAACCAACCGTCTCGAGCATGGCCGCAATCACTTCGGCAACTTCTTGTTGCAATAACCACGAGGTGCTGCTTTGGAAGGTGATGGGTTCGCCGTCATAACCAGCTTCTTCAAGTAGCTGCATGGCGCGTTCGGGGTCGTATTCGCCCACGGCGTCGTAGTAGTCTTCGCTCCAGCCAATATTAGGCGGGGTGATGCGAGAAAGCACGGGCACGCCCATGCCCTCAATCACTTCAATCAGTAACTCGCGGTCAATAGCCAAGCTAATAGCTTCGCGAATAAGCGGATCTGAGGTCAACCCTTCCCAGTCGGGATACTGCTCAGAAGGCCCTGCTCTGAGTGCGAGGAGCATCACCCTTGTGGTTAAGTATTCTTGTACTTCGGTGCCTTCGTTACCATTGATGCGTTCCCAGTCTTGGGGTGGCACGCTGACGATCAAGTCAACATCGCCTGTCAGCAAGTTGGCAATGCGGGTTGAGGTTTCAGGAATAGCCCGCCAGATGATGGTTTCAACATCCGGTGCACCTTGCCAGTAGTCTTGGAAAGCACTCATCACCACAAAGTCGTCACGGACGAATTCGGTGAGCATATAAGGCCCGGTGCCAATCGGCATATACTCGTCACTAGCAGCCATTTCTTGCCCTGCAATGGGCGCTTGAATGCCGCAGCCTGTACCTGCCATCTTGCTCAAAAAAGCAGGTTCAGGACCAGCCGTAGTGATTTCGATTTCGTAGGGGCTTAACGCGGTAATTTCTTCAATAAACGTCCACTGGTTGAAGGTGATGAACTCGTCTCTCGAGGCAGTGGTGATGCGTTCGTAAGTCCACTTGACGGCATCAGCATCAAACACTTCACCGTTGTGAAAGGTCACACCCTCACGCAAGGTCATGCGCCAGGTGACTTCGTCGATGTTTTCATATGAGGTGGCTAACCACGGTTCAAATTCGCCCGTTTCGCGGTTGCGCCACACCAAGCAGTCGAACAGGTTCATGTGAATCCACGTTGAGGCAATTGCCCAGTCAGCAGGGGGATCCATCGAGGTCACCAGTTCGTTCATGCCGATGGTGATGGTTTCTTCGTCTTGGGCGCTCGCGAGTGGTAGTAACAACACGGCAAGCAGTAATAAAGTAATGCGGGTTTTCATGGTTTCTCCTTCCAATGTGAAAGCGGATACTCAGGCGGTATTATTTTGACATTCGTAGGCGGGCGAGGTGATGGGCAAGATGGATTTACGAAGGGGTCACGAGAATGGGGGGGAGGCTCGAGCGTGGCTGATGTGTTTGCTTACAGATTTCACAGTAGCTCCTCTCAGATACTTATTGCTCAGATGCTTATTGCTCAGATGGTTATTAATAATCAGCTACTTATCGTCACGGATTGGCTGACGGCGTAGCGGTTGACTTTGTCTGGGTCAAGCTCCACACCCCAGCCAGGCGCTTCGGGAACGGGCAAAAGCTGCCCAACGGGTTCATAAGGTTCACGCAAAATGGTGTCATCAAGATAGGTAAACGGCGACGGCCACCTGACAGCGGGTAAGCTAACCGCCAAATGGGCAGCGACAGCGGCAATCACATCAAAATAAATGGCAATGGATAACCCCAAACCCGCGGCTTCAAAAATGGTGCCGATGCTGCGCACTTGACTCACGCCGCCGTGTTTGGTGATTTTCATCAGTGCCAAGCTGGCAGCGCCGGTGCGGGCAATTTCGATGGCGTCAGGAGCGGCATAAATGGCTTCATCGGCCATGATGGGTGTCGTTAGCTTGCTAGCCAAAACGGCCATGTCAGCGACCCTCGCTACAGGTTGCTCCACTGCCCCAAGGGCACCGATTGCTTCCATCTGTGGCAGGGTGTGGCTGGCTTGGGCGAGGCTGTAACCGATATTGCCGTCTACTTGAATGACCGCTTGGCCGTCAATGGCGTGGGCAACGGCACGGTAGCGCTCGAGGTCTGCTACTGGGTCAGCGCCGATTTTCATCTTCAGCACGTCAAAACCCTGTTCATCAACAACTCTGCGGGCTTCTTCTGCCATTTTCGCAGGCGTGTCTTGATGAACAAAACCCATGAGTTTGACGCCGCTGGTCAGTTTGCCACCCAAAAGTACATAAGCAGGCACACCCAACGCTTTGGCAGTCACGTCCCAGAGGGCAAGTTCTACCCCTGCGTGCGACGCCCAATGATGGGGGAGGGCTTTTTGCATGGCGTGCAGTAACCCGGTGATGTTGCTGGGGTCTTTTTCAAGTACAGCAGGGGCGAGATGGCTGGCGATGTTGACGGCGATGCCTTCGGCGGTTTCACCATACGAACGCGGCGCGACGGCAGTTTGCCCGATACCCGTGATACCCGCGTCCGTCATGATTTCTACGAGTACTGTGGTTGCTAGGTCGCCGCTGCCATAAGACGTGGTTAAGGTGTGGCTGCGTGGCAAGCTGACAGGGGTGACGCGCAGTTGGGTGATTTTAAGCTCAGTCGTCGGTAAGGTGGCTGTCATAATTTTTCCACTTCACTTAAGTGATAGTCACGAGCGGCACCTTCGGGGGTGATGTAGCCAAGCTCGAGGTCACGCTTAATCGCCGCCACACTGCGCTCGCGCACATCGCCAAAGCCTGCGCCACCGGGCATCTGCAAGCGGATTTCATCATTGGGGTTAAACGTCAAAATGGGAAATTCGTGGATTTCTTGGCCGTTAAAAAACACCCTGCCCGTTTTGCCTACCTGTCCGCCGTTTAGTCCGGGGGGCGCACAGGTAATTTTGTCGGGGCGCACTCTTGCGAAAATGGCGTGCTCAGAGATGTTTTTGAAGGTCATCACTTGCCCCACACCGCCGCGTTGCTTGCCTGCGCCTGCTGAGTCGGGTAGGAGTTCTTTCTCGAGAATCAACACAGGCGCGTCCGTTTCCATAATCTCTATGGGCGTCACCACACTGTTGTGCGGAAAAGCAATGGGAATGAGCCCGTCAAGACCGCGCATGGCACCGCGTCCGCCGTGTGGCAAAATATGCACCGAAAAACGACCCAGTTCAGGCACGTCACCACTGACGCTAAACGGCCAGATAGACCCGCTGCCGGCTTGGGCGTGTTCTCCCAAAAGCGACCAGACCGCCCCAAAGACGACTTGGTTGATGTTGTTAGTGGTCTTCGCCCTCGCGTTCACCGGATGGGGAAAGGTGGTATTGAGGATGCAGCCTTTGGGAGCAGATACGTGAATGGGTTTGAAAAGTCCCGTGTTGTTGGGGATGTTACTGGCTAAAGCGCACTTGAACGGGTACATGGTGCTCGAGTGCGTCACGTTGTAAACGCAGTTAATGGCGGCTTTTTTGGTCTGCGCTGACGTACCTGTATAGTCCACATAAATATCCGAACCAGCCACGGTCACGGTAGCCTGCAAGTGCACGATATCTTCGTAGCCGTCAATATCTAGCCCAAAACTACGCGTGCCATCAGGCAGGGCAGCGATGCGTTCTCGCAACAGGTTTTCGGAGCGTTCATGAATGGTGTCGGAAAGTTCCGTGAGGCTGGCTAGATCGTAGTCTTGTAAAAACTCTTTGAGTCTTGCTGCACCCACATGATGCGTGCCGACAATGGCGCGAAGGTCACCTAAAACCAAGTTGGGCACGCGGCAGTTGCCGCCGATAATGTCAAAAAGGAGGGCGTTTTCCTCACCGGCTTCGTATAATTTTGCAGGCGGAATGCAAACACCTTCAGTATAGACATCGGGCGCGATAATGTCGCCACTGTGGCCGCCTACATCTGAAACATGGGCAATCGTGCCCATAAACGCCACGACGTTGCCTCGGTGAAAAATAGGGGTGATGATGGCATAGTCTGGCAAGTGACCAGCGGCTAACCAAGGGTCGTTGGTAACGAGGACGTCGCCTTCTTTAAGGGTTTCTATGGGGTGGTGCTCGAGCATGGCTTTGGCCGTACTCGGCAAAATCACGCAAAAATCCGGTGGGCTAAAACTCGACTGACACAACGAATCTCCTTTGGCATCGAGCAAGATGCATGCAAAGTCGTGACTTTCGCCCACGATGGTCGAAAACGAGGTGCGAATCACAGCGTTATCGACCTCGTCCATGATGCTGATGAGGCGTTGCCAGAGAATCTCGAGTTCAATCGCGTCCATGCCTGCTCCTGTTCTAAAGTTGAGCCAATCGTTGTTGCTGTTCGTTGTTGCCGTGCTGCTTTGCTGTTCGTTGTTGCCGTGCTGCTTTGGGTGGCATACTGTTGATTGTTAACAGTTACTGTTCAAGATTGCTGGTGTGTCTGTGAGAGCTCGCCGTAGCACGATGAAAACGCATTGTGAATTGATGGGGTGAATTGATGGGGTGAACTGATGGGGTTAATTGCCGTGCTATTAAGCTATCACGGCAGGTTTATGAAGTCAAATGTGAAAAGATGCAACCTTGACAAGAGAGGCTTGCTGGGTGTGCTTGCGTCGTTAAACCCGAGTGGCACGCTTAGGTATTGACTTTATCAGCGGCTAAGGTGATACTATTTAACTATCTACGTGATTAAGGTGTTGCTGCAAACTATGACCTACCAAGGTGATGGGGATTTTGGGTATTTATTAGGTTTGTAGTTGAGCTCGAGATTTCTAAGGAGCGTGCATGAAACAAACCGTCTCTGGTGTTTTTTGGATTTTCTTTTACCTACTCGTCGTGCTTTCACCGCTCATTATCATCATGGTGCGGCCTACCCCAACAGGGCGCAGTTTTTGGGTAGAGTTTTCGGTGGGTCTGGGGTTTGTGGGCCTGTTGCAGATGGCCATGCAGTTTTTGCTCATCGCCCGCTACAAGCGTATTACTGCCCCTTACGGTATTGACCTGATTTTGCGCTACCACCGGCAGATTGCCTTGATTGCCCTGTTACTGATTATTGCCCACCCATTTATCTTAGTGATTGACAACCCTGCCCTTATGCCCCTGCTCAACCCAATCGGTGGCACGTGGGCGAGTCGCACGGGCAATTGGGCGGTGTATTTGCTCATTATCCTCACGGTGTTGTCGCTATTTCGCAAGCAACTCAACATTGGCTACGAAATCTGGCGGGTGACGCACGCGGCCTTGGCGATTGCGGCTATTGTCTCAGCGCACTTGCACGTGACGTTGGCAGGCAGTTACGTTAACACCCTCTGGAAAGAACTGACGCTCGTGGGCATTACCGCAGCCGCGATGAGCTTTTTTATCTACCTACGGCTCATTAAGCCCTTGTTGCAACAGCGCACCCCCTACCGCCTTGCAGGTATTACCGCAGAACGCGGCAAGACGTGGGTGTTGGAACTTGAAGCCGATGGTCATCCGGGTTTGACGTTCAAACCGGGGCAGTTTGCATGGCTCAAGTTTGGTAAGTCGCCGTTTACCGTCAATGAAAACCCCTTTTCGTTTTGCTCAGGGCCGATTAGTTCTGGCAAAGTGTCTTTTGGCATCAAAGAACTGGGCAACTTTACCCGCTCGCTACATGACTTGCCTATCGGTACCCGCGCCTACCTAGATGGTCCACATGGTTCGTTTTCCATCGATATGGTGCCCGCGCCCGGGTATGTGTTTATTGCAGGTGGCGTGGGCATTACCCCATTTATCAGCATGTTGCAGACCATGGCGAACCGAGGCGATCCGCGTCCGGTGTTGCTTTTTTATGGTGAAAAGAACTTGGACACGGCGGCGTTTCGAGAAGAACTAGATAAGCTCGAGCAACAACTCTCCCTCAAGGTTGTCTACGTCCTTGATAGCCCGCCTGAAGACTGGCAAGGCGAAAAGGGTTTCATCACCGCCAAAGTCTTGAGCCACCACTTGCCCCGCGAAGGGTTTACCCGCGAGTATTTCATCTGCGGGCCTAACCCCATGACCGACGCCGTTGAAGACGCCCTTCAGACGCTGGGGGTGTCTTTGGAACATATCCACAGTGAACGTTTCGACTTGGTGTAGGGGCTACTGATAGTCTCACGCGAAAGGAGGCAGTATGCGGCACGTATATGTCAATCGAGCAACGTATATTCTCAGTTTTTTGTTGGTGATGTTTACGTTTGGGTTTGCGTTATTGCGCAGTAACGGGGTGGTGTTGTTCGTTTCGGACGCCGCTTATGCCCAAGAAGTTGCCACCGAATTTGACTGGCAAGCCTTAGGTGAAGAGGTGTTTACCGACTCGTGCGCAGGTTGTCACAGCGAACTGACTTATATTCCGGACATCGTTTCGGCAGAAGGAGGCCGCGAATACTTGGCTTACTTCATGGTCTATGGGGTGCAAGGGCAACTGAGCATTGACGGGCGCGATACGACCAATCGTCACCGCAGTTATGCAGAAACATCCAACGAAGAACTTGCTGCTGTGATGAATCATATGTTGATCGCTTGGGGCAATGAAGACAACCTACCAGAAGGGTTTGAATTTTACGCACCCGAAGAGCTCGAGCCCATCAAAGCCGACGAAACGACAGGCGAAGAAGTGGCAATGATGCGACCAGAAGGGTTGTAAATAGGCATAATCTCAAAAATCAAACAGCGTCTCAGCGTGTGGTGTAAACATCACGCGCTGTTTTGTGTTTGTGCATCATGCTAGCAATGCCACATGTCGTTTCTACAGTTGTCGATTTTGACCAACGTCATATCAACCGTCACATCGGCATCAACTGCCTTCACCTTTGTAGATGCCAATTATGTAAATGCTGATGCATATTTATGTTGAGGTTACGTTAAAATCCCGCCAAAGCCACAGCAATGTCGCGTCAATATTTCAGTAATATCACAGGGTCACAGGTTGGTGCTGCTCGGCTGAGGCGTAAATGGCGAGGGCAACCTCGAGCGCTTTAAGTCCGTCTTCCGCTGTAACCCCCAAAGCTGCCCGTTCTAAGATAGCGTCAGCGAATGCTTGGGCTTGCCTTGCGAAGTTGTAGTGAATGCCCTGTTCTTGCGCTATCTGTTGGGTGTCGAGGGTGTTGTGGGTGTGGGCATTGCTCAACGCGGCGTAGTGCCGGGTTTGCACTAGCAAAATACCTTTGTCACCAACGATTTCGGTTTCCCACAAGGGCAGCGAAGGATAGCTAGGGGCGCTAGTTGTGAGGGTGGCTGTACTGCCGCCTGTGAACTCAAGTAGTGCCGTGACGCTGTCTTCTACTTCTGAAGCTGGGTCGTAGTGGTGGGTGTGGGCGTGCACTCGAGTCACCTCTTGCCCTAGTAGCCACCGCAAGCGGTCAACTTCGTGAATGGCGCTGTACATCAGCACGCCGCCACCAGAGAGGTTTCGTTGCGTCACCCAAGCAGGCAAGTGCGCCCCCCGTTGACCGTTCATGACGCTGCGAGCCAGTTGGGGGGTGCCAAGTTCACCTGTTTCTAACCACGATTTTGCTTGCTTCACTTCTTCGCGGAAGCGGTGCACAAAGCTGATGGTGAGTAAGACGCCTGCATTGGTACACGCGTCAACGATGGTGTGGGCATCCTCGAGGGTGGTGGCGATGGGTTTTTCCATCAGGATGTGAATGCCCTTAGCAGCAGCAGCGAGGGCGGGGGCAACGTGCAGGGCATGGGGCAGGGCGATAACGAGGAGATCGAGGGGTTGCTCGAGCATCACTTGCCAATCCTCAAACGCAGTCGCAGCGAAGCGTTCGGCCAAGGCTCGAGCTTTGGATACATCGACGTCACACACTGCTGCAAGCTGACAGTCAGCCGAGTGAGCAAATCCGATGGCGTTGCGTTCGCCTGCTTGTCCTGCCCCGAGGATGCCGACGCGTAACGGGTGCGAATCTGTGTTAGTTATCACGTGCGATGCTCACTATAGAGGCTTGTTGCGTGTTCACAGCGTGGGGTAGAGGGATAAACGTACAAACGCATGATGTCTCCTTGGGTTGAGTGTTGGGGATTGAGTGTTGGGGATTGGGTGTTGGCTCGAGGGGGTGCAAATGGTCATGGGTAATAAGTTAGTGAGGCAACGTCTAGTCAGTAGATAGTGTCAACTGTCAACATTGTATCGCTCGAGCGTTACAGCACTGTCTTATAGTTGGGCGAGCTAGACTGACTATGCCCAAAGGTTGCGTTAACTACTTGCGTCCCGCACGATAAACCTGTTATCCTCACCAAGTCGAAACAACACAACTCAGGAGGTAAGGTTATGAAACGACTTTTCGTAAGCGTTGTCGCGCTATTGGCTACTCTATTAGCTACTGGGGCAATGGCACAATTTACGCCCAGTAACACTGAATGTATCGCCCCTGCAAGTCCTGGTGGCGGTTGGGATTTTACTTGCCGTGTGCCCGCAGCTCAAGTCATGCCCGAACTTGGCTTGGTGCCTGGTTCTATTCAAGTCACCAACTTGTCTGGTGGCGGTGGCGGTGTGGCCTACGCCAACGTGGTAACGCAGCGCGAAGGTGATGAAGATTTAATAGTGGCAGCCAGTGTGGCTACGGCAACCCGCCTCGCCCAAGACGTGTTTGCTGGCTTTACCGCCGATGACGTGCGTTGGTTTGGGGCGTTGGGGGCAGACTACGGTACGTTGGCCGTGGATGTTAATTCAGATATTGAAACCTTGGATGATTTGATTGCCGCTATGCAAGAAGACCCCGAAGCGCTCACTTTTGTAGGTGGCAGTGCTGTGGGTGGTTTTGACCATATTAAGGTGTTGCAGTTAGCTAGAGAAGCAGGCATTGAAGACATCCGTCCTTTCCGCTATGTGTCGTTTGATGGTGGTGCAACAGCCATTATCGAAGTCAAGGGTGGCCGTGCTGATGTGTTCACAGGTGATATTTCTGAGCTGGTAGGCGAAATTGACGCGGGTACTATGCGTGCTCTGGCGGTATTTGCCCCTGACCGTGTTGACCGCGTGCCGGATGTTCCTACGGCAGCCGAACAGGGCTACGACTTGGTTGCCCCCAACTGGCGCGGTTTTTATGGTGCGCCGGGTATCTCTGATGAAGCCTATGACTACTGGGTGAACGCCGTGGAGACAGTGGCCAACAGTGAAGAGTGGGCAACGTTGCGGGCTGAAAACGGTCTAGCACCCTTTGAAAGCTTCGGGGCGAACTTTGAGGAATTTGTACGTGAACAAATTGCTATCATGCAAGAGATTTCTCGAGATGTTGGTGTGATTGAGTGAGTGACCGCATTGCAGCCATTGTGCTGCTCGTGTTTGCGCTGTACTACGGATTCGAGGCCTGGCGTCTCGAGTCCGGTTTTGGTTCAGGCGTTGTTGAGCCGAAGGACTTTCCTTTGCTGCTCGCTGGTGGGCTGCTACTGTTTGCTATTGGCATTCTATTTCGTGCTGACCCTGACCCGGAGTGGTTCAATATGCCGCAGTGGCTTGATGTTGTGGTCTTGACGGCAAGTTTTGCGGTTTATGCTTATTTGCTGGTGCCGATAGGTTTTTTGGCGGCAACGACCCTCGAGACTAGTCTGGTCAGTTGGCGTTTTGGTGCTAAACCATGGCAGGCAGTAGTGGCAGGGTTGTGCTCGAGTGCAGCGCTTTATGCGTTGTTTGTGTTTGGGCTTGGCATTCCGCTCCCGCGTGGAAGGATGTTTTAAGAAACCGTGGAAGTTTTAACGTTATTAGGTCAAGGGTTCGCGGTCGCGCTCGAGCCGACCAATATTTTTCTGGCGTTTGTGGGCGTGTTGCTCGGTACTATCATCGGCATGTTGCCTGGCATTGGCCCCATTAATGCCATCGCTATTTTGATTCCCATTACCTTTACGTTGGGTTTGCCCGTTACCTCGGCGATGATTATGTTTGCAGGCATTTATTACGGCTCGATGTACGGTAACTCTATCAGCAGTATTCTCTTAAACGTCCCTGGTACAGCCGCTTCGGTGGTCACTGCCCTCGATGGGTTTCCCATGGCACAAAGTGGCCGCGCTGGTCCTGCGCTAGCGATGTCGGCGATTGCCTCGTTTGTGGGCGGCACGCTGTCTATTTTTGCGCTTATCTTTTTTGCCCCCCTGCTAGCGCGTTGGGCGATTAACTTTGGTCCTGCTGAGTACTTTGTGTTGATGATTTTTGCTTTTTCGACGCTCTCGAGCTTAACGGGCAAAAACGTCCTCAAGGCCTTGGTGTCTGCGTCGCTTGGTTTAATTATGGCCACCATTGGCCTTGACCCCCAGGGGACGACGACGCGTTTTACCTACGGTCAACTCAAACTCTATGACGGTATGGACTTTGTGGTGGTGGCCATCGGTTTGTTTGCCATCAGCGAAGTGTTACAAGCCTTGATAGATGGTGAAGATGAAGGCGAAGTACAAACGTCGTTTGGGCGGGTTTTTATCTCTGCTCAAGAATTTGTGTCGTCGTTTTGGACGATGATTCGCAGCAGCATCTCGGGTTTTTTGATTGGTGTTTTACCCGGTGCTGGCGCAACGATTGCCAGTTTTATTGCGTACACCACCGAAAAGCAAATCGTAGATCACGATGATCAGTTTGGTCAAGGTGACATTCGCGGTGTGGCCGCACCGGAAGCGGCTAACAACGCGGCGTCAGTAGGGGCGTTTATTCCCATGCTCACCTTGGGTGTACCGGGCAGTGGCACAACAGCAGTGATATTAGCAGCGCTACTCAGTTTCGGTGTCACCCCAGGGCCTATGTTACTGCAAAATAATCCAGAAATCTTTTGGAGTTTGGCAGCGTCTATGTATATCGGCAACGTGATGCTCTTGATTCTCAATTTGCCGTTGGTGGGGTTGTTCGTGCGCATTTTGATGATTCCACGCTGGGTGCTGATGCCGCTTGTGGCCACGCTCAGTTTTGTGGGTGTGTATGCCGTTAACAACAGTGCGTTTGACTTGGTGCTCATGACGGGTTTGGGCTTTTTGGGCTTGATTATGCGCAAACTTAAATTTCCCCTTGCTCCAGTGATTTTGGGGCTTGTTTTGGGTGAACTTATGGAAGTAAACCTGCGGCGGGCGCTGGTGTACAGTCGCGGTGACTATCGGGTGTTTTTTGAAAGCCCCATCTCCATCAGTTTGTGGGTACTCACTGTGCTAGGGTTGTTTGTGCCCATCATCATCCGCCGGATTGCCAAAAAGCGTGCTCTAGTTAAGGTTGAGGTGAACGAGGGTGAAGGTGAGTAGCTCGAGCCACCCTTAAGCCTCGTTTGCCCTGATTTTTACCCTGATTTCTGTACTGGTTGCAGTGTATCCGTGATTTCCCGTGCCGTCTTTGATAGAAGGGCACGGGTTTTTTTGGTTATGGGTGTTGCTAGAGAGCGCTGCGGGTACGAAGGACAACATATAGCAATTGTCCACTCAATCAGGACACACAGGCATCACAAAACTTCGTCTAGCACGTTCGATGGTCGTTAAGATGTGCACGTTCACTTGGTTGTGGCTATAAAATGAAGCGTAATCGAGTTCGTTCTTCAAAGGGTGTGTTTTAGCCGTGTCGATGAGAAATGTTGAGCGTGCTAGCACGTGAGCATGAGGATGTGAAACTTATCTCTCACCTAAAAAAAGTCTTTCTCACGGCGTTGTAAGGCTTCTCAGTAACTGCGTTGCTAAGCTGCGTTTATGATTGCCATTCACCGATTGGGGGAGCACTTGCTCGGTAAGAGCAAAGAATTCACCGAACTCGATGCGCGCAAAGCGTCGCGTTTGGGGCAAACCCTCACTGAAACCTCGAGCATGGTCGACATGCTCGACCACTGTGCTATCGATATCGACGACGACGCGGTGATGGTCTCTTTCATCATGCCCCGTCAGACCCTCAAACGCCTCAGCCAACAACAAGAGCGGGTAGCCGAGTTGGTCTTCAATGAACATTTTTTACAAGCTGCTGAAGAAAACGACACCCTGTACAACGATTTGATAGCGTTGTTCGAAACGGTTGCCCACGAGTAGTTCGTAAAAAGTAAAAATACCCTGCGCCAACGTCAAACACAATCATGATGTTGGCGCATTGTGTTGTTTTAGGGTCGTTTTAGGGTTGCGGCTCGAGCGGGTCACGGTTTGTATCTTTGTACAGCAAATAACAAGCTTCTTCACTGCCGACGGCGGCAAACCACTGCGGACAGTAAGCACCCATCCACAAGACGTCTCCTCGAGTGATGGGATACCAGTCGTTTTCGAGCTTATAAATACCACTTCCGCGCAACATTAACAGCCCATGTTCCATCACATGCGTTTCCATAAACGGCAGTGGCGCCCCAGGCTTAAAGGTCATGGTATTGACCGCCATGTCAAACTCTAAACTGTCGGGCAAAAACTTGCGCACTTGCACGTTGGGGTTGCCCAAAAAGTCTTCACCGGCTATGTCTTTGCTACGGCCAATGTGCATGCTGGGCGCGTCGGCTTCGGGGTGTGGTTGGTAGCGTTTTTCGTAGACATTCAAGACAGCCCCTTGCTTGCTGCGAATGCCGTGGGCGGTATCTGCAGGTAAAAAAGCAAAGTCATCGTCTTGCAAATTGCTGGACTGGCCGCTGCTGACCAGTTCGACTTTGCCGCTCACCACATAGATAAATCGCTCGACGCCAGCAAGAGGTTCACCACTGGCGCTGCCTGCGTCCATGTGTGCTACATACTGATGAAACTGTGCCCCCATGCGGGGTGAAATGAGCGTGACGATGTGGGTTTTTTGCCAACCTGGCAAACTGGTACGCACATGTCCGTCGGGGGCGATAAACGCGTAATTGCTGTTGACCACGGTGCGGGTCGCCCCAAGGTCGCTAAAAGGAAAATCGGTATCAGGGAAGTGAGGAGCATCTTTTGCCATGAATGCCCATTAAACCGCATTTTTGCTTGTGTGTGTGCGATGCCTGTGTGTGTGCGATGCCTGTGTGTGTGCGATGATAGCGTCAACCACAGGAGGTGTGCGATGCTCGAGCAAAGCCACGGTCAAGTTATTTTCTTACCTACCGACGACCTTGAAACAACTCACGCGTTCTACGCCGATACTTTAGCACTGTCACTGGTGCGCGACCAAGGACTATGCCGCATTTACCAAAGTTCCCCGGCTGCCTACGTCGGTTTTTGTCAGCGCGGGTATACCATCCCTAGCGATTTTCGCGTGGTCATTACCATCCTGATTGACGATGTGGACGGCGTGTACGAGTATTTACGTGCCAAGGGTGTCGAAACCGAAAGTCACCCTAGGTTAAGCGAAACGTTTAACGTCTATCAGTTTTTCCTGCGCGATCCCAACGGCTACTTGGTTGAGATTCAACGCTTTGAAGAACCTTTAGCCCCTTAGGTATTACCGACTAGGGGTGATGAGTTTGGCTTCAAAGTCGTCAGCGAGTGCACCCTGATGAAACACGCGCCTTCCGCGCACAAACGTTGAGATAATTTTGCCGCGCAGGGGTGCTGTGTAGGGCGTGGTGTAGGGGCTGTATTGGTGACGGCTGAACAGGTCTTGGGGTGCTCGAGCGGTCGTCTGTGTGCTATCCACCAAGGTAATATCCGCATCCCACCCAACTTGCAAACGCCCTTTTGACCCAAACCGAAACCGCTTGGCTGCGTTTGTTGCCGTCAAGCTGGCAATGTCTGCTGCTGTTAACCCGTGTTCTTCGGCGTGGTGCAACAGGGTCAACAGGGTGGCTTCGACGCCTGCGATGCCGCCCCACACCTCAAAAAAGTTGTCTTTTTCTTTGAGCGCAAGTTCTGAAGGCGAATGATCCGACGTCACAAAGTCGATCTCGCTTGCGCTGAGTTGTTCCCACAAATGATCTTGGACAGCTTGACTGCGTAGGGGCGGTGCACACTTAAGAATTGCTCCAAAGCGGGACATGTCTTCGTCGGTAAAGTGCAAATAATGGGCGCAGGTTTCGCAGGTGACGTTAACGCCCCGGGCTCGAGCGGCGGCAACTTCCAACACCCCAGTACCAGAACTCACGTGAACGATGTGTAATTCGCAACCGGCTTCTTCAGCTAAGGTGATAGCGCGGCGGATGGCTTCGACTTCGACAAAGACGGGGCGAGAATTGGCGTAGTCTCGAGCGGATGTTTTCCCTGCTGCTTGCAACTGCGCAGCCAACCCCGCCGTTAACGCGTCACTTTCGGCGTGCACAGCCACAGGTAAGCCTAACTGCGCCGCTTGCTGCATCCCCACAAAGAGCGTCATATCGTCAGCGGCTTGAAAGTCAGATGTACCACTTGTGGACATAAACGCTTTGAATGCAAACACACCGCAGTCAGCTAATGCGGGCATGTGCTCGAGATTATTCGGGGTAAGCCCGCCCCAAAGGGCAAAATCGGTGATGCTATCGCGCTTGGCAACCGCTAACTTGGCGTCAAAACTGGCTTTGTCGAGCGTCGGTGGTGAGGCGTTTAAGGGCATATCACCAAATAACGTGCCGCCACCACTAGCAAACGCCCGACTGCCTGAGTGGATGCCTTCCCAGTGGCCACGCCCAGGGTCGTTAAAGTGCACATGCGGGTCAATCATCCCCGGCAGTGCTAGCAGACCGTCGGCGTCGATGTCTTGCTGGGTATCTTGCTCGAGCACCCCGAGCGCCACAATTTTACCGTCATCAACGGCAATATCTACTTTTGTGGCATAATCTGCCAGCGTCACATTGCGTAAAATACATTCAACCATTATTACCTCATATCATGTTGTATCTAATTTATAGCGATTCTACGTGTTGTTTCTATAGTTGCTGATGTTTGTTAACGTCATGCTTGCCAACGTCACAGCGATATAAAGCGCGTGCAACTGTGTAGACGTTAATTGTAGAAATGCTACAGGTATATTTTCGGATAAAATCATAAGGGGGTTTGGCTCGAGTGGTGGGTTTCAGCTAGCTGCAAGACCAAACGACGCACGGCGTCGATGGCTGCGGCGACGTCTGGCTCGAGTACGGTTTCATCCGGATGATGGCTGATGCCACCGGGCGAACGTACGAAGAGCAGTGCGCTCGGGATTGTCTTGGCAATGACCATGGCGTCGTGTCCGGCGCCGCTTATCATGGTGGGGGCTTCGGGTAATAGTTGGCGCAGTGAGGCAATCAAGGTTGGCTCGAGGGGGGTAGCGGCTTGTTCAGAAAGGTCTTGCCAGTCGAGGTGAACATGGCGTTTGTCGCACACCTTTTGGGCGTGGTTTTGCAGGTGTTGCACAGCAGCAAGGCGGGTGTCGTCTTTTGGGTGGCGCACGTCCAAGGTGAGCGTGACTGCCCCCGCGATGACGTTAATTGCCCCCGGTTCAGCGTGAATGCGCCCGACAGTGGCCACCAAGTGATCTTGGCTGTGGGCGAGGCGTTCTATCTCGAGCACCACTTCAGCCGCGGCTGCTAGGGCGTCTTTGCGAAGGTGCATGGGGACAGTGCCTGCGTGTCCGGCTTCACCGCGAAAGGTGAGGGTGGCTCGAGACTGACCAGCAATATCGGTGGCAATCCCTAGCGGTTGGTTAATGGTTTCTAGGTACGGCCCTTGTTCGATGTGCACTTCGACGTATCCCAAAGCGTCGCGGTAAGCGGCTTGATGAATGCCTGCAGCATCACAGCCAAAGTCCATTAACGCCTGTTGGACGCTCACGCCCTGCGCGTCAGTGAGGGTTAACACGTCCGCCTCAAACTGACCCGACAGCGCCAAACTCCCCAAAAATGGCACGCCGAACCGCACGCCTTCTTCCTCGGAAAGGGCCACAACATCAATATGAAATGGCACGTCTTGCCCTTGTAATGCCTCTACCACAGCAATGCCTGCGAGCACACCCAAAATGCCGTCGTACTTACCCGCGTTGACCACAGTGTCGATGTGCGAACCTAGCAGCAACGTGTGGGCGTGAGGATTAGCACTAGCACGCCGTCCGATTACATTGCCCAACGCATCACAGCGCACAGTCATGCCGGCGGTGTGCATATAATCACGCAGTGCTTTGTGGACGTCTTTGGTGGCAGGTGATAAAAACGGGCGAAAGAGCACGGCGTCGTCATCACTAAACGCAGCTAATTGCTGGCAGCGTTGCATGATAGTGGCAGCGAGTTGATGAACGTCCGTCACTAACTTCCCCGATAAGTGCTGTATGCCCACGGTGACACCAGTAGTGGCACATGATACTTACAGCTGGCGTCAAAAATAGCGAAACGGATGGGCACGATATCCAAAAAAGGTGGATCGGGTAAGCTTACTTGCTTGGCGGCAAAGTAGTCAGCAACGTGGAAACGAAGTTCAAAGTGACCTTTGAGCATTGCTCCCTCTGTTAGTAGCGGTTCATCAGTGCGCCCGTCAGCGTTAGTAGTAACCGTTTTGATGTGCTGCGCTGCGCCGTCTACCCGCCAAAATTCAATTTTTAGCCCTGCTGCTGGTGTGCCGTGCATGGTGTCAAGGACGTGGGTGCTTAACTGCGCCGGCATTACGAATCCTGCGCATCTTGGGTCATAGTGAGGGTAATGTTGCCATAGGGCGGACGCGGGTCGCAGTAGGCTTTGACTTTTTCGTCTTGTTCGGAAACAAACGCCGTATCCCACAGGCGGTTTTGAGCGTCAAACGACACGCTGGCGAGTTGTGGAAAACGTGCTAGCAACCGCTTGCCCATTTCATACACCAAGTGCTGAATTGACTTGCTGTTAAATTCGTGAAATACCATCCCAGCGAGGTCGCGCACTTGTTCGCTGGCAATGTAGTGGCTCAGGTCGTCACTGGCGAACGCGCTAGCGTCTTGATATTGGTAGAGCATATCCAAGTAGATAAACAGCGGGCGGTCTTTGTGTTCGGGCAAGGTGGTGTAATCGTCGCGCACAAAGCTTACGAACGAACTGCCTGTCACCTTGATGAGCTGTAACTGCAAACGCCCACAGACGTGGTCTACTACGTGAATACCGTCGTCGTCTTTGCGCATTTCGAGTTCAGCATAACCATAGTCGTCGTGCGAACGAGAAAAAAGCACGTCACTGTGGTCACTACCTACGGGCATAGCGGCAAAAGTCTCTTGGCTGCCGCTGACGACGATGTGGTCAACTTCAGGATAGGTGGTCATAAACGCGTGTCCCAAAAACGCCAAAAAGCCCTCGAGCGTTGCCCCGGTGTATTCAATTCCCTTGTTGAGAATAAAGTTTTTCATGCTATCTGTCGCAATCACCATGCGGTTGTCGCCTTCGGTGTAAGCAGGCTCGAAGTGATCGCCCAAGACGTTAAGGTCAACGTCAACCGCAAAAAGGACATTGCTCGTGCCCGTATAAGGCGATTCGGGAATGGGGGAGACCTGTAAGGGGGTAGCGTAGGTGCGGTACAAGGTGACGTTGCGTTTGCCGTAGCCGATGGATGTAATCATGATGCTCCTTTGGGTTGATGGATAGCGTTTTGTATAACTACTGAATTTTGTGAGAAGTTATGAAAAAAGGGCGTCTAGGCGGAAGCGGGCTATTTTAGCGATTTCTGCTAGGGCGGTGTGTTTTTCTTGGTTTGGGGTGTGAGAGAGCCTCCGTTCAAACGCCGCTAAGATACTGTGCTTGTCGTGACCTTTGACTGCCAAAATAAACGGAAAGCCAAACGTGTCTTGGTAGCTTTCGTTCAGTTCGTGAAAGCGGGCAAATTCAGCGTCACTAAGTTGGTCAAGACCCGCGCCAGCTTGTTCACGCTTGGAGGCTTCAGTCACTGCGCCTGCCCTAGCTGCTTTACCTGCCAAGTCTGGGTGTGCCTGAATGAGGGCGAGTTGGGCATCATCGTCAGCACTTTCCATGACCACCACCATCGCACGATGCAAAGCGTCAACATTGGCAAAAGGACGCGCAGGGTAAGCCCCTTCAGCCACCCACGGGGAATGCTCGAAGACATTGGCTAGGGCGGCCACGAAAGGGGTTAGCTCGAGCTTATTGAGTTCGTCAATCGTCACAGATACCTCGCTTGCAGTCTAAGAATAGAAGAGTTCATAACACAAAAATAAAAACACCCAACTCAAAAACATATGGCTTAAAAATACATGCCTCAAAAACGCTGTTATCACCAAGCTGTATTTTATCTCATTTGCTTGTCAAGCCTCTAATCTTGTGAGGTATAAAACGCACAAGCAAGGATTTTGTGAAATTAATCACCCATATATTGCCTTTGACACCTGCCTGCCCTGTCAAA
The DNA here is from genome assembly GCA_964550765.1 of uncultured bacterium. Lineage (GTDB taxonomy): Bacteria > Deinococcota > Deinococci > Deinococcales > Trueperaceae > JBCCBI01. Next base: position 28,164 of record CAZKAZ010000005.1, on the reverse strand, counting down.
GGCGTTATGGTAAGAAGATAGCCATCGCTTAATCAATAGAACGTCTCTGACGCGAAAGGATGCTTTATGTCACTACACTTGCCTGTTGGGCGCTTTTTGGGTAAGACGCCCGAACATGTCGATTTAGCCATGTCGCTTTACCAAAACGTGGCCGATTTGCCGTTGATTTGTCCGCATGGACACGTCAATCCGGCGTTATTTAGTGACCCAGACTATCAGTTTGGTTCGCCAGCAGAACTCTTGATTATTCCTGATCACTATATTTTTAGGATGCTGTATGCACAGGGGGTAGCGCTCGAGTCACTGGGTGTGCCGACGCAAGACGGCACGGCGGTAGAAACTGACCCTAGAAAAATCTGGCAAACGTTTGCTGACCATGCCTACCTTTTTCGCGGTACGCCCACAGGTGCATGGCTCAATGACGAACTGTACACCCTGTTTGAGGTGCGGCAAAAACTGACCCGTGAGACAGCCCAAGACATCTATGATCAGATTGATACTAAGTTGCGTCAGCCGGAGTTTAGCCCGCGCAAGTTGTACGAGCGTTTTAATGTCGAGGTACTGTGCACAACGGATGCGGCTACGGATACGCTCGAGCACCACCAAACGATTCGCAACTCAGACTGGCATGGGCAAATTCGCCCCACGTTTCGCCCAGATGCCGTTGTCAACCTCAACCAAGCGGGTTGGCGCGACAACATCGATGCCCTGTCTAGTGTGTCTGGCATAGACGTGGTGGACTATCAACGGTACCTTGCGGCGTTAGAACAGCGGCGGGCGTTTTTCAAAGACATGGGTGCAACCGCTACCGACCACGCCGCCCTCACCCCCTACACCGAGCGCTTGTCGGATGCCGACGCGGAAACTATCTTGCAACGTGCCCTCAAAGGCGGGGCGACAGCAGACGATGCCCGCCGTTTTACCGCGCACATGCTGATGGAAATGGCACGCATGAGCAGCGAAGACGGTTTGGTGAT